>CAZPEN010000061.1:0-2000 GCA_964585615.1 uncultured Chthoniobacter sp. | reverse complement strand
GACCGTGAGATTGGGCAATTGGAAGAAATCGGGCAATTCATATTGGGCGCAGCCGTTGAGCGCCAGGGCCAAGCCCAAACCGGCAACAAGCGGGCGTTTCATGGCTTCCCCTCCATGAGCACAGGGCCAAGCATAGGAAATCCGCAAAGGCGCTTCAATCCTCCCCTCGCTCACCGATCCCCCTCGAGCAGCGCCAGCGCCAGGGTGGCGGCGCAGGAGACCATGGCGAACTCGCCCTCGGCCAAGGCCTGACGAACCCGCGCCCGGTCCAGATGCTCGATCCGCATCTCTTCCAGATCGCCGGAATTGGCCGGCTGCACCAGCCTTGCGCCCCGCGCCTTGAAGAAATGGGCATGGCCGATGCCGGCATTGGCGCCGACCACGAAACGGCCCAAGCCGGTCCAGTCGGGCGCCTGATGGCCGGTTTCTTCCAGCAATTCGCGCTTCGCCGCCGCCAGAGGCTCCTCGCCGGCCTCGATGGCGCCGGCCACCAAGGTGAGGCAGACCCGCTCGGGGCCATGCTTGTATTGGCGCTCGACGATCAGCCGGTCGGCCTCGTCCCAGGCGGCGACCACCACATAATCGAACATCTGGATTTTCCAGAAATCCTCGACCCGCCTTCCGTCGGGCAGTTCGATGGTGTGATTGGCGACGATCAGGCGCGGCCTGCCGTCCAGCACCTCCTTGCTTTCCAGCACCCGCCAGGGCTCTAGCCCCTTCGTCATGCGAATTCCCTTGCCAGCCGATTGAACAAACGCCGATTCCTTCGTATATAGGAGGGGATTTTCCCGCCAAGGAGTACAAGGGGCATGATCCGCTACAGCGTCCAATGCAGCAAGGGCCACGTCTTCGACGAGTGGTTCGACAACATGGCCGATTACGACGTCAAATCGGCCGATCACGCCATCGCCTGCCCGGATTGCGGCGACACGCATGTCAGCAAGGCCTTGATGGCGCCCTCGATCGGCAAGAGCAACGGCGCCCGCGACCTGCCGCAGCCGGCCTGCGGCACGCCCAGCGCCTGCGGCGGCTGCCCGATGGCCGGCCATGCGCATGGCTAGATTTTAGGCACATAAACTTAACTGCCTAAATTTCGATCATTCCTGACGCCGGGCGCCGTTCGCGCCCGGCGTTAATGTTTTCTAGTACACATATATAAACAAACAATAAAACACGATCGCCTGCAACTTGGCACGCCGTTTGATACTGCATTTGCGAACAGACACTCTTGGAGGGGTCGCAAATGAAGTTGGTCATGGCGGTCATCAAGCCATTCAAGCTGGACGAGGTGCGCGAGGCGCTGATGCCCCTGGGCATCCAGGGCCTCACGGTGAGCGAGGTCAAGGGTTTCGGCCGGCAAAAGGGCCAGACCGAAATCTATCGCGGCGCCGAATACATGGTGAGCTTCCTGCCCAAGGTGAAGATCGAGGTGGCGGTGAAGGCCGACCTTGTGGAGCGGGTGGTTGAAACCATCCAGAACACGGCGCGCACCGGCAAGATCGGCGACGGCAAGATCTTCGTCCTCGACATCGAGAAGGCGGTGCGCATTCGCACCGGCGAAACCGATGCCGTCGCCCTCTAGGAAGACAGGAGACACCCCCATGATCGGCATTCGCGCGGGCCACCTGATTGCGGCCCTGACCACCCTTCTTCTCGCCCTGCCCGCTTGGGCGGCCGAGGAAGCCCCGGCAGCGACCGCCGCCACCCCTCCCCCGGTTCTCAACGCCGGCGACACCGCCTGGATGCTGGTCTCGTCGCTCTTGGTGCTGATGATGAGCATCCCGGGCCTGGCGCTCTTCTATGGCGGCATGGTGCGCAAGAAAAACGTGCTGTCCATGCTGATGCAGGTCTTCATGACCGTCTGCCTGGTCACCATCCTGTGGGTTCTCGCGGGCTACAGCCTGGCCTTCACCGAGGCGATGCCGCTGATCGGCGGGTTCGACAAGCTGTTCCTCAAGAGCATCGGGGTCGAGACACTCCAGGGCACCATCCCGGAGACC
>CAZPEN010000060.1:0-2832 GCA_964585615.1 uncultured Chthoniobacter sp. | reverse complement strand
GCCAGCCGTGAGCGCGCGCCAGCGATCCGACGATGGCCTCGACCAGCGATGCCGGCGCGTCACCGTAGCCGAACACGCCATGGTCGACGCGGCCACGCAACGCCTCCAGCACCGCGGGCGGTGCTGCGAAATCCATGTCGGCCACCCACATCGGCAGCACGTCGCGGCCGGCATAGCGGCCCCACTTGACGCTGTCGCTGCCGCGTCGCTCCGGCGGATGCTCGAAGTCGAACGCCACGCGCGACACTCAGACTTCGAGGTGGCTGTACAGCACGGTCGACAGGTAGCGCTCGCCGAACGACGGAATGATCACCACGACCAGCTTGCCCTTGTTCTCGGGCCGGCTTGCCACCTGGAGCGCGGCCCAGGTTGCCGCACCGGACGAGATGCCCACCAGCAGGCCGTCTTCGGACGCCATGCGACGCGCGGTCGACAGCGCATCGTCGTTCTTCACCCGGATGACTTCATCATAGATGGCGGTGTTGAGGATCGCCGGCACGAAGCCCGCGCCGATGCCCTGGATCGGATGCGGTCCACGCACCCCGCCGGACAGAACCGGGCTGGCATCCGGCTCGACCGCGATCACCTTGATGCCGGGCTTGCGCGCCTTGAGCACTTCGCCAACCCCCGTGATCGTGCCGCCGGTGCCGATGCCCGAGACGAAGATGTCGACCTGGCCGTCGGTATCGGCCCAGATCTCCTCGGCCGTGGTGGCCCGGTGGATGGCCGGATTGGCGGGATTCTCGAACTGTTGGGCGATCACGTAGCGCGGATCGGCCGTGGCCATTTCCTCGGCGCGACGAATTGCGCCCGGCATGCCTTCCGGACCGGGCGTCAGGATCAGGTCGGCCCCGTAGGCCTTGAGCAGCAGGCGACGCTCGCGGCTCATGGTCTCTGGCATCACGAATGCGCACTTGATGCCGCGCGCCGCGCACACCATGGCGAGGCCGATCCCGGTGTTGCCGCTGGTCGGCTCGAGGATGACCGTGTCCGGCTTGATGCGGCCCTGCGCGGCCAGCGCGTCGATCATCGAAACCGCGATGCGGTCCTTCACGCTGTGGGCCGGATTGAAATACTCCAGCTTGCACGCGATCGTCGCATCGATTCCGGCCGCCACGCGGTTGAGCCGCACCAGCGGCGTGTTGCCGATCAGCTCGGCGGTGTTGTTCGCGATGCGCATCTGTACTCCCCTTGTCGTGATCGGGCCGGACGAATCCGTGCCCGGAAAAAGGCAAATCTACTTGGCCCCGGCCGCCTTGAGAAGATCGCCGATCTGGGTATTGCCGGCCGCAAGTGCCCAGCCAAGCGCAGAATCGCCGCGATCGTTGGTCAGGGTTGGGTCGGCCTTCGCTGCCAGCAACATGCGCACGATGTCGACGTGGCCGCTGCGCGATGCGATCATCAACGGCGTGAGCAGGCTCGGTGCCCGGGCATTCGGATCGGCACCCTTGTCCAGCAACAGCCGCACGACCGCGGCATGCCCCTCCATCGCGGCATAGAGAATGGGCGACCAGTTCTTCGGCGGCCCATTCACTTCGGCCCCCCCCTCGATCAGCCTTCCGACCACTTTTGCGTGCCCCTTCTGCGCCGCGAACAGGATGGCGCTGTCGCCCCAGCTCGTGCGCGCACGCACATTGGCACGATTGCGCAGCAGGAAGTCGACGAGTTCGACGTTGCCTTCGCGCGACGCGCGCATCAGCAGAGACAATCCTGCCTCGTCACAGGAATCGACGTCCATGCCACGACGAACCCCCTCCATCACCACCGTGTTGTTGCCGATATCGGCGGCGTTGAGCAGGTCGTCCAGGCTGATGGCGGCCTGCGCCGGCACACCGGCCAGACAGATCAGCAGGGCTGCGAGCGCCAGCGTGCGGAATCGCATGTCAGTGCCTCACCTTGGAAAACAGATCGAAGAAATTGCGCGTCGTGGCCTCGGCGATGGCTTCGACCGGCACGCCGCGCAGCTGCGCAATCTCCTCGGCCACGTGCACCACATATCCCGGCTCATTGGTCTTGCCGCGATAGGGTGTCGGCGCCAGATAAGGGGCATCGGTTTCGATCAGCAGGCGCTCCAGCGGCACTGCCTTCGCCACCTCCTTGAGGGCCATTGCGTTCTTGAAGGTGACGATGCCCGAGAACGAGATGTGGAAACCGAGGTCGAGTGCCTGTTGCGCAACCTCGAGCGTCTCGGTGAAGCAGTGCATCACCCCGCCGACCTCGGCGGCGCCCTCTTCACGCATCAGGCGCAGCGTATCTTCCGCCGCGTCACGTGTATGCACCACCAGCGGCAACCTGGCCAGGCGTGCCGCCCGGATGTGGGCACGAAAGCGCGCGCGCTGCCATTCGGGACGATCCTTCAGCCAGTAATAGTCCAGGCCCGTCTCGCCGATCGCGACCACGCGCGGATGCTGCGCAAGGCGGGCGAGTTCCCCGGCATCCGGTTCCGCGCCCTCGGCCTGGTCGGGATGCTTGCCCACCGTGGCCCACAGGTTGTCGTGCGCCTGCGCGAGCGCGAGCACGGCGGGCCACTTTTCCATGTTCACCGAGATGCAGAGCGCATGGGTGACCTGCCGCGCCGCCATCGTGGCGAGGATCTCGTCTATGCGGCCGGACAGCTCGGGAAGGTCGAGGTGGCAGTGCGAATCGACGAACATCTACAACGTATGCGTGGGGCGCGTCGACCCGAGGTGGGCGCCGAGCAGTTGCTCGATCTTGCGCTTGGCGGTAACGCCCGATTCGTCGTCCGAGAACTGGACGCCGATGCCCTGGGTCTTGTTGCCTTGCGCACCGGCTGGCGTCACCCACACGACCTGGCCGGCGATCGGCAGTTTG
>CAZPEN010000059.1:0-3091 GCA_964585615.1 uncultured Chthoniobacter sp. | reverse complement strand
GAGCAGGCGACATACGCGCCCTTTGCCGTGAAATTCTCCGCAGCCACGACGACATGATCCGCCGTCCAACCTTGGGCCTTGTGGGAGGTGACAACGTAGCCGTGGCACCATTGCCGGAATTCCCCAGGAACAACCGTCCCCTCCTTGGTGCGCAGCGTTCCGTCCGGTTCGATCTTCGAGACCGTCAGCACCTGGCCGTTGACGAGGCCGAGCCGCTTGTCATTGGAGCGGATGAGAACCTTGTCATTTTCTGCAACCTCAATGGCGCGGGTCTTGCAAACGTCAAAATCGGCGGGTTTGCGCAAGTTCAATCGGATCTCTCTGCCTTCCTTATCCGTCACAACGACATCTTTTTGCTCGATGCGAAGGACCATTGCCGTTCCACTCCGACTCGATCCTGGAACAAACGTCACGACCTGTCCCGGTTCGTAACGCCGGGAATCCCGTTTCTGTTGATTCGTCCACTGGAGTGATTCATGAACCGTGAAAGAATCGCCCTGCCGGGGCAGAGCGCCACTTTCTTTCAACCCCTCGCGGATCGCTTCGGTAAAACGATGATTTTCCTCCCATGTGAAGGAAACCGCGATGCAACCGGCCTTGCCAGGAGCGCTCAGACGCAGGTAGTCCGCCGCGGCCCGCCGCAGGTAATCGGCTTGTCCCTCTTTGATCCATGACATCCGATCCAACATTTCCAAACCTCCCCGGATGTTGCCCTCCGACATTTCGGTGATTGCAGCCCGGTAATCCTTGGGAATCTGCCGGTGGATTTCCCCGACTTCACAGCGTGCAATACGGCTGTGGGCTTCCAAAACCCGGAGGAAATCCCCCGCTTCAACCGAAACATGCTGGCGCACATCGCCCACCAGCAGAACCCGCAAGTCATGGCGTTCCGCCATTCGCAGGAGCGCCGCGCCTTGGCGGTTCGATTTCAAACCGGCCTCGTCGCAGATGACAATCGCCCCTTTCAGCCCGCCGCGCTTTTCCCCATTGCGCAAAAAATCCTCCACCGTGGTTGCTTCGGAAAACCCCTCATTCTGCAAAACCTTCGCCGCCGAAGTCGTTGGAGTGATGGCAAAAACGGTATGCCCCGCCTCCTTCAATCCCCGCTGAACCTCTCGCAAGGTCGTGGTTTTTCCGGCACCCGCCACGCCACGAAAACTGAACACCCGGTCTCTGGTGGAAAGGATTTCCCTCACGGCATGACGTTGCTCACCGGAAAGCTGCCCCTCAAACGCCGGGTTGAGCGGAGCGCATTTTTCCTTGCTCGCATTCACGAAGGAGACTGCCCACCGTTCCTGATCCAATCCCTGTCGGGTCGCGCATTCCGCCAGCAACCCGTCATCCGTCAACCGGACCAATCCCGCCTCTTCCGCATGGGACCGCAGCTTCTCCAAATCCAGACTTCCCAAAGATTGGTTGAGGGCTTCCGCCAAAATCTCATGCTCCTTCAGGACGCTTTGCCGCTCGAACAAATGATCCACGGCAGCTTTGAGAGCTTCTTTTTCCCTACCAGTCGCCAATGTTTCTCCGTGGCAGGATGCCGCATTTTTCTGAATGGCCTGCAATTGCTTCCACTCTTCCGGCTCCAATTGGCTCCTCTGCATGGAATGAACCTCGGGAGTTGTGATTTCCTTCAAGCCGGGCGAGCGGGTTTCCCGTGTGATCAGGGAAACCTCCCGAACAGTCGGTTCCCGTCCCCGCTCGCACTCGAATTTCTCGATCTCGTGTTCGATTTCCTCCCGGCGTTTGGAAAACCGCTGGCACAATTCGTCGGAGACGCCCGCAATTTCAAAGCCGGTCACTTCCCCGTTCCGGCGCACCTCGCGGATGTCATAGCCGAGTTCCCGGACCAATCGGGCCAGTTCGTTCTGGTAAACCTTTCCGGCATACCGAACCGCCTTGACCATCTCGAATTCGCTCAGGGCATACCAGCGGCCACTTGGCGCTTGGGTGGCATTGGCAATGACAAAATGCGTGTGCAACTGCGGGTCAAGCGCCCGGCTGGCATCGTGCGTGAATGCCGCCGCGCAGATATTTCCGGTAATTTCGGAACGCCGCTCGACAGGCGTATTGTTCTGACGGGAGGCGAACTTTTCCAGTTCCCCCAAAGCCAGCCGGGAGGCCTGTTCATGGGCACCCCGCAACCGCCGGTCCCCGGCCAGCACCCCCATGATCGAAACCGACTTCGGAGCCGAGCACTGGAAATCAAGGAAGGCGACCCGGTTGGAAACCGGCTTCATCGCCAGCCGGAAATTGGAGATTTCCAACGAAGAACCGGCTCGCCCTTCCTTTTCCCGGAACGCCCTTGCCGCCTCTTGGAACGTCACCATGCGGGTTTCCTTCGTGCGGGGAGTCAGCCGCTCCACTGATCCCGGACGCCGGTTGACCCGCAACGCCTCGAAATCCTCCGGGGACACCACCCCGGCCAGCCCCAGGGATTCCGCCCCCTTGCCGACCCACTGCCCCGTCACCTTCTCCCCCTTGGCGTAGTAGTCATTGGCCGAAAGATGATTCGAGAGATAGGTCGATCCATTGCGAATTTTGGCAGAGGTAAACATAAAATCATTTGACTTTCCGGCGATGTGCAATATACGCAATCAAATCCACGATTGCCATTATGTCAAATGTTACACCGGACTTCCTGCCTTCCCACCTTCTTCATGAGGAGAGACGCAATATGTCAAAGCGAGCTTTGAGGTATCCAGCGAGTTGGGATGAACTTGGGATGGCATCACAGCTTCATCCCAGGTCATCCCAACTCCGGCCCGCATTCGCGGGAAAATCCCCGAATAACTTGGGATTTCTTGGGATGACTTCGCATCACTTGGGATGATCCGCTTATGTCCGGAAAACCCTTCCAATCCAAACTGGAGCCCTTCTACGAGTTCATCCGCGAAGGGCGCTCCAAACGGTGGAGCTACCAGAAAATTGCCGAGGCACTGACCAAGGAAAAAGGATTTTCCGTCAGCGCCAACACCGTCTTTTCCTTCGTCAAGGTCCGCGCCAAACGGCGCAGGCTCTACACGCTTCCGCCTCTGGAATCTCCATCCACATCTTCCGGCGATGCCGGGGGATTTTTCAGCCAACCCGA
>CAZPEN010000058.1:0-4225 GCA_964585615.1 uncultured Chthoniobacter sp. | reverse complement strand
AATTGCCATGCGAGGAGCCTACACCCCCTCCTTGTTTATGTCAATGACTTGTCTGGCAGGATATTAGAGTCCCACGGCTATGTTCTTCAATCCCACCCGCGTCCGTCGTTGGTTTCTTGTTCTTGGAGGATTCGTGTTGCTTGTCGTGGCGGGAGTTTTCCTGTGGGAAGAGGCAGGCAGTGCAAAAAGCGAAAAGAAGAACTCAGACACCTTTTCCCGCCCACCCGCTTCCACGGTGCCGGGAGCCGCCCCGGTTCCTGCTGCCGTCCAGTCTGCCGGGTTCGACCGTCACCCGAACCGGGTCGCCCATGCCGAGCGTCCCGTTCCCGCCGGAACTCTTCAGCAGATGGAGGAGAGGAGCCGGGAAAAAAAGCGACGCCTGGCTTCCGGCGGGGATGATGCTCCGAAGCTCTCTCCTTCCCTGGCGGCGCTGGCCCAAAAGGTGGAAGCCGCGCTGGCCCGGGCGCAGGATCCCCGGCGGCTCTCCATTCCGGGAGTGGCAAAAGTCGATGCTGCGGGAGCCATCCAGGTCTATGTGGAGACCTTGGGCGATCCCGGCGGGGTGTTGGCCTCCATCCAAAGCGCCGGCCTGAAAACGGAGGTGACTGTCCCGGAGAGCCGCCAGGTTCAGGGATGGATTTCGGCCTCCCGACTCGCCGCGCTTTCCTCTTTGGATCAGGTCAGACGGGTGACCCTGCCGGGCTACGCCTACAAAAACAAGGGGAGCGTGACCACGGAAGGAGATGCCTTGCTGAAAGCGGACAAGGTTCGTGCGCTTGTTTCTCCCGGTCCCTACACCGGCGAGGGGACGAAAATCTGTATTATTTCCGACGGTTGTAACAGTCGGGCCGCTTCGGTGGCGAGCGGGGATCTGCCAGCGGAAGGAATCACCATGCACCCCACATTGCAGGATTCCGGTGATGAGGGCACTGCGATGGCGGAGATAATTCATGATCTGGCTCCGGGTGCGAAACTGTATGCGGCCGGTCCGTCCACTTCCCTGGAGATGGTTGTTGCGATCCAGTGGGCGGTGACCCAGGGATGCCGTGTGATTTGCGATGATCTGGGATTCTGGGATCAGCCCTTTTTTGAGGATGGTGCGATCGCTGTCGCCGCGCGTGCCGCGGTGGTGAACAACGGGGCGGTGGTGGTTTCCAGTGCCGGGAACGAGTCGGATGACCACTATCAGGGGATGTACGATGCTGCCAGCGGGGATACCGTGCAGGATTTTCAGTCCGGCTCCGGGGAGGACATCGCGTTGGATATTGTGGTTCCCGCGGACGGCTGGGCTGTTGTCCATTTGCAATGGAACGATGCGTTCGGGCAGTCCGGGAACGACACGATCTGCTCCTCTCGGATCCGGATGCCAATGGCAAGATCGTTGCCACAAGTGAGTATTCCCAGAATGGAACCGGCCTGCCCGTCGAGGATCTCTACTGGCAGAACACTTCGGGAGCGGAGAAGACCATGCATGTCCTGATCGACAAATATGCCGGCAGCGCCAAGACGCTGGAGTTGTTCGTCACCGGGGATTCTTATCTGATCGATGACGACTGGGTGGCCCGGGACAGCATTTACGGACATCCGGCGGTGACCGAGGTGATTTCCGTCGGAGCCATCGACCAGGCCGATCCGGGGTTGCTCAATCTGGAGACCTATTCTTCCCAAGGGCCCTCAACGATTGCATTCCCGTCGTCCCAATCGCGCCGGACCCCCACGATTACTGCGGTGGACGGGGTGGCGGTCACGGGGGCGGGGGGATTTGATTCGCCTTTTTTTGGCACTTCGGCGTCTGCCCCGCATGTCGCGGGGATTTGTGCGCTGATGTTGGACAAGAATCCGGACGCCAATCCGACCCAGATCAGGGATGCGTTGACGGCGGGCGTGGCGGACAGGGGAGCAGCAGGCTTTGACAACAGTTTTGGCCACGGGTTGGTGAATGCACTGGCGGCGGTGAACGGCCTTTCCGCGCCGGGCGGCGGTCCGGAGATCGTCGTGGAGTTGTCCTCCGGGGAGGGACTTGCCGACAAGGGGGCGGTTTCCTTTGCCTCGGTGAGTGCTGGCAGCACTTCCCGCCTGACTTTTACGATAAAAAATACCGGCACCGCGAATCTCACGGGACTGGCCGCGACCAAGGATGGATTGAATGTCACGGATTTCACCGTGGGGCGACTGGCCGCAACCAGTCTTGCCCCCGGTGCCCAGACAAGTTTCGACGTGGTGTTTTATCCATCCGCCAATGGTTCCCGCACGGCTGCCCTCCACATTGCTTCAAATGATGGCGATGAAAATCCTTTTGATATCACGCTTCAGGGAAAACGTGCCGCCTATGCTGGAAAGGGGACAACGCTGGGCAAGTCCGTTTGGAATTGTCCGGCGGAAAATGGCCCGAATGTTCCCGTGGAGCTTTCGGAGAGCGGTGTTGCCGTGCCTTACGAGACTTTCCATTTTACGGTGGAGACATCGGGAACCTACACCATCAGGGGAATCGCAACGTGGGACAATTTTCTCGTCCTTTACGCCAACAACTTTAACGCCTTTTCACCGCTGTCCAACGTCCTGCGGGCCTATGGCGGGTTTCCTGTTTGGGGGACGGTGGAGTTTCCCGTGCGGCTCACTGCGGGAACGCCCTACATATTGGTCACAACAGGCTACTCCGATTCGGATTTTGGTGAATACGCGACCGAAATCACCGGGCCGGGAATCGTGTCTCCTTCGGGCCAGCCTGAGATTGTTGTTTCGCAGCCTGCCTCTGTCGCTTTGGGCAACGGCGCAGGTGCAACCGTGTTCGGCAATGTGAATGTCGGAAGCGTGTCTGCCCCCCTCACTTTCACAATCAAAAATTCCGGCGTGGGGGATCTCACGGGACTGGCTGTGACAAAAGATGGTCCGAATGCGGATGATTTCACCGTCAGTCCCCTCGGAGTCTCCTCTCTTTCCGCAGGCGCCAACACCACGTTCACGATTTCCTTTGCGCCGGGAGCGGGCGGTTCGCACGTGGCGGCCGTCCACATTGCGAGCAACGATGGGGATGAAAGTCCTTTTGACATCCCCCTCACAGGAGTTGGCATCGTTCCCCCGCCGCCGACATTGAGCATCAGCAGTCCGGCAAACAACGCGAAGCTGACGGTTCCAAGTGCGGCATTTTCCGGAAAGATTGTGGAAACCGGGGGGATGCCCGCGGTGGAATTCAGCACGGATGGCGGGACGACCTGGACAGCGGGGACTGTGGCACCGGCCAAGAACCCCTATGCATGGACTGCCGCCGTTCCACTTGCGCCGGGAGTCAATGCTGTTCAACTTCGCGCCTCCGGTCGGGCAGGAAACACCAGCAACGTGGTGAGCCGGAGCGTGACGTATCTGAGCGCATCAGGAGCCCCGCTGCAAATCACAGCCTCCGGAGACGGGACATTCACCGGCGGGCTGGCGGGAAAAAACCTGAACCTGAACATGCCCTACACGGTGACAGCCAAAGCCGGGAAGGGGCAGATATTCAAGGAATGGAAAGATCAAAACGGAACGACCCTCTCGCGGGAAGCGACATATACGTTCCTCATGGAAGAAGGCTTGGAACTGACGCCCGTGTTCATCGCAAACCCGTATCCGGGAGTGAAAGACACGTTCAACGCGCTCGCCGGAGATGGAGACCTGGGAACCGGAACAGAAGCCGACCGGGAGGCGTTCTTTGAAGACAATGGATTCGTGAGCGTGACAACCACCGACAGCGGAGGCTTCAGCGGCACGCTGAGGTTGGAAGGAAAAACGCTGGCATTGAGAGGGCAGTTCGACGGCTACGGGGAAGAAAGCTTGGTCGTGAAAAGGACGGGCAAGAGCAATGCGGTTGTGGAGTTGGTCTTCGACACGATGGCCCCCGGAAAGATCAGCGGCAATGTGACCACAGACGGAAACCCGATGACCTTCACCGCTCTGCCCGGAAACTACAGCGGGGTGAAAACCGACGTGCATCCGCTGGGAGGGAAACGCTACACGGTGATCCTGCCCGCGCCGGAAGCCGCCTACGGGCACGGATACGCGACCCTGGTGGTGGCCGCCAACGGAACAGCGACGTTTGCGGGGAAACTGGCCGATGGAACAACTTTCACCACCACCGCGCGAACCGTGGACGACGGAAGCGGGAACTGGGTGATCCCGGTACACATTCCGCTCTACTATTACTACGTTAAGTATTGACAGTTTTTCTGTGCCGCATGATTCTTCGGTTCTA
>CAZPEN010000057.1:0-4481 GCA_964585615.1 uncultured Chthoniobacter sp. | reverse complement strand
GCACCTGCCTCTTCCACGTCAAACCGCCGTAGATTGACTTAACGTAGTAATACTAAATAATAATCCTTGCGGATGAATGGCGCTTTTGTTCCAACCCTCTGCGTCCCAGCGTCTCTGCGTGAGCCTCTTCTGCCCCATTTTCCTTTCTCGGATAATGGAGTCGTTGATTTGCGAGCGCCGGAGGTGGCAGGGACGTGGAAGCAACGAAGCGGCTGTGTAGGAACACACTGCCAGAGCTGCTGACGGGGTTCTGCGGCCTTCGCCGCCATTATTTCCGGAAATGCGAGTGGAGCGGGCCGTAGGGGCCAAGTTCGGTGCGCATGCGGGTGAAGAGGGAGGGACGTTCGTGCAGGTTCCAGTCGTTGAGCACGCGGTAGATGGCGAGTTTCACGAAATCGAGCACAAACATCCAGGCGATGTTGTAAACCCACACCCACCCGATGATGTCCCAGGGAAGCGCTGGGATCTCCGATCCGATTCCGACTCCGCACACAAGAACGGCCACCAACTGGGTGCCGACAATCGCCCCGAAAAGCCGCAGATCGGGGAAGGGCTTTTTCCAGAACGGGCCCACGGACCGCGTGACGAACAGGAGAAGATGACCTCCGGCGACCAACTGCAGGAACATCATCGTTTGGATGTGCCCGGCATCGAGGTGGAATTTTTCTTTGCTCAGGAAAAGCAACAGGAAGCTCTCCACAACGGAAGCGATGCCGAGGATCGAGGAGATCAGGAAAACCCGTGGCATGTCCCATTTCACGGGCTTGGGGGCAGCCTTGGCATTGTCGTAGGCGATTGTCATGATCGGCAGGTCGTCAAGCAGGGCGAGGGCAATGATCATCACGGCGGTCAGGGGAAAGAAATCGTAGCAAACCACCGAGGTGACCACGAAGAACATGATGGCGACGGTCATGGCGACCCGGTAGAGCATGTAGCTCATCATCCGTTCAAAGATTTTCCGGGCTTCTTTGATTCCGTCGATGATGACCGAGAGGCCGGGGGCGGTGAGGATCAGGGCGGCCGCAGCCCGTGCCGCATCGGTGGCTCCGGAGACGGCGATTCCCACATCCGCCTGTTTGAGGGCGGGGGCGTCGTTCACGCCATCGCCGGTCATTCCCACAATATGTCCGGCTTCCTGAAGCGCTTTGACGACCCCGTATTTGTGCTCCGGGAACACTCTGGCGAATCCGTCGGCCTTGACGATTTTCGCCGCGGAATCGGGAGGCAGGCTGCCGTTGGTGGAATCGTCGGGAAACAGGGCCGAGGCCAGTTGGATGTTCGTTCCCATGCCGAGTTCCCCGGAAATCGTGCGGGCGATGGCCACGTCATCCCCGGTTACCATCTTGACGACAACACCGAGTTCTCCGGCTTCCCGGATGGTTTCCCGGGAGTCGGTCCGCGGGGGATCCATGAGCGGCAGAATGCCCAGGAATATCCACTCCCCGCCCGTGGCGCGTCGTGCCGCACCGAGCGAGCGCATGCCTTTTGTTGCCAGTGCGTTGACAAGCCCGTCGATTTTTTGTCGTGACGCGTCATCGAGTTTGCAGAGGCCGAGGATGACCGATGGCATTCCCTTGGTGGCCTGGAAGGAGGTTCCCGCCGCATCCCGAAGCGTGGCCTCGGTGCGTTTGCTGACCGGATCGAAGGGAACAAAGACGGTTTGTTGGTATTTCGAGAGGGCGGTGGCATCGGTGAGACCGGCCATCACCGCAAGGTCGATCGGATCCTTGTCTTCAATTTTTGAGGCCAGCGAGGCCGCCAGAATCACATCCTGCGCGGAGGCTCCACCCCAGGGCAAAACTTCCCCGAGGGTGAGCTTGTTCTGGGTGAGGGTGCCGGTCTTGTCGGAGCAGAGAATGTCGATGCCGGCCAGTTCCTCGATGGATTCCAACCGGGAGACGATCGCTTTTTTGACCGCCAACATCTTCGCGCCGAGTGCCATGGTGACCGACAGCACGGCCGGTGTCGTGAAGGGAACCGCGGCCACGAGAAGCACCAGCACATACTCTGCAAGCCCGAAGAGACCGTCGCGGGAGAAGTGCCCGCGCATCCCGGCCAGTTGATCCACAACAAGGACTGCCGCCAGTGCAATGGTGAGAACAATCAGGAAATTTCCGATCCCCACCACCGCCTGTTGGAAGTGGGATTTCGATCCCGCGGTCGCCACGAGCTTCGCGGTCCGGCCGAAGAATGTATTGGCTCCAATGGCGGTGACAACCGCCGTCATCTCCCCTTTTTTTACGATGGAGCCGGAGTAAACCGTGTCGCCTCTTGTCTTTGAGACGGCCAGGGATTCTCCGGTGAGGGCAGCCTGATCGACTTCCAGGTAATCTCCCTCCAAGAGCATTCCATCGGCGGGAATCACATCCCCGAGGCGCACCCGGAGGATGTCTCCCGGCACCAGATCCTTCGCGGGAAGATCTCCCCACTTTCCGTCCCGGAGTGCTTTTGCCGTAAGAGCGAGAGAGTTTTTCAGGGTGGCCAGCGCATTCGATGCCGCGTTCTCTTCCCAGAATCCCAGCACCCCGTTGAAGATCAGCATGAACAGGATGATCGAAAAATCCACCCAGTCCTGAATCAGCAGGGCCATTACGGCGGGAGCCTCAACCATCCAGGGCAGCGGACCCCAGAAATAGCCCAGAAACTTCAGGAGCGCACTTTCCTTCTTCTCCTCGATGGAATTCGATCCAAACTTTTCCCCCAGCGCTTTGGCGTCTTTTGTGGAGAGACCGGATGCAGGGTCAACCCCCAGCTCGCGAAGGAGATCCTGGGGCGTTTTGGCGGGAGTTTCTGTGGTGTTCATACGATCAGGTGGGAGACCCGCTCAGCATGACAGTTTCTGCCGTTTTGGGCGACTCAAATCCCGTGGAAGGATGTCCGGAAAACCCGGAAACTCATGAATGGGATGATGAAGGTCAAATTTTCCAGGCCAACAAGCTTTTGTTCATTTTGAATTGAATCAACAAAAAAACCTGCTTCTCTATTGGGGAATGCAGACGGAGATATCATCCGCGGCACATCAACATTTTGAAACCGGTTTGGTGGAAGTTTTCGCCGAGCTGGCGGATCTCTTTGGGAATCCCCGCTCACATGGTCAGATCTACGGATTGCTGTTCAGTTCCCCCTCTCCCCTGTCGATGGACGAAATCACGGAACGGCTGGCAATCAGCAAAGGTTCCGTCAGTCAGGGGCTGCGGGCCTTGGAAGAGCTGGGAGCGGTTGAGCGTCATGCCAACGGACGTTTCGGACTCTACTCCGCGAAGCTGGAATTGAAGACGCTGGTTTCGGGATTTGTCCGCCAGCGTCTGATTCCGCGTCTGGAGAAGAGCAATGCGATTTTGAAGGAACTCGGTGACCTTCTGCCTGCCATGCCGGAGGAAGAAGCGAAGGAAGCGGAATGGAGGCTTGAGCGCGTGGCGCAGTGGCATACCCGCGCCGCTTGGTTTCTGCCCTTGGCTGAAAAATTGTTGCAGTCTGTTCCCAAATCGGTGTCCCGGAACGGCGGGTAAGACAAAATGCGCGAAGGCGCAAAAAAATTGAAAAAAAGCAGGTGGTCTTCGCCAAAAAATGCCGAAATGACCAAAGGCGGCAGCTTGCCTGAACGCCTCACGTGTTTCCTGTTTCAAATTGATGATTAAAAAATGAAAGCCGTCATTCTCGCCGGAGGCTTGGGCACGCGCCTGAGCGAAGAAACCGTCACACGTCCCAAACCCATGGTCGAAATCGGGGGAAGGCCGATCCTGTGGCACATCCTGAAAATCTATTCCTCCCATGGGATCAATGACTTTGTGATTTGCGCCGGCTACAAAGGGTATGTGATCAAGGAATATTTCGCGAACTACTTCCTTCACATGTCCGATGTCACCTTCGACATGAAGGAGAACCGCATGGAGGTTCATTCCAAACGCTCGGAACCCTGGCGGGTGACGATCGTCGACACGGGAGATGACACGCTCACCGGGGGGCGCATCAGGCGGATCCGTTCCTACGTGGACGACACTTTTTGTCTGACTTATGGCGATGGGGTGGCGGATGTCGATGTTGCCGCCTCCATCGATTTTCACCGCAAACAGGGAGTCAAGGCGACTCTCACGGCCGTGCAGCCATTGGGCCGCTTTGGAGCGCTCGGCTTGGCTGGCGGGAAAGTCGCCAACTTTCAGGAGAAACCCCGGGGCGACGGGTCCTGGATCAACGGCGGGTTCTTCGTCTTGGAGCCATCGGTCTTCGATTATCTTGATGGGGACGACACACTTTGGGAGAAAAGGCCCATGGAGCGGCTTTCCAAAGAAGGCCAGCTCGCCGCCTACGAGCACAACGGTTTCTGGCAGCCCATGGATACGCTCCGCGACAAACAGCTTCTCGAACAGCTCTGGGAAGAAAGAAAAGCACCTTGGAAAACCTGGTAGGCGATCACGCGGTTGAGGGGCTCAGAGCGTGTCATGAACTTTCTGGAAAATAATGCTGTACAATGTAATTACATC
>CAZPEN010000056.1:0-5412 GCA_964585615.1 uncultured Chthoniobacter sp. | reverse complement strand
GGCAAATACAAAGTGAAACTCCGCGTGCTCTCCAGCTTCCAGGAAGATGGCGAGGGCACCTTGATTACCTTCGAGGATGA
Organism: uncultured Chthoniobacter sp.; assembly: GCA_964585615.1. Taxonomy (GTDB): domain Bacteria; phylum Verrucomicrobiota; class Verrucomicrobiia; order Chthoniobacterales; family Terrimicrobiaceae; genus QYQL01. The sequence goes on along the minus strand of CAZPEN010000056.1, from coordinate 5,332 downwards.
CAGCATGGAAGAACCCATCATTTCCGGCATCGCCTTCAACCGCGATGAAGCCAAACTCACCGTCCTGGGCGTGCCCGACAAGCCTGGCATCGCTGCCCTCATCCTCGGCTCCGTGGCCGACGCCAACATCGACGTCGACATGATCGTGCAGAACGTCGGCGCCAATAACACCACCGATTTCACCTTCACCGTCCATCGCGGCGAGTTCAAGCGGGCGATGGATGTGCTCAACCAGGTCAAGGACGAAATCGGCGCGCATGAGGTTGTCGGCGACGACAAGATCGCCAAGGTGTCCATGGTCGGTGTCGGCATGCGCACCCACGCCGGCGTCGCCAGCAAGATGTTCCGCGCGCTGGCGGCCGAGAACATCAACCTGCAGATGATCTCCACCTCGGAAATCAAGATTTCCGTGGTCGTGGAAGATAAATATATGGAACTCGCCGTGCGTGCCCTGCATCAGGCATTCGAACTGGACAAGGCGCCGGTTTGATCCCCCTGCCGGGACGGCGGTCTGCCCCTCCGTAACGCCGGCTTGCTGCCGGCGTTTTTTCTTTCTGGTGACGCGTCATCTGCGAGACAGGGCATCCAAGCCGTGTCACCCGGCGCCCAAAGTGACTCATGTTGTCCGAACCCGACCCCGATAACGACTATCTACTCCCGCACGCGGCACTGCTGATCCGCAGTTACCGCGTGCTGACCGGCAATGATCTGGTGGCGGTCGGCCTGTCCGCACGCGCGGCAGCGGAGGCGCTCTATCACGCGCCCTTTGTCCTGCTCTCGCACGACAATGCGCCCGACCCCCGCTTCACTTACGCCAACCTGGCCGCTCAGAGCCGCTTCGAGATGCCCTGGCGGGAACTCGTCGGGATGCCATCGCGGTATTCCGCGGAACCCATTGCAAGGGAGGCGCGCGCGCTGTTGCTGGCGCAAGTCGCGCAGCGCGGGTATGTCGACGATTACCGTGGCATCCGCATCGCCAGGAGCGGGCGACGCTTCCTGATCGAGCAGGCGACGGTGTGGAATCTTTCCGGCCCGGACGGCGGCTTGCAGGGCCAGGCCGCGATGTTTTCTCGATGGACGGATCTCGCTGATGCGGAACACCCCGGAAGCCGCAGTTGACCGCCACACAGCCGCCGTGAGGCGATACAACCGCTGTGTGGCGGTCAGTTGCGGTTTCGGGATCATGACCTTGGTGGTATTGCAAGCGGGTTTTTTCTCAAATTTCTGCTCTGCCGCCGTTGCCCTGAAGGGCTCGTGCGGGTATCCTTGCCCGGCTTTTTCGGCCGAGGCCGAAACAAGTCTGGAGACGTGGCCGAGTGGTCGAAGGCACACCCCTGCTAAGGGTGCATCCGGTCAAAAACTGGATCCAGGGTTCGAATCCCTGCGTCTCCGCCAGATACCTGAGGCCATGCGGCTGATCGCCCGCATGCCATCCTCTTCCTCCCCCACAGAGTTATCATGGCCGGGCTTGGCATCTTGCCATGGCCTCGCTGCGCGCCAACGGGATTTCGTCGGTCCGCCCCCGGTGTATGCCGAAATATCGGCCATGCTCAGGTTCCAATAGCAAAAAGCATGTAGTACATTCGCGGGGAGTTTTCGCGGCGCTCCAACCGGGGCGCGGTGTCGTTGCCCGGTTTTTTTCGTACTCTTGGCCCGTCGTGATGCACTGGTCGGCGAAGATGCACGGTGCAAATGGTGTTCCATCTTTTTGGAGGTTTAGTCTGATGAACAGCAAGCAATTCAAGATGAAGATGCTCGTGGCCGCGGTTTCCGCGATGTGCGCAAGCGGCGCAATGGCCGATGTCAGCGGCGCGATCACCGGCGGTACCGGTGGTGCTGGTGAAGTGCTCAATAACGATGTGGTCACGATTGCCAGCCCCAGCTTTACCGCAGGCAGCACCTTGGATCTGGGCGCGAGCGGTACTGTTCTGATGGGAACAACAACCGTATCCGATGGCCTCTTCAACATCGACGATGGCGCGGGCCAGAGCGTGACGATCGACCAGACGGGGATGATCATTGCCTCCCCCGGTGCCAGCGTCTCGATGGGTCAAGGTGTCGGCGCGGGTAATGTTACTGCTACGGGTAATATCTCTGGCGGCACGTTGACCTCCAGCGGCATCCTGACCGTCCAGGCCGGCGGCGCCAACATCACCGGCGGCATCGACAATAACGCCGGTGGCATCACCAACGCCGGTGCGATTACCGGCGCGACCGACATCACCGCCAGCGGCAACGTTGGCTCCGCCACCCTGTCCACCACGGGCCTGGCTACCCTGAACTCCGCCTCCGTGACCACCACCCTCAGCGTGGGTGGCGCGACGACCACCAATGGCATCGGCAATACGGGTGACATCACCAACAGCGGCAACGTCGGCACCAATACCCTCAGCACCACCGGCCTGGCCACCCTCGATTCCGCCGCCGTGACCAACAACGCGACTGTCGGCGGCACCCTGGGCGTGACCGGCAACACTACCGTCGGCGCCAACATCACCCTGAATGCCGCAACCGGCGACATGGGCGGCACCAGCGTCACCACGACTGGTGACGCCACCATTGGCGGCAACGCTGGCATCACCGGAAATACCACTGTTGGCGGTACCCTGAGTTCCGTGGGCGCGACCGACATCGCCACCGGCGGCGGCGCAACCACTGTTGGCGGCATGCTGACCGTGACCGGGGCCACCCAGATCAACAACACCCTGACCGCCAGCGACAACGCCAGCCTGAATGGCCTGACCAATACCATCGGCACGACCCAGGCCGGTTCTGCGAACACCATCGGTAACGCTGGCACTTCCGCCAACTTGATGACCGGCGCTACCAACACCCTGACCGGCACCACTTCCAACACCATCACCACCACCGGTGGCGGCACCCTCAGCACCGGTACCACCAACGCGGTCATGAGCATGACCGGTGGCGGCAGCGTGACCGTGGCGGCAGGCGGTACGGCGGTGACGGGCGATACCAACACCAACACGGCCACGACCTCCAACACCATGTCGGTGACCGGCGGCGGCAGCTATGTGGCCACCGCTGGCGGCACCGCCATCAACGGCGTCGCCAACACCGTGACTGGCACGACCAACACAGTGACCGGTACGAATACCATCCAAAGCGCGGCAGCTGGTAACAGCCGCTCGATCATTACCACCACTGGCGCACAGGCGACTGTTCAGTATGTGGACGCGACGGGTGACAGCCACGGGTTGTCGGTCAACGGCAGCAGTTCCGTCCTGTCCGGTGGCACCAATTCCTCCGTGCTGACCCTGGCCGACGGGGACGCGGGTGGCACGACACTTACCGTGTCCGGTTCCGGCGGCGGCGCAGCCAAGACGCTCTTCGTTGCGACGACCAATGCCACGACCACGACCAGCGCGGTCACGATCGGTGAAGCGGGCAATACGGTCAACACGGTGCAGGGCAGTGCCAACAACATCACCGCGACCGGGGCCAACACCATCACCGGCGGTACCAATGCCATGACGGCCACGGTGGGTGGCAACACGATCGGCGCGGCAACCAGCAACGCCATCACGGCAGGCACCACCAACACCATCACCGGTGGCACGGGCAACAGCATCATCGCGACGACTGGTTCCAACGACTTGGTCGCGATCACCAACAACATCGGCACGACGGCTGCGAACACCAACAACAACATTGGTAACCTCGCGACCTCGACCAATGCAGTGAATGGCATCGCCAACTCGGTGACCGCCAGCACCGGCAACAACACGGTGACCGCGACGCTGGGCAGCAACCTGATCAACGCGGGTACTTCGAACACCCTGACCGCAGCCGTGTCCAACAACCTGGTCGGCCCGGCCAACAACATCGGTGTCGCGACGGCGGGCTCGGTCAACACCATCGGCAATGCCGGCTCCTCGGTCAACACCATGACCGGTGTGTCCAACGCCATGACCGCGACCACCGGTGGCAACGCCATTTCCGCCACCAGCGGCAACAACAGCATGACCACCGCGAGCGGCAACAACGTCATCACCGCGACTGCGGGTGCAAACTCGATGACGGCAGGGACCAGCAACACCCTGACCGCGGGCACCAACAACGTCCTCACCGCCACCCAGAAGAATCAGCTGACCGGCGGCACCGGCAACAGCATGGTCGCCACTACGGGTGGCAACGTCCTGACTGCCACGGGTGCGGGCGGCGTCAATACCCTGACTGCGCTCAACAACAGCATGACGGCGACCACCGGCAGCAACACCATCCAGGGCCAGACCGGCAACCTGATCGACACCAACACCGGCAATAACGTCATCAACGCCGATGTGGGCGCGAACCAGATCACCGGCAACGCCGGTGCCGGCAACGTGTCGAACCTGATCACCGCCACTTCCGGCAACAACCAGGTCGTGGCCGGTACGCAGCGCCTCGAGGTCAATGGCAACGGTTCCACTTCCGGTACCCTGCTGCAGGGCACGGGCACCATCAACGGCGCCAGCATGATCGGTACCGGCGGCACCACCGGTGTCAGCATCGCAGGTACCGGCACCGCCAACGGCGTCCTGATGACCGGCACGGTGGGCGGCAATACCGCGACCGCGACCCTGAATGGCAACAGCGTCACCTATCTGAACAGCCAGAGCGCCGGCCTTTCCGCAAACGTCACCAATACCAGTTCCGTGACGGTGGTCTCCAGCGCGGCGACGGGTACCCGTGGCCTGGACGTGAACCGCACCACGGCCAGCACCACCCGCCTGACCGGTGGTTCCGCAGCGACGGCCTCCACCGTTTCGCTTGATGCCGGCGTGGCCAGCATGACGACCGCCACCAACGGTGGCCTGGTAGTCACGGACAACACCAGCGCGGTTCTGACCGGTGGGTCTACCGGCGGTGCGACGCCGGGTAGCAACATGACGCTGAACCAGAATGGCGCCACCTTTGCCCAGAATGGTACCGGTGCCCCGGTCCAGGTCCATGGTGTGGCGGACGGCACGAGCAATTACGACGCCGTCAACTGGCAACAGTTGAAGAAGGCCTACGCCGGTGTCGCCGCCGTGTCCGCTCTGTCCGCCATCCCGGCGCCGATGCCCGGCAAGAGCCATAGCGTTGGTGTCGGCTATGGTCACTTCCTGAGCAACGATGCGATTGCCGTCGGTTACCGTGGCATCATCAACCAGAACATGCAGGTCACCGCGGGTCTGGGTCATTCCTCGGGTCAGACCACCTACAACGTGGGCGCGGGCTGGAGCTGGTAAGCGCAAGTCGCTGCAACGAAAAAGCCGCCTTCGGGCGGCTTTTTTGTTTGGTGCGCCCAGCATGGGCGCACTCTTGTGGGTGCAAGTCCCACCGTAAGTTG
>CAZPEN010000055.1:0-7066 GCA_964585615.1 uncultured Chthoniobacter sp. | reverse complement strand
TCCTCACTCTCATGCTTAATACCTTCTTTCATCAAAGTGCATGACACGCTCTCAGAGGTTGAGCGGTTGAAAAGATGCACGAGAACCATATTTTTCCTTTTGAGAAGCTTCGTGTCTGGCAGGAATCTCGGAAATGGGTCGGAACAATCTACGAGATCTCAAAATCCTTCCCGGAATATGCGAGGTTCGGAATGATTTCCCAGCTCAACAGAGCCGCCGTATCGGTTCCAACCAATCTGGCGGAAGGGGCAGCGCGGACATCAAAAAAGGACCAAGCCCACTTTACCCAATTGGCATATTCCTCACTTATGGAATGCATGAACCTGATGATTCTCGCCTGCGACCAAGACTGCATCAGTGAGCTCGTCCTCCAATTTCAAAGAGGCTCAATTGCCGCTCTCTCAGCACAACTGAACGCCCTGCACAAATCACAACACGACCAAGCCAAGTGAGTTCCCCTCCTCAACCTCTCCCCCCCTCGACTCCTCCTCATTTTTCCGGCGTCTTCGCCGGAAAAAAAGTCTGGCTCTCCGGTGTTTCCGGCTTCAAGGGGGCCTGGCTTGCCGAGTGGCTGCTCTCGCTCGGCGCCGAGATCCACGGGTTTTCCCTTCCCCCGCCAACCTCTCCTTCGCTCTTTGAGCAAACAGGCCTCGCCGCCCGCATCAAGTGGGACTGTGAGGATCTCCGGGATGCGGATGCGGTGAGGCGTTCCCTGCTGGCCTCCCAACCGGACTTTGTCTTTCATCTCGCCGCACAGCCGCTCGTCCGGTTGTCCTACAGGAAACCCACCGAAACATGGGAAACCAATGTGATGGGGACAATCCATGTTCTTGAAGCTCTGCGACGTCTCGACAAGATCTGCACGGCGGTGCTGGTCACAACCGACAAATGCTATGAAAACCGCGAGTGGCTTCATGGCTATCGCGAGGAGGATCCATTGGGGGGGTACGATCCCTACAGCTCCAGCAAAGCTGCGTGCGAGCTGGCGATTGCCTCATGGAGAAGGTCGTTTTTTCGGGATCACCTCGTGCAGATTGCCAGCGCCCGTGCCGGAAATGTCATTGGGGGAGGGGACTGGGCATTGGATCGGATCGTTCCCGACTGCATCCGTTCCCTTGAAAAAGGAGAGCCGGTTCCGGTGCGGAACAAAACAGCCACACGACCGTGGCAGCATGTTTTGGAACCGCTTGGCGGTTATCTGTGTCTCGCCGCCCGTCTGGCGGGAGGAGGGCAATTGTCCGTTTCAAATTCTCCCAAACCACAACATGCCGAACTTTGCTCGGCTTTCAATTTTGGTCCGGCCCTCGATTCGAACCGCACGGTCGCCGACATCGTCCGGGAAATCCTCAAACACTGGCCTGGAGAATGGCAGGACAAATCCGATCCCCATGCTCCGCATGAAGCCGGGAAATTGAACCTCGCCACCGACAAGGCCTTTCATCTGCTGGGATGGCAGCCTCGATGGGATTTCCAGACCACCATCGAAAAAACCGTCCACTGGTATCGGGAGGTTCGCGCAGGGGCCGACCCCTCCACATTGACCCGCCGTCAAATTTTGGAATACGAACAGGGGAATTGATTCACAGGGATAAAAGGGATGAAGGGGATAAAACCTGTTTGCATTTGAGCTGCTTCATTTTTCGATCCCTTTCATTCCCTTCATCCCTGTGAATATTTTCTTATGACTCCATCTGAAATCAAAACCGAGATCCTTCGTTTGACCCGGGAGTATTCCCGTCTGGCCCATTCCGCGAACCGTCCCGGTGGCGATCCCCTTCGCGCCGGGATCGAATCTCCCCTGCCTCCCGTGCCCTATGCCGGCCGGGTTTTCACCGAAGACGAGGTTGAGGCGGCGGTCTCCGCCACGCTGGATTTCTGGCTGACCCTTGGTCCCGAGGGGGAGGCTTTCGAAAAAGAACTCGCCTCTTTTTTGGGGGTGAAACACAGCCTGCTTGTGAACTCCGGTTCCTCGGCGAATCTCATCGCCCTGACCTGCCTCACCACCCACAAACTGCCCGATCACAAAAGGCTTCGTCCCGGTGATGAAGTGATCACCTGTGCCGCCGGCTTTCCCACCACCGTTGCTCCCATTATCCAGAACGGTTGTGTTCCCGTTTTCATCGACAACGACCCGGCCACCGGCAATGCCCGCGTGGAACAGCTCGAGGCCGCCTATTCTCCCGGTAAAACCAAGGCGGTGATGATGGCACACACCCTGGGAAATCCGTTCGATCTTGGAACGGTGCTGGCATTCTGCAAGAAATACGACCTGTGGCTCATTGAGGATAATTGTGATGCCCTTGGCTGCACGTATTCGATGCCGGTGGAAATGGCCGAAGAACTTGGACTCGACCACCTCCTGAAAATTGCCGGGTCCGGAGCCCACCCGATCATCCGGATCATTCCGCATCCCGCGTTGCCCGTTTCCCATTTGGTCGCTCCCACCGGCGCGTGGGGCGACCTCTCCACCCAGTCCTTCTATCCTCCGCACCACTTGACGATGGGGGAGGGCGGCGCGGTGAATATCATCCGCCGGGCTTCTCTCAAGACCTACGCAGAGAGCTTTCGTGACTGGGGCCGCGATTGCTGGTGTCCCTCCGGAAAAGACAACACCTGCGCAAAACGCTTCGCTTGGCAGCTCGGCGAACTTCCCGAAGGTTACGACCACAAATACATCTACAGTCACATGGGGTACAATCTGAAACCCCTCGACCCCCAGGCGGCCATCGGCCGGGTGCAACTCCGGCGCCTCCCGGCCTTCATCGAGGCACGGAAACTGAACTGGGAAACTCTGCGGCGGGGGCTCGCCGATCTGGAGGACATTTTCGACTTCAGTCTGCCCACCCATGCGACCAAATGGAATGCGGAATGTGGAATGCGGAATGCGGATGTGTCAGAAACTTCGAGGGGAAAATCTTCCTCTTTCTCTTGGGACTCCACCCAATGCCGAACGGATTGTTCCTGGTTCGGTTTCATGATCCGGGTGAAACCTTCCGCACCGTTCACTGTCCGCGAATTTGCCGCCCATCTGGATGAGAAGAAAATCGGCAACCGCATGCTCTTCGGCGGCAATCTCCTTCGGCAACCCGCCTTCGTCCAACTTCGAAAAGACAACCCTGGCGCCTTCCGGGTGACAGGAGGCGGCGCTCTTAAAGGCGCCGACGCCATCATGCATACAGCCATCTTCCTTGGAACCTATCCAGGGCTCACTCCTGCACAACTCGATTACGAGATCGCGACAGTCCGCGGGTTTGTGACGGACAAAGCAAAAGACTCACAAGGATAAAAGGGATGAAAGGGATAAAAAATACCTCATCCCGCAACTCCTCTTCTGTCCATCCCCTTCATCCCTTCCATCCCTGTGAATATTTCTGAGCAATTGCTCACAGGGAGACAGCCTCCATCGCTGCAAATTGACTTCCGAATAAAGATCTGACAAATTATCAGACATGCAAACAAATGTAAGCACTCTGCTCAGGGAATTTCCAAAGGTGCGGAGAGCGGCGTTCCGTGGAGAGAGGGTTGTTATCGAAACAAGAGAGGGTAATCTTGTTCTGACTGCCGAAAATGCCTCTGGGACGGGCATTCTGGGTTCACTCCGTGGCCGGCTGAAAACAACCCGGGGGGTCGACCTCACACGACCGACATCCCAGGAAAAGGAATGGATCCGGTAACACACATCCTGGATACCCATGCGGTCATTTGGGCCTATGATGACTCCGCCTCTTTGGGGCGGCAGGCCCGGGCGGTGATCGTTCAGGCGAGACCCCGCAGCCTTGGGGTTTCAGATCTTACTCTTTTCGAAATTGCCATGTTGGTTGGAAAACGGAAATTGGAGTTGGATCTGCCGACCGGAGAATTTTTAACCCGTGTTGAAAATGACTTTGCTGTGTTGCCTGTGGGTGCCAGCGAAGCCGAACTCGCGGTGAAGCTTGCTCTTGAGCAGGCAGACCCTTTTGATCGGGCAATCGTCGCGACGGCCCTTTGTGCAAAAGTCCCGCTTGTCACAAAAGACCGCCAGATATCCGCCTCGAAGCTGGTGCCTGTCGTCTGGTGAACATCTCCCGCTCACTCACAGGGATGAAAGGGATATAAAAACCTCTTCCCACACTTCTCCTCTTCCACCCATCCCCTTCATTCCTTCCATCCCTGTGAATATTTCTGAGCGATTGCGCACAGGGATAAAGGGGATGAACGGGATAAGACTCTCTTCATCACGGTTTCGCTTCTGCTCAGGCTCTCATTCCTTGACGCATGGGTAGGAATTCTTACACTGACGGTATGAATGCCATATTATCTGAGAAAGGCCAGGTGACCATTCCGAAGCCGATTCGCGATGATTTGGGGCTCGAAGCCGGCACCGTTCTGGAATTTACGGAAGATGAGGGGCGGATCATTGTCAGAAAAATATTACGAGAGAACCCAATTTCGGCCTGGCGGGGAAGGGGGAGGCTTCCGACCGGGCGGTCTGTTGATGAGTATCTGAACCTCACGCGCGGAAAATGAAAACCGCCGTGGATACGAGAGTCATCCTTGATGTGCTGACAGATGACCGGCGCTGGGGACTGCCATCGGAACTGGCTTTGAAGAAGGCTCTGAGCAAAGGACCGTTGGTTATAGGGGAATGTGTGCTCGCAGAGATCGCCCCTGCGCTTGCGAAAGATGAGTTGAGGGCCTTTCTGGCCGATTGGAATATCCTTTTTGTGCCCTCCTCATTGGATTCCTCAATGCTCGCGGGCGAAATGTATCGCTCCCACCTCCAGAGAAACCGGGCGGCAAAACGTGTGTTGCCGGATTTCCTGATCGGAGCGCATGCGGTTTGTCATGCGGGTCGTCTGCTTGCCAGAGACAGAGGGTATTACCGCGACTATTTCGCGGACCTTACAGTCATTGAACCGGAGTAGATAAAAAACTGAACGCGGAAGCCAGAAACCTGGAGCAGAATTGTATGCGGATGACAGGATCTGCGTGGGGTGGACGTTGTATTCCGCTGCGATCTGCTGTGGGGTTTTCACCTCCGCTATAGCCATCGCTTTTTGTAGCTTGCCAACTGGTCCGAATTCCGGGGTCCACCTCATTCCCCATCATTCCTGCAAATACTGTCTCCACGATTGCTCACAGGGATAAAGGGGATGCAAGGGATAAGCCCCCCCCCTTCACACACGCTGCCTTTTCCGCCCATCCCTGTGAATATGACATCTTGCGACTGTTCATCTTTCTGCCGGATCGCTTCCTGTGTTGACAATGGAAACACTTGATGCATGATGACGTTATCATGAGGACAATTGTTGATCTGCCGGAGGAGCAAGTGCGGGGGCTCGATTTGTGGTGTCAGCGGGAACGAATTTCCCGGGCGGAAGCTGTTCGTCGTGCCATTCGCGATGCCCTTTCAACTCAGAACCCCAGTCCCCGCGCGGAAGCCTTCGGTGCATGGGCCGGAAAGAAGAGAGACGGCAGGGATTATGTCGAGTCACTCCGCGCTGAATGGGATAAATGAAAGCGGTTTTTGACAGCGATGTGCTGATCGATTTCCTTCAAGGAGACACAAGGGCGGCGGAGGAAATCGAGCGCTACAGTGACATTTGCTATTCGGTGATTTCGTGGATGGAGGTCATGTGCGGTGCGGATACGGACACGGAAAAAGCAGCTGCAAAAAAGCTGCTTGATTCCATGAAAGCTGTTGAGTTGTCCACACGAGTTGCGCATCTTGCCATCGAGGCGCGAAAAAAGCACCGGCTCAAACTTCCTGACGCCGTTGTCTGGGCCACGGCGGACAGCGAAGGCTGCATTCTTGTCACGCGAAACGCGAAGGACTTCGACAGAGATCATCCGATGATTCGGGTTCCATACTAAAAGCCTCCCCATCATTCCTGCGATACTGTCTCTACGATTGCTCACAGGGATAAAGGGGATGAAAGGGAGAAAAAACCTCTTCACACGCTGCAGAGAAAGAGACGCGGAGTGTCGCTGCCCGTAATCCCAGGAAGCCTGCGCACAGAAACCCGCCCATCCGCAAAAGCCGTCGAAAAAATGCTTCTTCTCACCTTCGACATTCTCCCTTCTTAATTCTCCGCTTTCCGCATCACTCCGCTGACGCTCCGGTTGCCACCCTGGCCAAACACTCGACTTACCCTGATCACTTGGCGCTATCGCGCTGGTTTTCCGCTTTCCGCCATTCCGAACCTCTGGTATTCTTTTCAAATGAAACGGGCCGCCATTCGCGAAGATATTCTCAGGGATCCGCGATACCCGGTGCATCGGATTGCGGATGTTCTCCGGCCCTGCCTTGAGGTCTTGGTCGAGAAGTTTCATCCCGAACAGGTGATTCTCTTCGGCTCCTATGCTTGCGGGCATCCAGACCAGCACAGCGACGTGGATCTCCTGGTGGTTAAGAAGATCAGAAAATCATCCGTTTCCGACAGGCGCGACATTCTCAAAGCCTGGCGCCCAATCAGGTGGGCGGCAGGCACACTCCCGTTCGAGCTGCTCTTGGTTTCACCTGACGAGCACGCGCAACGGATCGCCGGGGGAGGAGGTTTTTACGCCTCAATCACCAGGAACGGTTTGCAAGTTGCATGAGATGAAATGCTCCTGATTCCATTCTCCCTCGCTCCATTCTCCGCTTTCCGGTCTCCGTCTTCACTTCCTAATTCAGCCTTCATCCTTTTTCCATGAAAATCCTTTCCGTTGTCATGCCGGTCTTTAATGAAGAGAAGACTGTTGCAGAAGTAATTCAGGTTGTGCTGGCACAACCACTGGTTGGCGAACTGATCTGTGTGGACGATTGTTCCCGCGACGGATCGCTGCGGGTTCTGCGGGAACTCGCAGGGAAGGATTCCCGCATTCGTGTCGAATCTCACTCGGCGAATCAGGGTAAGGGGGCTGCGCTCCGCACGGGAATTGCTCTGGCCACCCAGCCGATTGTCATCATCCAAGATGCTGATCTGGAATATGATCCCGGTGAGTATCCGAAGATTCTGGAGCCGATTCTAACAAATCGAGCAGACGTGGTCTTGCTGTGTAGAAACCATATTGATTCCTTGTTGGAGATGGGTTAGAAGCAGGC
>CAZPEN010000054.1:0-7377 GCA_964585615.1 uncultured Chthoniobacter sp. | reverse complement strand
TTCCTCACTCTCATGCTTAATACCTTCTTTCATCAAAGTGCATGACACGCTCTAGTAATGCCAGATTTTTTATGGAGCAACGTAGTTTTTCGGTCCGCCCAGGGCCAGGAACTTGCCGTGCAGGACGAGGTTGGCCGCCAGGGCCAGCACCGTGATGAGCAGTCCGGCGCAGAAGGTGTAGCGGTAGGCGTGATCATTGAGGTCGAGGAAGACTCCCATGGCCGGGGCGAACACGATGTTCACAAGGCAGCCGATCATCCCCCCGGTGGAAACGATTTGGGCGAATTCATTTTGCGGAAGGAGTCTTTGCGGGAGGGAAAGGGACACGGTGAAAAAGCAGCCGCTGAACACGCCGTGTGCCATCAGCGCGATGCCGAAAGCCCGCAATGCAAATTGTTCAGCAGGAAATGGCACGCCGACTGTTAGACAAAATCCGGTGCGATGACTTCCAAATCTTTATTCGCACAGTCAAGTAAGAATCAAAGGCGTTTGGCCTGGAGCAAAAAAAGCCCGCGCGGGAGCGATATGGGCAATTCGAGTAAACTTGCGGTTTTGATTTCAAATGCAGGAACACGCTTTCGTCCACAACAACAAGAAAGGGCCAGCCAACCAGATGGACAGCGGGTCAATCCAAGGCTACGGCTACTCGTCTTTCAAGACATCCCATCCAAATCTGCGCGTAAGCTCGAGTCTGGAGAACACGTTGCTCCGCTCCACTTCGGTATCAGTTGACGTGTTGCTCCCTCTCATCTCTCCCTTGCAGCTTCCTTCGGAAGTCTCCCGAGCGGCTGCCTTCATTGCTTGGGTGGGCTCCTTGGCTCTCCACCTTTCAGGATATTCGAGGCGAAACCAGTGGGTGGACCATTCGGGACCAAATCTTTCTTTCTCCCCAGCGTTGCGGTATTCGCTTTCGATCGCCCGGTTATAGGAAATACGGTCCGGCGCGGAGTAAACGGTGATCTGCTCCAGTGGAACCGTTTCGGGATAAACGAGGGGTTTGAGTTCCCGGGCAAACCGGCGAAGGCGCCCCTTGGTGAGTTCGGGATGTTTGAGCATATCAGGACCTCGCAATGATTTCACGGCGCGAGCCCCGTCACAGCGACAGGGAGAATTTTGCAAGGAAAGAGCGGAAAAAAAGGATTCAGAGATGGGGGAAATCCAAGCATGCAGAAGTTGTATTTTAAGAATACATTTTGTCAATCTCCTCTTCTTGATCTCGACAACAGCAAGAATCTGGAAATTGATGCCGAAGATAAAAGTCCTGTTTTTCTGTTTTAAGAGGCCGCGACAGGAGGCGCCACATGCCCTATTTCTAGGAAAAATTCCGCGAGAGCGGAGGTGTTGGAGGTGCCTGGGAGAAATTCGATGAGACGCAAATTCATCGGAAACGATCTGTTCCACGGTTGAGCCAAGCGAACACTCATAGAAAAACAATTGACATATGTGTTAAAAAAAAACATATCCTCCCGATCGCAATGCAACTATTGAACGATTCGGTCCCCCCCCAAGCGCGCAATCGTGCTGGGCAGATGAATGTTCTTGACTTGCGTGCCGAGTATCAAACGGTTTTTGGCGAGGATCTTCCGTTTGTTTGGCCACCATTTTCTATGACCCCTTATCCGAATACAAATTCTCGCGTAGCATCCGCGATGGGACATCGGCGTCTTTGAAGTTTTTCCATCTCGATCACTTTTTATGATCCGCTCATTTCCCCCGTTTTTTGCGCCAAATAGCTTTTGGAATACCCCTCTTTCCTCCAAAGTCTCCGCGGGTGGGCCGCCTGAGGGATCATTGATCCAATTGGATCCCGCGCTGGATTTATCTCGTTTCTCCTTGTCACCCGCCGCTTGGGTAGTGGCCCGGACCTTGCAGGAGTATGGAGCTGTGCTGTGTGATTATGGCGGAAGCGTTACCCTGTATGGAGAATTGCCCGATCCCCATCCCGGAGAAATATGGAGAGGCTTGCTGGGAGAAGAAGATTTATTCCCGATCCGGTCTACCACTGTGGAATGTCAGCCCTTTTTAACGAATATATCAGGCATCATGGCATGGAACCTCTGGAGAAGTTGGAGCCTTGGCAGGCGCGTTTGGAGGAAGGAAAAACTTCGCACAAGAGTGAGACCCTCGGACGCGCCCGAGACAGCAACACCATGATTTCACTCACGAAACAAAGCCGGGGCAAACCCCATGATGCCAGATGCTCAGGGAATGAATCTTAGACAAGAGGGCCAAGCGGGAGACCTTCCGCCGGACCCCGTGGCCGGGAAGAAAACCTACAAAGTCGGGACTCTCCGCTACACGCTCCGGGGGCTTTTCCTCCTCTTTCTCTGGCTCCTCTGGGGAGACTTCGCGTTCACGTTTTTTGAGTCCATTTTCGGCCGTTTCATCCCCCTGTATCTGAAGGATCTCCAAGCATCGAACACTCTGATCGGAGTTATGACCGGGAGCTTCGCGGGGTTGGTCAACCTGTTCTTTCTCCCGAACATCAGCCAATGGAGTGATGGTTATCGCGGCCGGTGGGGGAGACGGATTCCTTTCTTGTATGTAGTCGCCCCGCTCACAGTGGCCGCGCTCGTTCTGGTCGGCTTTGCTCCAGAGATCGGTGCCTGGCTGCACGGGCACATCGTCATGCGCCTTTCGCCAGGCATATCCGAAACAACGGTGATCCTCACGCTGCTCTGCGTGTTTGTCGTGGCATTCCATTTTTTCAACATGGTGCTGGTGAATGCCTATAATTGGCTTCTCCGGGACGTGGTCCCGCAGGAATTGATGGCGCGCTTTTTGTCGTGGTTCCGGATCGTGGGGACCGTCAGCTCAGTTCTCTTCCTCTGGTTCGTGTTTCCGCATGTGATCACGTACCGGCGGGAAGTCTGCACGGGGGTCGGTCTGTTTTATTTGATCTCCTTCCTCCTCATGTGCTGGAACGTCAAGGAGGGGGAATACCCCCCGCCGCCCCCCAGGGAAAACCGGCCCGGCCTCCTGAAAGCTTTTGGCCTCTATTTCAAGGAATGCGTGCGCCTCCCGATCTACCGGAATTATTTCATGGCTTACGTCTTTGTTATCCTTGCCTCTTCCAGCTCCAGTCCGTTCTCCGTCCTGTTTGCACGGAACAGCTTGGGACTGGACATGGAAAACATGGGACCAATCTTCGCCTACGGGATGGTCGCGGCTCTGATCATGTACGTTCCCACGGGATGGCTGTGCGACAAGTTCAACCCCCTCTTGATCTCGCTCATTGCCTTGGGCGGATTCGCTCTCGCGTCGCTCCTCGCCTATTTTCTGGTCCATGATAAAACGTCCTTCATCATTTATACCGTCGGGTTTTCCGTGCCATCCGTGGGCTGGGGGCTGGGACAGATGGCCGCGACCATGAAGCTGCTTCCCGGCGAGAAATTCGGCCAGTTGTCCTCGGCCCTGAATGTTTTTGGGTGCGGGGCGCTGATCTTCGGAAACTACTTCATCGGATGGTTCATGGACTTGGTGAAGAGCGATTACCGGATGACGTTTTTGTGGAGTGCCGCATTCTTTGCCCTCGCGATAGTTCCCATGCTCATGGTCTATCGCGACTGGAAAAAATACGGTGGCCCCCACCACTATGTCCCGCCCCTGCCGGATTGAGATTCGAGTTTTCACAGTGAGAAGCCCTTTGACAGACTTGATAACTTGCCCGGTTTTTTCTCCCGACAGTTTTTGGAACACTCCCATTCCTGCCGGGGCTCCCACGGCAGCCGACAGCGACCGGTGGCTGCGTCTCCTTCACGAGTTCCAACCGGGGAATACCGGTCTTCACATCAATCTCCATGCGTGGACCTTCCCCGTCTTTCGCGCCGACGCCGGGACTCCCCGTCGGCAGCTTCACCCCAAGTTGCTGCGATGCAACCTTTCCCAAGGTCACGTAAAAACCGTGGAGAAACGGCTCGGCAGCCGTCACGTCCTTGGACTCCATCCCAGTGTGAAGAAGGGAGTGCCTGTTCCGAAAGGAGCCGTGCCGGACAAGGAGGCGGATGCGCACATGTGCGTGATCGATACGGATGCCCGGCGCGCTTATGATTTGTGGCAATGCCGCCAGGAAGAGGATGGAACGTGGCTGACCAATTCGGCAATCGCTTATGATCTGGATGGTCCGGGGGTTTTCACGCGGGAAGATATCGCTGACATCGGCGACGACGAGAGCGTGCATTTCTACGGTCCGTGCCGCGCCAGCGGCACCCCCATTTTGGCGGGGCTGATTTTGAAACAGGAAATGGAATCCGGACGGATCGCCCACAAACTCGCGTTTTGCTGTCCGGTTCCCGGATTGCAGCGGTATGTTTCTCCTCCGGCCATTTGGACGGACGGTTGGATGCCTGAAGGATTGCCGGAGGGATCGTTGATCCAATTGGATCCCGCGCTGGATTTGTCCCGTTTCTCCTTGTCACCCGCCGCGCGGGTGGTGACTCGGGCTTTGCAGGAATATGGGGCGGTACTTTGCGACTACGGCGGAAGTGCCAGCCTGTATGGGGAACTATTGGAACCGCATCCCGGAAAAACATGGCGCGGCTCGCTGGGGGAGGAGGATTTGTTTCCGATCCGGTTCGAACACTTTCGCGTTTTGGAAAGCGACCGGGTTCAGGCCGGGGGATCGCATCCGGTTTATCATTGCGGGATGTCCGCCCTTTTTTACGATTACATCAGGCGACATGGCACGGAGTCCCTAGAGAAACTGGAGCCCTGGCGCGTGCCATTCCTCGGGCACGAAACAGGCAGCTTTTTCCGGTAGGATCGACACCGTATTTATGACAAAACCGTTTGATTCCAATCTGGAGCGGCAGTGGACCGTCCATCTGATCCATCACACCCACACCGACATCGGCTACACGCAAATGCAAAGCCGCATCGGACGTTTCCATGCGGATTTTCTCGACCAGGTGATCGGCATCGCCCAAAGAATTCGGGAGGGCGACACTTCGGTGTCTGGATTCAAGTGGACCAACGAGTGCTTCTGGTCGATCGAACAATGGCTGCAAAAGCACGGCAACGACCGCGCGAGCAAACTCGTGGAATGCATCCGGGATGGCACGATCGGTCTCACGGCGACGTATCTGCACTTCACTGAACTGATCGACGACACATTGATGAGGGCGGCCATCGGCAGGTCGGTTGCGTTCGCGCGGAAGCATGGACTGACGATGGATACAGCCGTTTCGGCGGACATCGCCGGATTCAGTTGGGGGTATGCGCAGGCTCTGTATGACGCGGGCGTCGGTAATTTGATCACCAGTATCCACTCGCATCACAGCTTGGCTCCCTTCGGAAAACGCCAGTATCCTTTCTTATGGGAAACGCCTGATGGCCGGGAGATTCTTGTCTGGAGCGGGGAGCATTATCATTTGGGGAATGCGCTGGGCCTCGCGCCGGGCGCGCTCATCACGTATGGCTTCAAGGATGAATTGAATCCGTCCGCGCGGACGGAGGACAGCTATCCCATCGCCGCGACAAGGCTGCCTCGCTATCTGCGCCAGCTCGAATTGGACGGCTACCCGCGCGATTTTGCGCTTCTGCAGGTGGCGGGGGCGATGACGGACAATGCGCCGCCTTCTGCGGAGATCATCCGCTTCGTCCACCGATGGAACGAGCGACACGGGGATTCAATCCGGATAGAAATGACCACGCCGTCGGAATTTTGCCGACATGTGCGGGAGAATGCGGGGGAAATCCCCCGCCACCGCGGAGACTGGCCGGACTGGTGGTCGGACGGGTTCGCGGGGAATCCCGATGAAGTCCGCCTGGCGCGGGAGGGAATGCGCCTGGGGCGTTGGGTCGGGACGCTGGCGAAGCGCAAAGAACTGGAGCTGCCGCCCGGTGACATGGCGCGCCTCGAGCAAAATCTCCTGTTGTTCACCGAGCATACATTCAACCATTCGGACTCGATGGCCGTGCCGTGGAACCTGATCGCGAAGGGCATCAGCGGGTGCAAGAAGGCGACGGCTTGCGCGGTATATGAAGCCGCTATGGACATTTACGACAAGACGCTCCACGCCATGGGCGAATACCTGAACGCGGGTTTTGTTCCCGGCGAGCGGTTCATCTACAAGGTGATCAACCCCCTCGACGAGTCGGTCAGCGATGTCGCGTCCCTGTATCTAGAAAAGAGAGACTATGGAAGGCTGCAGATTGATCCTCAGATCCGCAATCTGCGTTCTGGCAGGCTGGTCGCCTGCGACAGGAGCGATGCGCCGCGCGGATGCACCTTTGATATTCCTCTCACGCTCGCGGGCGGGGAAGAGGCGGAGTTCGAGCTGACCTCTGGCACAGGTGCCATCCTCACCATGCGCCGCAATTTCACGGAGCAAACAGCGCAGGACGATGTGGAAGGGAGCGAGGTAAAAGAGAGGGAATTTCGGGCAGATCGAACCGGCGTGGAAACGCCGCTCCTGCGGCTCGACTTCGGAGAAAACGGAGAAATTACCTCGCTGCTCGACAAGACGAGCGGGCTTGATCTGCTAAATCCCAACCGCCATCACGCGCCATTTACACCGGTCTACGAGGTGACCCCCGTCGGGGAAAACAATGGGGAGAGCATGAGTGCGACAAGGCGTTCCTTCGGACGCAACCGGAAGGGTGTGGAAGTCCGGCGCTTCGCGGGAACCGTCTCCGAACTCTGTCTTCCCGAAGTGCGAAACATCCACATTCCGGTCGAGATCACCCACCTCATCGAAGGTGTGGAGTGGCTGCGAGTGCTCCTGAAGGTGTGGCGCGGGCTGTCCCGTATCGACGTGGCCGTTCGGATGCAGAAAAAATGCGTGTGGGAGCCGGAGAACCTGTTTCTTGCGCTTCCGTTTGCGATTCCCGGCGGGCAGCTCTGGCTGGACAAGCCGGGCGGGCCGATCCGTCCGTGGCAGGACCAATTACCGGACACGCTTACGGATTGGTATTGCCTCCAAGATGGGTATTGCTTCTGCCGTCCAGATTTCGGACTGGCCGTCGCAATGCCGGATTCCCCGCTGCTTCAACTCGGGCCTCTCGCCTACGGCAAGCGCATGCTCATGGGGCACCCGGACCTCCGGATCGAAAATGCCAGACCCTATGCTTGGCTGATGACGAACTATTGGGAGACCAATTTCGAGGCCAGCCTCGGCGGGTTCCACGAATTCAACTGCCGCGTGGAATTTGGAGCCCATCTTGCCGATCCGAATGGCGCGATCCGTCATTGCCGTGCCCTCAATCACGGGCTCAAGTCCTTCCGGATCAGACCATCGGCCAGTGAGGGGGCCTGGGCGCAGAAGGAATGCGTGAAATAAACCCATGAAACACCGTATGAAGCCGGGGAAGCCATGTGGCGCTTAGCCCAAGTTCCGCAGTTTAAGAAGACGTTTTGCTGATATGCAGGCACTTGCA
>CAZPEN010000053.1:0-7669 GCA_964585615.1 uncultured Chthoniobacter sp. | reverse complement strand
AAATTTCAGTCGGCATAACCTTCACAAGTGGGTCAAATTTCGGTCGGCGCCAACATCCGCGGCATCAGCCGGCGCCGTGGCTTCACGATCACGACGCGAAGCTGCCGCCACGACGCCAAGGCGCCCGATCTCGTGCAACGCAAGTTCGAAGCCGACGGCCCGAACCAGTTGTGGGTGGCCGACATGACCTACGTGCCCACCTGGGCCGGGTTCATCTACCTGGCCATCGTGCTCGACGCCTGGAGCCGGCGTGTAGTGGGCTGGGCCATCGGCGAGACCATGACCGCCGAGCTGGTGCTCAGCGCGCTGAACATGGCGCTGCAGCAGCGCAGGCCCGATGACGTGATCCATCACAGCGACCAGGGCAGCCAGTACGCCAGCATCGCCTTCGGCGAGCGCTGCAAGAAGATGGGCGTGCGCCCCTCGATGGGCAGCGTGGGCGATGCCTACGACAACGCGATGGCCGAGAGCTTCTTCGCCAGCCTCGAGTGTGAGCTGATCGACCGCAGGAGCTGGCAGACGAAGACCGAAGCGCGCTTGGCTCTGTTCACCTGGATCGAGGGTTGGTACAACCCACGCCGACGCCACAGCGCGCTGAGCTACCTGTCGCCGATGAACTACGAGAACAAGCACATCAATCCGTCACCGCCGCGCGGTGAACACGGGTTGCCCACCGTCGGCGCCTGCGTGGCATGCGCCACGCCGCCGGTGGACAACCCTGCGCCCGCGCACTTCGAAAGGGCTGAGAACCTCAGCCCGTAACCGTCCGCGGAAGGCAGTCAACTCCATGCCAGTCCAATCGGTAAATCCGATCGATTCGCCGAGCTTCGTCAACGCCGCATTGCTTGGTGTTCCACCGTAACGCTTAACGAACACCGCGCGCTTTCGGGCAACGTCCACGTCAGGCGCGCTTAGGTAGTCGCACAACAAATGAAATCGCTCACTCTTCAGCTTGATGGAATCCAGACAATCAAGTAAAGACTCTGCTCGCTGATTAAGCTCGGTTAATGATTTCGCGAAATAAGATGGATCACGCAGATAGCAATACTTCAGAGTAATGTACTTAAAGTAAGTTAGATCACCCGCAAGCAGAGTGTCGAGAATTTTCTCAACTTGTCCATTCTTCGTGAAGTGCTGCTTAAGCAAATGTGAGCCGCATATGAGTAGATTGAAGAGCTCGACACTATCCTCTCCGGGTGTCTGTTCGCCAGCGATCAATGCAGTTTTGGCTACCGCCACCAACTCTTCTGAAATCGTATGAGTAATGAAATCACCACCGATTGCTGGAAGTGCCCGCAGGCCATCCTGAATTATGGAAAGAAGTTGGCATAGGCCATAAGTGGTCCGAACTCGTAGATCGACAGATGTAATGTAGAAAGCGCAGTCGATAATACTTCGAGTGGCGAAGATCCAATTCTCCACAGAGACAGTTGACCCTTTGTTCAGCGACTTATTTGCGGCACGAGATAACGCCCGCAGGCTTCCAAGCAAACTTCCGCTCAAACTGCTGAATGGAACGTCATGACGCTTCGCTATAACACGTAGGTCGTGAATTAAACCACCGATCGCGTGACGCTGTTTGCTGCTGGCTGCGGTGGCTGCCTTCCAATCCGGACTGACAAGGACTTCGCTGACGCCGTTAATTCTAGTTCGGGTGTCTGCGCGTGCCTGGGTCAGGTTCGTAACGAATGGACGATGGTAATCTCGAACCTTCGACTCGTTGACATGAAGCTTGTATTTAAGTAGCTCCCGTCGCAGTAGCGATTCGATTTTCCTAACAATCTCTGCGCTATTGGAGAAGACCGAGTAGTCGTCCACGTACCGACGTATCGAGTACTGCTGCCCTTCAAACAGAGCGTCTTCTGCGAGCAGCCTTTGGACCTTTTGATCCACGTCCTGAAGAATGATTTCCGCAAATATTCTGGCGAACTCGGGACCAACCACAATACCATTGGTCTCGTTATAGTTTGATCGCTGCATCAACGAATCAAAACTCGACTCGAACGAATGCGCACCCTTATTCTTCTTGGCAAACTCTTTGCTTTTCGTTGCCCATGTAATGGAGTGCGTGTAGATGCTGTAAAAGCACTTTGAAATATCGAGTTGCTTGAGGAGTTCAAACTTCTTTTCGAGTCGAATGAACTCTCGCGACTCGTAGAACTTGTTGAGAAGATTGTATTTCTCGTAAGCGAAGTAGGAGACGAGCTTCGAGAGCTCAGGTTCGGAGCCTTCCGGTGTTAAGTGGACTTCGCCGGTTTTGTGTACTGAGTCGTTCAATGCTCCTAGAGAGGCCACATACACGGCGGCCACAGCTGCGGGCCGACGCAAGGAGTATTCGCTCCTATTGCAGTAGTCGAGAATCGATGATTCGTGTCGAGCATAGAAATCGCAGAACTCAAGTTGTGTTATGGGATGAACTAGCCCGAGTTGCGTTGTACGGTCACTATCTTTGCGAACACCATAGCTGTATGGAACGGTGTGCCCTCGCCACCCACGTAGGAGCTTGTCAATGAGCGGTTTTGCCAAAGGGTCAAGTGATCGGCACTGGCTGTAGTAGAGACGATCGTTACCGAAAATGACCGGCAACTCATACGGCAAGGTTTCAGTCAGAAGCGGCCTGAAGCGCCAGAAGTTCTTCTTGATGCGCTTAGACATTTCGCCAGGCCCTTTTGATCTCTTGTACTCGTTGTGCCGAAAACCTAGTCATCAGCTTGAGTTCAAAACCCTTAAAGAACGAGATTGTCTTTAGTGCATTTCGCTGGACAGGGTTGAACCGGGCGCCAATCGTACTTCCGGGTCTTATCAGCGATTGATAAAAGCCGTCCAATGCTTTCAGTTCGGCGCCCTGATGCTTGTTGACCTCGCCCTTTTCATAGGTTCCGCAGAGGCGATAGTTATAGTGG
Source organism: uncultured Chthoniobacter sp. (assembly GCA_964585615.1). Taxonomy (GTDB): domain Bacteria; phylum Verrucomicrobiota; class Verrucomicrobiia; order Chthoniobacterales; family Terrimicrobiaceae; genus QYQL01. Next base: position 4,766 of record CAZPEN010000053.1, on the reverse strand, counting down.
ATTCCTGATTTTGCATACTTCGATGACTTCACGGAAGTGGCGCCTTGTCGATAAACGACATAGTTTCCAGAAAGAAATCTCAGACGATCTTTCAGCAGCTGAAAGTCCTTATCCCGTTGGTTTGCCTTGAGACAGCACAATATTTTTGTTTTAAGTTTTGAGATCTTGCGGTCAGATATTCCGACGTACACCTTTCGTGGGTCCTTGCTGCCGCACATATTGGAGACTCGATAGCTGTATCCGAGGTATTCCAGTTGAACAATCGCTTGGTGACCCTTGTCCTCGCAGTTGAGCGAGATACTTGCAGACTTCGTGGCATTGAAAGACATTCCGGTAGGCAAGAAATTGGGTAGTGCCGTCTCAATGTTGCCTGTCGGCTCATAGGAAAATATTAGTATGTCGTCAGAGTAGCGGAAGTACTTGTATACGCCAGGAAGCTGCCTGACTGCTTTGTCAAATTCTTCCATTGCAAGCTCGGCAAGAATCGGGCTTAAGCAAATTCCCCTAGGCAAACCGATTGTTGTAGTTGCGCAAAATGTGCTGAAGAAGCAGTTGAGGTGTTTCCGCAGCAGCATCGGGACAAAAACGTCGTGAGTAAGTCGCTTGATAGTTCGTTCAAGCGGCAGCGTTTCGTAGAATGATGAAATATCACGCCGAACGAGATAAATAGGTGTTGAATCGGAGAGGGTTTCGATGACTCCCTTTACTGCGCGATCTCGGTTCTTGATTTCGACACGAAAGCGGCGGGCAATGAATTTTGCAAGAACTCTTAGAATTAGAGCCTGCGAGTAATCAGAGACAGATGAGCACTTTCGACCTTTGACGAAGGTGGCATGTATTGGGGAGAATGCAGGGAATCCATTGGTCGCAGTCGCGATTGCGCTATCAATGACTGCCTTTCGATTCTTCTTTAGGTCAACGCCGTATCGGCGAGAATCGCCGGCTCGAAAGGCTCCAGCAAAGGCGTGTTCGTCTAATGGTGTGTGCATATGTCTGCTTTGGTCTGAGCATGTTCAAAGTCGAAGGCACACGCCGCAGTGAGCCGCGCAGACGTGATTCGAGTGTTGCAGCCTCCGACGGTGGCGTAGTAGTCGGAGGTGATGGTGGTGCGCGCTCGCATCGACGCCAATGTAAGGCTGTCAGGTGGGGTGCATTTGGTCAGCCAGCTGCGCGCTGACTAGCCGACGGTGCCTTGCGGCGAGGCTTCGCAACTTTCGGCCGCGCAGCACCGCCAGTCAGCTCGCGCGCGAGCACCTCGAGCGCTTCCCGCTTCTCCAGCATGTAGTCGTGCCCGTCATAGTGACGCGCCTGGATCCCTGTGAGCCCATGCGACTGCACATGCCCGCGGATCTCGCGGCTGATGCGGTTCGCTGCCAGCAGCGTTTCCACGCCGGACCGGACACGCTTGAGCTGAAAGCCTTCGATCGCATCGCCGACGACTTGGGCCGCCCAGCCCGACAGCGTCGTGCCGAAGATCGACTTGACGCCCTTCGTCGTTGAGAAAACATGGTCGCCCACGCGTTCGAGCGCCTGCATGTCGCGCGCAGCACCCTTGGTGATCGGCACCGTGTGCGCCCGCGCGCCTTGGCCTGGGCGTCCCTTGGCGTCGTGGATGGTGATCGCGTCGGCGCGCACATCGGCCCAGCGCAGCCGCACGAGCTGCTCGATGCGTTGACCGCCCGTCAGCAGGTGCAGCCGCAGGCATCGCCCGCGCAGGCCCGGCAACTTCTCTATCAGCCGCCAGTAGGCTCGCAGTTCGTCGATGGTCAGCGGGCGCTTGTCTGCGCTGTCGAACTGGCGGTCGCGTTTTGTCAGCGCCACCGGGTTGCTCTGCACGCCGTAGGATTTGAAGGCGACCGGGATCGACGCCGACACCCGCACATCCATGGCGCACTGGTAAGCCGCGCGGAGATAGGTGCGCAGCTTGTTGGAAGTGCGGCCCTTGCCTTGCTCGACGAGCCTGCGCAGCATATCCACCACCTGCTCCTGCGACAGCTCGGACGCCGGCGCCTGTGCGATGGCGGGCCAGGCCTCCACGACATGCCGGTCGAAGATCCCTCTGCTTCGCGCGCACTGATGCGGCCCTTGCTGCGCTGCAGCTTCACGTACTCGTCCAGCAATGCGGCCAGCGAGTGCCTGGCCCGCTCTGCGGCTGCCGCGGCAGCCGCCGCTTCCGCGAGCTGTTGTTCTTCGCGGGCTTGCGCCAGGCGTTCGCGCGCGCTGAGCTTCGCCCCGCGCAGCCCGCCATCGTCCCGGTGCTGCTCATGCCGCATGGCCAACTCCCGGCAGCGCTCACGCGCGGCGGCCAGGCTGAACCCGCGCGGCGTCGGCTCCATCTTCTTCGGCGGCGCCGACGGGTCGTGAACGCCGATGGGCTCGCGAAAGGTGCGGCCGTCCAGCGAGTAGCGCCAGTACAACTGCACCGCCTGCGTGGAGAGCATGCGGGCCTGCAGCGAGCCGCCGTGCGGCAGTTGCTCGACCGTCACGTAGGTTCCGGCGGGTGCGTGTTTAAGGAGCGGAGAGATGCCGCCCGGTCTGTTCAAGCTCATGTCAACGCCGTCGATGGGCCCCGGTTTTCAGCCTCGACTGGTGCATCGAGTCCCTACGGTGCCAGTGAGGACACTCTTTCCTGGTGCCAGTTTGGTGCCAGTCTTGAGCGGAATGGTACGGAATCTCGGGAGACGACGAAAGACCTAAATCATTGATCTATATGGATATCCTGAATCCCAGGAAGTCCCAGAAAATTCCAGTTTGAGGGCCTCATAAGCCTTCGGTCGTCGACGACGCTTGAGTAACCCTCGTTCTAATGAGCAGGCCCCAGAGGCGTTGGGGCGGAGCGACTGCTACCGCTCTGCAAGGGCCGCCATCTGCCGAGCTTCACTCCTTAGGCAGGGCCGGCGGGAGCAAGTCTCCCCTCGTCACAACCCGAAGTTCGGCCTTCGACGGCCTTGCGAGTTGACGCGTGAGATCGTCTAAGCGGGCTGGGTCAAAGTGCCGTTGCGCACACAGGCGCACTATCTCTCGCTCGATCTCCACGCGCCCGCCCACCAGCACGCGCATACGCCGCACCTGGCCGGCGGCGGCCAGATCGTCAGGCTGCTTTTCCATGGTGCCTATCGTCGCGAGAATTCAGCGACAGTGCAACGATCATCTTTCTCGGCCAGAAGTTGGCGCAGGTGCCGCGCCTGCTTCGGGGAAGCTCGAAAGTGCGCACGGAGCGGTCAGCTGCGCTTGGGGAACGGCCGCACGACGTCCTCGGTCCGGACCTGACTGAGCCGCAGATCGACGTCGCGTTGCAGGCGCGTACGTACCAACCAACGGGCCACGACCACGGTGGGCAAGTAGAGAACTGCCAACGGCACGGCTGCGACGAGGACGAGCGTCGATGTGAACGCCGCAAGCATCAGCCCGCCCAACGACATGAACACCGGCCAGATCACGTCGCGGCTCTGCAGCACGGGCATCGGATCAGCACGGGTGAAGTTCACGCTGGCGCCGATGGTCAAGTTGACCATGCCCACCGGTCGACCGTCGGCCACCACGAACGTCACCGAGTGCCCACACCTGGCCGGCATGATGCGGCTGGCCACCGTCAGCTTGACCTCGCTGCTGGACCGCTCGCTGATCCACACCTCCCAGCGCTCCCGCGCCGGGTCGGGCTCATTGAGGCGTGGCCATCGGTTCATGTAGCGCCTGGCCTCGATGACGCGACCGCTGATGGTGGTGAACTCGTACATGGTGGCAACCTCGGTGTGGTGAGCCAACTCACGCTCCCACGAAACGTCGCCACCTCAAGTCCGCCGTCGATGCCCCGGTCAGCTCACCGCCGACGGCATTGCTCCCCAAGCGCACATCAGTCGGGCGCCATCCATGCAGTTGAAGCGCTCGGCGCTCCAGGCATTCGCCGCACGCATGGGCGCGAACTGCCGGCGCTGCGTCAAGTCGTCAGCGGTGCTGCTCGCCCAAAGCAGTCAGCCCTCCACAGGTCTTGCAGAGTGCGCGGCGCTGTTGCCCTTCGGTCGGTACCACCGATCGGCGGTGATCGCAGCGATACCCCCTTGAATCGCTGCACGACGCAGCGTCTTCACGGGGGGAACGATCATGGGAATCAAACGATGCCTGGCGTGTGGCGATCCCATCCCGCTGCGAACGCAGTCGCCCGACCAGAGCTACTGCTCCGCTCCCGAGTGCCAACGCCAGCGCCGCAAGTTGTGGCAGCGCGAGAAGCGCCAGACCGACGACGACTACCGCCAGAACCAGGCCAGGGCCCAGAGGAAGTGGCTGGACAGCCAGCCCGACTACTGGCAGCGGTACCGCGCCACGCATCCGGAGTACACCCAACGCAATCGCGAGCAACAGCGTGCGCGCAGCGCCACGCAACGCGTCGGCACGATTGCAAAGATGGACGCGTCAAAGCCCGCGCCGGCGCTGGCTTCCGGCACCTACCGACTCAGCGCCATCGCCCCCAAGGGCGTTGCAAAGATGGACGTGTGGATCGTCGAAATCACAGTGCTGACAAGCACTTGAGGCCATTCCGCCGAGTTTGCAAAGAGACGACTCGTTCGGCTTTTTGGGGCAACACTGTTACTGTCACCACACACGCCGCAACGCGCCTGCTCGCCGCCGTGCCGACGACCAACGTACGCGCAACGGACCCTGGCGTGCATCGGCAGCGATAGCCATCCCGCCACCCTCCAGGTGAGGCCCCCATTGTCCGCGCCGATTCAATATTGACCCACCCTGCCGATTGAACTTTGACCCGGGAC
>CAZPEN010000052.1:0-10286 GCA_964585615.1 uncultured Chthoniobacter sp. | reverse complement strand
TGCGTCCGGCCCCGTCGCGACCCGTAACCGTCTGCGTGCGGAACGGATTGCTCCGCGAACTCAGCAGCCCGGCGGTCGTGAAGTTCGAGTTGTAGGAATTCCCGCCAACAGTAACGGATGTCAATTGGCCTTTGGCATTGTAATCGAACATGGGCTGGAAGCCCATGCCACTATCAAGAGAAGTCCGCCGACCCGCGCCGTTCCACGTTTGCGAAAAGCTGGTGGTTTCTCCGTCGAAGGCCACGGATTCGTTGGTGATTTGCCCGTAGGGCGAAATCGTCCGCGTGACCGTTGAATCCGGCTGGGCTCCGCCGGTCTGGGCGAGGGATTGCAGAATCCCGCGTGCATCATAGGAATAGGTCAGTGTCTGATTCCGTGCCGGAATGCTGCCCGTTGCCACCAGCGTTTCCAATCGGCGGAAATCGTCATATGTGCTGGTGAGCGTCACCCCTCTGGGATCATGGACCGTTTGCAGGAGTCCGGACATCGGTCCCGACGGGTAATATTCGTATGTAAAGAGCCTGCTCGTCGCCGAACCACTCGCGTTCTGCTTCTTCTGCCAGGCCATGCGTCCCGCTGTGTCATAGTCGGCAACCCATTTCAGGGTATTGTTCATCGTCCGCAGGGTGATGTTGCCCGCCGCATTGTAACCCAGCACCTCGGTGCTGGAATTCGGGAAAGTCGTCCTCCACTTCCGGTCCAGCGCATCATATTCGATTTGTGTGACCCGCGAAAGCGGGTCGATAATTTGGCGCAGGAGCCCCTGCTGGTTGCGGGCAAAAATAGTCTTTTCCCCGTTGCCATTGATTTTCAGAACCTCCGCGCCCGTGGTGTCGGTGAATGTCGTTGAGGAAATCGCATCCGCTCCCACGCCAACGGTGGTCGTGACGCTGTGATGGTCCGGGGAATAAGCGTAGGCGGTTTTGTGAACCAGCGTGTCCCCGCTGTCGCGCACCTCGATGTTTTTCGTGCGTCCCATGATGTCCGTCCGGGTGACAGTCTTTTCTCCCAGGGCGTTCGTGACACTTGTCGTCTCACCCGAGGCATCATAGGCGAAGGAGGAGCTTTGCTGGGCGGCATTGGCCGTTGCAGCCGGGCCGGTCGCGGTCTTGGGGCGGTTGAGGCCGTCAAAGGATCGTGTCCATGTGGCCCCCGCCAGGTCGGTTTCGCTTGTGACATTGCCGCGACGGTCCAGCGTCTTGCTTTCTGTTGCCAGCGTGGCCCCGCCAAGGGTTTTCAGCGTCTTGGTAATCGTCCTTGCCTCGTCGTTGTAGTCGATTTGGAAATAGTTGTTGTGGTTCACCGGCTCGCGCTCCACGCGCCCGTCCAGACGGTAGCGCCATTCGAGCACCGTGTTGTCCGGGTTTTCCTGACGGCGGGGTTTCCCGGTCGAGGTGTAGTAATAGGTTGTCACGCCGCCGAGCGGGTTTGTGTGCGTGGCGGGCTGGCCTCCCGGCTCGCGGGTAAACGACTCGGAGGCCATGACCGTTGTGGTGCCCGCGTAGAACGTGCGGGTGAGGAGTTGGCCGATGCCGTCATGAGTCATGATGACGGTATTGCCAAGCGGGTTGTGGATCTCGGTGAGGTCGCCGAAGAGGTTGTGAACAAAGAACGAATTGGTGTAGAGCGCGGCTTCGGGCAGTCCTGCCGCAACGCCTGTTCCCGAGGTGTTGGAGGCACTTCGCCAAATCAGTTCCTCGCTCGGGCGACCGGCTCCGTCATATTTGTGCCAAACGTAATCCTCCGGCGCGTAGCGCGGACCGTCCGTCCATTCGACTTCGCCGTTGCCGTTGAAATACCGGTAGTTCCAGCCAATGCGTCCGGAGGCTTCCCAGTATTCCTCCCATGTCCTGCGGCCCATGTCATCATAGCCGGAAACAACCTTCCGGCTGGCGCTGTCCTTGCGCTCGATTTCCTCGCCACGTCCGTTGAAAACATAAGTCGTCACCACATCGGGGTCCGTGGTCCCGGTGAACTGGGTTTTTGTCAACGGGAACCCCCGGTTGTCATACGTCCATTCGGTGGCGGCGGCATCCGGGGAGCCTTCCGCAAGCGTCGTTCTTTGCAGCAGCCCCATGGCCTGCTTCCCACCGGAAATAACATCGGTATAGACATTGACTGTCTGGCTGAGGAGGGCGCTTGCAGTGCGGTTCTCGATGCGGGTGGGAAGCCGGGGATGAGCGGTGTCTTCGTAGAAGAACGCCGTCCGGTTGCCCATCGGGTCGATGATGAGAGCCGGGAGGCTGAGAGCGTTGAACGTGTAATCCGTCGTGGCCGTGTCGGTGCCCCCGTTGCCCGTCAGGTCGCCAGTGGTGACTTGGTAGTCGAGGTTGCCGGTCGAATCGTAATAGAAATCCTGCGTGAGCCCGCGTTTGTCGATGCGCTGGGCGAGGCTGCGCGGGAAGGCCCCCGGTGAAGTATCCCCCGGCGCATACCACTGCTGCGAAATGGTGTGGTTCAGCGGGTCGGTGATCGTGGTAATCTGGCCTCCAACGTAGTCATAACGGGTTTCCCGGTCGTAGGCGTCATAAACCAGCGTGCAGCCCGAGAGGGTGTTGAAATACGGGCTCAGCGGGTCGGTATCGAGCGCGTTGTAGTATTCAAAAGTGGCATTGCGCACCGGGACCATGTCGGTGCCCACCGTGGCCCGCTGCTCCGTCACACGACGGAATTCATCATAATCATTTTCCAGAATCCGCCCCTCGGGCTTGCGTTCGCGGATGATGAGGTGGTTGGAGTAGGTGACCCCAGCGGTGATGTGTTTGTAATCGTAACCAATGGCAGAGGCATCCGGGCGGGTGACCTTTACGAGATCCCCGAACCCGTCATATTCGTAGCGCACGCGCCGCCCGTCACCCGTGAAGGCGTCGGTGATCCGCCCGTAGGTATTGAAGGTGAATCCCACGAAACTCCCGTTGGAGGAGGCGATGCGGGTCAACTGTCCGAAGTCCCCCTTGGCGGCATTGGTCCCGTAGCTGCATGTGAAGAAATTGCCCGAGGCATCGGTCCATTTTTCGAGATAGGGCCGGGTGCGGCTGAGGCCGCCGCTGGCAAAGCTGCGGACCTTGAACCGGCGCGTGGACCCATCCGGCCCGGTCAGCGTGTAGATGGTATCGGAGCCCTCCGTTGATTTCTCGATTTTGGCGTTGAACATGTTGCCCACCGACCCGATCACGTCGCCGGTCATGTTGCAGAGCGTGGGGTTGTCCTTGGGCTGCGGTGTCCAGAGGTTGGCGCTTTGCTGGCGGTAGGTGATGACCGAACCGTCCATCTCCGCCGCGGAAATCACGGCGTCGCCCGCTGCCATCGAGAGGAACGGGAAGTAGGCCAGCTTCCAGCCGTAGCCGAATTCGTTTTCCGCGACGTTCTGGCTCGTGTAGCTGCGGCGGATTTGGAGCGGCATCGGACCGGGAAGCGTCAGGTCCACGGCGTCGACATAAAACGAGCCGGTGACAGACTGGACCGGGTCTCCGACGATACCGCTGACCGTGCTCAAAGCTGTTCCAAACCACTCTGCCAGCCCGGTCCATCCGGAGTTTTCAAGCTGGGTGAGTTTGTCAGCATCGCTTCCCGAAGCGTTCAGTGCATCGGCTCCCAAGTTCACGTAATTCGCCTGAAAAGGATCGAACAGAAACGAACCGTCCGCGAGATAGGCGGCCAGCGAGTCAAAATCCCACGGCTGCCAAAGGTCCGGCATCTGCCAGGGATCGGTGGAAGACGGAGAGCCCAGGGCAAGCCGCAGGAAGTCCGCGAATGAAAGCGACAGGTTGGCAAAGTTTTCAGGGTCGAAAGCGCCGGAAAGCAGCGCGGAGCCGAAGCCGCCGTTTTGGTTTGAGGAAATCAGAGCCCCGCCACCCCGCTTGTCCACGATGAAAGCTCCCATTCCAAAGTAGTCTCCGCTGGCCCCGAGGACAGGGCCGGGGGTGAAAAACACCTGTCGGTAATCGGAATGGACACTCCCAAGAAATCCGTTCAAAGCACTGGCGGCCACGCCGGGGTCCCAATCATATATTGTCTTTGTTGTCGGGGTTCCGCCGACATCCACTGTGTAGGGTGTCGTGACCACGTCCGGGGTGTTGAAATTGTTGATTTCCACCAAGGGACGGCTTTGCTCCTGCGCGAGATGAAGGAGTTTTACCGTGGAAACCGAGTCGGTTTTCCCGAAGAAATCGTTGATGGCCTGATGCTCCTGCGCCGAGCCGTGCGCGGTGTGGATATTGAAAAAATCTTCACCGGCCTGAAGGTAGGGAAGACTGGAATCCGCGTGAAGAGAACCGTTGCCCGCAACAGCCGTCGATTGGAAAAACATGTCCAGTGTCGGATAGGCGAGATGGATTTCCCCTTCATTTGGCAACGATCCGTCGGCCATGCGAAACGGCCTGAGCGTGGCGAGACCCATCATCACTGCGGAAACTTGGTGGACCTTGTGAAGGTTCTGAGCCAGTTCCGTGAATCGGGAATGGTTCTCGAAATAAGACATCCCCATCAAATAGGCAGCCCCGCCTTGAAAAACCTCCGGTTCGCCGGAGGAAAGAGGATTGGCTTTCAATGCCTGTTCCGCCTGCCAAAATTCGTTGGCGGTGACTGTCAGCATTCGTTTGGTGACCCTCCCGAAGTTCAGGCAGAGGGCGGAGGTTTCGCCTTTGCGCAAATTTCGCGTTTCCTCGATGACAAGGGAGTGCGTGATGCCAAGGAAGGACGCGGATTGCGTGGTCGGAGGAGAAAAGGAACCGGGCAGGGACCGGTGGCGTTTGAAAGTTGTCTTCACCCTCACGATGTCGTCCGTGTAATCAAGTGTTCGGGTCGCGACTTGCCTTTTGAGAAGGAGAGGATCGAAAAAAGAACCTGACCCGGTTGCGGTGGGCCGGAACGCGGCAAGGGAAACAATCAGGCTGTGGATGTTTGCCGCTGTCTTTTTATGTCGGATCAACAGTTGGCGGTTGTGCAAATCCATCGCCCGCAAATCGCCCGTTTCGATATTCGGTTCTCCGGCATCAACAATATGGTTGTAGTTCCGGTCGCTCCAGACCTGCACGGATACCGTGTCAAAGGTGTCGGGAGTGTCGGCGAAGCTCTCTCTCTGGGTGATTTGCCCGTTTTCTTCGGTGACAGACCACGGTTGAGGGAAATCCTCCCACCTCGCGTAGAGGTGCCGCCGGTTTTTGATCTGGACGCCCAGATCCGAAATACTCAATTCCGGGTGGTTGTCGCGGAGGGCTTTTTCGATGAAGAGCGGGAACAGGCGTCCGGGGGTATCGTTTTCGCTGTCCAAGGAAAGGATTTGGGGGTCCTTGAAGAGGTATTTCCGCACCCATGCGTAACCGCTCTTGTAGCCCTCGGGCATGTGCTCGTAGAGGTCGAGCCCTTCCTTGATTTCCGTGTCCTTGATCCACGGAAAAATATGCACCCACTTGCTTTGACCGGGATGTTCCGCGTCGGGAACATACGCCGTTACCCACGGGTAATTGACCGGAATTTCATGCGGCACATCGGAATTGCCCTGCGCGTCAACGGCACCCCGGATCTGCATCTTCAAAATCTGGCTCATCCGCTTGTCGAGCATCTTCAATTCGTTGTGCGGGGCGTTCGCATACGCGGCGGGAATTCCGGCCTTGCGAAGCAGATAGACGAGGAGGGCGCACTGCTCGGCGGGTGATCCCTGCCCTTCGAGATACGTCGCCAACGCTCCCCGGCTCATTCCTCCGGCGTTGATGGATTGCTCGGCGACATCGCCGTTCTCGTTGTAGCTCAGTGCGTCGGTGAGTTCGATTTCGTTGACGACGTAGTTTGCCAGTGCCAGCGGGTCACCCCCGAGGCTGTCAACGAGTGACTGCAATTCCGGGTGGTCCCGCAACTCCGGGCTGGTGTCCGTCTGGCTCATGCCTGCCGTGGGCACATCAAACTGCTTTGTGACAAGCCCCGCGATTTGGGCCAATTCCTCCTGGCTTTTCCCGAAATACTCGGATGGCATCGGCTCCCCGTTGAATTGCGGGGCATGGATGAAGGTCGAGCGCCATGCCGGACGCGCCTCAAAATCCAAGGTATAGAGCGTATTGAACGCCGGACTCGTGTCGGCATTCTGGGCCATCGGAACCCACTGGTCGCTGGAATTTTTGTAATATCCGGTGCATTCCACCTTGAAGTAGTAGTTCGAGGATGTCGCCTTGTGGGTCAGGATGCAGGGAGAAGTAAAATTGGAGGGGGAGAGGTAGTTGGATTCGACTCCCCACATGCCTTCGGGCAATGAGGATTCGACAAGCTGCAACTCGGTTTCCAGCCCATACAAGCCGGGGGTTTGGTCGACATACCAAGCCGAATCGGGAATGGTGACCCGATACCCATTGGCCGCAAAGGTATCCCATTCAGGCGTCCCGCGCCGGGGCACCCGGATCACCTGTACGTCTACCGGAGAAACATTCGTGTAGCCTTGGTCGAGGTTCGTTCGCTGATAGGCGTAGATCATGAGTTCGTAGGCGGTGGATTCATCATCCAACCGACCTCCAAAAAATGTTCCGAAGCTGTATTCCTGCCCGGTGTAGAGCGGCGAGCCACCTCCCCGACTCCCAAAGGCGACAATCGGGTTTTCAAAGTCGATGGGCGTCCCGGTCGCGACGAATTTCCTAGCGGCTTTCGCGATGCGGATAAACCATGGCGGCGTCCATGGGGACACGTTGTTTGGGTTGAGCGTCCCCGCGCTGTTGCCCACGGGGAGCAATTCCATGCCCTTTTGCCCGTCGAGGGGGATCACGAAAGTTTGCAGTGTCGGGTTGGTTCCCCCGCCACGAATGAACCGCTTATTTTCGGCCAGCGAGTTCGTTTGGGCCTGCACGCCAGCCAGCCCGGCCAGACAGAGGAAAAGAAGGACTGCTTTTTTCATGGAAGGGTTCCTCCGTTTGCCGGGGTGGAAATACTGATGGTCAGGCGACCGATATTAATGTCGCTTGGTCTGGCATCTTCGCGATTTGGAATCAAATCACCGTCAAAATCCAGAAGAGTGTCGTCAACGAGCGGGTTGAGGCCGTTGGCAAGTTCGTAGCCATCCGGCATCCCGTCTCCATCGGAATCCACGTTGAACGGGCTCAGTCCCTGCTGGACTTCATCCAAATTGGAAACCCCGTCCCCATCGAAATCGTCCCCCTCCGGGTCGGTCGTTGCCTGGTCGGTGTATTTCAGACGCCAGAAAAACATGTCCGATGTTGTCGTGAATCCCCATTCCTTGATGGAATCGTCTCCGCTTTCGACAATCGGAACCCACTGCCAGGGTTCCAGAAGGTTGTCGGAGTGCTGGATAAAATACGTCCGCCCGCTGCGTCCCCACCATTTGAAGCGCCAGATGGAGTTTACCGAGTCGTATTCGAGTCGCATCCCCTCGTTGAGGTCATCGGGAGTTTGCGCGAACCCTCCAAGTGTCAGCACTTGCAGGATGGCGAAACAGGCAAAAAACTTTTTCATTTGCGGGTTTCTTCGGATGTTTTGACGGAATGCGTGGAACTGCGGATGGGGAAGAAGGTAACGACGGTATCCCGTGGAGTAGGCGGGTGCGCTTTCGCCCATTCTTCCTGCGTGATGCGGGCCTTCTCGCTTTCTTCGTAGGCTACCCGGAGCTGCTTTCGGTTTTCGTCGAAATAGGCGTGCAGGTCTTCCAACGCCTGAATCGCCTTTTTCCCCGCATCTCCCTTCGGAGCGGAAACCACCGTGAACCGGGACATGCCTGCTTCTTCCTTGGGAAATTTGCCGAATTGTGCCGCCCATTCGGGATCCGATTTCTTGGCCTCGGCGAATTCTTGGGGCGAGTAGTCGCTGGCGAAGAAAAACACGCTATAATAAACCCCTTCCCGTTCGATATCCCAGAGGCTTTGCAGGAAATTGAAGTTGATGGAACTCCGGGCCACTGCCTCTCCCGCTGGCGTCCAGATACGAAATTCGGTCCCGATTCCCTCGAAAACCGTTGCCGACCCGCCCAGATACTCGTAGCGAAGGCTTTCCCAATGGCGAATTTCGGCAAGCTCCTCGGCGGTTGGAGCATGTTCCTTGGCCGCTGCCACCGGCGCGGCGTCGGCGGCGGGTTTGAGCACCGGGGACTCAATCCGATTGTAAGTGATCTTCCGGTTCCCGAGATCGACAACTTGCGAGTCAAGAATTCGTGCAGTTTTGACGGATTTAGCGCTCTCCTGAGAAAAAACCCAGGTCGGAAACAGGAGGACTATCCCGCAAGCAACAATTGAACGCGCCAAAGTTTTTGTCGCTGGCCTGGGGAGGAAACAGGCCGTTGCCCGCAAATGGGAAGGTTCAACGGCACAGGCAAACATTCGCAGAAGATTGCTCATGATTAGCCCTCCTTATCGACTTGACAGGAGGCCGTCAAGGAAAAGGCGACCTGGAATACTCCTTTTTGGGGTAAATATCCAAGCTTGCCAAGGATGCAGGCGTGTCGCCATACCGATTTCCCAAAACGATTTTTACGGCAGCCCATGACCGGTTCATTCATGTTTTGCGGGAAACTCGCGAGGCAGCGGGACTGACTCAGATTGAGGCGGCAAAACTACTGGGATGCCGACAAACATTTATATCCAAAATCGAATGCGGCGAACGCAGGGTGGACGTAATCGAGTTTCTTGAAATCTGCCGTGCCTATCGCGTGGATTCGGGCAAGCTGCTCAAAAAAATAGCGCGTGTTGCCATTGCCCCCCGTTTCAAGCGTTGATTTCCTCTCACAATAGTTGTGTAGGAATCAACCGCAGTGGCTTTTTGCAGAGTAACTGCGGAGCAAACGGGATCGACAAAAGTTCGCTCTTTCTCCAGTTGTCCTACATCCGTTGACGTGGATTATTGGTGTGATTTGCTGGGGAGGGGGGACGCGATTTCAAAGGTCCCGCAGTCGCCCTTTTCGATGGACCTCATCCGGGCCAAGAATATCCAGCAAGGACACTCCAAGCCGGGACTGAATACGCTGAAGAGTTTCGAGATTCATGCTGCTTTGACATTGCTCGAATCGGAAAAGCATGGATGGAGTGATTTTCAGGCGTTGGGCGAACGCACGATAAGACTGTTTTCCCCGCGCCGAACGCAGGTAGGCGGCTATTTTCTGCTCGTATCTCTTCGGCACGCTTGACAGGGTGGCCGAAAAGATATTCCTAAAAAGGAACAGTTATGTTAGTCCGCGCAAACCTTTTATGAGCGAGCATGGAAATGGGGAATTTCTGGCCACGGTGTTCCATGAAATCCGCACGCCGCTGAACGGCATGATCGGATTTGCGCGATTGCTTTCCGATGCGCCCCTGCGCGACGCGGAAAAGGATTGCGCCCGGATAATCCTCTCCTGCGCCGAGGACATGCTTTGCCTTCTGGAGGACTTGATGGATTTGTCCTGCATGGAGGCGGGAGGGTTCCCAATCGAAACCCATCCGTTCGATCCTCGTTCCGTTATCGGGGAGGTCCGGGATTTGTTTTCACTTCAAGCCCGGCAAAAAGGGATTGCCCTTGAAACGAACATTGCAGCAAATGTTCCTGACCGGCTTGTCGGAGATGCAAGACGTTTGCGACAGGTTTTGCTCAACCTCACTGGCAACGCCATCAAGTTCACGGAAACCGGCTGTGTTTCCATCGCTGTTTCCCACGATCTTCTTTTTTGTGTGAAGGACACAGGACCGGGGATCTCCCCTGTCCTGCTGGACACCATTTTTGAACCTTTCACCAGTTACCACAAAAACGGAGGCCGGGGACTCGGCCTTGCCATTTCCAAGCGGCTCGTGGAACGGATGGGCGGTTTCCTTCGCGTGGAAACGAGTACGGATTTCGGCTCATGCTTCTTTTTTCGCCTGCCGCTGATGGAACCGGCATTGGAAAACGGAATCTTGTAGGACAAAGGGAGTGGGTAGTCTGCCGGGAGGGAAATCTGGTGCTCGCTGTAGGGATCGAACCTACGACTCCCGCCGTGTGAAGGCGGTGCTCTACCGCTGAGCTAAGCGAGCAACGACTGTTGCGAACCATAGAGAGAAGAATAAACCGAATCAAGGCTGCGCTTTTTGGACGGTGCATTTTTAAACGGAAATGCGTTCCTTGACGGTTTGCCGCCGCCCATCCTACTCTCCCGCTTGGTATGAAGAAACAATCGCCATGACAGCGGATTTGAGACCGGCAGGCAGTTTTTCCCAAGCCGCGATCACCTTTTGCAAATCGGCATCGAGAGTTGAAAACGGGTCTTGTGAGGCTCTTTGTGAGTCTTCCTTTGCAAGTTGTTGATTATCAATACAGATTTCAGAGTTCGAACCCTGTATCGCGCACCA
>CAZPEN010000051.1:0-12807 GCA_964585615.1 uncultured Chthoniobacter sp. | reverse complement strand
TTGTTTCCAAGTGGAAGGAAGACTGTGCGGTCAGCGGTGCGGGGTCTTCCCCCGCTCCGCTGACGGCAACCTTACCGCCTGGCTGCTTCGCGAAGGCGCTTCTGCAATTCCTCGTCACTGTTCAGGGAACGAAAAAAGATGGCGGCTTGTTTTCCCTGCTTGGCATCTTGGACAATCACATCATAACCGGGCTCGACTACGAGGGCGTAGTTGTCCCGGATGGTGTCGCCGCGATTGTCGATGGCATTTGCCACGCGGATTCTCGCCCCGAGGCGGTCGAGTTCTCGGAACGCCTCCCGGTTGTGGGAGTCGGTCTGTTCAAGGAATCTCAAGGCTTTGTCCACCTTTTGCTGATGGTCCTTGATCAAGAGCCACAGGCAGCCCCCCGTGATGACGACAAATGCGATGCAGAGGGCCGCGAGAATGCCCCGGAAGTGGAATGCCCGGAGCTTCCGGGCGGATTTCTCCAATTCCCCGATGGCGTCTTTGATGGCGGGCGTTGCCTCCTCCAACTGCCGGCATTGGGCGGCAAGCGGATCAAGCAGGGTCGTTTCCAATTCCTCGTGAATTCTCTCCGCAAGTTTTTCGGTTTTGACTTCCTGCCATCCGTTGCGGATCGCATCGTCAAGTTTGATGACCGAAGCGGCGGCGCATTCCGCAGTTTGGCGGGCCTTTTCGCAGGACTCAAGAGTGGCCTCGTTGGCCTCACTCTGCCGGACAATTAGTTTTTGGGAATCCTCATGGAATTGTCCCATAGCTGTTTCCAGCGGGGAAAGCGCCTCGTCGTAAAACTTTCTCGGCACATCCAGCATGAAAAGTCCGTTGGCTTGCATGACCAAAATGATGCCGCTGAATGTGTCCGCCATTTTGGGATTCTGCGCCAAATAATGAACGAAGAATTCCCATGCCGCATCGCGTTGCTGCTGGGTGGGCAGGTGGGAAATTGCCGCTTTCCAGTAACGGTGCTCGTCGAGATCCAAGGCATCCGTGCTCATACGATGTTCTCCAAGTTGATGCCGGAGGTCCGGCGTTGAATGGGCCGGGATTTTACGGCGACAGTGGTCGGTTTGATCGCGGTGGCTTTCGCTGTGGGAATCAAATGCCCGGCAATGGCATCGAGCCTTCCGAACAAATCCGAAAGCCATTGTTCCAGCACAATGCGATGGGCAATGTCCAAGGCAACGGCTTTGTTGCTCAATGCCTCTGCCGGTGAGAGCCCGTGTCCCAACTGGATTTCGCGGGAACGAAGATGATTGCGGGTGTCGGACAGTAGCGCCGGAATTTCCAAGCGCTTTGCCCCATAGCCCAGCAACTCGGTTTCCAGCTCGGAGCCTTGGAAAAACTTCGCGGTCGGAATTTTGACCGGGTTTCTCACGATAACCCAATCCACGGAATCGGTCAGGGTTTCCACTGTTTGGGCGATGTCGTCCATGTCGGAAACTTCATCGACCGGATAAATGAGAACGGTGACACGGGCGAAAATATTCGCGCACAGTTCCGGCAGCCGGACCATTTGGATTGCCCGAAGGATGGTTTTGTTCATGTGGGCGCTGGGATCAACCAATGTCACTTCCGCCTTGGTCATCTGGCGGAAAATCTTGATGAGTTCCCCTTCCGGCTCCGTGCCGGGTTCGATGAGCTGCACTGTTCCGGCATACGTTGTGCTCAAGGTGCGATTGAACGCGTCGAGGTCGTAACCCTTCCAAGAGATGCCGCGCCGGTTCATCCATTCGCAGCGGGCAATGGCCTCGGTGGATTTGCCGAGATTGCCGCGCGTCTGGATCGGCACGACGAGACGGTGGAGGATGTCAGAGGTTGCTGTTGTATTTTCGTTTGGTTTCATTGTCTGTTGGTTGTTCGGGTTGACTGAAGAAACCCCCGGCATTGCCAGAGGGTGTGGATGGAGATTCCAAGGGCGGAAGCGTGTAGAGTCTGCGCTGTTTGGCGCGGACCTTGACGAAGGAAAAGACGGTGTTGGCACTGACCGGGATTCCTTTTTCCGTGGTCAGGGCCTCGGCAATTTTCTGGTAGCTCCACCGTTTGGAGCGCCCTTCACAGATGAACTCGTAGAAGGGCTCCAGTTTGGATTGGAAGGGTTTCCCGGACATAAACGGATCATCCCAAGTGATGCGAAGTCATCCCAAGAAATCCCAAGTTATTCGGGGATTTTCCCGCGAATGCGGGCCGGAGTTGGGATGACCTGGGATGAAGCTGTGATGCCATCCCAAGTTCATCCCAACTCGCTGGATACCTCAAAGCTCGCTTTGACATATTGCGTCTCTCCTCATGAAGAAGGTGGGAAGGCAGGAAGTCCGGTGTAACATTTGACATAATGGCAATCGTGGATTTGATTGCGTATATTGCACATCGCCGGAAAGTCAAATTGTTTTATGTTTACCTCAGCCAAAATCCGCAATGGATCGACGTATCTCTCGAATCATCTTTCGGCCAATGACTACTACGCCAAGGGGGAAAAGGTGACGGGCCAGTGGGTCGGCAAGGGGGCGGAATCCCTGGGACTCTCCGGGGTGGTGTCCCCGGAGGATTTCGAGGCGTTGCGAGTCAACCGGCGTCCGGGATCACTGGAGCGGCTGACTCCCCGCACAAAGGAAACCCGCATGGTGACGTTTCAGGAGGCGGCGAGGGCATTTCGAGAAAAGGAAGGGCGCTCGGGTTCTTCGCTGGAAATTTCCAATTTCCGGCTGGCGATGAAGCCGGTTTCCAACCGGGTCGCCTTCTTTGATTTCCAGTGCTCGGCCCCGAAGTCTGTTTCGATCATGGGGGTGCTGGCCGGGGATCGGCGGTTGCGGGGTGCCCATGAACGGGCATCCCGGTTGGCTTTGGGGGAACTGGAGAAGTTCGCTTCCCGCCAGAACAATACGCCGGTCGAGCGCCGTTCGGAGATCACCGGAAACATCTGCGCGGCGGCGTTCACGCACGATGCCAGCCGGGCGCTTGACCCGCAGTTGCACACGCATTTTGTGATCGCCAATGCCACCCAATCGCCAAGTGTCCGCTGGTATGCTCTGAGCGAATTCGAGATGGTCAAGGCGGTCCGGTATGCCGGAAAGGTTTACCAGAACGAACTGGCCGGTTCGGTCCGGGAACTCGGCTATGACATCCGCGAGGTGCGCCGGAACGGGGAGGTGACCGGGTTTGAAATTGCGGGCGTCTCCGACGAATTGTGCCAGCGGTTTTCCAAACGCCGGGAGGAAATCGAACGCGAGATCGAGAAATTCGAGCGCGAGCGGGGACGGGAACCGACCGTTCGGGAGGTTTCCCTGATCACAAGGGAAACCCGCTCGCCCGGCTTGAAGGAAATCACAACCCCCGAGGTTCATTCCATGCAGCGGGGCCAATTGGAGCCGGAAGAGTGGAAGCAATTGCAGTCGATTCAGAAAAATGCGGCGTCCCGCCACGGAGAAACATTGGGGACTGGTAGGGAAAAAGAAGCTCTCAAGGCTGCCGTGGATCATTTGTTTGAGCGGCAAAGTGTCCTGAAGGAACATGAGATTTTTGCGGAAGCTCTCAACCAATCTTTGGGAAGTCTGGATTTGGAAAAGCTGCGTTCCCATGCGGAAGAGGCGGGACTGGTCCGGTTGACGGATGGCGGGTTGCTGGCGGAGTGCGCGACCCGGCAGGGATTGGAGCAGGAACGTTGGGCGGTGTCGTATGTGAATGCGAACAAGGAAAAATGCGCTCCGCTCAACCCGGCGTTTGAGGGGAAGCTTTCCGGTGAACAATGCCATGCCGTGAAGGAAATCCTTTCCACCCGTGACCGGGTGTTCAGTTTTCGCGGCGTGGCGGGTGCCGGGAAAACCACGACGTTGCGCGAGGTTCAGCGCGGTTTGAAGGAAGCGGGACACACCGTTTTTGCCATCACTCCCACGACTTCGGCGGCGAAGGTTTTGCAGAATGAGGGATTTTCCGAAGCAACCACGGTGGAGGATTTCTTGCGCAACGGGGAAAAGCGCGGTGGGCTGAAGGGGGCGGTTGTCATCTGTGACGAAGCCGGTTTGAAATCGAACCGCCAAGGTGCGGCACTCCTGCGAATGGCGGAACGCCATGACTTGCGGGTTTTGTTGGTCGGGGATGTGCGCCAGCATGTTTCGGTTGAGGCGGGGGATTTCCTCCGCGTTCTGGAAGCCCACAGCCGGATTGCACGCTGTGAAGTCGGGGAAATCCACCGCCAGATTCCCAAGGACTACCGAGCTGCGATTACCGAAATGGCAAATGGCAACATCCGGGGCGGCTTGGAGGCGTTGGATCGGATGTCATGGATCAGGGAAGGGCAATCCGATTATCTGCGGCGGGCTGCTGCGGATTACCTCCGTTTGACCGGCCCCGGCAAGGCCGGTTGTATCGCGGTTTCCTTCACATGGGATGAAAACCATCGGTTTACCGAGGCGATCCGCGAGGGGTTGAAGGAAAGTGGCGCTCTGCCCCGACAGGGCGATTCTTTCACGGTTCACGAATCTCTCCGGTGGACGAATCAACAGAAACGGGATTCCCGACGATATGAACCGGGACAGGTCGTTGCATTTGTGCCGGGATCGGGGCGAAGCGGAACGGCAACGGTTGCCCGGATCGAGCAGAAAGGCGTCGTTGTGACGGATAAGGAAGGCCGGGAGATCCGGCTGAACTTGCGCAATCCCGCCGATTTTGACGTTTGCAAAACCCTTGTCGTCGAGATTTCGGAGAATGACAAGGTGCTCATCCGCGCCAATGACAAACGCCTCGGTCTCGTCAACGGCCAGGTATTGACGGTCTCGAAGGTGGAACCGGGCGGAACGCTGCGCACCAAGGAGGGAACGGTTGTTCCGGGGGAATTCCGGCAATGGTGCCACGGTTACGTTGTCACCTCGCACAAGGCCCAAGGTTGGACTGCGGATCATGTCGTCGTGGCTGCGGAGAATTTCACGGCGAAGGGCGCGTATGTGGCCTGCTCGCGGGGTCGCCAGTCCTGCACGATCCATACACCGGACAAGTTGCGCCTGATGGAGAAGCTGCCGGAAGGCAACCGCCGGGCTGCGCTGGATGTGAAACCGGAAGTCGGAATGCAATCCATCCGGAACCGGCCCGTTGTTTGGGAGAGGATTCAGAATTTGCGCCCTGTGGCGCTGCACCTTGTCAAGAAATCCCTTTCTGCCGCACAGCATCTCACGCGAACCGTTCTCCATCAGGAGCCGGAGAATCGGGAAGATCAGCGGAGCGGCATGCGGCTTTGATAGCATGGTCATCCATTTTCCCTGATGGCGGATGCTCTCGTCTGTCCGATCACCTTTTCCAAGGCTTTCTGACTGAGCCAAAGATGCTTTTGGGATGCTGCCGTGAGCACCGAGTGCTTTTCCTGCAGGATCGTTCTCCGAATTCCAGAATGAGGCATGGATGGCAATCCATGCGGGGCGCTTCAAAAGCCACTTTCAAAAACAGATCAAAGCGGATATACAAAATTTCATCAATTCCGTTCACTTCGCTTTCAATGAAACCCTGTTGCTCAAGGCAGCCCCCGAGAGTGCGCCGACAAGCAATGGACTGCCGACTACAAAGGGATCTCGCGCTGGCAATGCTCAATCGAACTGCGCCGCACTGGATCGTTGGGTCGAAATCCGTTTTGTTCCGTTCAAGAAATCATGACCTCCGCTCGCTTTTTCCCTGAAACGCAGAAACTTCAAGATGAAGGTGAGTAGATTCAATCTTGAAAATCTTTTGAAAGTTGGCACGGATTCTGCCGGAATACATTTCGCATGAAAAAAACATATCTTCTTCTGGCTTCGCTTTGTGCGCTGGCCTTGGTGTTTCCGGGTGCTGGCCGAGCGGCTGACAATCCCTTCGAAACAACACCTCCCAAAGATTCGCCCGAGCGGGTGGGCCTTGGCGTGGTGCTCACTCAGGTGGGGCTTATGCGCACGCTGCTTCTGCTGGACTCCACTTCCCTCGATTCCGAGAAACTCATTGCCCAGCGGCTCTCCGAGGCGCAGTTCCGGGTTTTTCCCTCGGCAAAAACAGTGACCAGCCGACTCGACACCGAGCAGATCAAGGCGATCGGCGAAGAGGCCCAGGCCGATCTTGTGGTCTATGCTGTAGCCTCCAGCCGCGAGAAGGCCTCCATGGGGAATTTCAAACTCTACGAGGGAGAAGCCACAGTGCAGGTCTTCAGCCCTGTGACGGGCGAACTGGCCGTCACTCATACCGCCCGCACGACCGGCCCCCGCAAGACGGACGGCGTGGAGGCGGAGCGAGCGGCCCGCGAAGCGGCAACAGATCTGGCCGTGAAGGAGGCCATCGTGAAGTCCCTGGAAAAAGCCCAAAAGCTGATCGTCCACCGCGCCGTCCTTACCGGTGTGCGGGACAACACGGACCTTCTCGCCTTCATGGAAAGCATCGCAAAGATGAAGGAAGTCTATTCCGTAAGACGAGTTTCCTGGGATCCCAAAACCAAGGAGGCCGTGATTGAGATCATCGCCTCGCCGCGCGCCGACAGCTTCTGGCGGGTGCAGATCGAGAACATGCCGAAGGTCAAGATCACCAAGTTTGAATACGTTGTTGATGAGGTGCCCGCTCCAAAACCCGATTCCGGCAACATCCCCAACTGGCTCAAGAAAAACTGATACATCCGAAACCATGAAACGCATCACCACCCATTTCATCCTGGCCGCAGCCCTCGCCTGCACCGGCCTGGAGTCCGTCAGCGCCCAGAGCCGCCAATACAAACCCCGCGACCTTGCCATTCCCGCCGATGTTGATTCCGAGGGGGTCAAGGACGCCGGAAACACCGCCATCGAGAAGCTGGTTCCCGAGGCCCTTGCCGCTGCGGCAGTGCCGAAGAAACTTGCCATCCTCCCGCTTAAGCAGGACATCGACGGCGGATATTTCACGACACAGCTTGGCAATGCGTTCGTCCAGATCGGCGGCAGGGGGGGATTCGAGATTTACACCCGCGACAACTCGCAGTGGGACGCCCTGCTCCAGGAGATTCAATGGGGCGACCAATTCGGCGATACGATGGATGCCGCCACGATCCAGAAATTCGGGCGCATCCAAGGGGCCCAGGCGCTTGTGGTGGGTACAGTCAACAGTATCTCCAAGGACGAGAACGGCAAGCCCGTCGTCCGCCTTGGCATCCAGATCTTCGAGGTTGAGACTGGGCGCCAGCTTTGGGGCGGTGAGGCCAAGGGCATTCTCCCGGAGAAGCCGACCACACCATCCGTCGTCACACAGATTCCCGGTGGATGGTTGACCTTGGGCGGGGCAGCTGCGCTGGTCATCCTCCTGCTCCTGCTTTCCACCATTGCAAAGAAATCCCGGCCGCGCTGAGCTGCCCCATGGTCTCCATTTGCCCGAAGTGTTCGAGCACCAACGCGCCCAAGGCAAAATTCTGCCGGGAGTGTGGTGCACTCCTCGGTGTCGCTGGACAAGCGACAGCGCCTGCCGGGGAGGAGTCGCCAGCTTTGCCCGAAATCGCCCCGGTTATATCCGGGGAGCCGGTCCCCCCCCCCGAGATACCCTTGGAGGAGCCATCGCCGAAGTTTGTTCCTCCCGGGCCATCCGCGTCCGCTTCTGAACCAACCGTAGCGTCTTCGTTATCTCATGAGCCGGATGCCTTCCCTCAAGCCACCAATCTACCTGATGAAGCGGTTGCCATCGAGAAGGAGATCGAGGAACTCATCGGTGACGCGGCGGAGAGCCCGGTTGGTCACGACACCTCTGCCAGCCGCGTCGTTGCGGAAGCCGGGCTGCCCATCGCCGCCACGGTGGAGGTGAGCTTCGAGCGCCTGCTTGTGGCCGGATGCAGCTCCCACTTTTCGGTGCGGGTGAACAATCTCTCCCCCGAGCATTGGGGGCGGGTCGAACTCTGGATCGAGTCCACCGCCTTTACCAAGAGCCCCCGGGTCCGCCTCCCGAAGCTCGCGCCCGGAGCCTCAGCCGAACGTTCCGTAGAAGTGCAGGTGACCGACCCGGGCAATCCCCTGCTTAACTGCACGCTCGACTTCGAGGTGGGAGGAGATCGCATCTCCTATGCCGGAAACCGCTCGATCCGCGTGCTGGACCGGCCGGCCGCGCTCAGCAACGTGTCGATCTCGATCGGAGACATTCTGAGCAATCGGGATGGGGGAGTCTCCGACAACGAGAAAGCGGTGGTTAGCAACCTCGTTGACCTCTCAAAGTTAGAGACGCTCAACGACCTGCTCAACTTAGAGATCCCCGAAAAATTTGAAGTCGTTCGACTCTTTGAGGATTTCAAAAGCCTCTCCATGCGGCCCGGCACCGCCGTCCGGTCCCTCAACATTTCCGAGACCTCCTCAGGCGCGTTGGAGCTCGGCAATGTCCTGATGCTGCGCCCGCTGACTGGCAACCCCGACGCCACGATCACCGTGGTATCCCGAGCCGTCTTTCGTCTCGGACGCTCCCGCACCGACGCCGATTTTGCCGCGTGGTTCCTGCCGCGCTCGCCGGAAAACGACGCACGCACGAAACGTCTCAGCCGCATCCACGCCCTCTGCGAGGAGATCGGCTCGGCCCTATGGGTGAAGGACGCCGGATCGAGCAACGGATCGACCTACGAAAACAAACCCCTCCGGGCGGGCGTGCAGCTCGAGCGACGCGGCCTGCTGGAACTCGGCGGCGACTACCGCCTCCAAGCGACCTACTTTCCATCCGCCTTTCCCGGCGACCCTCCCATCGGCAATATCGCCCGCTGGGCCGCCCCGGCGATGCCGGCTCGCGCTGTTCGTGGTGCCGTGCGCTTCGAGCAGCCTCCCGATACGGACGAAGCAGCCCGGGCACCTTGGCAGGCCCTCTGGCTCCTCACCGACGCCACCTTCGGCTCCAGCCACGCCAATCCGCTCCCGCTGGCCTCTCCTGGTCTCGCCGACACCCAGGGCCGCTTTCACGCCGTGCGCGGTTGCTTCCTCCTTGAGAACCTCCTCGACGATTCCTCGGTCGCCGTTGATGGCCGCCCCGTGCGGCCGGGCGAGTTGTCGCCGCTGCGCTCGGGCATGAAGATCGTCCTCGGCACCGCAGTCTATGAGATCGCAGTGCAACCTTGAAGTGCTTTCAACTTCCGCGATCACGATCTGGCAGAGGTCGGATTGTATCCCAGCGCGCAATCCCCTTGGCATGGAACCTGCCCTGAGGTAAAGCGTGAACAAAATGAACGACACAAAATCTCTGGTAGGGATGGCTCGCCGAGCCGTCCGAGGAATTAAAATGGGACGCCTCGGCGATGCGTCCCTACCGATTGTGGCAGCGCTGGCGCTAGTGGCGATGGTGCCGATGGCGAGCGGGCAAGAAACCAACAGCCTTGGGATGAAGATGGTTCCGGTGCCTGGGACGAAGATCCTGATGGCGACGACCGAGGTGACGGTGGACCAATATCGGGCGGCGGGGCTTGGGTATGAGGCACCGACGTTTCCGCAGAGTGGGAACCACCCTGCGGTGAATGTGAGCTGGAACGACGCGAAGGCGTATTGCGCGTGGCTGAGCAAGAAGGAGGGGAAGAAGTATCGGTTGCCGACGGACCGGGAGTGGAGCTGCGCGGTGGGGCTCGGGAATCTGGAGAGCGCGGGAGGGAGCCCGGAGAGCAAGGATGGGAAGGTGGCGGATGTGTTTCCATGGGGGAGCGGGAAGCCAAGCGGAAAGGCTGGAAATTACATGGGGCAGGAGTGGAACAATGCGGCTGGTGTGACAGCAGCAAAGCAGGTGTTTGGCTGGGCGAAGGCGGGTGATTTGAGTTTGATCTCCGGCTACAACGATGGGGTTCTCTTCACGGCGCCGGTGGGGAGCTATACGCCAAACAACCTTGGGATCTATGATCTGGGAGGAAATGTATTGGAATGGTGCGAGGACAAATACAGTCCGATGAAGGCCTGGCGCGTGTTGCGCGGCGGGTCGTGGTACTATGGCAGCCGCGTCGGTTTGCTGTCGTCGTTTCGCAACAACAACGATCCCGAGGCTCGCGGCGATTTCTACGGGTTCCGTGTGGTGTGCGAGGCCGGTTCCGGGCGCTAGGTGTAACCCTATACCCTTTTACCCTGCGAAGCAGGGACGGAAAAATATTTTATGAATTTGACGTCACCGAGGCATAAGCTTGCTTGTGTAAACCTTGAGGGCGTCGGAGGGGCTTGGCGGCAGGAATCGGCCTGGCGCGTGTTGCGCGGCGGGTCGTGGAACAATAACAACCGCGACAATTTGCTGTCGTCGTATCGCAACAACAACGATCCCGAGAATCGTAATGATAACAACGGTTTTCGCGTGGTGTGTGAATCACGGTGATGTGTGTGCCTGGGTGACCTCTTCTGGAGCTTGCCGGTTGATCTGATTCTACTGACCAGATACCAGTTATATGGACAATAATTTGACAGGATGCGTGTCATCTTGTAAAATATTCGTCCATAATGACAGATTATCCACGCCTTCTGGAGCTTCATACCCTTGCCTCAGGCGAGGGCAAAAAGCTGACGGCTCGGCGGGAGCTGTTTGCCACGATTGCGGCGGAACAGGGGAAACACCTGATTGGGATTGTCGGCCCCCGGGGGGCCGGGAAGACGGTCTTGCTGCGGCAGATGGCGGCGGCGAACCGGGAGGCCTTCTATCTCTCGACGGATACGCTGGACCCCGGGGCCGATGTGTTCCAAATCGTGAAGGATCTCTCGGAGCGGTATGCCTATCGCACGTTTCTGCTCGATGAGGTGCATTTCCTCTCGGATGCCGCCGGGGCGCTGAAGCAGATCCACGACTTTTTGCCGGTGCGGGTGGTTTTTACGAGTTCCGTGGCCCTCGCATTGCAGGCTTCGGCACATGATCTTGCCCGCCGGGTTCGCCTTCATACGCTCGATTACTTTTCTTTCCGGGAGTATCTTGCCTTCCGGCATGGCGAGCATTTGGAGCGGCTGAGCGTGGAGGGCCTGCTCGCCGGAGAGGTGCCAGCCGAGCATCTCCGGGCGGGCCGGCATTTTACCGGCTATCTTCAGGGTGGGGTCCTCCCCTTCGCCTTGGATGAGCCCGATCCGCTGCCTCTTCTGGCGGGAACCATCGAAAAGATCATCGAGAGAGACATCCCCTGCACGCTCCGCCTTCACCTTGATGAGATCCCGATCCTGCGGAAGCTCCTCTCCTTCGTGGGGCGCTCGGCCGTGGACGGGATCAATTACTCGACCCTGTCCGCCAACCTTGGCATCACGAAATACAAGGCCGAACAATATGCGGCGGCTTTCGAGTCCGCATTCGTGCTGACCCGGCTTTTCCCGGCGGGAACCAACCTCCTGCGCGAGCCGAAGATCTTGCTTGTGCCTCCGATCCGTCTGCTGCACCGCCCGGTGGAGGAGGTCGGGGGTGGGCTGCGCGAGGATTTTTTCGCTCTGGCCATGCGGCAGGCGGGGATCGAAGTGCGTTATCTCAAAGGCACCCGCGGGGAGAAGACGCCAGACTTCCTCGTCGAGTTCGGGGAGCGGAATCTCGCCTTCGAAATCGGCGGGCGCGGCAAGGGGCGCTCGCAATTCAAAGGCATCAAGGCGGACCGCAAAATCATCCTCGCTCCAGATGTCGCGCCTTCGCCCGACCGTTTGCCGCTGCATCTCGTTGGGTTTCTGGCGTGAATAGCTGTCCGCTGGCGCGAAGCGCAAAATCCAGGGCAAACGCATTAAAATTTATGAAACATCCCCGATAAGAGCGGTAGAAACAGGATTGGGGTAGGAACGGGGATGCTACACCCCGCTCCTCCCACCGAACCGGACGGGCGAATCGAGCAGCAGGTCGGTGACAAACTCGTCCCGCACCCAATCTGTCAGCACGGTGGCATCCGCGTCAACGGTCAGCCGCACCTCCCCCCATCGCTGCACGGCCAGCCCGCCAATAATGCAGAACCGCTGACCGTGGAGGTCGAGGAACTCCTGGAGCTCCACGGCCGCCTCAATGGCGGGATGCATGGTCCCGGGACATCATAAAAAATTTCTGCTGCGCGACGAGCCCCGATGCCTGCGACTGCTCCGGCGAAATCCAATAATCACCCGACGGCATGGCGCACCTGTTGAAGAGATCCGCGGAGTCCTGTTCGCTCAACTTGCTCAGCGCCTGATGACTCACCTCCTCGAGTGCCGTCGCCGCGGACCGCCACTGGTTCATCCACTCCTCCTTCCTGCTCTCGCTCATGGGGCAAGGATACAATGATCCGCGCCGATTTTCCAAGAAAACTTCCGGAGATGAAAAGAGCACGCCGCGCAATGTGGACCAGGGGATTGGCTTCCCGGCCACAACGGGCGTGGCCGGAAGCGCCACGGCACTCCGCTGTCGAGTTCGGGAGGCATGAGAGAAGCGCGTGATGAGTCTTGGCATGGAACCTGCCATGAGGTAAAGGGCAATACGAAAACCCGATGAAAAACCGAGAACCAGAATGTGGCATGGGCATCTTGCCCATGGGTGGAGAGAAAGGCATGGGCAGAGCCGAGCGAAGCGAGAGAGCTTGCCGGCGGCAACCCGGAGGGCAGGCACAGCCTGGCAATCCGATGCCACGATGGGTTGTCTTGGTAATGGCGCTAGTGGCGGTGGTGCCGATGGCGAGCGCGCAGGAAACCAACAGCCTTGGGATGAAGCTGGTGCCGGTGCCTGGAACGAAGGTGCTGATGGGGACGACGGAGGTGACGGTGGACCAGTATCGGGCGGCGGGATTGGGGTATGAGGCACCGGAGTTTCCGCAGAGCGGGAACCATCCTGCGGTGAATGTGAGCTGGAACGACGCGAAGGCATACTGCGCGTGGCTGAGCAAGAAGGAGGGGAAGAAGTATCGTTTGCCGAGTGACCGGGAGTGGA
>CAZPEN010000050.1:0-14719 GCA_964585615.1 uncultured Chthoniobacter sp. | reverse complement strand
CTCTTGGAACAACATTAACAAAAGCTATAGATATTAACGACTCAGGAATTATTCTTGCTACAGTTACAGCAAATAACGCAAGCGACGCGGCATTGCTTGTCCCCTTTGAGTTTACAGAACTGAATCCCGAGTCCGGGTTCGACAAATACACCGAGTCAAATTGGTTGATGGTTCCGCAAAACCAACAGAACTGGATGAAGGCGATCACCCCGGCCAATGCGGGAATGGAAATCAATTTCAAGGTGGTTCCAGGACCGGGTGGCGCGACGGTGACGCCCGACCATACGAATCAATCACCGGAAACTCTCACGGTCAGCAGTCCCACCTTGGGAGATGACACGAGCGTTGTAATCGGCATCGGAACAGCCTTCGGAACGGAAGGGCTGAAGCTCTCGGTTAAAAAATACAAACCGATGACGGTGACGCTTCATGTGGTGACCCAGCAGGATGGAGGCGGAGCGCCTGACGTCCTGTGCCTTGGTCCAGGCCCCAACGGAGTAATCGACACCAGTCCCGGAGGTGATGACACAGTGGGCGGCGGGGGCGTTCGCACTGGCTCAGATGGGCTGTGTGATACGACCGCGCAAGGCGATGACGTTCAAATCCTCAGAAAGGCAATAAAAGTCGCGCAGCCACCTTCCTCGTCGGATGTGCAGCAGATGCTCACCAAAGTTTTCGGTTTGCAGGTGAATACCTACTTCACCGTCAGCATTGACCAAAAGGTCGTTGATTACGATGTAGACCGGGATAGACTGCTGGACATCAACGTTCTAGGCACGACTTCCAGTGAACAGAAGGTGCTAGAAGACCACGTCAAAAGCAGCACGGACTACAACCTTTATTACATTCACAACTACGTTACGAGCGACGTGGCCAAGGAATCTCTCGGATTCGCAATTAGAGCCTTGAACTGTGCCTATATCAAAGACGGAGGTCCCGAAGAATATCGAGTTCATACGGCAGCCCACGAGATCGGCCACATATTTGGTCTGGCTCATCCCGACGTAAATAGATTCATTCATCCGGGATTGGAACCGGCTCATGGGAACGACAAAAATCGGCTCATGTATGGGGAATACAATCCCGAAAATCTAAAGCCCTCGTTGCTGTTCAAATTTGAGTGGGACGTCATCAATCCGAAACCGTGATAATGAAAACTGCAAAATATATCGTGATCACTTCCTTTTGCTACGGCTTGATTGTATGCGGCTCCGCTCGTGCGCAAAAGCCCGAAACACAACCCGCTGGAAACGTGCTTTCGCAAATTCAAAATCGAATCGAAAATGGCGACCAGGGTGCCATTGAAGAAGCGGCCAAGCTACCGATAAATCAGGCCGTGAGCCTGCTGAGCATCTACGCCCACGATGCTAGCACCAACAAGGCGAGAGCTGAACAAGCACGGGAAACTCTTCGGAATTTGCCCGGTCTATCGGCGCATATGAAACACCAGCTTTTGAAGCTCCGAAGCAAGCCAGCGGGGGAATATGATACGAGCAAAGAGTTCGAATTGCTCGTAGCTATCGGCGGAGAAGAATCTGCTGCAGCGACAGCGCCATTCCTGTTTGTGGATGATCCGCCTGTTTTGCTGGGTGACGACATGGCCACTTTGTCAATTAAAGTGCAAGCGGTCTATGCACTGGCAAATATGCATTTACCAGACAGACCGGTAGATAAGGAATATTATCAACTTGATGACTCAGACATCGAGGCGTGGAAAGCCTGGGCCATAAAGAAGGGCTATAAAGACAATTCAATTCCACAGTTAATGACCTTCGAAGAAAAAGGGATTCCACCTAAAATTGCTGCTCAAACTGAAGCAGTCCTAGCAAGGGCGAAAGCAGAATCCCAAGCGACTCCTCAAGCAACGCCGCCGCCGCAATCGACACCATTGCTCGCAGCATCAACGCCGCGACCGAGTGCAACAGCCACGCCTGCGGTAGCCATGGAAAAATCATCCTTCAACTTTCCCATCATTCCTGTGGGAATCCTTGTCCTTGCAATTATCGGGGGTGCGGTGTTCTTCCTGCGGCGCAAATCGTCCTAAACTCCTATGGCCGTGCTGTCATGTCTCGTGCGAAAAACAGAGCACGAGCCACGCAAAAGACAGAAAGGGTCAGGCCTTGCTTCCTGCATTTTGCATCGCGGCAGCGTTACCGATTACAACAGACCCTCGCGCCCTGTATTTTTATTTTTCATGCGTTTGTGCCTCACCGTAAACCTTGTCCGTTTGTCAGGGCTCCGGTAGCCTTGCTCCCTTGGAAACCTCGATACTCATTGAAAGCCTCGCCTTTGGAGGCGCGGGCATCGGTCGGCTGCCCGACGGTCGCGTTTGTTTTGTGCCCGGCACTCTTCCCGGGGAACGGGCATTGATCCGGATTCTCCGGGAAAAAAAATCCTTCGTGGAGGCGGAAGTTGTCCGCCTGACCGAGGTTTCCCTGGATCGGAGAACTCCGCGCTGCGGGATTTTTGGAAAATGCGGGGGCTGTGCCTACCAGCACATCGCGTATCCCCGCCAGCTTGAGATCAAGCAGGGCCAGGTCTCCGATCTTTTGCGCCGGATCGCCGGCATCGAAAACCCGGAGGTGCGCCCCATGCTCCCCTCTCCTTCGGAGTGGGAATACCGGAACCGCATTTCCGTTCACGTGCAAAATGGAAAGGTGGGATTCCACGGGAAGAAAACCCACAGCATCGTCCCGGCATCGTCCTGCCCGATTGCAACCGCGTCGGTCAATGAGCAACTGGCCGCGCTGGCCGAAAAGCCGCCACGCGGGAATCAACGGATCACTCTGCGCGAAAAATCGGATTACCGGGGGTTCTGCCAGGTGAACCCCGAAGCTGCGGAGCTGCTGGCGGCTGCGGTCTCGGAGTTCCTCGCTCCGGGAGGCGTCCACCTTGTTGATGCGTATTGCGGGGCCGGATTTTTTTCAAAGAAACTCCTCCCCCTTTTCAGCCGGATCACCGGCATCGAATGGAGTCCCGGCGCGACAAGGGCCGCCCAACGGACGGCTTCGGAAAAGGAAACCTACCTCGCGGGAGCCGTTGAGGTTCATCTGGAAGCGGCCCTGCAATCATCCGCACCGGAAGACACCGCCCTTCTCCTCGATCCTCCTGCCGAAGGCCTCTCCCCGGAAGTTGTGGACATCCTTCAAAAATCCCGTCCGGCAACCGTCGTCTACGTCTCCTGCGATCCCGCAACCCTCTCGCGCGATCTGAAAAAACTTTCGGCTGTTTATGCCCTCGATGCCGTCCAACCGGTTGACATGTTTCCCCAAACAGCTGAAATCGAAGTTGCTGCCAAATTGAAACTTTCATGATGATCAAAAGACGTTTTGGACGGACCGGCCTGGAGATGCCGGTGTTCACCTGCGGGGGGATGCGCTACCAGCACACCTGGAAGGACGAGGAAGTCGCTCCGGAAGACAACCAGAAGAATCTGGAGGAAACGGTCCTGCGGGCGCTGGAATGCGGCATCAATCACATCGAAACCGCCCGGGGATACGGCAGTTCGGAATACCAGCTCGGCCGGATTCTCCCCCGCCTCCCACGGGAACAGCTCATCGTGCAAACCAAGGTCTCGCCGGATGGCGACGGGGAAAAATTTCGTTCAACCTTCGAACGCTCGATGGCCCTGCTCGGCCTCGAACACGTCGACCTCCTCTCCCTGCACGGCATCAACAACGCGGAGCTTCTCAAAAATACCCTTGCCCCCGGCGGGCCGCTGGAAGCCGCCCGGGAAATCCAGCGGGAAGGCCGCGCCCGCTTCATCGGGTTCTCGACCCATGCCGATTGCGACACCATTTGCCGGACCGTCGAAACCGGGGAGTTCGACTACGTGAACCTCCACTGGTATTGGGTCAACCAGTCGAACTCCCTCGCCATCGAAGCCGCCACACGCCACGACATGGGGGTTTTCATCATCAGCCCGAATGACAAAGGCGGAAAGCTCTACGCACCGTCCGAAAAGCTGGTCCGCCTCTGTGCCCCGCTGAGCCCGATGGCGTTCAACAACCTTTTCTGTCTCCGGCGTCCGGACATCCACACCCTCTCGATCGGGGCGGCCAGACCGTCGGACTTCGACGAGCACATCCGCTCGCTCACCTTCCTCCCGGAGGCGGAGAGCTTTGTGCCCGCCATCGAAAAATCCCTGCACCGGGAAATGGAGCAGGTCCTCGGTGCGGACTGGTGCCAAAGGTGGGCGGAAGGTCTGCCGAAATGGGAAGACTGCCCGGGAGAAGTGAACATCTGGGAAATCCTCCGGCTGTGGAACTTTGCAAAGGCTCTCGACATGGTGGAATTCGGAAAAATGCGCTACAACCTGCTCGGCCAGGCGGAGCATTGGTTCCCCGGAAAAAATGCCGCTCATCTTCCGGACCTGACCACGGCGCTGGAGTTCAGCCCGTTCCGGCACCGCATCCCGGAAATCCTCCGGGAAGCACACGCGCTTCTCTTCGACAAACCGGCGGAGCGGCTCAGCAAGTCCGACTGATTTTTCAGCGCCCCAGCAAAGCCCGGGCCCGGGCGGCGATGGGATTTTTCAAATCCACCAGCTCCGGTTTGGGGGTGTGCAGCGCCAGGTAAAGATGGGGAATCCACCAGACCAGGCCCAAAAGAATCAACAGCGGAGCAAATCGTCCCAACCGCCGCCCAAGATCTCCCCAGGGTGCCAGGCAGCGCC
The DNA here is from genome assembly GCA_964585615.1 of uncultured Chthoniobacter sp. Classification (GTDB taxonomy): domain Bacteria; phylum Verrucomicrobiota; class Verrucomicrobiia; order Chthoniobacterales; family Terrimicrobiaceae; genus QYQL01. The sequence continues at coordinate 10,044 of CAZPEN010000050.1, read as the reverse complement.
CGCCCAATGCCTCGACCAGCAGCACAGCGACAATCACGCCCAGCGCCAGCACGGCAGGAAAGGCAAGACCATTGAGATAGAGTGCCGCTTTCCACTGCCCGTGCAGGATCGCTCCCGCCGCGCGGGTTCCCCCGCAAAAAAGGCATGGCAGACCGGTCATCGCATGAAAACCACAGGGCATGAACGGAAGCCGGAAACCAAGCAAAACGGGAATCCCCAGCACAAGCACCGTTCCCACCGCCAAACCGCCACGCACCCAGCGCCCCTCGCTCCCGATCCGGTTACTCCCCGTCATCATCGTCGGGCGGAAGGGTTCCCTTGTCCGCCGCCGCCACAAGGAGCGTGATTTCCCCTTTGGCCGGATGTTTCTCAAAATGCGCCAGCAACTCTCCGGGAGTGCCGCGCTGGAAATCCTCGAACGCCTTTGTCAATTCCCTGGCCACACAGACCATGCGCGACGGGCAGCATTCCCGAAGCGCCTCGAGTGTCCGGACAATCCGGTGCGGGGACTCGAAGTAGATACTTGTTTCCGGCCTGGCCGCCGCCCGGGCAACTTCCGCCGCACGCCGACCGCTCTTCACGGGAAGGAATCCCCCGAAAAAAAACCGGTCGGCCGGGAACCCGGACCCCACCAGAGCGGTGAGGACGGCGGAGGGCCCGGGAAGAACCGTGAGAGGAATGCCGCGCGCGATGCAGGTGCGGATCAATCGGTGGCCGGGATCCGAGATCCCCGGCATCCCCGCATCGGTGATCAGGGCGACATGCATTCCCCCCGCCATGCGCTCCACGAGATCCTCCGCACGCGAGGCCTCGTTGTGCTCGTGCAGGCTCACAAAAGGTTTCTTGATTCCAAGATGATGGAGCAGCATCCCGCTGTGCCGGGTGTCTTCCGCCGCGACAAGATCCGCGGCACGGAGCACCTCGATGGCCCGCAGGGTGATGTCCTGCCGGTTTCCGATGGGCGTGGGAACGACGCTTAACACGGGCCCTCCAGAGCCTTACCAGCCTTCGGAAACCTCGGCGGCAAGGTCGTCGGCCAGATCCGCGGCCGCATTGGACAGCGCCTGGCGCTCGATGGTCTGAAGGTCGTTTCCACTGAAGAATGTCGTATCCCCCTTGCCGGTTCCCTCCATGAGAATCGCCCCCGTCACCCGGTCCTGGACCTCGTATTTGACGGTCACCCGCAACCCGAATTCACTGGTCGCCAGAACGTTGTTCTGCACCGAGCGGAGCGAACGCCGTTCGACCTTGGTGATCGTGCAATACAAAATGGCGTCCGCCCTGTCGTCCCCGACAATCTCGTAGGTGCCATCCTGCTGCAAACGCTTCACCAGCGTGTCGGCGAACAACACCTCGATCCGCGTCTCATACGTCTTGTTCTTGAAAGTCGGCACCGCAAGGGTCCTCACCGAACGCATCGGCGTCGGACGGATTTCCCCAAGCTTGTATCCGCACCCGGAAAGAAAAAGAGCAGCAGCCAGAGTGAGAACAACGGAAAATTTCATTGGGTGGGCAGGGCGGGTTCGACCGAAGGCAGCGGGCGCACATCCCGCACATCGGTGCGGAGCTTGGGCTTGCTGACGACCGGCAGTTCGTCCGGAACGATGTCCCGGCGGGGCGGACCGTTGAAGTCCGACAGGGCGGACGTCTCGACCTGGGCCTGGAGCCGTCGGCGCAAAGCCGCTTTTTCTCCGGTCTCCGCACGTTCGGGACCGGTCCGCAACGCGTCGTCGCCCACATCGCTGCGCAGAACCTGGATGCGATCCTGGGCGTATTTTGCCTGTTCGGTTCCGGGCTGGCGACGGATCACGTCATTGTAGTAAATCGCCGCCGCACGGTAATTTTTGTAACGGTCGTAGAATTTGGCGATAGAGAGCAGGTCGCCGGATTCCTTGCCACCGATCGCCAGCAGGTTGTCCCGCGCCTGGGCGGCTTTTTCACTGTTGGGATACTGGAGCAGGAAGTCCTCGAAGGTGTTCTTTGCCAGCACCAGCGAAGACAAATCCTGCGAGCGGCCGCTCTGGCCCACCTGCATGTTGATATAACCGATCTGGTAAAGCGCATCGTCGGCAATGGAACTCGCCGGATATTTGTCGAGGACCGTCTGGTAGGCGGCGGATGCCTCGCGGAGTTTTCCCTGCTTCTCATAGGTCAACCCGAGATTGAACTGCGCGATCGGCGCGTTTTTGCTGAACGGGGCGTTCTTCAAAATCGAGGAAAACATCTGCTCGGCCCGATCGGTGGAGGGCACGATCTCCATCCCGAGAAAACGCAGCTTGCGCCCGGCGAGAAACTCGTTGGCAATCAGCACCTGCTTGGTCACCGACTTCTCAAACTCCGGCGTGTCCGGATACCGCGAAATCAATGTCTGGTAGGCATCAAAGGCCTTGCTCAGATCTCCGCCGGACTCCAGAAGCTCCGCGATCCGGTATTGCGCCCGGGAGGCCAGGGGGGAAGCGGGAGAGCCCTTGATGAATTGACGGTAGGCCACAATCGCCTGCTGGGTCGCCCCGGATTCATCGTAATTCTTCGCCAGATCAAAATCCGCCTGCTCGTCGGGAGAAATCGTCCTGTTCGATGCGGGAACCGGTTTGCCCTGCTGGCTCGGATTCTGCCCGGAAGCCGGGATCATCGCCGCCAGGAGCGCGGTGGCACAGAACATGGAAAATCGGGATCTCATCAAGAGGGGAGATAATAAAGGGGGTTCATCCCCTGGCGTCAAGCGCCACGGGAAGGATTCCGCTTGGTTCCACGCCGGGGAAAAGCCATCTTTCCGCATCATGCGACTTCTCCTGGTTGACGGCCATTACTACCTTTACCGTTCCTTTTACGCCATCCGGGGACTTCGGAACTCCCGGGGAGAACCCACCAATGCCATCTACGGCTACGCCAAGGCCCTCCGGAAAATGCTCGCGGACCTGAAACCCGACCGCGCCGCCGTGATCTGGGACTGCGGCCTTCCCGAGCGCAGGACCACCCTCCAACCCCAATACAAACAGAACCGCACGGAAATGCCGGACGATCTCCGCCCCCAGGAAGACTGGCTCCAGGAAAACATCCCGCTCTTTGGTCCCGCCAGCCTCAGCGTGCCGAACACCGAGGCCGACGACCTCATTGCCTCCTACGCCCGCGCTGCCGCCACCGAAGGCGCGGAGGTCGTCATCGCCACCAACGACAAAGACATCCTCCAACTCACCTCCGACAACATCCGGATCTACTCGACAGCCAGGCCGGACGCCGGCCCGGAGGGTTTCCGCCTCCTCGGGGTGCCGGAGGTGCGGGAAAAATGGGGAGTCGCCCCCTCGCAAATCGCCGATGTGCTGGCCCTCACCGGCGACAGCTCGGACAACATCCCCGGTGTCCCCGGCATCGGCGAAAAAACCGCCGTCACCCTGATTTCCACCCACGACTCCATCGAAAACCTCCTGGAAAACCCCGACGCCATCGCCAACCCGAAACTCCGGGACAAAATCCTCGCCCACCGGGATCTCATCACCGCCAACCGCGAAATGGTCCGCCTCGATGAAGACCTCCCCCTCCCCCTCCCCTGGTCCTCGTTTGAAGTCCACCCCGGCTATCCCGAACTCCTCGCCGCCCTCCGCGCCTGCGAATTCAAAGGCCTCCTCGCCGAAGTGGAAGCCGAAGCCACGCGATCCGCCCCCCCGCAACAGCAGGATCTTTTTTGAAAAAATCCCCGCACCCTGCAAATCCCCCCTCCCGACCGCATTCCCCTTCGGAACTTCTGGAAATCCCCCGAAGAACCGCGTAAACAGGACAGCCATGACGGACGGCACCACCCCGGAAAGCGGCGGGAAAATTTCCATCGGGCACCCACCCACGGCCAACCAGACAGGGAAGGTCGATGTCGAATCGTTGCGGCTGCGCGACCGGCTGGTTTTCCAAACAGCCAGCAGCACCTATACGCTCATTGTCGGGAAGGATCTCCATTGCATCCTTGTTTCCAGCAACAAATCCGCCCGCGGCGGACAGGTCATCCTCCGGGGAGGCACGAATGCGGATACGACGGAATACACCCCCAACCGCGTCTTCGTGGGGGGACGCCTGGCTTATGCGTTCGAGGAAGACTCTTCTTCGCTGGTCACCACGCCCGTGATTGACTCCATCGTCTACGAACCCGGCCTGCGCTGAAAAGTCCGCCGGCTCCGCGGATCACTTCCGTCCGACGCGGATGTCTCCCAGTCGCTTCTCAAGATCACGAACCCTGGCCTCCATCTTCACGACCATCTCGTGCGCTGCGGAAAGCTGGCGGTTTTTTTCCAACAGGGCCGACTCCAGATCGCGGATGCGTTTTTGCAGGTTGATCTTGATCCCGCCTTTCGGTGGTTGGGGAAAATCCTCCACGGATGGCCGCATGGCTTCCTCGCTGAAAAAGGGGGCCTGACCGAGCATCACGATCTCGCCGGTCCGGCAGTTCAGGATGTGGGTCTCCCGGGTGATCTCTCCCAACCGGCTGAATTCCATCAAAGCCTCGGCACTTGTCGGACCGTAAAGCAGGTTCTCCGACACCTCGATCAACCAATCCATCGCCAGATCGGGAATCATCGGGGCCTTGGTCCAGACCTCCCGGTCCGTGGAAACCATGTCCTGGGGATTGACCTGTGCGGCTTTGGCCCAGGTCCGGATTTGCTCGAAGGGAATCGGTCCGAAAATCTCCGCGGTCTCGTGCTTCTTCAGGAACCAATTTACGGGATGGTCTGTCGTCATGGGGATACAGGCCGCATCATGTCAATTTCGTCCCGTTTTGACAAGTGGCATCGCTTTTCTTGCCACGGCGGTTCTCTTCGCTAGATTGGGCGGACTAGACACATGAGCCAGACGTTACTCGACAAAGTATGGGAAACGCACACCGTGCGGACACTCCCGAACGGATCCACCCAACTCCTCATCGGCACCCACCTCATTCACGAGGTGACAAGCCCGCAGGCTTTCGGAATGCTGCGCGACCTGGGATTGAAGGTGCTTTACCCTTCCCGGACCTTCGCGACCGTGGACCACATCGTGCCCACGGACGAACGGGAGGAGCCGTTCAGCGACAGCCTGGCGGATGAGATGATCCGGGCACTCCGCAGAAACTGCGCGGAATCGGGCGTGAAGTTTTTCGACCTCCCGACCGGCCAGCAGGGCATCGTCCACATCGTCGGACCCGAGCAGGGAATCACCCAGCCCGGCACCACGATCGCCTGTGGCGACTCGCACACCTCGACCCATGGAGCCTTCGGTGCCATCGCCTTCGGCATCGGCACCAGCCAGGTGCGCGACGTTCTGGCCACACAGACCATGGCCATCCGCAAACCCAAAGTCCGCCGGATCAACGTGGACGGACGCCTCTCGCCCGGCGTTTATTCCAAGGACGTCATCCTGCACATCATCCGGCAGCTCGGCGTGAACGGCGGCCTCGGCTATGCCTACGAATACGGCGGCTCGACATTCGATGCCTTCACCCAGGAAGAACGCATGACCGTCTGCAACATGTCCATCGAAGGCGGTGCCCGCGTGGGGTATGTGAACCCGGACGACACGACTTTCGCCTACCTGAAGGGCCGGCCCTACGCCCCGAAAGGCGCGGATTGGGATCCCTCCGTTGCCCGCTGGAAGGCTGTCGCCTCCGACCCCGGTGCCTCCTACGACGACGTCGTCAGCTACCGGGCCGAAGACATCGCCCCGACAGTGACCTGGGGGATCAACCCCGGGCAGGCGATCTTCATCGGTGAAAACGTGCCGCGCCCGGACGAGGTTCCGGAGAAAGACCGCGCCACGGCCGAGGAAGCGCTCGCCCACATGCACCTCAAGGCCGGACAACCGATCAAGGGAACCAAGGTCGACGTCGCATTTCTCGGCAGTTGCACCAACGGACGCCTGAGCGACCTCACCGAAGTCGCCCGCCACATCAAGGGCCGCAAAGTCCGCGACGGCGTGAAGGCCATCGTCGTGCCAGGATCCCAGGGGGTCGCGGCTCTCGCCGAGAGCATGGGACTCGCCGCCATCTTCAAGGAAGCCGGTTTTGAATGGCGCGGCGCCGGGTGCTCGATGTGCCTCGGAATGAACCCCGACAAGCTCGTCGGCGATCAACTCTGCGCCAGCTCCAGCAACCGGAACTTCAAGGGCCGCCAGGGCAGCCCGACCGGACGCACCGTCCTCATGAGCCCGCTCATGGTGGCCGCCGCCGCCGTCACCGGAGAAATTGCCGACGCCCGCGAAATCTTCGACGTGAAGTAACACTCCGCAATTTCCCATTTCAAATTTCTAATTTCGCATTTCAAAAAACCATGGCTCTTGAAAAAATCACCCAGGTAACCGGTCGCGGGGTTTTTGTTCCCGGCGACGACATCGACACCGACCGCATCATTCCCGCGCGCTTCATGAAATGCGTGACATTCGACGGCCTCGGCGAGTTCGCGTTTTTTGACGCCCGCGCCGCGGAAAAAGAGGAAGGCAAAACCCATCCGCTCGACGACGCTCGTTTCACCGGCTCCTCCATCCTGCTCTCCGGCTCGAACTTCGGCTGCGGCAGCTCGCGCGAACACGCCCCGCAGGCCCTGTATCGCTTCGGCTTCCGTGCCATCATCGCCGAAAGCTTCGCGGAAATCTTTTTCGGCAACTCCACGACCCTCGGGATGCCCTGCGTCGTGATGAGGCCGGAAGACATCCGTGCCGTCGCGGCCCTCATCGAAGCCGACCCCGCCGCCATGCTCACCATCGACCTCCTGGAAAACAAGGTGAGCATCGCCGACATGGATTTTCCAGCCACCCTGCCCGACCATGCCAAAGAGGCCCTCGTGACCGGACGTTGGGATGCCATTGCCGACCTCCTCGAAGGTTTGGACGATGTCCGCGCCCGCGCCGCCACACTCCCCTACATGGCGGCATAAGCCGGACGGGGAACGAATGCCACAGTGATTGCAACGATTCTCAGAAGACTGGGGGCACTTGTTCTCGTTCTCTTCTGCGTCGTCTCCATCACATTTCTCCTCATCCGCCTCTCTCCCGGCGGGCCCTTTGACGGGGAGCGAAAAATCCCGGCGGCCATCGAACAGAAGCTGCTGGAAAAATACAAGCTCGACGGCACGCTCTGGCAGCAATACTCGGGATATCTGGCCGACCTGCTTCACGGCGATCTGCGCCTCTCGACCAAATACCGCAACCGCTCGGTCAACGAGATCCTCGCCCAAACCCTGCCGGTCACCCTCTGCCTGGGCGGCGTCGCCTTCCTGCTCGCCACCGTCGGCGGCATCTGGCTCGGCACCCTGGCCGCAATGCACCAGCATACCTGGCGGGACTTCGGCGCGATGTTTCTGGCCCTGGCGGCCATCTCCCTGCCGGCCTATATCGTCGGCCCCCTGCTCATTCTGGTCTTCGGCCTGGATCTCCATTGGCTGCCGGTGGGTGGCTGGGGAAGCTGGCGGGAGTTGATCCTCCCGGCCATCACCCTTGCAGCCCCCGCCATGGCCTCCATCGCCCGCCTCATGCGCGGCAGCATGGTGGAAACCCTCCGGCAGGATTTCGTGCGCACGGCACGGGCCAAGGGACTTCGCGAATCGGCCGTCGTTTACCGGCACGCCCTGCGGATCGCCGTTCTTCCGGTGATTTCCTATCTCGGACCTCTCGCCGCCCACCTTCTCACCGGTTCGATCGTGGTGGAGACCGTTTTTCACATTCCGGGAGCAGGCGGCTTTTTTGTCCACTCCATCCTGAATCGCGATGGATTCCTGCTCGGAGGAATGGTGATCGTCTATTGCATTCTCCTGGTTCTCTTCAATCTCGTCGTGGACATGACCTACGGCCTTCTGGATCGGAGGATCCGTGACTGATCCCCGCGCCCTCCGCCGCCTCCTGCACAACCCCTCCGCCTGGGTTTCCGCGCTCCTTCTCACCGTGGTCACGGGAGCCTGCCTCATCGGCCCCTTCCTGCTCCCCGCCTCGCTCGGCGAACCCGGTCCGAACCAATACGCCCCGCCTTCCTGGGAACACCCCTTCGGCACGGACCTCAACGGTCGGGATCAATTCTACCGGGTTCTCACGGGCGGGCGGATCTCCCTCCTGGTCGGCTTTTGCGGCGCCGCCGTCAGCCTCTTCATCGGCACCGCCTGGGGTCTCGTCGCGGGATATGCGGGAGGAAAATGGGATGCGGTGATGATGCGGATCGTTGACGTCCTTTATTCCGTCCCACGTCTGATTTTCATTCTCATCGCCATCAACGCCTTCAATGCCCACCTTCAAAGTTTTGCGGCCGGCCTCGGTTGGGAATGGCTGGTCCAATCCTCCCGCATCGCCATCCTCATCCTCACGCTCGGCGTCATCGAATGGCTGACCATGGCCAGAATTGTTCGCGGCCAGGTGCTCTCCCTGAAATCACGCCAGTTCATCACCGCCGCCAAAGTCCTCGGGCAGTCCCACACCGCCATCCTCCTCCGCCACCTCCTGCCGAACCTCGGAGGCGTCATTCTCATCTACCTGACCCTTACCATCCCCGCGGTGATCATCGACGAATCCTTTCTGAGCTTCCTCGGCCTGGGAATCCAGGCTCCCCAGGCCAGTTGGGGCTCCCTGCTGGCCGACGGTGCGGGCGCGATCAACCCACTGAAAAGCTTCTGGTGGCTCCTCGTTTTCCCCGCCGCCTGCATGTCGCTCTCCCTCCTCGCCCTCAATTTCCTCGGCGATGCCCTGCGGGATGCCTTCGACCCCCGCGGCTGAGTTTTACCGCTCTCTTGCACACGACACCACGCGCTGCTAAACAAGCGGGCATGTTGAAAGTCCGAGCATTCCGGGGGCTGAGCCCCAAACCCGAGCTGGCACCCGAAGTCGCCTGCGTTCCGTATGATGTCGTCAATCGCGAGGAGGCCGCCGCCCTCACCGCCGGAAACCCGCACAGCCTCATGCACGTGGACCGCGCGGAAATCGATCTCCCGCCCGGGACCGATCCCTATTCCGACACCGTCTACGCGACCGCCAAAAAAAATCTGGATGCCCTGATCTCCTCCGGAACCCTTGTCCGCGAACCGGCTCCCACCATTTACCTCTACCGCCAGCAGATGGGGGACCACATCCAAACCGGCGTCGCCGCCGTCTGTCACATCGACGATTACGAAAACGACATCATTCGCAAACATGAAAAAACCCGGAAGGACAAGGAAGACGATCGCACCCGCCTGATCGGAACCCTCGGCGCGGACACCGGCCCGGTTTTTCTCACCTACCGCTCCCGTCCCGAAATCGACGCCCTGGTGTCGACAGAAACCGCTTTGCCCCCGGTGGTGGATTTCCTCGCTCCGGACGGCATCCGGCACACTCTCTGGAGGATGCGTGAAAACGGTCCGCTCACGGAAGCTTTCGGCCGGGTTCCCCTCGCCTACGTGGCCGATGGACACCACCGCAGTGCCAGCGCAGCCCGGGTCGGGCGGGAACGCCGGGCGGCCAACCCGGATCACAACGGAACAGAGGACTACAATTGGTTCCTCTGTGTCCTCTTCCCCGCCGATCAGCTCCGCATCCTTCCCTACAACCGTGTCGTGGCCGACCTCAACGGGCTCACACCGGAGGCCTTCCTGAAAAAAGTGGGCGAAGTCTTCGAGATCACGGAATCCGCCCCCCCCTCGCCCTCCGCGCCCGGAAACGTCAGCATGTTTTTCAACGGACGCTGGACCGGCCTTTCGTGGAAAACAGACTCCTCCGCCGACCCGGTTTCCCGCCTCGACGTCAGCGTGCTTCAGGACCGCCTGCTCGCCCCCGTGCTCGGCATCGATGATCCCCGCACCAGCAAACGCATCGACTTCGTGGGTGGCATCCGCGGCACAAAGGAACTGGAAGACCGCGTCTCATCCCAAAAAGCCGCCGTGGCCTTCTCCCTGTACCCGGTCACCTGCGACCAGCTCATGGACATTGCCGATGCCGGGCAGATCATGCCGCCAAAAAGCACCTGGTTCGAGCCAAAGCTCCGCTCAGGGCTCTTCATCCACACCTTTTGAAGGCCGCCTAACCCAAGTTCCGCAGTTTAAGAAGACGTTTTGCTGATATGCAGGCACTTGC
>CAZPEN010000049.1:0-17930 GCA_964585615.1 uncultured Chthoniobacter sp. | reverse complement strand
CAAGCAAACGCTACTCATTAAAATCGAGTGTCACATTTATTTAGAGAGATGGTATCACCAGCGCCCAAACCTGTTTGTTGTTCAATCCGAGTTTCAAAGACGACGGTGCCGGCGATGCGGAGGCGGACGCTTCCTCGTGGAGCAGGGATTTCCGGGCACGCTTCCCCTCCCGCCGACAGGAGAGAAGCCCATCAAAATGCCTTGAGGGGATTTTCTTTTTCCCTCTGCGTTGCGTCGTCCTTCGCCACGGAACGCCGCTGAAGTTTTACTTCAGTGTCCCCGTGCCCCAGCGGCGGTGCAGGAATCTTTCCCACGGGGCGAAGAGGAGCTTGTCTGCGAGCAGACCGATGAGGATGAGGATGATCATCACGGCGACGACCTGATCCATGGCGAGAAGCTCGCGGCCGTATTGCAGGAGCTGGCCGAGGCCGAAGCCGGTGAGGATGGTGACGAAGATTTCCGCGGCCATGAGGGAACGCCAGGCGAAGGCCCAGCCCTGTTTCATTCCCCCGACAAGGTAGGGCAGGGAGGCGGGGAGGATGACTTTGATCCAGGTGTGGAGGCCGTGGGATCCCATGGTTTTGGCGGCGCGGAGGTAGATGGGAGGCATGCTTCGCACGCCGTCACTGGTGGCGATGATCACCGACCAGAGGGTGCCCATGACCACCACGAAAAGCATGGCGGCCTCGGTTTGTCCGAACCACCCGAGGGCGAGGGGCACCCAGCAGACGCTGGGAAGGGCCTGCATTCCGAGGGCGAGGACTCCGATGGTGTCGCGGAAGATCCGGAATTTGGCGGTGAAGAGGCCGAGGGGGATGCCGAAGAGGAGGCCGACGCCGTAGCCCATGAGGAGGCGCTTCACCGTGACGAGCATGGCGGTCTCCAGAGTTCCGTCCGAAAGAGCCTGCCAGATGTAGATGGCGACATTCGACGGGGGCGGGAACATGACCTGCGAGACATCTCCCGTGCGGGCCACCATTTCCCAGGCACCGATGAGGATGGCGAAAAAGACGAGGGAGGTGAGGGCGTGTCTCATTCGGCGGCCTCCAATCCTTCTCCGGCGGTGAAGCCTTTCAATGTGGCGGTGATTTCCGAGGAGTAGTGGGCGAGTTCCACGCTGTTGATGTCGCGCGGCCGGGGCAGCGAGATGGCGAACTCTTTGCGGATGCGTCCGGGGTTGGGGGAAAACAGGACGACCCTGTCCCCGAGGCAGGCTGCCTCGCGGACGTTGTGGGTGACGAAGATGATGGTTTTTTTCCGGGCCTGCCAGATTTTCTGGATGTCGCCGTAGAGTTGTTCGCGGGTGAGGGCGTCGAGGGCGGCAAAGGGTTCGTCCATGAGGAGGACGCGGGGGTTCGGGGCCAGGGCCCGGGCCAGGGCCACGCGTTGTTTCATGCCTCCGGAGAGCTCGTGGATGTTGGCGTGGTGGAATTTTTCGAGTCCGACGAGCTGGAGGTAATACTCCGCGACTTCGAGGCGTTCCTTGTTGGTGAGGCCGGGTTTGAGTTTGAGGCCGAAGAGGACGTTGCCGATGACGTCGAGCCAGGGGAAGAGGGCGTGTTCCTGGAACATGACCATGCGGTCCCGGCCGGGTTCGCTCACGGGGGAGCCGTTGGCGAAGACGCGGCCGGAGTCCGGATGTTCCAGGCCGGCGATGATGTTCAGGAGCGTGGATTTTCCGCAGCCGCTGGGGCCGACGAGGCAGACGAATTCGCCCTCCGAGACGCGGAGGGTCACATTGTCGAGTGCGAGGACGACGCGATGCTTCGTGGTGAAGGTTTTCGAGATGGCATCCACCTCGATCCGCTCCGCCGCGACATTTTTCAGTTCATGCTCGAGACTCATGGTTGCCAGATCAGTCTGTCCAAATTGACTTCCGCACGGAGAAAGCCGACTTCACGCGCTTGTGCGAGAAAAATCTCAAAGGGGGTGGTGGAAATCTCATCCGAGAAGACGAGCCGCTGCCAGGCCTCCGCGACCAGCTCGGCGGGGATCTGCTTGCGGGTAATCGCGCTGAGTTCGTCGCGAACGCGCCGCCGGGCTTCGTCCGGGTTGGCCAGCACCCAGGCGGTGAGTTCGCGGTGGGCTTCGAGGAATTTTTTTGAGAGGTCGGGATGGTCGGCGAGAAATCCCACGCGGCCGGCCAGCACGGTCGTGAGGGCATTGCTGTCCGCGAAGAAAATTTTCCCGCCCGCCTCGTTCACCAGGCGTGTGACCCAGGGTTCGACGGTCCAGGCGGCATCGAGTTTGCCCTGCTTGAAGAGGGTGAGGATGTCGGGATTGGCGGTGGGAATCACCCGGGCGGCCCCGCCGACGAGGGTCACCTTGAGGCCGTGTTCCAGAAGCCACGCCCGGCACTCCACGTCCTGGGTGTTGCCGAGTTGCGGGGTCGCGATGGTTTTGCCGCGGAAGTCTTCGGGCCGGGTGATGGAATCCCCGCGCACGACCAGGGCTTCGCCGCCGCGCATCGCGCCCGAGAGCACCCGGATTTCCTTTCCGTTTGCGCGGGCGTAGGCGTTCAGTGCCGGACTTGGGCCCACGTAGGTGAGGTCTACGGCCCGGGTGAAAATGCCCTCCATCGCGGAAGGTCCGGCATTGTAAACCATCCATTCCAATTTCACGGGGACTCCGAGACGGGACTCGAACCAGCCATTTCCCTCGCGGGACATGTTCGCCGCCACTAGCCCCTGGGCGTGGGTGATGTTCGGGAACACTCCGACACGGATGACCTGCTGGGCGTGCAGCGACAGTGTGCCCACCAGGCAAATCAGGATGGAGAGGAGGATTTTCATTTCGGAAAATGCGGGACGGGAAATCTCCCGGCCAGCAAGACGCCTTGGCTTCCCCGTTTCAAGACAAAATCCTTCCGTGGGGGAAGAATGGTTCTCGGCGGCGGGACATTTCATGGGAACGGGGAGGATTGCCGCAAATTCGCAGGAGTCAACCCGCGATATGTTCTTTTCCGAACGGGGAGGATGGCCCATGATCCCGCGCATGAACGAAGTGCATGTGCGTGTGCCGGCCTCAACGGCCAACCTGGGGCCCGGTTTTGACTGTCTGGGAATTGCCCTGAGACTTTACAATACCGTCACGGTGCGCAAGGGGCGCGGCCCGGCGAAGGGGGAGATGGCCGACGAAGCGGCGGCTTTGTTTTTTCGCGAGACGAAAATCCGGCCGTTTGCTTTCCATTGGTCGGTGGAAGGGGACGTGCCGCAGTCCCGCGGGCTCGGCAGCAGTGTCACGGTTCGTCTGGGAATTCTCCACGGTCTCAACGAACTGGCCGGTCATCCGCTGGAGCGCAAGGCGATCTTCTATCTGTGCGCCGCCCTGGAGGGACATCCGGACAATGCCGCCGCCGCCGAGTTCGGGGGCTTTACCATCACTCCGCCCACGGGACGGTTTCAGCGTCATCTTGTGGACAGCGGCCTGTTTTTTGCCCTGCTTGTTCCGGACTTTGAGATTTCGACACCCGCGGCGCGGAAGGTCATGCCGCGGGAGGTTTCCCTGGCCGACGCGGCGTTTACCGCCGGGAATGTCGCGGCGATCGCGGCGGGATTTGCGACGGGAAAATACCGGGATTTGGAAGGGTGCTTCGAGGACCGCCTGCACCAGCCATATCGGGAGCCGCTCATTCCCTGTTTGTCTCCCGTGATCCAGGCCGCCCGCAAAGCCGGGGCGATCGGCGGCTGGCTGAGCGGGTCGGGGTCCACCATCGCCTGCATCACTGTCCGGAATCCGAGAAGAGTCGCCAATGCCATGATTCGCGCGTCGGATCTCGATTCCGCCACGGCGATTGTGGTGAGGGCCGACAATTCCGGCGCGCGGGTTGTTCCATGAGACGTTGGATCGAGGGACTCGAATCCTTCGCGATCGATGTCATTCTGGGCCGCCGGTATGGTCGGCGTGCCGATCTGCTGCGCGGCCTCCTCTGGCTGCTGTCTCTTGTTTACCGGGTGATCGTCCAGGCCCGTCTGGCACTATACAGGAACCGGATTTTTCGGAGTCACACGCAGGGATGCCTGGTCATCAGCGTGGGAAACCTGACGGTCGGGGGCACGGGGAAGACGCCCGTGGTGGAGCTTCTGGCCCGGGCTCTGCAACAGGGTGGTCGTCGGGTGGCCATCCTGAGCCGTGGTTACAAGAGCGTGCCGCGGCCTTTTTTTCTCCGCCTGTTGGACAAGGTCACAAAGAAGAAGGCGGTATTCGTGCCCCGCGTCGTGTCCGACGGCCAGTCCCTGTTGCTGGATTCCCGGACGGCCGGTGACGAGCCGTTCATGCTGGCCAACAACCTGCGCGGGGTCGTGGTGCTTGTGGACCGGGACCGGGTCAAGAGCGGAGCCTATGCCGTGAGGGAGTTCCGGTCGGACGCCCTGATTCTTGACGACGGATTCCAATACGTGCGGATGCGGCACGGGCTGGAGGTGACGCTTGTGGACCGGCAGGCACCGTTCGGGAACGAGTTCATGCTGCCGCGCGGCACGCTGCGCGAACCGCCGCAGAATCTCCGGCGTGCCACACACATCTTCCTGACAAAATGCGACGGATCGGACAACAGCGAGATCATCTCCCGCATCCGCCAATACAACCGCACGGCAGACATCATCGAGTGTGCGCACCGTCCGAAGCATCTCCGGAATTTTGTGACCGGCGAGATCAAGCCTCTGGAATTCCTGAGGGGGCTGCGCATCGGATCGATCTGCGGAATCGCGGTTCCGGAAAGCTTTGAAAATGCCCTTCGTGCGCTGGATGCGGAGATCGAGATCGCAAAATCCTACGCCGACCACCACCGGTTTTCCCCCCGCGAAATCGAGTCCTTCATCCGGCGGTGCGGACGCCGGGAATTGGATGCCATCCTCACCACGGAGAAAGACGCCGTCCGCATTCCCCGGATCCTCGAGCCGGAAGTTCCCCTTTATTATCTGCGGGTCGAAATCGAAATCCTGGCCGGGCAGGCCTCGTGGGACCGCTTCGTCGAGCGTCTCACGCACCCGCAGCCGGTCGTGGCACCGCGGCGGTTTTATTGACTTGCCATCCGGCGGGCTCTCCGCCATTTGCAGGGCATGGAATTTTCCAATGTCACCGCTGTTGCCAGGGCCAATGTTTATTTCGATGGCCGGGTTGTTTCCCACACCCTCCTTTTTCCGGATGGATCGAAGCGCACGCTCGGTCTGATCTACCCCGGGACATACCATTTCGGGACCGATGCCGCGGAGTTGATGGAGATCACGGATGGGAAATGCCAGGTCGTGCTCGATGGAACGGGAGAAGGATCGGACCATGCGGCCGGCGGGGAGTTCCGGGTTCCCGCGAAGTCCGGATTTTCCATCACCGTGGAAGAAGGCATCTGCCAATACGTTTGTTCGTTTCTTTCGTGAACGTCGCGGGTTGCGGAGTGCCGGAACATTGGTAATATTTCTGCGCCATGACGATGTGGATTGTATTGATCGGTGTGCCGCTTTTGATCGGGCTCTGGGCTCAGTCGAAGGTGTCCGGCGCGTTCAGGCGGTGGAAGCAGGTGCGGGCGGCCTCGAATCTCACCGGGGCCGAGGCCGCGCAGAAGATTCTTTCCGCAGCGGGCATCCATGATGTGGAGGTGGTCGCCATCAACAGCATGTTGGGAGACCATTACGACCCGGCGCACAAGAGGCTGTGCCTGTCTCCGGATGTCTACAACACGCCCTCCGTGGCCGCCCTCGGGATCGCCGCGCACGAGACGGGCCATGCCATCCAGCACGCGAAGGGGTATGCTCCGCTCGAATGGCGCATGGCCGTGGTGCCCGCGACGATGGTGGTTTCAAACATCCTGCCGTTTGTCATTTTGGGCGGTTTTTTTATTCCGCTGATCCCGTTCAAGACGGCGATTGTGATTGCCGCGCTCTGCTACGCGGTGCTGGCCGTGTTTCAGCTCATCACCCTGCCGGTGGAGTTTGACGCTTCCCGCCGGGCCAAGGTCATTCTCCAGCAGATGGGCATGGTGCGCCAGGGGGAGGAAGCGAGCGGGGTGAGCGATGTTCTGGATGCGGCCGCCCTGACTTATGTGGCGGCGTTTGTCGCGACGCTTGGTCAGCTTCTCTACTTCATCATCCAGGCCACGCGCTCGAGATAGATGCGGCCGGTTGTCCTCACCATTGCGGGGTCGGACAATTCCTGCGGGGCGGGAGCCCAGGCGGATTTGAAGACCATCACAGCACTCGGTGGGTATGCCCAGACGGCCATCACCTGTGTGGTTGCCGAGATCCCCGGGAAAGTCACCGCCATCCAGCCGGTGCGACCGGAAATTGTTGCGGAGCAGGTGCGACTGAGTCTCTCGGCCTTTCCGGTGGGAGCGGTCAAGACCGGGATGCTTTACTCCACGGCCATCATCCGGGCGGTGGCAGACGCATTGGAGAAGCCTCGCGGGCGGATTCCGTTGGTGGTGGACCCTGTCATGGTCGCTTCCAGCGGGGATCCTCTCCTGAAAAAATCTGCGGTCACTGCCTACGGAAAACGGCTTTTCCCCCTTGCCGCCCTGGTGACTCCGAATCTCGATGAACTGCGCATTCTCTCCGGGAAACCCTGTCGGAATCTTGAGGAAATGAAAGAGGCGGGGCGAGGGCTCGTGGAGAAGTTCGGGGTGCCGTTCCTGCTCAAGGGCGGGCATCTTCGGGCCAAACTGGCCGTCGATGTTTTGATGATGCCGGGGGAATGCGTGGAGTTTCACGCCCCGTTTGTCCGCGGAGCCGACACCCATGGAACGGGATGCACGTTTTCCGCCGCCATTGCCACCGGACTGGCCGGGGGCTTTTCTCTCCCCGAGGCCGTCGGCCGGGCGAAGGCCTACATCACGGAAGCCATCGAGAGCCGTCTGCGTTGGAAAAAAACCACCGCGCTCAATCACGGCTGACGGACAGAGTGGCAGGGGTGGTGAAGCCGAAAACCGTTTTTCTCCGCATCAGCCGCCGATCCGGACGGCGCGGGTTTTGTCGAGTTTGAGAACACCCGCTTCTCCCGGAGGGAGCGTGGCTTTGGGATCGGACACTTTTTCTCCGCGCCACTGGACACTGCCGCCTTCGATGAGGCGGCGGACATCGGAACGCGAACGGGTGAGGTTAAAGCACTTGGCGTAGGCTTCCGCCACCACGCCCACAAAGTCGGTGGCCGCGCCCGGGACGAAATCGGGGAGTTCCGCGGAGGCGAGATCTCGGGAACTGAAGCGCCTGTTGAATTCCTCCAGGGCATGGGCCGCCGCAGCTTCATCGTGGAAGCGGGCGGTGATCCGGCGGGCGAGATCCTTCTTGGCATCCATTGGATGTTTCTCCACGGGAAAGGCCTCGCGCAGAAGGATGTCGTAATACCGGACCATGAGTTCGTCGCTGATGCTCATGATCTTCCCGAACATGTCGCCGGGAGATTCGTTGAGGGCGACGTAGTTCCCGAGGCTCTTGCTCATCTTCTGGCGTCCGTCGAGTCCCTCAAGGATCGGCATGGTGATCGCAACCTGCTGGGGCTGGCCTTCCTCGCGCTGGAGATCGCGTCCGACCATGATGTTGAAAAGCTGGTCGGTGCCACCGAGTTCGACATCGGATTTGACCATCACGGAATCCCAGCCCTGCATGATCGGGTATTGGATTTCATGGGCACGGATCGGCTGGCCTTTGTCGAGGCGTTCGCGAAAATCCTCGCGCACGAGCATTTGCTGGAGTGTCACGCGGCTGTTGAGTTTGATGACTTCCTCGAAGCTCATCGCCTCGAACCATTCGCCGTTGAAGACGATTCGGGCGCGTTCGCGGGTGAGGATTTTGAACGCCTGTTCCTGATAGCTCTTCGCATTGGCGAGCACTTGGTCGTGGGTCAGCTGGGGTCGGGTGACCGAGCGTCCGCTGGGATCGCCGATCATCGCGGTGAAGTCGCCGATGATGAGGACCGCATCGTGTCCCGCGTCCTGGAAATCACGGAGCTTGGAAAGAACCACGCTGTGGCCGAGATGGATGTCGGGAGCGGTCGGGTCCACCCCGAGCTTGATTTTCAGGGGACGACCGAGGGCCAGTTTGGCTTCCAGTTCGGATTCGCTGTGAATTTTTGCACAACCGCGGATGAGGGTGGAAAGAATGGACATTGGAAAAGTCAACGCGGTTTGTTCAACAACTCCCGCACTTCGTCAATCGTCATCTTGTTGTTGATTTTGTCCGAGATCCGACTCACGGCTCCCTGGGCGGCGGGCTGGGGGATGAATTCCTGCACGGGCACGACGGGTGACCCGAAGAAGGCGGTCTTTTTTTCATCGTAGAACCCGACGGCTTCGGCTTTCTTCACCGGCACCTCCCGGCCCGCGTTGGGAATCACATATTTCGACCAGGTGTCCGCCCCTTCCGCTTTGTAAACTTTGCCGCCGAACCAGGGATTCTTGATGCCAAAAAACGAGCGGGTGGTGAAGTCCCTGACCCGTGCGTCCTTGAGGCCCGGGTATTCATTGCTTGCAACCGGGGAGGTTTTTGCCGAAAGGGTGCTTTCTCCCGAGAAGGCCTTGTTCTGGAGAGGATTTCCCAATTCCATGTCCGGCTTCATGACCCGGTCCAGCAACTGGCGTTCCTGCGTCTGGGAAAATGCAGACACGATGGAAGCTGCCAAGAGAAACGTAATGAGGACCGTTTTCACCAAAAAGGAAGTTTGCCACGAAACCGGCTGCGTTGCGAGACTTTTAGCATGGTGCGGGAGGGCTTTTCACGAGGGGGAGGCTGCTTGCGTACGGTGAGAAGACCTGCTAAAACCGTCCGCCTTACCCAAGTATGCCCACATACGAATACGAATGCGAAAAGTGCCGGAAGACGTTCGAGATCTTCCAATCAATGAAAGATGATGCCCTGAAAACCTGTCCCCAGGCCCAGTGCCGGATGAAAAAATGGGGCAAGGGCAAGGTGCGCCGGCTCCTCGGGACAGGGGCGGGATTGATTTTCAAAGGCAGCGGATTTTACATCACCGATTACCGCAGCGAAGGGTACAAGCAGGCGGCAAAGAAAGATTCCGGAAGTGCCGCTTCCGGAACCTCCAAATCGGAGACCAAATCGGAGACCAAGCCGAAGAAAGAGACGAAGTCTTCGAAATCGGATTCCTGAATCATGCGTGTCTGCCAACATTGCGGGACGGAAAATGATGACACCCGGGTGTTTTGTTCCAATTGCGGAACCCGGTTGCCGGCGGTGGAAGCGGGTTCGGCGGCTCCCCAGGCCCCATCGGCAGCGGGCAAGGCACCCGTGGTGAGTTCGGCGGGAGCCTCGGCTCCTCCGCTGCCCGGAGCTTTCAGGCCGGCGGCAAAAAAACTTGTGAAGCCCGTGAAGCAGGGCGGGGGGGCATCGGCTTTGACGCTGTCCTCCTTTTTCTGGACACTTGTTCTGGCGGCTTTGCTGGCCGCCATCATTCAAATGGCGCGCGAGCCGGACGACATCCCGCCCGTGACCGGGGCAAATGCCGCCGCTGCCGGTGAAACCCTGTCCACATTGAGGAAATTGCTCGCCACTCCCCAGCCCTCCAGTTGGACGGTCAATGCGAACGCCATCAATCAATTTCTGGAGACCACCATCCAGATGCAACCCTCCGCCACCGGCGCTTCGGCGGTGACGGTGGAGTTTCAACGGACGTTCCTCCTGCTTCAGGAAGGATGTTTCAAACTCGGGATCGAGCAGAAGTTTCTCGGGCGGAATTTCTATTTTCTTCTGGACGGCCGGCCGGAGGCATCCGGCTCCGGGTTGGATGTGAAGTGGTCCGGCGGCAGCATCGGGCGGCTGCCCGTTCACCCGGCCCTGATCCCGGTTTTCCTCCGCCTGTTCCAGCCGACCATCACCGGGCTGGCGCAACCCCTCGACCTGCTCCGGCAGGCCGGGTCGGTGACGATCACTCCGTCCGACGCCACGTTTCAATGCCCTGGCACTGGAAAATCCCTGCCCTGACGGGGCTTCTCCTCCTTCCGGGACTGGCGGCATTTTCCGCGGAGGCCCGTGAGTCGGTGCTTGCCGGGAAGACGGTGAGTTCCTCCGGGCAGTTTGTGGTTTACTCCAAGGATGCCGGCCGGCGCACGAATATCGTCCAGCGCGCGGAAACGGCGCGCGCCCAGTGGGTGCAAAAAGTCGGCGGTGATGGGAACTGGAACCACCCGATCATCATCCAGGACCGCATTGGCACTCCGAAGCCCCGGGGCAATCCCAATGCGCTCACCGGAATTTTTGAAGGCGACGGGGGAACGCTCAAGATTCAGACAGATCTTTATGACGCCTCTGTTCTGCGGAACCAGGGGTTGGAGCAGGAGGTGTTCCGGGCGCTGGGAATCGAGTGGATTTACCGGAACCAGCCGGTGAAGGCGGGAAAGACCTTCCATTCCCCGCCCGCCTGGCTGGTGGAGGCCCTTGTCGAGGAGACCCGAACCCGGGATACCGGCACCCCCGGCGCGGTTTATGCGGCTTTGCTCCAGAGCAACCGGCCTCCGAAAATCGAGGACTTTCTCAAGGCCAGGCCGGAACTGATGGAGGCCACGTCGCTTGCGCTCTACAGGACACAGGCCCTGGCCCTGCTCAAGGCCCTGCAACAACTCCCCGAGGGACCGAAGGGCCTCGGAACTTTCCTCGGCTCCCTCGTCACCGAGGAAGCGGATTTGAAGACCCTGCTTGCCGCGTATCCCTCGTTGGAGAACGATCCTTCGCGACTGGGAAAACTCTGGACCCTTTCCATCGCGCGCGGCTCCACTTCGAAAACCATGGAGCCTCTTTCCATCGGTGAAACCACCCGGGCCTTGAAAGAGGTGCTGGATCTTTCCGTGCCGCTTGATCCCAAAAAACCGGAGCTTGGGAATGTCACCGGGGCGGCGGCCCTCTCCCCCATGGCCCGGGGCAGCGGAGGAGCTTTCCTGATGCGCCAAAAATCCGCGGAGTTCCTCACTTTGGAATTTCGGGCCCACCCGTTGATCAAACCCGTGATCGCCGAATACCGCGAAATCACCTCCCAACTGGCTGCCAAGCCGAAAAAGAACGTGGACAAACAGATCGAGGAAAACGAAAAGATCCTGGATCTCCTCCTCCAACGCACCAACCAGGTCGACGATTATTTGAATTGGTTCGAGGCCACCCAGCTCGACACCCTGAGCGAGGATTTTTTGGAGGTCACCAATCCCCCGGAAGCCCCCAAACGGACGGACCCGGTCACCCTTTATCTGGATGCGGTTGAGAATCGCGGGTGGTAGCCGCTTGAGAGAACAAGCGCCTTCCGGCGGGAGCGCTTGAAAGGACGCCCGTGGGCGGACATGCTCGCCGGAAGGAGTCAGGATCTCAGGCCGGCGCGGCGGTAGGCGGCCCGGATTTCTTCCGCCAGTTCCGGGACACTTCTTCCGTCGAGAAGGATGTCGAGGGTGGTTTTTTCAAACTCCGCGCGTTTTTCCGGTGAGGAGAGGATGGGCGGTTCCGCCGGGTGTGTGAGGGTGTCCGGCCAGCGGTAGCGACCGTCGGGCAGGTTTTTGACATCGGGAAGTTTCCGGAACTCCGCGACCGCCTTTTCGTAGTCCTCGACTTCCCGTCGGGCTTTCGCGACCGCCCGCATGTATTTGACGAACCGTGCCCCGTCGCCTTTGCCGTCCATGTGCATGAAGTAATTCACGAGAAGATAGGAGGTGAAATACAACCGGTGCGATTCCTCCGGATTTTTTTCGAGTGTTTCGCCCCATTGTTCGTGCGAAATCGTCAGGAGTTTTTCCATCGGATAGGGTTCGGGAATTCCGCCGCGGGTTTTCAGGTGGTCGAGATACGTGCGGAGTCCGTTCCTGGCGGAAGAAATCCGGAAGACACCGAACCGCAGCGGCAGGATGTTGGTGTATTCCGCCGTTCCTTCAATCACCCATGTCGGGAGCAATTCCAGCGAGGAATGCATCATCTGGTGGGTCAGTTCATGGACGAGTGTGTCGGACCGGTAGTCGGAGGATTTTGAATAGCTTTTTCCAAGCGACCGGATGCCGAGGCTTTCGAAGGGGATGATGAAAAGCCTGCGGGAGCGGAAGTAAACACCGCCGCTGTTTTCCGGGCCGCCCTGTTCCCGGTAATGCTCGGGGGAACGCACCAGCAGGGCACGGAAACGGTCGCCTTCCTCGGGTTCCGGGCGGATTCCCCAGGGCAGGGCTTTCACCAGCTCGTGGGTGGCCTCGAAATTCCGCGCCACATCCGCAAGCAGGTTCTGGGTCAGCCTGCCCTCGCAGGTGAACTCGAAGTGCTCCGTGCGGTAGACAAACTTCGCCTCCTGCTCGTTTTCACTGACGACTTCGACCTTGATTTTGCTGCTGTCCACGCCCACCGAGTCCGGAATCACAACCGGACGGTTTTCCAGCCATTCCTCAAGAAACTGCCGGTCCGCTTCGCCGAGGACTTCCGCAGGGAAGTTCTTCCGCTGTCCGTTGGCCAGCTTCAGACTGGCGGTTTTTCCATCGAATGTTTCCAGCACGGCCTGCGCGGGACCAATGTCCGGGAGCGTCCACTCCCGGGGCGGGCTCGATGGAGGGAGTTCCGCTCCCGATGTCCCGGTCGCCAGAAGAACAATGGCCAGGATCAGGATGCTTCCGATGGGGCGGGGATTTCCGTGCATGAGTGTGAGCTTCCAAATTAGCCGACAAGGCGTTCCAAGGCCAGTCCGAAGGAGGGGAAAAGGCTTCGCGTGCCGGGATCTCTACGGCCTCTCGTAGACGCCCGGACGGTTTCCCTTCGAGAACACAAACTGGAAGAGCTGGAGGCTGCGTGCCCGGAAGGCTCCGGCGCAGGTGAGAAGGTAGTAGCGCCACATGCGGAAGAAGCGTTCTCCATACCGATCCCGGAAGTCCTCCCGGGCGGCGACGAAATTTTGCTCCCAATCCCGGAGCGTGCGGTCGTAGTCCGGTCCGAAATTCTGGATGTCTTCCGGCACAAAAATCCCCTCCGCCGCGCGAAGCACCCGGGCGGCGGAGGGCAGCATGGAATGGGGGAAAATGTATCGTCCGATCCAGGGATCGCACGGCATTCCGGAGCCGTTGCACGCGATTGTCTGACAAAGAAACAGCCCGTCTTTTTCCAGCGTGCGATCCACGGCCTCCAGATAGCGGCGGTAATTTTTTGCTCCCACATGCTCCAGCATCCCGATGCTCACGACGCGGTCGAAGGGACCGGCAACATCACGGTAATCCTGCAGACGGATCTCCACCGGCAGACCCCGGCAGAATTCCGCGGCATACTTTTGCTGTTCCCGGGAAATCGTGATCCCCACGACCCGACACCCGTAATGCCGGGCGGCGTGGCGCGCCAGTCCTCCCCACCCACACCCGATGTCCAGCAACGTCAGGCCCTCTCGCAGGCCGAGCTTGCGACAGGTGAGCTCCAGTTTGCGCCGCTGGGCTCCGGCCAGGTCGTCGCCTTCGCCGTATCGTGCACAGGAATATTGCATGTCGGGTCCGAGCATCCGCTCAAAAAAGGCGTTGCCCAGATCGTAGTGCTTCCTCCCGACGACACGCGCCCCGCGCCGGGTTTGGAGATTGAAAATCCCTGATGACACCAGCCCGGACAAGATCCGAGGATTCCAGGGAATCCGTTCGTCCAATCGCGCCCCCACCGCCCGGCAACTCATGTCATCCAACGCCTCGCAGTCCCACCACCCGTCCATGTAAGATTCTCCGAAGCCAAGCGTTCCCCCGGTGAGCGCCCGACGGAAAAACCGGCTGTCATGGACACAAAGATCCCACGGTCGGGTGCCGCCGACCTGGATATCTGCAACGGCCAGAAGATCGCAAAGCGCTCTCTCCGCCGCCGAAGAGAAAACCTTTTTCATGGTGTCCGCCTTCCGCAACGAAAAGACTACGCCTCCTCCCCGCACGGGCTCAAGTTCCTTTATCCCGGACTTTTGAACCACTGAAGTTCACTGAAAGTCACTGATGGAAATTACCCGGAAGAGGAGCGCCCTGTTTTTCGTCACTTCTTCTCCTCTGCGTCGCTGCGTGAGATCCCATTTCGGGATTTGAGATTCCTCATGACAAACTTTTTTCATCGAGGATTAAATGATAAATATTCATTTAAGCATTGTTTATTTATATTTTGACACACGGCGATTTGCATGTATTTTCTTGAATCATCCCACAATTTGAAGGAAGATACGAATTGTTATGCAATCGATGCTTTTCATCTTATTTTGTTGCAATTGCATACACTATGTATTGACATAATCCATCGGAGTTGTTTAATAATCCGCAGAGATCATGAAAGATTCCCCCTCCATTCTCCCCCCATCGTCTTCCCGTTTTGTGGGCTGGAACAGGACCGAGGCTTCCGTGTTGCTGATCACCCTCTCCTTCATCCTGCTGCTCACCGTCATTGCCGTCGCCTTCCTCGTTCGCTCCCGCAGTTCCCTGCAAACCTCCCAGAGCTACACCAAGGAAATCGTCGCCCAGGAAATCGGCGAAATCGCCATCGACAAGCTCGCCGCGGAGTTTCAGGACGAGATCAATACGGCCCGTGCCAGTACCAACCAAATGCTCCTTCCCCCGCGGATCGGTGCGACAACCAACAATCCACGCGAATCGGCTCTTGTTCGCCGAACCATGGGCGATACGAATTTGTATGCTTCCGGTTATTCTACGGCTGGTTTCTCGTCTCCTCCCCACGGCAACCGCGCTTCCACTATCAGCACGACCAATGTGGCAAAAAACGGATGGCGCTTTGACAAGGACCGCTGGTTCGCTCCCGGTCTGCTGAGGGATACCGAAACGAACAGCTTTGTTCCTCCGGATTGGGTCTATGTCTACGGGCAGCCGAAATCCAATACCACTTCGGCGGACGACAAGAAGAGCGACATCATCGGGCGCTATGCCGCCGTGGTTTATGATGTGAGCGGACTGATTGACATCAATGAGGCCGGTGTGCCTTCCGGGGTATCGCTGGGAGACAAAGGCTCCGTGGCCTTTGCCGATCTGACGGCATTTTCCACTATTGCTTCCGATTTGGCTACAAAGTTGCCTGCCTGGCGGTTTGCCGGATCTGCTGCCGATGAAGCCACTTTTTACGGGAACTCCTCTGTCACGGATCCCACAAAAGCCGGTCGCTTGGAATCTCCCAAGGCGAAAATTGACGCCGGAGAAAACCGGTTTTTCTCCCGCATGGAACTCGTCGAGGCCGCCAAGGCTGGAAAATTCGGTCTCTCCGAGGCTCTGCTCCCCTTTCTGCGCACCCGCTCGGAATCGGCAAATCATGTGTCTGTGGAAAGTTTGTTCGCGGATGGCACAACCACGCCCATCGGAGTGGCCGATGACAAGTTGGATGCGGAAAAAGACACCACTTTCACCATTGATCGAATCGACGGAACTCAGGATACCTACACCATCAAAAAAGGATGGCCCCTCATCCAAAACCGCTTTCCTCTCGCCCGCCTGCGCTGGCTCGCGGATCGCGAAGCGGACGGAACTCCCAAACACCCGAATGAGATCAAAAAATACTTCGGGCTTACATGGAATTCCTCGGACAACCTGTTTGTCTATACCTCGCCCGACAGCAATACCGCCGTAAATGAAATCAAAACCCTGGTT
This sequence comes from uncultured Chthoniobacter sp., assembly GCA_964585615.1. Lineage (GTDB taxonomy): Bacteria > Verrucomicrobiota > Verrucomicrobiia > Chthoniobacterales > Terrimicrobiaceae > QYQL01. Next base: position 2,383 of record CAZPEN010000049.1, on the reverse strand, counting down.
GATCTCGTGGACGATATCAATGGGGGAAGTATTTCTCCGCGCGAGCCGGATTTCTTTGAATGGCTCAAGGCGGGGATTGATCCCAATTCGCTGGGGCAAACCGGCGGCGATACTTATAGGGACGGCGGTTCTTCAAATTGGGAAACATCAAAAGATCTGCACATTCTGCGCATTGGAGCAAACATCATTGATCAGTCCGATCCAGACAGCATTCCTACAGGGATTCGCTCGGATTTCGTCGCCTCAGCACTTGATTCATTTGGATGCGAAAATCTGCCCTATCTTAACGAGGTCATAGTAACAGCCAAACGCAAAGAGCCAGTCAAAGGTTCAACTCTCGAAGGGTACTTTCAATTTGAACTCTGGAATCCCCATCAAACAGCGACCACTCATGTGCCAGTTGGCTTCAACGGCCAGCCTCTCAAATTGCGTGTCGGCGTGCTTTCAGGGAAGGTTCTCATGCTTCCTGTTTGCTTTATCAGAGATCGTCAGCCGTTTGATCACGCAAATCCCAATCCTGCATGGTCTAACCAAGAGAAAATGGTGCAGGCGTCCATAGATGCACTTTCTGCGGCGGTTTTGAGTTCCGATACAATCGCAGGGCAGACATTCTCTTTTGATCTGTCCGGTTCAAATTTTGGAGAGCCGGCAATTGCAACCACGACGGGTGCTGATACTTCGAATGCCATAATTGACGCTGATGCAGGGCGACCTAAAATTCGCTCAGGAGCACCTCCTGAATCCGGTGTTAATGCCATTCGGGTGGCCACAGCACCAGGAGATGTGCCGGGAGGCTATGGTGCAAAATCCCTCAGTAGCTTTTACCCGGAGCTTGTTCAGGCCGATGGTACGGCAAAGTTAAAAGACGGGACGACTCTTCCGGCTACTCACAACTTTTTCAAGGCAGGCAAAGCAGACAGGGCGTATAATAGTGTTGTTTTCACATCTGATGGTAGTTTTCAGTATAACATAGACACTGATCCGGTAACTTTTCTGCTGGATATTGAAACCGAAGACGGGACACGTTTTCCCGTTGCGCGTTATCGCGATCTTTCTCTTGGGCGTCATCGGGACGACAATGGAATAAACCAGATGATTCTAAGTGACGACGATAATACGAGGGAGGCGACAAAGGGGGCGGACATGTCAAGATGGGTTAACAATGCAAGTGACATTTCAGGTAGTTGCTTCTCAAACTGGCTGGATTACTCCATCCGCAGGGGGTATTTCATGACTGATGCACGCACTGAGCGTTTTGGCTTGGCTGAACAGGTGATTGCATCACCAGGAGCCAGCATCCTGACGAGTTCAGCCACATGGGCAGGAAGAGCACTATGGGGTAGCAGCTATAATATGGTCTCAACTCTATACGGTGCCCCGGGAAAAACGGAAGCGGCTCAAACAAATCCAAATAGTGCCGCTCTGATGAGTCATTGGGAAGCCATTCAATCAGCTAACGGACAGTATGTTGGCGTTCCGGCAGCGCTCGCTCGCAATTTTGATGGCGATGATATTGCTACATACTACTATGAGGATCCTGATCCAGACAAAAGCGTTGTCCGACGTGCGGACGCAGGATGGGTAAAACGTGAAGAACATCCGGCTTTGCCTGTTACCGCTTATCCAGATGATGCCGCAAATGTGTATCCCGAAGCCAAGAATTCACGCCCAGTGTTTCTGGATCGTCCTTTTAGAAATGTTGCCGAACTGGGGTGTGTATTTCGGGATATTCCGTGGAAATCATTGGATTTGTTCAGTCCCGACAGTGCTGATCGACGTTTGTTGGACGTATTCTCCATCGAGGATCGGAAAACGGTGACAGGGAAAATTAATCCAAATCTTGCGACAGGGCCTGTCTTCAATGCTCTGCTGTACAAAGCATCCCTGAATCCTTCAAGTGATACTGCGTCTCCTGTTTCTGATGATACTGCTGATGCTGTATCCGGAATATTCGCGGGCTTGAATCCATCGGTAACTGCCGACCAGGTCCACAATAGCGCGAATATTGCAGAACGCCTTTCGGAAGATGATGCCTCGAAGCCCGGAGGAACTTTTTCATCCTATAAGACACAACTGGAGAATTTCAGCAGAGCACTCTCCTCGACAACAGACACTCGAAGTTGGCAGTTAATGCTCGATGTAGTGGCACAATCCGGAAGGATCGCTCCACAAAACAGCGATTTGGAAAAGTTTCTCGTTGAAGGACAGCGTCGTTTTTTTGTTTATCTGACCATTGATCGCATTACGGGAGAAATTTTGGACAAACATATTGAACCAGTTTATGAATAATCACCCACAATGTGCAGACATGGTTTCATTGTATAAACGGGTTCATCCGCAAAAAGTGTGCTTAGCCTTATGAAGAGTGAGGATTCTCAAGGAG
>CAZPEN010000048.1:0-19656 GCA_964585615.1 uncultured Chthoniobacter sp. | reverse complement strand
AGACGCTCTCGGTTGGTTTGTCTCGTGTGGCTATAGCTTTTGTTGAATTGCTCTAAACCCGAAAACGGTGATAGGAAAAAGTCGTTTGGAGCGGAGGGGATGAGGCACAGTGAGATGGGAAACAAACCGACATCTCCGCGATCGCACAAAACGATACACGCAACTTTGCCGCGCTCTTTGGCAAACCAAAAAGTTGTCAGGCCAACCCCGCATCGGGAAGGAAAATTGACAACGCAGTCCCCGCATCTCTACTGTCAAACCATGATCCTTCTCTTTTGCAAACTCGGTCTTGCACTCGGCACGGGGATTGTCATCACCGCACTGTTTTGAAGAAATTCCGGTTCGGAGCGGATCCCGTCTGCCTGACAGCCTGTGGGTTGTATGCCTTGAACCGCTGGGGTCTCGCCCCCTCCTTTCAGAATCCCTTTCTCAACGGATCCTTCAATGATCTTCTCCTCATCCCTGCGGCTCTGCCGTGGGTTCTGTGGATTCAAAAAAACCTGGGCTGGCGCGGATCCGAATTTCCCACCTTTGTGGAAATTTCGCTGCACCTGATTGTCTGGTCGCTTCTCAGCGAGGCAATCCTGCCTTTTTTCCTGCCTTGGGTGACCGCCGACGGCTGGGATGTGGCGGCCTATGCGATCGGTGCCTTGTCCGCATGGTTTTGTTGGCAGCGGATTTCCCGCCGTTGAAAACAGGAAATCCTCCGGCCTCCGCGGTTCAAAGATATTTTGGACTCAGTGCTCCGGAGCTTCCCGCGATGAAGCGGGCTTCTGGACGATCCTTGCGGAGGCGGCATCCAGCTTGGAGATCAACGTTTTGTTGTCAGAATCCAGCCGGACCGCCTTTTGCCAGTAGAGAACCGCCTCGGCTGTCCTGCCGAGTTTTTCATAGACATCCCCGATGTGCTCGAACACCACGGGGTCGTCTTCCTTGAGCAGTTCCGCCGCCCGCAGGAGTTCGGCAAGCGCCTTGTCGTAATGTCCGAGACGGAAATACACCCACCCAAGGCTGTCGAGGTAGGCCCCGTTGTCGGGTTCGACCGAGACCGCACGCCGGATCAGGTTTTCCGCTTCACCCAGGTTTTCATTGCGATCGGCCCACATGTAGCCCAGGTAGTTGCAGGCCCTGGCGGCATTCTGCGGATCCAGTTCGATGGATTTCCCGAGGGCTTCGGCCGCTTTGGTGAAGTGCCCGGCCTGCTCGGCGGAAACACCGTAATTGAAATAAAAATCCCCGTTCAGGATCGAGGGAAGGGTGTTTTCCGCTTCGACGAGAATCCGCTCGAATGTCTTGAGAGCCTCCTCGTGCCTTCGGGCCGCGCTCAAGGCCAGTGCTTTGAAGAAAGAAAACTCCATCATCTTGGGGAACAACTTCTCTGCTTCCTCGGCATAAGACACCGCACTTCCGGGGTCGTGCAGTCCCAGGCAAAGGTTGACCAGAGCACTGTAACGCCGGGGATCGGGAGGCGCAACCAGCAGGGCCTGCTTCAAATGGGCCAGGGCTTTCGTGGGTTCGTTGGCTTGGAAATACAAATCCGCCAACTGATCGTAAACCCGGTAATCCAGGGAATTGTCCTTGAGCATCTCCTCCAGCAGGGCGGCGGCCTCGGAGGGATGGCCGGTCTGGATGAGACAGGCCGCCAGCTTGTCTCTCACTCCCTGCATTCCGGGACGAAGGGCAAGGGCCAATTGATAAAGAGGCACGGCACGGTCCAGGCGGTTGCAAAGCACGAAACCATCCCCCACCCTGGCCAGCTCCTCCGGCTTGTCCATGGCAAATTCCTGGGCACGGCCAAGCATGTCCACTACCCTCCCCTCATCTTTCCCGCCGGAGGTCACATTCCGCAGGCACAAATCCGCAAGATCCAGCCAGAAGACGGCACTCGGGGGATTGCGCTTCACGGCACGGGCAAAAAGATCCTCGATTTTCTGACTCTTTCCGCCCGTCTTGTAGATCTCGAAAAGAATCTGGTAGGGCGTGGACTCCATCGGCGCGACAGCCAGTGCCTGAAGTGCGTATTTTTCAGCCAGTTCGGGTTTCTGGAGTTGGCGGAGATAAATACCCGCCAGCGACACCAGAGCCTCGGAACATGCGGGCGATGCCTTGACGGCATCCTTCAACACGGAAATCGCCTCGGATGTCTCCCCGCGTCTCAAATACTGATGCGCCACATCCAGGGCCAGCTCTCCGAACCCCGGATCCAATTGAAGCACTTTGCACTTGGTATCCTGCGCCCGATCGGGCCCCAGGGTCTCCTCCTCGAAGAGCGCCTGGAGAAACCGTGCCACCGCCTCCGCCCGGCGTTCGGAATCGGGATGAAGCGTCAAGGGCACAGGAGAAGAAAATTCCTCCGGCAGGAGCAGATCCGCCTGGCTGCCAAAAAGAAGAGACGCGAAACAAACGCCGGCCCCGATGCAGGCGGTCAGGTGCAGCCTTTTTCCATTCCAGCGGACGCCATCCCTCATTCCAGACATTTGAACCACCCAATTCTCTGGGGAGCAAGGCAGGTGTTGATCTGCTTCACCTCCGTGTAGGCTTCGTAACCATACGTTCCCAATTCCCGGCCCATCCCGCTCTGCCGGTATCCCCCCCACGGTGCCTCGTTGAAGGTGGGATGATAGGTGTTGATCCAGGTGATGCCCGCGCGAAGTTTCCGGATCACCCGCTGGGCGCGGGCTCCATCCTTTGTGAACACGGCACCGGCAAGACCATATGGCGTGTCATTGGCCATCCGAACCGCTTCCTCCTCGGACTCAAATATCTGGACAACAAGCACGGGACCGAAAATTTCCTCCCGGACAATGCGCATGTCCGGCCGGGTGTCCACGAAGACGGTCGGTTCAATGAAATTTCCGTTCCTGCGGTGGTCGGAATATGTTTCGCCTCCGCACAAAAGTCGGGCGCCTTCCGCGAGTCCGGATTCGATGTCACGGAGCACTTTTTCCTGATGCTGCCGGGTGATCAGGGGACCCATTTCCGTGGCGGGATCCATCCCGTCGCCAACAATGATTCCCGGACAGGCCGCCGCCAGGCGCGGAAGAAATTCCGCCGCCAGGGATTTCTCGATCAACAACCGCGACCCCGCGCTGCACACCTCCCCCTGGCCCGCAAAAATTCCAAACAGGGCAAACTCCAAAGCCACCTCCGGATCCGCATCGGCAAAGAGAATATTCGGACTCTTCCCCCCCAGCTCCAGGGACACCTTTTTCAAGTTTCCCGCAGCGGCCATGAGGATTTTCCGTCCGGTCACCCCCCCGCCGGTGAAAGCAATTTTGTCCACGGCCGGATGAACGGCCAGGGCGGCTCCGACAGGATCCCCCGCCCCGAAGACCAGTTGAACGACTCCGGGAGGGAAACCCACTTCATCAATCAACTCAAAAAGCCGGGCCGCAGAAAGGGGAGTGAGTTCGGAGGGTTTGAGAATGCAGCAATTCCCCGCCGCCAGCGCCGGAGCCAGTTTCCACGCCGCCATCAGCAGGGGATAATTCCACGGAATGATCTGTCCGCAGACTCCCAACGGCTCGCGCACCGTCTGGCAGACGATATTGGGATCCCCCACCTCGAACGTCTGCCCGTGAGGCTTCGTCGCCAGGCCGGCATAATAGCGAAAACACCCGGCGGCATCGGCGGCATCGAAACGGGCCTCCCGCAGCGGCTTGCCGTTGTTCCTTGTGTCCATCACGGCCAGTTCTTCCGCATTCGCCTCAATGAGATCCGCCAGCTTGAAAAGTTTCCCCGCCCGCTCCCCGGCGGTCGCGCTCCTCCACGGACCATTGTCAAAAGCCTCCCGCGCCGCCACCACCGCCGCCTCCACATCGGCCTCCCCGGATTCCGTAACATGCCCCAGCACCGCATTGTCCGCCGGATTCAAAAACGCGCGAACATCGCCCCCAAGAGCTTCCCGGAACTTCCCGCCGATGTAATTTCGCAGTGTCATCGGGGTTTCCAAATCGCCGCATCCACACAGGCCCATATGTGAATAATCCAGCCCAGCGTTCCAAAACTGATGAACCACACCACTCCGGCCCCGACAAAAAACAGGATCGCCGCGAGAATGCGCCCCTGAATCAATTGCCCCAACCCCGGAAAAAAGAAACTGCAAAGGGCCGCAATCACATTTCCCGCCGTTCCACGTCCGGTGCTCATGACGGATTATCATCGCGCGAACCCGCCCCGGGCGCAAGCGATTCCAACCGGTCTGCGGCGCTGTATTTCAAATCTGGACAAAGCAATCCAGTCCCCGCCCAGAACCAGAATGGCAGGCCCCCGGAAGCAGCCTTCCACTTTGTCCACATCAATCCGCCCCCCCCTGAAGTTCAAACTCCCCTGAGGAAAAACCACCCGACAAAACCGCCCAGAAGAATGAGAAGAGCGGGATTCGTGCGGTGAAGAAAAAGCCAGACGGTCACAGCCAAACCGACCGAAGTTGTCAGGGTGTTGAAATGCAAGCTGTGTTCGGGATTGAAGCTTGCGGTTTTTCCCACGGCGTAGACTCCCGCGAGCATGAGACCGATGGTGATGGGGGCCATCCCCTTCTGGATGGAATTCCTCCAGGGATTGTCTTTGAAGGAATCCCAGATGTGGCTCACACCGTAGACAAGAAAACTAGACGGCAGATAGAAGGCCACGAGGACAACCAGCATCCCGGCGAGGCCGGCGGTCTTGTAGCCAACCAAACCGACCATGGTCATGTTCGGTCCGGGGGCCATCTGTCCAAGACTGTAGATCGTTGCAAAGGCATCGCCCGAGACCCATTGATGCACGGACACCACCTCGTGCTCCATCTGGGGAAGGACCGCGCTCCCCCCGCCCACGGCGAGAAGCGAGAGCAGACAAAACACGTTGAGCAATGAAACAAGTTCCCTCATGGAGTTTTTCGCGGACGGCAGAGAATGACCGCCACGGGGGCAACAAGAAAGAGGACAACCGGAAGAGAAACGTGGCAAAGGGCCACAAGGACAAATGTCAGAATGACAAAAAAGAGATCGCGCGGGTTGAGAAACTGCCCTGCCCCGATCTTGAGGGTCACCTGCAGAAGCAATCCCACGGCAGCCGCGGCAATGCCGGCCAACGCGGCGGCAACGTCGGGATTTCTCCGGAACCGGAGGTAGAGAAACCCCAGTATGCAGAGGATGACGGCTCCGGGAATCACCAGGCCGGTGGCGGCGGCAACGGCCCCCCGCGCCCCGGCAAGCTTGCGGCCGGCAATGATCGCGACATTCACCGAGTTCAGTCCCGGAAGCGTCTGGCCGATCTCCAGCGCCGCCAGGAATTCGTCGGGTGTCATCCACTTTTTCGCGGTCACGATCTCATCGCGCAAATAGGCCACGAGCCCGCCGCCGAAACTTGTGATCCCAATCCGGAAAAACGAGCCAAAGAGTTCCGATGGTGAAGGGTTATTCTGCACCGGTGGTTTTCGGGGAGTCGAGTCGATAGACGAGGGCTGTCTTGGTGGTGCCGAGGGAAACCCAGTCGAAGGCATCAAGTTGGAGGGTTTTGTAGAAGTCTTCTGCCTTCTTGAGATTCTCCTTATGGAGTTTGTCTTCGCTGTTGAAGCGGCATTGGAAGGCAAATTCCCCACAGAAAGCGCGCTCGTATTTTCGCATCCGCCACACCGCAATCGAGGTCTTGCCGGTGAGTCCTCCGCCAAAATGGAGTTCCCCGACATCCACCTGGACTTCCTCCACGGCCGTATCGTTGACGATTTGAACCGGGGCGTCACTGTTGGCCTGCACCTGCCGGATGGCCGGAAAAGAATTGATGAGATCCTTGACGGCAAGATTGAGCCGTTCGCGCGGCATGGCGAGGACGCAATTGTGCGAAAAGATCGAGCGGATTCCGCCAAGGCTCTCGTGAAGCGGAAGAAGTTCCTCCTTGAATTTGATCCTGGCGGCCCCGCCGGGTGTCGCGGGCCGGACATCCACGGCAGCGGCGGTGGCAAAATCGGGATGGCGGAATTTCATGGTCAACTCGGGTATCCCCTGAGGCCAGCCGGATTTGTAATGCGTCCGCAGGCGGAGGATAAAGTGATTCCTGTAAAGGGCGAAATCCCCGGTGTCGAAGAACAGCACCTCCCGCACATTGCTCTCGAAGGCATCCTCCGCCTCCTTCACGTGGACATCGAATTTCTTTGCGGTGTGGCGGACGATTTTCCAGAAATCAACGAAGGCCTGCGCTGTCTGGAAATGGTCGGCCTGGAGGATGATCTTGTATTCCCGGTATTGGATCGGATCGAAGGGGGTGTTGAGAACCTCGTGCGTCTCCATGCGGTCATTGTGACACCTCAACGGTTCCTTGTCATTGCGGAAAACATCCGGCATACCACCGGGAGATGGAAGCTGTTGAAACCCGGACCTTGGAACCGCGCGATGTGCGGCGGAACTTTGCCTGCCTGGTGTGGGTGGGTTCGGTTTTTGCGATGGGCTGGGCGGAAGTGGTCGTCGTCCTGCAGCCGTTGCTTGTCCACTACGGAGCAACGAACACCCAGATCGGACTGGTGCAGGGGATGCTCGTTGCCACGCTCCCGGGGATGTTCCTCTCCCCGTGGATCACGAGAAGATTCCGGCGCAAAAAACTCTACCTCTACGTGGCGGACACCCTCTACCTGCTCCCGGTGGGGCTCGTGGGAGCAGCGGTGTGGCTCGGGGTCTCGACAAACGGGGCCGCCATGGTGGCCTTCATTGTTGCAATGATGTGCGCGGGACAGGTGGCGGCGGGCTTTGGGGGACTTCCCAACCAGGAATTTTTCGCGGCCTGCATTCCCATGCGCCTGCGGGGCCGGCTGGCCGGGGTTTCCGCGGGACTCGGGGGGCTTCTCGGCATCGCAGGAGCCGCTTTGGCGGCTTGGTTGCTGGCCGTCCTGCCCAAACCGCAAGGCTTCGGGGCGCTTCTCGTGCTGGCCTGGTTTCTGTGTCAGGTCGCGGACACGGCGATTCTTTTTGCCAGGGAACCGCCGACTCCGGTGGAACGCTCTCCGATTCCCTGGGGGAAAACCATGTGGAAAGCGTTTTTTGAAGACAAAAAATTCTTGAAGCTCGTTCTTGTGGTCTGCCTGGTTTCCCCGCTTGTCGGGCAGCTCCCGGTTTTTGCCAGCGTCTACGCCTTCCGGGAACTGAAATTTGAAGCCCAGATGGCGGCCGGGCTGGGGCTGGCGGCTTCGATGGCACGGCTGACCCTGAGTCCGGCTGCCGGCTGGATCACCGACCGCTGGGGTGCCCGCAACTCGCTCCTCTTCTGGCCCGCCCTGGCGGCAGCGGCGTTTTTCCCCCTGGCATTGCTTCCGGGCACGACAACCGTGATGATGGCCACCGCTGTCGCCGCCGTCGCCTGGAGCGGATTCTCGGGAGCGATGAACGCCCTCACCTGCGGCATTCCCAGCCCGGAAAACCGGGCCGGCCATTTCACGTTGCTCGGGTTTTGCATGATTGCGGCCAACTCCGCGGGACCGGTGCTCGTCGGCTGGATGTTCGACCATGTGACCTACCGCTCCGGATTTGCCATTCTGGGGGGCCTTGGCCTGATGGTCGCCGCCCTCGGTTTTTTTCTCCTCCGCGACATGAGTTCCCGGGCGGAGGATTATCAGTAAATCCAACTCGATCCTGTGCAGCCGGACCGCTCAATATCTTCTTCCGTGTCTTCCCTCGCTGCGGCATAGTCCGACCTTTCCCCGTGTCTTCCAAACGCGCTCCATCGAAGCAAAAGAAATCTTCAAAGAACCGAAGCCTTCCTTCCGCCCGCCCGGAGGATCTGCCGGGCAGGACGGCCCGTGCCGGGATCCTTCTCACCTGGTTGGGGTTTTCGGTTGTCCTGATCGCCTGTTTCGCCTGGGTGCTGGGGCATGCTTTTCTCGTGGACGCCGTCACTGTGAGACTTTGCGACAAGATGGATGCGGGGATTCCCAAAAACGAACGTCTGCCGGTTTTTCTCAACGAGGTCGCCAATGACGGATATGTCTGGAACCGCCACGCGGAGGCTCTGGGAAAAGACGGCCGGTGGAGAGTGCGCCACACGGACTTCGACAATGCCCCCGAGGGGCGGGAAGTCCACTGGAACTCGGCTTTCGCATGGTACCTGAGGGGACTGGGAGAAATCCATCGCGCGGTCACCGGGGAATCCCTCCGGAACAGCATCTTCCGGATGTCGATCTGGGCCAACCCGATTCTCCTTCTGCTTGCCATCGGGATCTTTTCCACACTCTCGGCCCGAAGATTCGGCCCGCTCTGCGGAACAGTCATCGCCATCGGCATGGTGGCCGTGCCGACATTTTACGAAGGCTTCATGCCCGCATATCCCGACCACCACGGGCTCATTTCCTTCGCCCTGTTGGGAATGATTTTTGGCATCGCCTGGGCCGGCGCGGGCTGGGTGCAGGAGGAAAAGGGCGGCGACTTTGTCCTCCCGCATTCCTTGAAACAGGCGGAACACGGGATGATTCTCTCTGCCGTCTGCGGGGCCATGGGGCTTTGGATCAGCGCGATCTCCACCGCGGTTGTGCTGGGAACAATCGGCCTCTCCGCCTTGGTGACCGCGTGGATTTTCGGCAGAAGTTCCTCCAAAAAAAATGCCCTCTCCTTTGCCGGAGCTCTTTGGAAAAAGTGGGCTCTTTGGGGCGCGGGACTCTGCCTGTTCTTTTACCTCCTTGAATACTTCCCCTCCGACATGGGAATGCGGCTGGAAGTCAATCACCCGCTTTATGCCATTGCCTGGTTGGGAGGCGGATGGTCCATCTCCGTGCTTGCGGAATGGATCTGTGCTTCCAGCCATCCCCCCTTCCCCTGGCGTCGCATGGTCTGGCCGGTTCTGGCCGGAGCCGCTCTTCCTGTGGCCATCTTGGTTGGCGGAGACAGTGTTTATTCCGCAAAGGATCCGTTTCTCATGAGGTTGTATCAATACCTCGTGGAATTGCTGCCGCTGGTCACACGCATCCAAATCGGAACGCTGACCTGGGGCCTGGCGTTTGGCTGGTATCCGGTATTCCTCGTGACCGGGGTGGTTTTGATGGGATTTCGCCGTGTTGGAATGGGAACAAAAGCCATCCTGATGTTCCTCTCGATTCCGATTCTGGTGATCACGGCACTGATGTTTTATCAAACACGCTGGTCCCTGTTGGCCGGCCCCCTCTACATCGCCCTCGCCGGCATCGTCATCCCGCAGGCATGGAAACTTGTCCCCTCCCTGCTTTGGAAGCGCGCCGTGGCAGCGGGACTTCTGATTGTTCTGGCCCGTCTGTTCATCGAACCTTCCTTTGAAAATTCCCTTCTTCCCGTCTGGGAACAATTCCGGGGCGGCGACAAGATCTCCTGTTCCCGTGGCCAGACCATCGCCCTTCTCCACCGGCAGATGGCCAAAGCAATCCTCGACAATGCCCAAGGCCGCCCGGTCACCCTTCTCAGCAGCCCCAACAGTTCCTGCCTGCTCTCGGCGCTGGGAGGCTTCCGAACCATCGGCACGCTTTACTGGGAAAATGCGGCAGGGCTGAAAGCAGCGGCAGAGGGCCTCAACGCGCAGAGCAACGAGGAAGCCCTCGCCTTCCTGAAAAAACACGGCGTCACCCATGTCTCCCTGATGAGCTGGGAAAATTTCATCGAACCCTTTTTCCACATCCTTTATCCCCAACCTGTTCCTGGAAAATCCTTCGAAAACTCCTTTGCGAAACAGGCACTCGGCGACAAACGGATTCCCGTCTGGTCCCGTCCCTTGATTTTTCCCCCGAACTCCCTGACAAAAGTCCTCGATCAGCAGGTTCTCCTGCTTCAGGTCGTCCCGGAACAGGGCGTGGCTGAGGCCAAATTCCACCTGGCCCGGTTCGCACGTTTTGTGGAGGGAAACCCGGTCCAGGCGGAAATCAGCCTCAAGGAAATTCTGGAATCCGCTCCGGACAGCAATCTGGTCAATATCGAGCTGGCCGATCTCTATATCAGCCAGCGCCGTTATGGTGAAGCCATCCAACAGATCCTGAATGCATTGAGGACAACTTCTCCGGATGCAGACCAGCCTTTGGTCAGCAACACGATCGCCGCTCTCTCCGGGGCAGAAAGATGGGACCTCCTTGCCGGTTTCCTCCGGGAAGCAAGCGCACTTTCCAATGCCTCTCCGTCAACTCTTGAAAAGGCAGCCTGGTTTTTTGCCACCGCGCCGGACCCGGCCGTGCGCGACCCTGGGTTTGCACTGGCCTGCTGCGACCGCCTGGATGCAACATCCCCGGATCGCCCTTTCCGCTTCCTGGCACGCGCCGCCGCCCTCGCGGCATCGGGAAATTTTGAACAGGCAGGGACACTCCTTGACAAAGTTCTGACCATGGAGGGGCTGGATGAAACCTTGAAACAAAAAGTCGATCTTGTTCGATCAAGCTTTGAACTTGGCCCAAGAAACCCCTGAACGTACATCAAAGCCTTGTATCCGGAAATTCCCTATGAAATCGCTTCGCGATCCTGTCACCCTCTTTGCTGAATTGACCGATTCCTCCAACGAGAGGAACATTTACACTCACCCGAACCCGCTTGCCCGCGATATTTTTTGGAAGAGATTGGAAATTCTTTTGGAAGGAATACGGCATTCTTGTGGAGATCCCAAAAATATTCTGGATTTTGGAGGAGGAAGCGGGGGATTTCTGAAGGGGCTTTGCCAAGCCTATCCGCAGGCTTGCGTCGATGTTGTCGATCTGGACCCCGGTGATGCGGAAAAAGTGCGCCATCATCACAACCTGGCGAACGCCCGAATTCACTGTGCTGATATCGAGACATGGGAACCGGCGCAGGACTACGACATCATTGTTGCCACAGATGTCCTGGAACACTTCCAGGATCTTGCCCTGCCCGTTCGGGCCATCAGGAGACTTTTGAAGCGAAGCGGCTTCCTCTGCATTTCGGTGCCAACGGAAAACTGTCTCTACCTGATGGGAAGAGTGCTCATTGGAAAAAAGAAGCCCGCCGATCACTTCCACGCGGGAAAAGACATCCTCCACTTTCTTCAAAAGCATGACTTCCAGCCCGTTTGGAAAACTTTTGCCCCGGAATATTTTTCTATTCCAATTCCTCTCTTTCAATTGGCCATTCTTAAGGCGCCATGAATTCATTCCCCTCGGGTCTGATACTCCGCGGGGGAACCGAACCTCCCCTTTTCAAATTTTAAAAAGCTTGAAGAACGATCACTCCGCCAAAGTGATCTGCCCGCGTTCCCGGAGAATGATTTTGCGGTGGCCCTCGTGTTCGATGATCCTGCCCTCGAAGCGCACCGTCCTTCCCTTCCAATTCTCGACATCTGGAAAGCGCGGACGGGTTTCCTTCATCACCACCGCGGCGAGGGACTCCTTCGGAAAAGCGGCTCCGAAGTTCAGGAAAACCGTTCCGGAATCCTTCACGATCACTTCATGGACGGTGTCGACGACGACCACATTTTCCCCGAGTTTTCCGGCGGCCGTCCGCGCGTCCAGCACCTCCCCCGCCTGTGCTCCAAAGGCCATCCACACCAGCAGGCTTGCAAAAACACGTGTCTTCATTCCGGATCACCTAATAAATCACGTTTTATAGAGCAAGTATTTCCTTTGGCATTTTCTTCGGGAGCGGGATGTCGTAAAGAATTGTCTTTGAAACCGGGAGCGGAGAGATTGTCCGGATGCAACGGTTTGTGAAGGAACTGCGGGAGTGTCCGAAGATTGCCTGGGAGACGGTGAAGACATTCTCGGAGATCGACGGGGAGCAGCGCGCGGCCTCCTTCGCCTACTACGCCCTGTTCTCCCTGGTTCCCCTGTTTGCATTGATGTTGACGGCCGGCTCCTCCTTCTTCGATTCGCAGGAAGTGATCGACACCGTGGCGCGTTATTTTCCCATGGGCGAACCCCAGCAGGCATTCATGTGGCAGATGGTGGCCTCCCTGGAAAGATCCCGGGGCAGTGTCACCATGGTGTCGTTCGCCATCCTGATCTGGTGTTCGCTGCGGTTTTTCCAGGCCCTGGTCCGGGGAGTCAACCGGGCGTGGCACACGATCGAAATCCCGTGGTGGCAGCTTCCCCTCAAGAATCTTCTCATGATCGCCGTTCTTGCCAGTGCGCTGCTCATCGGTCTGCTGGCTCCCGCGCTGTTGCAGGGGGCAAAAAAAATCCTGCTGGCCTTTGAAGGGTTTCTGCGTTCCCAGATTCCGGAGATCAATCTTGGCCTGCTCGCGGGGATTTTCGATCTCAGCCGCTATGTCCTCGCGGGGGGCGTCCTTTTTTACTCATTCACCCTTTTGTACATGCTCGCCCCGCGGCGCCGGGTGTTTTTCAAACAGGTGTGGTTCCCCGCCCTGCTGGTCACACTGGCCCTGCAATTCTGCCAGAACGCGTTTGTCAATTACCTCCCCCGCTTTGTGAACTACAATGCGATTTACGGGACGGTCGGAGTGATGATGCTCCTGATGCTTTGGGTTTACGTTTCCGGCGTGGTGATTTTCCTCGGAGCCTGCCTCTGCTCGGCTGCCGCAAAAATCCACGGGGACGAAAACTCTACTCCATCCAGTTGAGGATGTTGAAATTGGCGGAGATCATCACCGCCACAACGGTCGCCACAACCAGGATTCCCAGAACAGCCGCACCGGCGGCGGAAAGGAGAATCACGCGAATCTGGCGGTCTTCCGGATTTTGGGGGTCGGACATGGAAAAACAATAAGGCGGGGAGAACGGGATTTGTCAATTCACTCGTAACGGAGGGCTTTCACCGGATCCAGCCGGGCGGCGAACCACGCGGGGATCAAAGCCGCCAGGGAACAAATGACAAACGCGCTCACACAAATGATCGCCACATCCGAGGGAACAACCTGCGCGGGAATCTCGCTGAACTGGTAAACCGCCCGCGGAAAAATTTCGATGCCGAGGGAATTGGCCAGAAACTGGCTCACTTCGTTCCGGTATTGGACCATGCTGATGCCCAGAAAGAGTCCCGCGATGGTGCCGAAGACCCCCACCACCATCCCCTGGGCGAGAAACACACCGATGATCTGGTTGGTCCGGGCACCCAGTGCCATCATCACCCCGATTTCCCGTGTCTTCTGCACGGTCACGGTGATCAGGGTGTTCATGATTCCAAAAGCCGCGACCAGCACGATGAACATAAGCAGGAAAAACATGACGTTCCGCTCCATGCGGATGGCATCGAAGATCTGCTTGTTGAGGTCGATCCAGGTGAGGGCAAAATCGGGCGGCGTGAGCTTGGAATTCAGGTCGTTGCGCACATCGGGGGCCAGATACGGATCGGATGTCTTCAGGGCCAGCCCATGCACCGCATCCCCGAGATTGTAAAGCTCCTGCCCGATGTGCAGGGGAACAATCAGGAACTCGCTGTCGTAAAGATACCGCCCGCTCTCAAAAATCCCGCTGACCTCCAGCTCGCGCGGCAGGATCATCTGCTTCAACGCACCCGCGCTTGCCGCATCACTGCCTTCTTTTTCCAGGCGGTCCAACTCGGACAAAATCTGGTTCAGGTTTCCCGGCGAGTAAATGGTGACCTTGTCCCCCACCCCGGCCCCAAGCGTTTTGGCCAACTCGGATCCCAGAACCGTCTTGTCTCCGTCCAGATCGTAGGCCCCGTCGACGATGAACTCGCCGACACTCACCACCTGCTCCTCCAGCTCCGGTTCGACACCCCGAATTTTCGGGGCCAGCCGGCGGTTCTGGAATTCCACGATCACCGGTCCCTGCACGAAGGGAGCCACCGCCGTCACATGCGGTTCCTTTTTGCAAAGCTCCATGGTCTTCGCCCAATCCTCCATCACCGCCTGGTTGCTGACAACGAGGTGGGCGTCGAACCCGATCACCTTCCGCCGGAGCTCCTGCTCGAACCCGGTCATCACGGAAATCACCAAAATCAGCACCATGATCCCCAGCGTCACCCCAAGAATCGAAATGAGGGTGATGATCGAGAGAAAGGTGCGCTTGGGCTTGAGATATCTCAGCGCCAGGAAAAGACTGAAGTTTTTCTTCAACATGAACGCCTCTCCTATATCACCCCGAAGCACTCGGGAACACTTTTTCCGACCCGGAAAAAGGAGGCGTCCGATCTTTCCCGGAAAGAGCCGGGGCACGACAGCCCGTGATTTTCCTCTTTCCCCCAACCTTTCCGGCGGCTAGTAACCAGTCATGGTCAAAAGACTCCTCCACACCCGCTACCGGGTTTCCGACCTTGAAAAAACCACCGCCTTCTACAAAGAGGTTCTCGGCCTGGAAGAAGTGCGCAGGAGCACCAGCGGGCGGGGTTCCCAACTGGTCTTCTTCAAGGCTCCCGGCAGCGAGGAGTTGATCGAAATCTGCAAATTCGATGAGAGCGGTCCCGTCCAAGTCGGGCCGGATCTGACCCATCTGGCATTTGAAGTCGAGGATCTGGAGACCTTCGCCAGACATTCCGCCTCAAAAGGTTATCCCCTGAGCGACGGCCCCCACCGGGCCTCCAGCGGATCGGTCATCGCCTTTGTGGACGCTCCCGAAGGTTATGAAATCGAGTTGATTCAACCGGCGAAAGGAAACTGATGGAATTCGACTGGTCAGACACGCCGTTTGTTCCGAAGGAAATTTCCGCGAAGGAAATCGAAGAATCCTTCGAAGATCCCTTCAGCATCCGCCTGATGCCGGAAATCGACGAGGTGGCAGGCCGCGAAGCGCGTTACTTCATCCTTGGCCGGGCCATCTCCAACCGCCCGATCTTCTCGGTCTTCTGGACGGATGGGAAACGCTACCGCGTGATTTTTTCCCGCCTCATGACCTCCGAGGAGGAAACCTTCTACGACAGAAAAAATTCGGAGGCCAACTGACCATGAATATTCTCACGAAGTGGAAAGATCTTCCGGTATTTCCAGGCGAAGAGGAGGAACGGGAATTCTGGCGGCAGACCGCCCTGGATCCGCGATTGATGAACGGCTCGATCCTCAAGACCGACAACCGGGACTCCACCACGATCACCCTGCGTTTCGACCCCCGGATGCTTGCCCGCATCAAGCGTCTCGCCCGGTCCCGCTACCTGAACTACCAAAGCATGATCAAGCAGTGGCTCAGTGAGCGGATGGAAAAAGAAATCCAGTAGCCCTTCCTACCTGGTGGCCGTGGCCAACACCGTCTGGAAATGCGGTGCCTCCGTCTCCCGCGAGACAATCGACGTGGACACCTTCAAAAACCCGGCCTTGCGCAGCATCTGGTGCAGATCCACCTCGGAAAATCCCAGCCACACGTGGGCGTACAATTCCCGGGCCTGATCGTAGCTGTGGTTGGCCAGATCAAGGATCACCACCCGGCCGCCGGGCTTCAAGATTCTGTGTGCCGCGACAAGAGCCCGGCGCGGATTCGGCACATGGTGGAGAACCTGGCTGAAGAGCACCAGATCCACCGAACACGCTTCCACCGGAGGCTCTTCAACATCCCCCAGCCGGTATTCCAGATTGCGGAATCCATGCTCCCGGGCCAAGGCGGATCCGAACTCCACCATCTTCTCCGAATTGTCCACGGCGATCACCTTCTTCGCCGTGCGGGCCATCAGTTGGGACAACGTTCCCTCCCCCGCCCCCATGTCGGCGATCACCATCGGCGGCAACAGGCAAAGCAGCGCGTGGGAAAGCGCCTGCCAGGAACGTCCCGGCACATAGACCCGTCCGAACCGTCCCGCCAGCCTGTTGAAATAATCCGCCGCCCGATCTTTCCGCTTCCTCAGGGTCAATGCCAATGCCGCCTGATCGCGCGACGCCTCCCGCAGATCCTCCCGGGCATTCTTGAGAATCGCCCCCACCATCCCGTCGGCATTTTCCTTCGCGGAATAAAAAATGTTTTTTCCCACCCTCCGGTCGGTCGCCAGTCCCTCGCGCTTCAATTGCCCGAGGCTCGCCGAAATCCGGGACTGCGCCATCCCCAGGATCTCCTGCAATTCCGCCACGGTCAGCTCCTCGCCAACAAGCAACAGCAGCAACCGCAACCGGGTCGGATCGGACAACACCCGCAGGCAATTTACCATTGACGCCATGAGACCCATGAATATATTTCAATATCTCAATACGTAAAGCCCAACCTCAACTGAAAGAACCCATGTCCCGCCGTTTCATCTTTTCCTCCGAATCCGTTGGCGAAGGCCATCCCGACAAAGTGTGCGACACCATTTCCGACGCCATTCTGGATGCCTGCCTCACCCTCGACCGCACAAGCCGGGTCGCCTGCGAAACTTTCGTCAAGAGCAACACCGTCGTCGTCGGCGGGGAAATCACCGTCCCGCGCCTCAAGGGAGCCGCTTTGGATTCCGCCCTCAACATCGGCCAGATCATCCGCAACGCCATCCGCGAAATCGGCTACGTCCACGATGACGATGTCTTCCACGCCGACCGCGTTTTTATCAACAACCTCCTCACCAGCCAGAGCCCGGACATCGCCCAGGGCGTCGATGCCAAAGCCGCCGATGGAAAAGCCACCGAGGAACAGGGCGCGGGAGACCAGGGACTCATGTTCGGGTTTGCCTGCAACGAAACCCCGGAACTGATGCCGGCCCCCATCATGTTCGCCCACCGTCTCGGACGCGAACTCACCCGCATCCGCAAAAGTGGCAAAGTCAAATGGCTCCGCCCCGACGCGAAGAGCCAGGTCTCCGTTCTTTATCAGGACGGCCGCCCGGTCCGCGTGACAAACGTCGTCATTTCCACCCAGCACACCGATGATGTGAAAAACGAGGAAATCCGCCGCTTCCTCATCAGCAACGTCATCCGCAAGGTGATCCCGAAGGATTTTCTGGACGCCACCACCGAGTTTCTCATCAACCCCACCGGGCGTTTCGTCGTCGGAGGCCCCCAGGGCGATTCCGGACTCACCGGCCGAAAAATCATCGTCGACACCTACGGTGGCATGGGCCGCCACGGCGGCGGGGCATTTTCCGGAAAGGATCCCTCGAAAGTCGACCGCAGTGCCGCCTACATGGGCCGTTATGTGGCGAAGAATGTCGTTGCCGCCGGTCTCGCGGACCGTTGCGAAGTCCAGTTCGCCTACGCCATCGGACACCCGAACCCGGTCAGCATCCACATCGACACCTTTGGCACCAACAAGGTGGACGAACAAAAAATCGAAAAAGCCGTCTCGACGGTCTTCAGCTTCAAACCGGCCGACATCGTGAAGCAACTCAATCTCCTCCGCCCGATCTACTCGAAGACCACCAACTACGGCCACTTCGGCAAAGACGATCCGGCGATCACCTGGGAACGCACCGACAAGGTCGCCGCCCTCAAAAAACTCATCAAATAAGCGATTCGGATTTCAGTGGTTCAGTTTTCAGGAAGGCATGGCTTATCGCTCTTTTGAAGAATTGGACGTGTGGCAGCGGGCCTGTCGTCAAAGCGTCTCGATTTATAAAGAGTTCGAAACCTGTAGAAAATTTTCCCTGAAAGATCAAATCGAGAGAGCCGGGCTTTCCGTGGCATCGAACATCGCGGAAGGCAGCGAAAGAAACTCTTCACTGGAATTCCAGCGCTTTCTCAACATCGCACTCGGATCAAATGGAGAACTTCGCACCCAACTCTACATCGCCAAAAAACTCGAGCTAGTCTCGCAAGAAACATTCCATCGACTGATTTCCGAATCCAAAGAAATCTCCGCCATGCTCCGAGGTCTCTGGCAATCACTTGAAGACCGCAGGCAGGGCACTTCCTGATCCGTTTTTCTCATCACAAAAAAACCGAACACTGAAAACCGAACACTGAAACCTTTATGAAAAAATCCCGATCCACTGCCGCAGCCACCGTCCTTGCCGAGGTCGCCGCGGCCACAGCCAACCTCGCAAAATATTCCGCCGCCACCCCGTCGGGCAAAGACTACATCGTCTCCGACATCGCTCTTGCGGAATGGGGTCGCAAGGAAATCAGCATCGCCGAGCACGAAATGCCGGGCCTTGTTTCCGTTCGCAAGAAATACGCGAAACAGCAACCGCTGAAAGGCGTCCGCATCACCGGCTCGCTCCACATGACGATCCAGACGGCGGTTCTCATCGAGACACTGGTCGCCCTGGGTGCCACCGTCCGCTGGGCCAGTTGCAACATTTTTTCCACGCAGGATCACGCCGCGGCCGCCATCGCCGCCACCGGCACCCCGGTCTTCGCCTGGAAGGGAGAAACGCTGGAGGAATATTGGGAGCTCACACTCAAGGCCGTAACCTTCCCCGGCAACCTCGGTCCCCAGCTCGTTGTTGATGACGGCGGAGACGTGACCCTTCTCATCCACAAGGGCTTCGAACTCGAGAAAGGCAGCAAGTGGGCCTGGCAGCCGTCCGACAACCATGAAGTCTCGGTCGTCAAGGCACTCCTCCGCCGCGTGGCCAAGGAACGCCCCGGCTTCTGGACCAAGGTCGCCAAAGCCTGGAAGGGTGTCTCCGAGGAAACCACCACCGGTGTCCACCGCCTCTACCAGCTCGCCGAACAGGGCAGCCTCCTCATCCCGGCCATCAACGTCAACGATTCGGTCACCAAGTCGAAATTCGACAACCTCTACGGCTGCCGGGAATCGCTGGCCGACGGACTCAAACGTGCCACCGATGTGATGATCGCCGGAAAAGTCGCTGTGGTGTGTGGATACGGCGACGTTGGCAAGGGCAGCGCCCACTCGCTCCGCGCCTACGGTGCACGCGTCGTCGTCACCGAGATCGATCCCATCAATGCCCTTCAAGCCGCCATGGAGGGCTTTGAAGTCAACACCGTCGAAAGCACTCTCGGAGTCGGCGACATCTACGTCACCACCACCGGCAACAAGGACATCATCACCCTCGAGCACATGCTTGCCATGAAAGATCAGGCCATCGTTTGCAACATCGGACACTTCGACAATGAGATCCAGGTGGAACGCCTCAAGAAACACAAGGGCATCCGCGTCGAGAACATCAAGCCACAATACGACCGCTACTACCTGCCCGGCGGCCGCAAGAGCATCTACATGCTCGCCGAGGGCCGCCTGGTCAACCTCGGTTGCGCGACCGGGCACCCCAGCTTCGTCATGTCGAATTCCTTCACCAACCAGACACTCGCCCAGATCGACCTCTGGCAGAACAAGGACAAATACAAGAAGACGGTTTACCGCCTGCCGAAAAAACTCGACGAGGAAGTCGCCCGGCTCCACCTCGACAAGATCGGGGTCAAACTCACCAAGCTCTCCAAATCCCAGGCCGAATACCTCGGCGTTCCGCTCGAAGGCCCCTACAAGCCCGAGCACTACCGCTACTAAGAAAACTTCAACCCGCAAAAAGGCCGGAGAGCACCACTCTCCGGCTTTTTTTGCCCTTCCGCCCGGCTTTCATCCCCCGCAGTTTCACGGCACATCGCATGGAGGCCATGCGTCACAGCGATCCGAAGCTGACCATGAAGACCTGCACGGAGGCAGAATTGCTCCCACACTCCGTGAAACCATCGAAGCCCTTCCGCTCATCCAACCATACGCACAGATAGACGCACAAAGTCTGGAGCGGTTAAAACAATTCTATAGCCGTTGCTTTGCGGCGGCGAGAGCCGCAGGACTGCGTCAGCAGTTCGGGCAGTGTGTTTTCACACAGCCGCTTCACTGCCGCCGCACCTCTGCAACCCTCGGCGCTCGCAAATCTATGGCCACATTATTATTTAAACAGCTCTAGTATCATGTCAGACAAGTAATTGACATAAACAAGGAGGGGGTGTAGGCTCCTC
>CAZPEN010000047.1:0-20161 GCA_964585615.1 uncultured Chthoniobacter sp. | reverse complement strand
CGCTCTCGGTTGGTTTGTCTCGTGTGGCTATAGCTTTTGTTGAATTGCTCTAAACAATTCTATAGCCGTTGCTTTGCGGCGGCGAGAGCCGCAGGACTGCGTCAGCAGTTCGGGCAGTGTGTTTTCACACAGCCGCTTCACTGCCGCCGCACCCCTGCAACCCTCGGCGCTCGCAAATCTGTGGCCACATTATTATTTTAACCGCTCTAAACAATCCATCAGGGAGCCATGATTCTGTTGCCGGACACTTCCAGGTTCGCAACATTGTGGATATCAAAAATTTCTCCGGCGGAGTGCGTGATGGTGTTGTCGGTGATCGTGATGGTGCCGAGGACCGGGCGGTCCGTCACCGGGGAGTTTTCCGGCAGTCCACCTGCCTCGCGCAGCGCCCCTGCGCGGGGGTCGGAACCATCGGGAAATTCCGGGCCCGCCTTGATGAGAGAGCTGCCGCACGGACCGAATCCGCAATTTTCAAAGTGGTTGCCCCGGATCGTCAGGTCGAGCACCGGAGGACCTTCCCACCAGTAGTTTGCATCGGGAACGGATTCGATGGCGTGTCCGCTGACATGAAAATGGCAGTCCTCAATGATTGTGGAATGCTCGATATTGATGAGGCAGCCGCGTCCGCGGTTCGCCCCGAACGAACAGCCGCGGATGTGGACGGAATGATGGGGATTGTGACGACTGACGATGAGGGCTCCGGAAGTTTCGGGAAGAGGATCTTCCAGACAAATGTCGCAAAATTCCTGGTTGAGCGGATGGCAGTCCGTCACGCGGGTGACGAGCAATCGCTCCATTGTGGCGTGCCGGTAAATGGCGAGACCGGTGAAGGGTGTGGCGGCATTGCGTCCGAACCGCTGCGGGTGCACGGTCTGGATGCGCAGATGCCGCGAGTCATGCACCTCGACCACTTTGGAGAAATTGCCATGAATATTGACCGCATCATCGAACTGCCCGCGGACCCCGCAATTTTCCATCCGCGTCGCTCCGTCGCAATCCACGAGATGGATCCCGTCCACCCAACTGGAAAAAAGCCGGTCGCCGGAAGGAATCACCCGGACGCGATCCAGCGACACATCGCGGGAAAGCTGGGCGATGACAGCCATGCCCGGTGCGTGATGGATTGTCACATTCTCCAGCCGGACGCCCCCGGCCTCTTCGATCCAGATCCCGGGAGCCACCCGGTTGCCGTGCATGAGAACGACCGGAATTCCCTCCGCGAAGATTTCCGGAAAATCCGCCTCGATGCGAAAGATTCCGCCGCCAAGATCGGTGGCCCGGTGCCAGCGGCTGAGGTGCCAGTTGTCCCGTTTTGAAGAAACCTCGGAGCTGCCGCGATCAAACGGGAGAAGATTCCAGAGAGAGTCGGTCTGCCACCCCCGGCAGTCATGGGCAATCAATCGTCCGCGGTCCACGCGGAGCGGATAGCGTTCCCCATCGACCGAAATCTCAACCCAACCCTTTCCCGAACCCACGACGACCGCCTGCGAGAAGAACGGGCGGACCCAGTCGACGGCCAAATTTTTCACCGTGATGTTGCGGCTGCGCCCGATGCGGATCGGAAGGATCTCCCCGAGGAAGGTCAGGGTGGCTCCATTGCCATCCAGAGTGAAATTGTCCCTTCCCTCGATGTCGAAAAGGATGCGCTTCAGACCGTGGTCGTTGTTCGACACATGGCAGAAGCGTTCGGGCAAAAACCGTCCGTCGCAGGGTGGGAGATTATCCGGAACGACAAAGGTGTCGGTTGTGAGCGAGTGAGCGAATTTCTCACTCAGACAGGCAATCGAAGTCATGATCCTTTTGAGGCAACCGGGAACGGGTCGCCGGTTTTCCGGCACCATTCGGCCAGCATTTTGCGGTGCCTCTGCAGGGTGTCCCTGTGGGCGGGATCGGCTGACAGGTTTTTTGTTTCTCCGGGATCGCTTGTCATGTCGAAGAGTTGCTCGGAAGGTTCACCGGGAGTATAGGCGCAGTATTTGAAACCCGGGGAGCGAACCATGCGTCCCTGGATCTCCGGGCGGGACTTGTCTGCCGCAAGCTCGCAAACCACATCATTTTTCTCTTCCGGGGCAAGGCCTTCCAAAGCAGGCCGCAGGCTCCGGCCCGGGAGGCCGGGAAGAGAGGGGGTTCCCGCAAAATCACAAACAGTCGGCAGAATGTCGAGCAGGGAGACGGGAGCATCGGACGTGCCGGGACGGATGCGACCGGGATAGGAGAACACCAGCGGTACCCTGGCGGATTCCTCGTAGAGGGAAAGTTTGGAAGCCCAGCGGTGCGCGGCAACTCCCTCGCCATGATCGGACGTGAAAATCACCAGCGTGTTGTCCCGCCATCCGCCGGCATCCAGGGCCTTGAGGACCTGCCCCACGGCACGATCCACCTGCGTTGTCAGGTGGGCATAGGTATGAAGATAAGCCCGCCAACGGTCTTCATCCCATCCCTTCGTGCGGGCGATCTCGCTTCCGTACCCGCTGTTTTCGCGGCGCATCCGGAGAGCAAAAGGCTCGTCAGGATCGGCCTCGAAATTTTCCGGCAATGGCGGGAAGTCGTTCTTGTTCACATACCCGGGGCTGTCTTCGAGAATGTGGTAACAAATATCGTGGGGATTGTGCAGCGAAACACCGAGGAACCACGGTTTGGGCTGTTTTCCCGCTTCCCAACGCAGAAAAAATTCCGCATCCATTGATGTGAGGAAGTCGGTTTGATCTCCCAGGGCCACCCAGGGAATGTCTTTGGTGATCGGACGGTGGTGAAAGCCGTGCGTGTCTTTTGGCTCCCGCAAAAAACTCTCGGGAAGATGCCATTTTCCCGTCCAGGCCGTATAATAGCCGCTCTTGCGGAGAAGAGATCCCATGGTCGGAAAATCCGCCGGCAGCGGGTCTCCATTATAAACAACGCCGGTCGCATGGGGGGGCATGCCTGTGACCAGTGATCCGCGCGAAGGCCCGCAGATCGGTGCCGCACAATAGGCCGAGAGGAAGCGAACCCCGGTGCACGCAAGAGCGTCCATGTGGGGAGTGTTCACCCATCGGTTCCCGGCACAGCTCATCGCGGAGGCTGTCTGCTGGTCGGTGAAAACCAGAAGAATGTTCGGACGCGGATCTGCGGAGCGCTCTTTGCGGCAGACGGCCCGCACCGCATCATCGTTTTGACCGGAACGTGTGATGTCGGGGTCGGAAAGAGGTTCCTCCGATTTCAACAGGGGTGTCATTGGGGGAGTCAGGGATGCTGCAAGCAGCGTTTTGACAAAGGTTCTCCGGTTGGCGTTCATTCTCCGCCACCCTTTGCCACCCGGAACCCGATGAACGGTCGGGCGGCTCCGGTGTATTCTTTGTAAAAAGCCTTGCCGGGTTTGGCGGATTCCGGAGGTTCAAAAAAATACGCGTTGCCGTTGATGCGGTAGTCGACCATGGAATTGATGTGCGGGGCGTTGGAATCCCACCCCCATTCGAGAACGTTTCCTCCCATGTCGTTCAGTCCGGTTGGTCCTGCTGGAAGCGAGGCGACATCGTGTGTCTTTCCTCCGGCGTTCCCCCCCGTCCATTCTTCGGGAGCCGTCACGTCGGCCGCCTGGAACTCATCCCAGAGAGGCAGGCGGTAGCCGCCACTGTCGGCATCGAAGAAAATCAGCGTGTTCAATGCCGTATCGGGCTTGGCTCCGGGAGGCAGGTTTTTTTTCCAAACCGGGTTCGGGTATCCGGGACCGGAGTATGTTTCAAGCCGGAACGGGGACACTTGCCGGAAAGGCTGCGATTTGGAGGCGTCGGTATGGTAAGCGGGTTTCAGGCCGCAGAGTTCGGAAAGAGCGTTGCACCATGCCACGGCATCGTACCAAGAAATGAATGTCACCGGCTCGTTGGGCGAGAAACTGGCGTCCGGCCTGCCGGGGAGTCTCATGCTCCCGACATCGCCCGGGTAGTTGAAATGGTAGCCATGCCCAAGCGCCCATGCCTTGACACGGTTCCAAACATTGTAGGGAACTTCGGTCTTTCCGAGGTGGAGCGTGTAGGCTTTCCGTTCGATGGGGTGCTCGGGAGCGGGCGTTGCCCCATCCGACTTTCCGAGGAATTTGTCATCAAGGGCCTTTGCGCGGGAGGTGTTTCGCTCCTGAACGGACAGGGGATCCACAAAATCCCGGGGCCCGGCAAACCCGGCATCCGGCAGGGACGCCAGCGGGAGATGTTCCTGCGAAAAGGCTTTCAGGCTTGCCGCGTCCCCGGCGGGCCCGGGAGGGATCACTTCGCCGCGGGCGATTTTCCAGACAGGAATCCCAGTCGACGAAGTCGCTCCGGAAAGAACCGGACCGCGAACAGGACGAAATCCGATATTGAAGGAACCTGCCTCAAACGGGCTTTCCGGTCCGAACCCGATGTTTGTTTTCCGGGGTCCGGTGGAAGATGCGAAGTCCCCGCCCAGTACGTTCAAAGAGGAGAGTGTTGACGGGTCGACCGTTGGGTTGTCTCCGGGCCACACATATTCCCACACGTTGCCGTTGAGTCCCACAAGCCCTTGGGGACCGGGGGAAATCGCGGCGACTGGAAGGGTGGATTTTCCGGAAGCCGCAGGGTTCTCCGAAAAATTCTTTCCCCCGGCCAGCGCAAAGGCGGCCCACTCCGACAGCGTGGGCAAACGGTAGCCGTCGGCATCCTGCTTCCAGTGAATGGTCGGCGGGAGACTTCCCGCCTGGTCACGGTTGAAAACTCTCCGGAAAACATTTTGATGGCCGGCATCGGTGTAATAGGCCGGCGTTCTCCCCTCCACTTCCGACAACGCATTGCACCATGCCGCCGCGTCAAGCCAGGTGATGTCGGTGACCGGTTCCCCGGGTTGGTGGGCCATATCCCCGACCCGCATCGAACCCATCGAGCCGTCGCCGGAAAATGCATAGCCCAGGTCTCCAAGATCCCGGCAGTATTGGTTTGTCACGACCAGGCGCCGCACGGTCTCCCACTGGGAAAATGTCACCTCCGAACGCGCCGCCGAAAGACCCGCGACATCAACCGCGGGCAGGACCGGGGAGGGTGGGTTCCCATCCCCGACCACGGCATCGCAGCGGAAGGCATACCACTTGACCGCGATCGGCTGGTTCGGACTCAGGCCTCCCGGAACGGCCTTTACTGCCGGACTCAACTCGCGCGTCACCAGAAAACCCACCGCGGTGACATCCCGAAACTCGTGCTCTTGAAAATCGGCCTTTCGGTGATCGAAGGCCAGGGTGCAGGGTTCTTTTGGCTCCCAGCGGGCCCAGCGGGATTGGGCCGGGAAAAGAATCTGGGTGTGGCGGGTGATGGGGTTTTCTTTGTCCTCAAAGGTGAATTGTTTGTACGTGTCCCCAAATGTTTTTTCCGAGACATAAAACGCATCGCCATCGCGCACGACCCATCGCCCGGCATGAACCCCGCCCCAGTATCGGGAGATATGGACCGCAATCCGGCTCCCGGCATTGAAAGAAACCGACGCGGCATCACCGCCGTTCAGGAAGTCTTTCTTCTTCCAGAACCAGAAGGCATAAGCCTCGATTTCCTCCCCGGGCTTGAATGCCCCGCCCTGGAGAGCCATGAAGTTGAAATCATCCCGGAATTCATGGTTTGCGTTGAGGTGTCCTTCGCTCAGCCCGCGTTCCGGATTGTTGATGGTCAGCGTCACAAGTCCGCCATAAAGAACCGCGTTCTTCTGCGAGGCATCATAGCGGATTCCCGGCGCGTTGAGCGGCTCGTCCATGAGAAGGGGCCAGGCTGAAACAAAAGTCGTTCCTTTTGCGTGCCGGGCGTCTCCTTTCATGGACGGATCATAGTCGATTTTGCGTTCGGGAGATTTTCCGCGATACATCAGCTCGCCGCTGCCCAGATCCGATCCGAAATCCACGATCCGGACATTTCGCACAGGCAAAGGGGCTGCGGCTGCGGTGGAGACTGCTGCCAGAAGTAAAAGAAACGACGGGGGTTTCACGAAAACAAATTAACCCCATTCCCGGATTCCGGCGATTGCGAAACCCGCGCAGTTCTTATCGTTTTGCGCCAATCAAACGCTGCCCGCGCTCACCACGTCCCCAACCCCGGAGAAAAAGTGGCCGACCATGCGTTCCAGGCAGCCCGGAGTTCTGCCGCCTTTGCAGGCTGTGCGGATGAGAGATCGGTGGACTCCGCAGGATCTGACGAGAGGTTGAAGAGGCTGCTAAGGCCGGTGTTTTCGTCGTAGTGAAGTTTCCAGTTTTCTTTGATGGCCGCGCGATGGATCTTTCCAGCCATGGTGTAGCGGAAGCAGAGGGGATCGCCGTTTGTCGCTCCCTGTGTTGTCAGAAGAGAGCTGCGGTCCCTGCCCTCAAGCCCGGCAGACGGAACCTTTCCGGCAAGGGAAAGACACGTTGGCAGCAGATCCCATGCGGCGAAATTTTGCCGGCACCTCAGGCCGCGCGGGATGACGCCCGGGAGACGGGCCATCATCGGCGAACGGATGCCACCTTCCAGAAGGGAGTTCTTGAAACCCGAGAACGGAGCGTTGCTGCCGCCGTTTTCCGGAGCTCCATTGTCGGTCGTGAAAATCACAAGGGTGTTTTTGTCCAGCCCCAGATGTTGGAGTTCGTCCAGCACCCTTCCGATGTTGTCATCGAGCGCTTTCATCACGCCGGCATACATTTTGGTTCCCGAGGAACCGGTGAACTGGGCCTGGTATTCCGCCGGTGCATCAAGGTAGTAGTGCGGGGCGTTGTAAGAAAGCACAAGGAAGAACGGATTGTGCTGGTTTGCCCTGAGAAACGAGGCGGCCCGGGAACCGTAGAGGTCGGTGGTGTAGCCTTTGATGTCGCTTGTGGTTCCGTTTTGATGGAAGTCGAGTTCGTCGACCCCGGAGACTTCCTTGCTGTGTGTGTAATAGCCGGTTTCTCCCCAGAGAAACCCAAAGAAATCGTCGAATCCCTGGGCATTGGGGTGGGCCTCTGCGGTGTCGCCCAAATGCCACTTGCCGATCAGCCCCGTCCGGTAGCCCGCGGCATGGAATTCTTTGGCGGCCGTGATGGAATTTGCGGGCAGGCCGGCGGCGTACCCGGGCAACAAAACCCCTTCGAGATTGTATTTTTGCGGACTGAATCCGGTGAGCAGCGCCGCACGGGTTGCGGTGCAAACCGGATAGACATAGGCGTTTTCCAGGGTGACCCCCTCGCGCCCGATGCGGTCGATATTTGGAGTGGAGTAGTTGAGTCTTCCGGTGGAGGAGAGGTCGCCGAAGCCCATGTCGTCAACCACGATCCAAAGCACGTTGATTGGTCCGGTCGGCGGGGGTTCGCCGGCGGAGGCTGTCCGGCCTGCGAGGACAAGACTTCCGATTGCTGCCGTGGATTTGAGAAAGTTGCGGCGGGTGATCATGGTCAGTTGGTGGTGGCTCTGAGGCGGAGAAACCTGCGTGATGTGGTGACGGGGACCCTGGCTTCCCACTGTTCCTCAATAATGCTGGGCGTGGCCGTTCGGATGAGGGTGACGTCCGTTGTCTGCCATGATCCCGGGGCAAGGGTCTGGGAAGTTTCTGGAACAATTGTGACTCCAGCCGACTCTTTCGTTGTTGAAAAGGCCACCACCAGATTGTTCCCGTCATCCATGGTGCCGGCAATGGCGGGCGAGGGGGAATTCGGGTCCATCCCCATGGCAAATTCCAGCATGTTGGGAGTGCCATCCGCATCGCTGTCGATCGCCCCGCTTGAAGACGGCAACCCCTCTGCATCCGCCCACGCAGAGTACGTCAATGTTGCAATGACCGCAGCCGGAGCCGAGTCAACGGATCCACCGCTTCCGGTCGCCCGGACAAAGTATTCCGCGCTTTCGGTGACGGTGGAAAGATTCAGCAAAGCCCCGGTTGCTCCGGGAACAGAAGTGATGTTTCCATCAATGTCCCTGCGAAACCATTGGAAGGAAAGGCCGGAACCCGCCACATTTGCCGTCAATGTGGCATCGGTTCCCGCTGTTACCGAAGCCGGCGCGGGATTTTGTGTGACAACAGGCTTTTCGGAAATCTCGGAAAGCCGCACGGCCTGCGGGATGACGGAATTGGCGGCCCCTCCGCCTGCCGTCGTGCGCAGAACAACATTCGAGGACGTGGGACGGAAGGTCCATCGCACGATGCGGCCAGCCGCCTTGCAGCCGAGGCCGACCGCAACCGACGCGGAATTTGTTCCGTTCGAAGTAACGCCGGAACTGTGCGCCGAGGAACTGACCGTTGCATTTTGAAGTTCATACACATTGAGATTGGTCGCGGAAAAGAGGCTTGAATCGCGTCCGGCATAGACCGTGAGTTCATAGGTCTTTTCCACATTCAACCCACCGAGAGTGATGGTTGAGTTGCCGCTTGCGGAAACATTGTCGGCCTGTGTTCCGAGTCCCACAAAACCGTGAAAAGAGGTGTGGGCATCCGTCCCTGTCTGCCAGCCGGTTTTATTGTCGGTCCTGACATTGTAGGTGCCAGTCCATGCATATTTGATCGTGGCGTTGCCGGCCGAGGCTCCGGTCACGGAGTTCTTCAGCAGGGTGACCGTGTTGTTTCCTGCTCCGGTGGTGGTGTTGGCCGCGTCCCCTGCTGCCGCCCACCCCGCATGATAGGCAGTCCATCCTCCCCGGATCGTTATTGCAGCGGTCCGACTGTCAAAGGAACCCACACCATCGATGACACGAACCCAGAATGCGCCGCCGTCCGGCCCGGGATCAATCGAGAGAGAGGAAGCAGTGGCATCGGAAACCGGCGAAGAGGTGTCGCCGGAAAGCCCCCGATACCACTGGTAGCTGAATGGCCCCGTTCCCTCGGCGACAACGGTGAGGGTTCCCGTGCTGCCTTCGGAAACCGTGGTGTCCGAAGGCTGGGTGAGGATGCCCCGTGCCGTGGCGAGAATCACTCCCCCGTCACCGACAAAAACCGCACGCCCGGACAGAGACGCCCCCCCGCGCAAGCGGGCTCCCGAGGACCGGGCGACGTCTGTCCATGCGGTGCCGTCCGGAGAAGTCTGTATCATTCCTCCATCCCCGGCCACGGCAAAAATTCCGCCCAAAAATACGGCAGCGTGGAAATCATACCCCGGCACCATCGCGGCCGTGCGTTTCGTCCACACCAGGCCGTCACTTGAGGAAAAGGTCGTCCGATAGCGTGTGGACGTGACAAACACGCCATTTCCAAAAGCAATGCCGGTAATGTCATACCAACGCTCCTTTGTGGCGGGATCGTCGGCAAGCATGGTCCAGGCCAGTCCGTCCGGGGATGTGGCAATCTGTCCCCACTGACCCACAGCAACATAGATGCCGTTTCCATAAGCAGCTCCCAAAAAGTCGCCCTTGGCACCCGGAACCGATGACATTGTCCAGGAGGAACCATCGGCAGAATGGAGCACGATCCCGCTCTGCCCCACGGCGACAAAACCATCGGCACCATGGCACACGGCAAAAAGTGCTGCCGATGTCCCGGAAGCAGAAGCCATCCAATCTGTCCCATCGGTCGAATGCAGAATGCTTCCCTCGGATCCCACTGCGACAAACATTCCACTCCCGTATGCGATGCCGGTCAGATCCCGGGCCGTGCCTGTGGAGCACTGTGCCCAGGTTTCCCCATCCGCGGAGACCAGTGCCGTTCCCGCACTTCCGACGGCAGCAAAAATTCCATTGCCCGCTCCCACAGCCGAGAGATCCTCCTGCGGGCCGGATGGTTCGGGGGACCAGGAACCGCCACCGGAGGAGGTCCAAACGGTTCCTGTGCCGGATACAACGGTGAGGAGCCCGCTCTTTTCTCCCGCTGCCATGAGCAGGGGGCTTCCGCCGACGGATTGCTCCGACCAGGCAAGCCCATCCGGAGAAACAAGAACCAGTCCGCCGCTGCCGCAGGCGGCAAAGCCGGATGCTGTGGCGGTCACATTCGTCAGGCGCTCGATGCCGACCGCACGACGGGTCGTCCAGTTCACCCCATCTCCCGAGGAAAAAATCTCCCCGGCGGCGCCGACGGCGACGAAAACACCGGCATGATACGCCACGCCCGACAGCGCCCCGCTGGCCGGGCTGGATTGAGCCGTCCACAGAACAGTGTCGGAGGAGGAAAAAATGTCCCCCGATTCCGTGACGGCCACAAAAACGCCTCCTCCGTATGCAAGTCCGGTGATGCGGTCTGTGGTTCCTGTCGGGCACGCGGTCCAGGCGGAACCGTCCGGACTGGTGAAGATGCCGCCCGCATCGCCTGCCACAACAAGAAGGCCGTTTCCGGAAGCCGCCGCCGCAAGGTTGATGGTGGTATTGCTCGTGCGGACAGTCCACGCCGTCCCATCCGTGCTGGTGAGAACCGTGCCGTGGTTCCCTGCAGCCAGAAATTGGGTTCCGGTCCATGCCACGGCATGAATATTCTGGGTGGCGGGGGATTCCCTCCTCACCCATTCCCCTGATTCCGAGAGGCTGTAGATTGATCCGGCATCGCCAACGGCAACCGATGTTCCTCCGCCGGAGGCAAATGCCCGCACCGGTTCCTGGAAAGGTGTGCGATGGACCGGAATGGTCCGCAGTCCCTGACCAAACAGAGCGGCAGGAAGAAGCATGGCCATGGTCAGTGGAGCAAATCTCATCGGATTCGGCGCGGAAAAATCATTTCTTTGCGTCGGGAATTCCTCCCTCGAGGACTTCCAGAATTTCTTCGGTGACAAGAACTTTTCCCCCTCCCCCCTGGCTCTCTCGCCCCTTGATTTTGAATACGGCGAACGTCTTCCTGTACTCCTTCAGATTGAACGCCTCGTTGACGGAAGGCTTGAAGAGAATGGTCTGGAACTCTCCAAAGTCATTGCCTTTTCCGCTTGGCGCCAGCAGGTCCTTCTCCGGCCAAAACGTCCAGGTGCCAGAGACGGTGTAGGTCCCGTCATCGTTCCTCTTGATGTCGGCGTTCAGGAAGGGAAGAAAAACCGCCATCAGGACGACAACAGTGGTCAACGGACGGAGAAGGGTTTTTTTCATTGCGATGAGGGGTGCGGATTTGAGTTTGACATTCAATCCTTTCCTTCCTTTCCGCCAGAGCTGGAAGCGACCTGATTTATATCGAATTGCGTCGGCCTGAAATCCGTTGGCGGAGCATTTGTGCAGACAGATGGGACAGAACCCATGTTGCACTGCGTGCGAAGCCGGACCGGTTTGGAACGATGTGTTGATCGGAGCATGAACAACGTCGAATCCTTCGGTTCATTTGAAAATGACGCATTTGTCCTGGGTGCCGCCCCGCCAAGAAAATGGGTGAATGTGCATTGTACGGATCCCACCCCCGGAGGGGACGAACTCTATGCGGAAATCACAAACATTGGTGACGGGCCGGTAACGTCCCGCGATGCGGCAGGCAACACCTGTCTGCTTGTTGGTCATGACCAAAAGCAGCTTTACATCCGGGATGACGAAACAAATCTGGTTTTCTGTCCCGGTGGAGAACCGGGTCTCCAGGCCACGGAGACAACCACGGCCTATGCGTCTGCGACGACCGTCACCACCGGGCGCTGCGATGGTTTGGAAGCCGTCCGGCGCACGTTCGTCCCCCGGCGCAATGCGTTGGAAATCTGGACGCTCGAAGTGAGGAATCTGGACGGGCGTGTCCGGAAGATTTCCGTTTTTGGCTATGCAATGTTCCAGCTTACGGGAACCAATGCGCACGGGGCGGGGGTGTTCAAGGACAACCACAGCAAGGTGAGGCGGGATCTGGGCGGAGTGCTTGTTTTCAATCGCGACCGTTCGGCGGCCGGGCTTGGGTTCAATGGATGCCTGATCTCGCCGAATCCGATAGCCGGGGCTTCGGGCTACCGCGATTTTTTCACGCGTTCGGATTTTTCCCTGTCCACGCCGAAGATTCTTTGGGGGTGGAATTGCGACAACCGCGGGTTCCGCGGGCCTGATTGCGCTGGAATCGTGCAGCTTCGGCTGGAGCTCGCGCCGGGAGAGTGCGGGCGGGCGGATTTCCTGCTTTTCCGGTTTGTGTCTCCGGAGGATGTTGCCGCCGCAAGGATGAGATGGTCTCCCGAAGCCATTGATGCCGCCGCGGGGGAGCAGAAGGAGATCTGCGAAAAACGAAATGCCAGGTTTCGCGTGGCCACCGGGCATGGCCCGCAGGATGCGCTCATCAACGATTTTTCGAAAAAGCAGATGGTGTCATATCTTGTCAACAAGAGCGGGTTCCGGGACAATCTCCAGAATGACATGGCGCTTGCCCTGTGCGACTACGGGCTTGTGAAGCAAAACCTCCGTCGGGCTGTGGCTTCGCAAAACCGCGACGGAAGCGTGCCGCATGGGTTTCGGCCCTGGAATCTCCGGCAATATTCCGACAACCCGGCCTGGCTGCTTCACTGCGTGCCCTGGGTGATCAAGGAGAGCGGTGATTTCGGATTTCTTGACGAGAAACTTCCCTGGCGGGACGGGGGAAATTGCGAAACGGTCTGGCAGCACATGCTGAGAGCGATGCGCCACCTTGTGAGGGATACCGGAAAGCACGGACTCTGTGATCAGCATTTTGCGGACTGGAACGACGGGCTTGAACCCTCCGAAAGAACCGGAGACCGCGAAAGTGTGATGGTAACCCAGCAGCTTTGCCTCGGCCTGCGCGAGGTCGCGGAACTGGCCCGGTGGCGTGGTGACGAAGGGATTGCCGTGGAATGCGACGATTGGCATGCGCACTTCTCAAAGCTTTTGAATGACACTGCCTGGGACGGCGAATGGTATGTCCGGACGCTTTGCTCGGGCGGATACAAGCTGGGATCCCGTGTCAATCCGGCGGGGAAAATTTTCATGAACACCCAGAGTTGGGCGGTTCTTTCGGGGACCGCGCCGGGGGACCGTGCCATGCGCTGCATGGAAGCCGTGGACCGGCTGATCGAGAATGACTACGGCTTTGCCATCTCCGAACCTGCGTTCACAGAATTTGATGAACGCGTGGGCCGGTTCTCGGCCTCCCATCCTTACTATGCGGAAAACGGCGGCTGCTACAATCACGCTGCCGGGTTCAAACTTGTGGCGGATTGTCTCTTGGGCCGTGCCGAGCAGGCCTGGCGGACATTCCTCAAGGTTGCGCCGGGGAGCCCATGGAATCCGGTGTCCAATTCCTGTGCCGAACCGTTCTCCTTCACCAACTGTTACAGCCGCACGCCCGACTGGCCCGGGCTGTCGATGTATCCCTGGCGGACCGGCACGGCGGGATGGTTCACCATGGGGATTGTCGAATGGATCCTTGGCGCGCGCCGCCATTACGACGGCCTCCTCATCGATCCGTGTCTCCCCTGTGCGATCCCTCACGCAAGAATCTTCCGAACATTCCGGGACACGTGCTACGACATCGAAATCACCAATGCCGGAACGGGCAGAAAAATTTCGATGGATGGCTCTCCCTTGAAATCAAACGTTCTTCCTCCACCCGACGGAGAATGCCACGCCGTCCAAGTCACGATCTGATTTTCATGAAATACGGGGATTTTGACGCGCACAGCCGCGAGTATGTCATCAGGCGTCCGGATACTCCCCGGGCATGGTCGAACTATCTGGGTTCGAGGAAATACGGGGGGATCATCACAGCAGGAGCGGGAGGGTACTCGTTCACGCGTTCCCCCGCGGAGGGGCGGATTTTGCGGCACCGCTACAACAGTGTGCCGATGGACCTGCCCGGGCGTCAGTTTTATCTGCGGGACATGGAGTCGGGCGATTTCTGGACGGCGGCCTGGCAGGCAACCGCCAAGCCGTTGGACACGTATGAGAGCGAGACGCGGTTTGGTCCGGGCTACGCGGTCATTGCGAGCCGGTATGGGGGGATTTTCACGGAGAGCACGTATTTCATTCCGAGGGATGCCGGGTTTGAGTATTGGCGTCTGAAGGTCACCAACACGGGAGACACGCGGAGGAAATTGAAGGTCTTTGCCTTTTGTGAGTTCACCACCGAGTGGAACCTCATCAACGACACGCTCAACCTCCAATACACGCAGTATATTGGGCGCACGGAATTTCGGAACGGATTCATCGCCGCCAGTTCGTGCGCCCACCTGCCGCAAGATCCCGGCAACTTTGCCAACCGGGACCAGTCCCGGCACTGGTGGATGACGCAATGCGGGACTCCGGTGGCGGGCCATGACTGCGACCGGGAGGCCTTCATCGGTGCCTACGGGGGTTTTCACAATCCGGCCGCCGTTGTGGCGGGAGCCTGCACAAACAGCGTGGGATTCTCCGACAACACGTGCGGGGCCCTTGAATCCGAGCTGACCCTGGCACCGGGGGAATCGGCTGATGTCCTCGTCCTTCTGGGAATTGGCGGGGCGGAGAGCGAGGGATGCCGGACAGTGCGGGAGTATGGAACCGTGGAAGCCTGCGAGCGGGAACTCCGGCGCCTCAAGGAATATTGGCACGGTCTTTTGGACACATGCCGGGTGGAAACACCCGATCCCGCGTTCGATGCCATGACCAACACCTGGGGGGCTTACAATGCGTTGATGACCTTTGAGTGGTCGCGATCCTGTTCGCTTGTTTACACCGGACAGGATCGCGACGGGTATGGGTTCCGGGACACCGTGCAGGACTGTTTGGGAGTGACCGCGATGGTTCCTGGCGAGGTGCGCGAACGCCTGCTGCTGATGCTTTCCGCGCAGGACAGCACGGGAGGGGCACAACCCGAGGTGCGTGCATGGAGTCATGCACCGGGAGCCATGAAGCCGACCCCTGCGGAGAAATACCGTTCCGACGACTGCCTGTGGTTCTTCAATGCAATCCCCGCGTATGTGGCGGAGAGCGGA
Source organism: uncultured Chthoniobacter sp. (assembly GCA_964585615.1). Taxonomy (GTDB): domain Bacteria; phylum Verrucomicrobiota; class Verrucomicrobiia; order Chthoniobacterales; family Terrimicrobiaceae; genus QYQL01. Next base: position 5,412 of record CAZPEN010000047.1, on the reverse strand, counting down.
GAAGTGGGGTTCTACGACGAGGAAGTGCCCTATGCGGACACCGGATCGGCCACGGTGCTGGGGCACCTTCGCCGTGCTCTGGAATTCAATCTGGAACGCACCGGGGCAAATGGCATTCCGTGCGGGCTCTCGGCCGATTGGAACGACTGCCTCAAACTCGGATATCGCGGAGAATCCTTCTTTGTCGCATTTCAGGTCCGCCTCGGCCTCGGCACCTATGCGGCCATCGCCGAAAAGAAAGGCCTGCCTCGCGAGGCAGAGTGGGCGGCCGGGCGTCTGGCCGCGCTGGATGCTGCCCTGGAAAAGAGCGCGTGGGACGGCGAGTGTTTCCGGTGGGCGATCGCCGAGGATGGAACCCTCTTCGGAACGAAAAGCCACCCCGAAGGGCAGGTGTATTTGAACACCCAGGCGTGGGCAATCATCTCCGGAGCAGCCACGCCCGGGCAGGAAGCCCTTGCGCTTGCGACTGTGCGTTCGCGCCTGGCATCGGAGTGGGGGGTTGCGATGTGTGCGCCGCCTTTCAAGACGACCCCGGTGGAGGTCATGCGGGCGGTCCTCTTCAACCCCGGCAACAAGGAAAACGGCGGGATTTTTTCCCACACGCAGAGCTGGGCCGTCCTGGCGGAAATCCTCGCGGGGGATCCGGAAACGGCCTGGAAATATTACCGGTCCTTTCTCCCCGCCGCGCAGAACGAGTGCGCTGAGATCCGCGAGATCGAACCCTACGTCCACTGCCAGAGCACGCACTCGCAGTTTTCGGAAAAATTCGGGCGTTCGCGGGTTCCGTGGCTCTCGGGAACCGCCTCATGGGCGCATTTCACGGCCACCAATTACCTTCTGGGCATCCGGCCGGAGCCCGAAGGCCTGCGCATCGATCCCGTCATCCCGGGAGATTGGCCGGGATTCAAAGTCGCCCGGAAATTCCGCGGCTCCCCTATCCGCATCGAAGTCAAAAACCCGAAGGGAAAAAACCGGGGAATCACAGAACTCACCGTCAACGGAACCCCCGTCGGGGGGAACCTCGTTCCCGTTGAATCGCTCACCTCCGAAACCACCATTGTCGCCATCCTATGAAATACGCCGCCATCTACCACGCCAACCTGAACTACGCGTTCCTCGAGCCCCACAAATACGAACAGGTCATCCGGGCAAGCTACGCGACAATCATCGACGGACATGCGAAATTTCCGGAAGCAAAATACGTCTTCGAGGCGAGCGGGTTCACGATCGACCTGATGGCGGAAAAGTGCCCCGACGTTCTCGCGCGCCTGCGGACGGCCATTGAGCGGGGCCAGTGCGAATTCATGGGGGCTCCGTATGCCCACCCCGTGATGGCGAACATCCCCGAGGAAGACGGCTACTGGTCCTGCGAATTTTCCCAGCGCGCCTACGAGAAGCACCTCGGGATGCGCGCGGAAAGTTTCTGGAACCCGGAATGCACCTGGATGCAATACGTGCCGCGGGCGTTCCGGCGGGCCGGAGCAAAATACCTCACGCTCGATTTCGAGAGCTACATGACCTGCAACGATCCGGAATATGCGTGGGTGGAAAAAAACCGTGCGACCGACATCTACTGGGGCGGCCACATGCCGTGGTTCGACCTCGACCCGGACTGTAAATTCCTGCACCGCCCGTTCCGCGACATCGTGCCCGGTCTCCACGGACTCTGCCGCAGCGACCGGCTTGTGGGCAAGTATGTCGGCTACTTCATGGGCAAAGTGAGCCTGGAAGACTACCTGGCCAATGTGAAGCACTGGAGCGGCTCCGGAGGCAACGGGGCCACGGTCATCATCGCCGACGACGCCGAGTATTGCGGGACGACCGGGTATTTTTATGTGAAGTATTACCGCGACTACAGCCGTTCGTTCGAGGCGAAGCCCGATGCTCCCGAAAAGCTGGACGCCCTCATCCGGGGCATTCTGGACCTCGGCGAACTCGCGACCTTCAAGGAATGCTGCGAGGAAATCGAGCCGGTTGAGGAACCGTTCTTCGTCGAGGACCGCTATGCCTGGCACCGGACCTACAGCGATTGCTGGGGCGGCACCCCCGAGGCAAAACACTTCGACCCGATCGTGGCCGAGCTTCGCAGCGAGTATAAATCCAAATACCAGCCGATCACCGAAGGGACGCATCGGGAGCGCTTTTCCGAACTCACCACCAAATTCTGGTTCCATTGCACGAATTCGGCCAATTCCGACGGACGCTGGCCGCCGCCGCCCGCAGAGCCCTGCGAGTTCAACCGCCAGTGGGTTCGCAACGAGATCGCCGCCACAAGGGCGGTCCTCGCAGAACTGGCCGTGACAACAAAGGGAATTCCCCTGCCGGAAAAACCGGTGCACGATGGCCCCGCCGACGGCCCGGCCTACGGGCTCCACTTCACGGACAAACCGCTCGACAACCTGCCGGCTCTCAATTTCTACGAACTCCAGCATGCCCTCTACGCCGCGTGGCGGGCCTTCGACAACACTCATGGCGACGAAAAAGGCGTGAACCGCGCCCGCGTTCTTGCCATTTATGACGAATACCGCAACCGCGGAATCACAAAATTCAAAACGCCGACAGTCTGACACATTGCATGAGCACCATCATTGAGCACGGGGAGAGCATTCTTTTCATCGGGGACAGCATCACGGACGGGGATCGCCGGGATGACAGGTATCGCCCGCTTGGCCGGGGGTATGTGCGGTTTTTTCACGACATGCTTGTCACGCGCGATTCCGAGAAATCCATTTCGGTGATCAACCACGGTTTTGGCGGGAACACGGTGGAGGATCTTCGTTCGCGCTGGGAGGATGATGTCATCGCGTTCAAGCCGGACTGGCTCGTTGTGGCGATTGGCATCAACGACATCAACCAGTTTCTCTGCAAGCAGGGGCCTGTGTCTCTGGATCCAAAAACCTTCGAGGAGATCTACGACGGCCTCCTTGAGCTTACTTCAAACCGGTTGCCCGGAACCAGGATGGTGTTGATGGAGCCCTTTTATGGAAGCCGGGATGCAACTCCCGGATCGTACCGTGCCCGGGTTGCCGGCTTGCTGCCGGAGTATCTGGAGGCTGTGGCCCGGCTTGCGGCAAAACACGGGGCCCGTCATCTCGGGCTCAACAGTCTTTTTGCCTCCAAACTCAAGGTGCAGCATCCGTCACGGTATTTTCCCCTGGAACCTGTTCATCCGGAATCGGCAGGACATTTTCTTATTGCGGAATCTCTCTATGAGGCCCTTGCAATCCGCCCTGCTGGAGCCGGGTGCCGGTCGTAATTTCCTGGAGATATTTTTTCCAACCATCGGAGACAAAGACCTGTTATGATCAAAATCATCCAATGCTGGGACGACGGGGTCGAGGACGACATCCGACTTTGCGAGCTTCTGCGGGCCCGCGGAGCGAAGGCGTCCTTCAACCTGAATTCAGGACTTCACGGAGCGGTTCGGAGCGAGCCCTGGCGATACAAAGATGTCAAAGACGTGCGCCGTCTGGCCCGGGCGGAGCTGGCGGGTGTGTATGAGGGTTTCACCATAGCCAACCACACTGCGACTCATCCGTGGGCGACCCGCATTCCGCTGGAAGAGTGGCGTCGTGAAGTCGAAGACGGGCGCAGGCAACTGCAGGATATTTTTCAGCAGCCTGTTGCCGGCTTTGCATATCCCTTCGGGAACTGCGACGAGGCGACCGCCGAAGTGGTGAAGAATGCGGGGCACGTATACGCACGAACCTGCGGGAACGCGACCCCATGCTTTCCCCCGGCCGATCCGATGAGGATGCCGAGCGACTGTCATCATTCGGTTCCGGATTTCTGGGACCGTTACGAACGGGCGAAAGTGGCGGGGGCGCCTGCCTTTTATTTCTGGGGACACAGTTACGAATTTGTCGATGAAAACGACTGGGCGGTCTTTTCCGCGAAGCTTGATCGATTCCACTCCGATCCCGACGCCATCTGGGCGGATCTCCCCGGTCTTTTTTCCTGAACACATGAATTCCGATTTTTCAACCACCCTGTCCAAACTGCGAGCAAGACACGAAAGCCTTGTTTCCGGGAGAAATACAGTCGATGCCTCATGGTACAACGGCATCTGCGAACGTTACACAAACCCCGTGGTCACCGCGGACCATGTGCCGCTGGAATGGCGTTTTGATCTCGATCGGAACAGAAACCCGTTTCTGCTTGAGCGGCTGGGGGTGAACGCGACGCTCAATGCCGGTGCGTTGGAATGGAACGGGGGCATTGCGCTCTGTGTTCGCGTCGAGGGTTCCGACCGCAAGAGTTTTTTTGCCATCGCGGAATCTCCCAACGGCATCGACAATTTCCGGTTTCGCGGGGAACCCTGCATCATTCCGGAGACCGCCGATCCCGACACCAACATTTATGACATGCGGCTCGTTCGTCATGAGGACGGCTGGATCTACGGTTTGTTTTGCACCGAGCGGCGCGACCCGGCTGCTCCGGAAGCCGACCAGTCCAGCGCGGTTGCCCAGTGTGGACTGGTGCGCACGAAAGATCTTGATTCCTGGGAGAGGCTTCCCGACATCAAAACCCCTTCGGCACAGCAGCGGAACGTTGTCCTCCACCCGGAATTCGTCGACGGAAAGTATGCCCTTTACACCCGCCCGCAGGATGGGTTCATCGACGCCGGATCTGGGGGGGGCATCGGTTGGGCATTCTGTGACTCAATGGAAAATGCTTCCACCGGCCGTGAGTCGATCATCGATCCCCGTGTTTACCACACGATCAGCGAACTCAAGAACGGCCAGGGACCGGCTCCCATCAGGACAAGCGGGGGATGGCTCCACCTCGCCCATGGGGTTCGCAACACTGCTGCCGGACTCCGCTACGTGCTCTACCTTTTTCTGACCGCCTTGGAGGATCCTTCGAGAATCATTGCCAAGCCGGGCGGGTACTTTCTTGCCCCGGTGGGTGCCGAGCGCGTTGGCGATGTTTCCAATGTGGTTTTCAGCAATGGCTGGGTGATGCGCCAGGACGGCACGGTGCTCGTCTACTACGCTTCCTCGGACACGCGTGTTCATGTCGCCACGAGTTCCGTTGGGCGTTTGCTTGATTATGTAAAAAACACCCCTCCGGACGGTCTGCGTTCAGCGATCAGCGTCCGGCAACGGCTTGATCTCATTCGCTCGAACCGGACGGTTGGAAATTCCTGAGCACGGGGGGGAGCGCGGTTTGCGGGAGTTGGAGCGGTTTAAACAATTCTATAGCCGTTGCTTTGCGGCGGCGAGAGCCGCAGGACTGCGTCAGCAGTTCGGGCAGTGTGTTTTCACACAGCCGCTTCACTGCCGCCGCACCCCTGCAACTCTCGGCGCTCGCAAATCAGTGGCCACATTATTATTTAAACCGCTCTAATATTACTACGTTAGAGCATTTCAATAAATAGTATAGCCATATATGGCGATTGTGTTATGGATA
>CAZPEN010000046.1:0-20290 GCA_964585615.1 uncultured Chthoniobacter sp. | reverse complement strand
CTCACTCTCATGCTTAATACCTTCTTTCATCAAAGTGCATGACACGCTCTAAAGAAGGGTTGAGAATCATCTTCAACGCGGCGACACGCCGGTTACCGTCAATTACCACTTTGGTCTTATTCGCAGGATCAATGTATAGGACCGGGGCTTCGTTGTGCAGAAAACCGCCGTCGGTTTTGATGTGCTTCACCACCAACGCCGGGGACCCTTTGCCGCCAAGTTTGCAGAGACGTTCGATAAGCTCCTTTTCTGAGGTGCCTCCCGGGTGGAGTCGCAATCTGGGATTGTCAGGATCCAGTTTGAGTCGGGTGACTTGATACTCTTTCGGAACGGGGTGAACGAACGTTTTCATGATTAGATCCGGATGCGGTCCGAAGAGGTGATAAACTCCTTGGTTCCCGCTTTGTTCGCGAGAGAGTGGTAATTCGAAATCTCCGCATAAGAGTGAGCTCGATAGAGTTCCGAGATCTCAGGGCATTGATCATAGCTCAGAATCCAATTGTGATCGTGGAATTCCCCAAGAAGGAAATCCCTCAACTCCTCGTGATCCTTGTGAGTGTATGCGTTGAGATAAAGCTCGCTGGCCTTATGGTAGTAAGGTGGATCGAGATAGAATATCGACGAGTCGCGCTCGCCGCCGTATTTCTTCAAGCAAGTGATCGCATCGAGATTGTGAATCTTGATCCGTGATCGGTTTTCCCCTAGGAATTTAATTTTCGAGATCAGCGTGGGTTTGTGAAATCTACAGTCGATCTTATATTTTCCGGTTTGCTCGAACCCACCGATCATTCCCCCACAGCGTTTGATAATGCCGGAAACGCAGGTTCGATTGAGAAAGAACGCAGCGAACCCTAATTCAAAACCACGCTTGCGAGATCTGAGGATTTCGCGTTGGGTCAGCCATTCCAAAACCGAGATGTCGACCATTTCGATGCATTGGATAAATCTCTCGCTGTCTTCGACCGCAGATTTCCAAAACCAATAGATCGCAGGGTCCTTGTCGTTGATGACTATATCCGAGACTGTTCCCGTTTTCAGCAATTCGAGTGCGGCCCCGGCTCCTCCAGCATATGGTTCTAGATAGCGGCAGCCATCCAAGCCGTTTGAGATAATCGCCTGCTTCAAAAATGGTGCAAAAGCCCGCTTTCCGCCGGGATATCGCAACGGACTGAGATTCTTGTTGAGTTGCGTCCTGATGTGTCGCTCAAGACTTTCAGGGGTGGTGATGGATTTTGACGGCATTTCGTTTAGGGACTGGTGGAGGGGTAGCTATTGGCGTATTGCTCAAGCGTGACTGCAAAATGTCTTCCGCGAGTAAAGGTTTAGCCCCGGGGGCAACTGTGTAGGAACTCCTCCACGTCGAAGTGGGCGATCGAAGAACGCAGCTTTCATAGTTTGGGTGGTATGGGATCTTGAGGAGGCACAAAAGCGATATGCTGTCAAATTAGAGTAATTTGGCGAGAAAAACCCCGAATGGGCTGCGAAAAGCGGGCTCCTTCCATGCCCGCCAACGCAGCGAGTGCAGGTGGTCCTGATTTTTCCGAAGGACAGGAAGAACGGCGGACACGCCTTTATCCGAGAAAGGAAAATGGGGCAGAAGAGGCTCACGCAGAGACGCTGGGACGCAGAGGGTTGGAACAAAAGCGCCATTCATCCCATCTTTCGTAACCTGCTCTCCTCAGTGGCTCTGCGTGAGATTCCATTCCTGTTTTTAGGTTTATCGAATGATCTCCGAACGGGTGGTCAACGATGCGCAAATGCTCACCTGCATGAAAGTGCTCGGGGTGGAAATCATCAATGCGTTTGCACTGATGGGGCACAGGACCGCCTGATCTTGCCGCGCTCCGCAAGCGGAGTCCTCCGGCGAGGGCGGGATGTTGACTCGCTCGGCTCCCGCCGAGTCTCGCCCTTCGGGCTGCCTTCGGCAATCTGCCCCAGCCGTTCCCACAGCTCGGTGCTCGCTGCACTTCGTTCCCCCCTATACCTCACCTTGAGTTATGCGATGTAATGCCCTCCCCCGAAGCGGGGGGCAGGCCCCGCGCCAGGCCGCAAAAAATATGCCGCCCCTTCGTCGCTGTGGTTGCGTCAGCCCCGGTTCGGCTGTCCGTCGGCACCAATCGTCCATCTTCCCGGTTCGGCGATGGAATGGGCTTTCACCTCGGGACCGGTGATCCGGTATCCGCGGATGCGCAGGTATTCGGGGACTTCATCGGATGCCATTTCTGCGTCCGTGAGTTCCTCCAGAAGATAGGTGGCTCCGGAGGAAACCGTCAGATCCCGCACGGTCACTGTGGCCCCCGGAACGGCGGAAATCACGAGCGTGGCTCCGTCGGCAACAGTGACATTTTCCAAGTGGATGTCCCCGTCGAGGAGGAGAGTGGCCGCTCCCGAGATGGATCCGCCCCGGATCCGTTCTTTCACCTCATCCCGTGTCAGCGCGAAGGTCGGCTTCAGGATCACACGCGGACCGGGAATGAAAGGAATTCCGCGGATCAACCGGGCCGGAGCCCCGGTCACGGTCATTCCCGCGGCCTTGAGCTTCGCGCGACCGGCGAGGTAAAAGTCATTCTCCGCACTGGAGGCACTTTCCGGGGGGCCGTTCTTCGCCACCTTGTCGGCAGCCTCCACGAGATTGTTCTTGCAGGCACTGAAACACCAGGTCCGGTCGAAGACGGTCACCCCGACTTTTTCCCCGGACGTGAAGAGCTTCGGCAAATCCTGCATCATGGTCTCCAGCCGGGCGGGCTTTTTGAAGCGGGTCCGGGCGGCGTCGGAGAACTTCGGATTCACGAACTCGGCGATGATCCCGCGGGAGGATTCCAGAACGCGCAAATACGGTTCCAGGCGGATGACCAGCAAGTTGATGTTTCCGGGGAAGCAGGAGAACCCGTGTTCATCCGGCACATCCCCCTCGGGGCTCACTGTGGCCCGGAGGAGCGGGTCGAGCTGATTGTATTCGACGTTGATGGTGAGCCCGGGCGAACCGGGTTTGACGAGAGTGGTGATCCCCCCCACGGCTTCCCCGGGCACCCGGTTCACCGCGATGGAATTGAAATCGTATCCCTTCTGCTCGGAGACTCCGATGGCCGCCATGGCGGCATTGAAAACCTGCCCGTTGGTGTCCTGGATGAAGAGCAAATATTTCACGCCCTCTGCGGCGAGCCTCTTTGCCGTGCCGGAAGTATGCAGAAGCATGTGGATGTCCCCGTGCCCGTGCGGCTTCATGATCAATTCGTACGGTTTTTCCAAGGCCAGCCGGGCATCGATGTCGGCCAGCGCGGGCACCAATTCCTGGCAGAGAATCGTGATCTGCCCGTCCTCGAGACCGAAGTTCCGGTTCTTCTCCAGCGTGGCGAGAGTTCCCGCCCGCGTGTCCTTGCTGGTCATGATGACGAGCGGGATCCGGCGGCCGAGTTTTGCGGAAGCCGCCCGGATGACCCCGGCGTAGTGGGCAAGGTAGGAGGTGTTCCCGGTGACCTCGACCGGAATGTCGAGCTTGATCCCGCTGTAACCCAGGCGTTCTCCGAGACCTCCGGCCACCAGAACGACCGCCGTCCTGGCAAACGCCGCGAGACCGGTGGATTCGGCGGCAGAATAGCTGTCGCCAAATCCCGAAAGATCCACGATGTCGGGCTGCTCCGGGGTCAGTCCCTCGTAGGGATTCCGTCCGGTGGAAGCATCCGCGAGAAGAATGCGGGCATTCCTGATGTACCCCGGCAATCCTCCCGGATACGAACGGTGCGACGTGAGCAGAACCTCCAGGAATTCTTTTTTCCGGTCATCCTTCACCCCGGGAGCATCCCAGTCCGCAAAGAGATGGTGCTGACCCTCCGCAAGCAGGCTTGCGGCGAGTTCGCGGACTTCCTCTGTGAAAAGCGCAGTCGCGGCATTTGCAAAAAAGGATTCCAGTTCGGGGTGATCGGCGGCGGGAGATGGGATGGTTTGCATGGTGTCGGAAACCCGGCCCCCGGAAACGGAAAGCCGGTCGTGGCTTGAGGCGGCATTTGTAATTCCCCGCGCCGGGATTGACAACAAGGGATTGCGGCTCGCCAACCCGCGGCGGTCGTGGCAGGATCAAACTATGCCGCTTCCCACGAAACAAGGATTTTGGAATGCCGTCGGACGCCATCCTTTCGGGGTCCTTCTGCTCTCTCTCCTGCTCATGATGGTGCTCTCCCCGAGCACCTCGCTCCTGACAAATTGGTTCCCGGACTTCCACGGCATGGTGGCTCTGGCTCCCCTGAGTCTGCTGGTCATCGGTGCCTCCATGCTGGCCCTCTGGCAAAGGGCCAGGCACCACGCCACGCACATGTTTGCAGGCGGCCTGGTTATCGTCGTTCTCACGCTTGGCAGCCTTGTGACCCATCATGCGATGATCCCCATTCAGATCATCACCCAGATCCTCTTCCTCGGTTATGTCCTGGGCATTGTCGTTCGGGCGGTCTTTCTGGCAAAAGACATCACCAGCGACATCCTCTGCGGGGCGGTCTGCGTGTATTTGCTCGTCGGGGTTCTCGCCGGACTGCTGTTCGTTCTCATCGAGTATTTTGCCCCGGGCAGTTTCCGGGTCAGCAACTGGACCACGGATGACACCGTCCAACAGGCCTCGTTCATCCACGATCCGGGGTGGCTGATTTACTTCAGCTTTGTGACCCTGACGACCGTGGGCTACGGAGATGTCCTGCCGGCGAGTGCCGTGGCACGCAGTGCGTCCGTGTTGGTTGCGGTGATCGGGCAGGTTCTCCTCATGGTCCAGATCGCACGGCTTGTCGGAATGCATGTTGCCCAGGAAACCGTCTCCAAAAAGTAAAACAGGGCTGTGCCATTGCATGACGCCGGATCTTTGTTAAATATCCCGTCGTGAAGTCACCCGCCGATTGCCGTTTGTATGGAATCCTGGATCTTGGATACGTGACGGTGGAAAACGCCGTCTCCATGACCTGTCGGATGTTGGAAGGCGGAGTGGAAATCCTGCAATTGCGGGCGAAGACATTTCCCGTTGAGACGATTGCCGCGGTGGCCGGAGAAGTCCTTCCCATCTGCCGGTCCTTCGGGGTTCCCTTCATTCTGAACGACCATCCGGAACTCGTCCTGCCCACCGGAGCCGACGGGGTGCATGTCGGCCAGGACGACCTGTCCGTGCCGCGTGTGCGGGAGATGGTCGGGGCCGAATCCCTCATCGGGCTCTCCACGCACAGCCTGCCCCAGGCGGTCGCCGCGCAGGACGTGAAACCCGACTACATCGGCTTCGGACCACTGTTCGCGACTCCCACCAAGCCGGACTACGTTCCCGCCGGCCTGGAGGACATCCGGGAAGTCCACCGGCAGGTTTCTCTTCCGGTTTTCTGCATCGGGGGCATCAAGCTGGAAAACCTGGAAACCGTTCTCGCGGCGGGAGCACGGCGGGTCGTGATCGTCTCCGGCATTTTGCAGGCTGCAGATGTCACGGAGTATTGCAGGAAATGCCTCGATCTCCTTGGGGAGCGCTGATGATGGCAACACACCTGCCGGGACTCCTGGAAACCCTCGTGCTCTTCGCCGCCGCCTGCGTGGCCGGGGGGATGAATTCCATTGCCGGCGGGGGAACGATTCTCACGTTCCCTGCGCTTCTGGCATTTGGAATGCCCTCGATCCAGGCCAACGCCACCAGCACGCTGGCCCTCCTCATCGGCATCGGCGGCAGCCTTTACGGTTACCGCCGCCACCTTCCCGCAGCAAAACCGTGGCTGAAAAATTTTGCGCCGGTCAGCGTGATCGGGGGGCTGCTGGGAGCCTGGCTGCTCACCCGGACGGAGGAGAAGGTCTTCGACCAGCTGGTCCCATTCCTCATTCTCTTCGCGACCGTGCTCTTTCTGCTCAACGACGCCTTCCGCCGCCTGGCGGGCATCGAGGCGGTGGCCACCGGCAAGGGCAGGAGCCCCCATGCCGCCGGAACCGCCGCCGCGTTGATACTCCAGTTCGGGGTCTCCGTTTACGGCGGATACTTCGGGGCCGGCATCGGGATTCTCATGCTCGCCACCATGGGACTTCTCGGCCTCCATCACATCCACGAGATGAACGCGATCAAGACCGTGCTTGCCACGCTCATCAACATCGTCGCAGCCGGCTACTTCGTCTTCGCGGGGCTCATCATCTGGCCGCAGGCGGTGATCATGACACTCGGAGCAACCCTGGGCTATTATCTCGGCTCGCATCTGGCCCAGAAAATCACCCAGCAGCAGGTGCGGAACATCGTCGGCCTCATCGGTGTCTCCCTCTCGCTCATCTTTTTCTGGCGCGAGTTCCTCGCCAGGTAACACCGGTCTCAGCCGCGCGTCCGGCTCCGCGCCGGGACACTCACATGCGGGTTGCCACGGAGGACAAATCTCCACGGCAATTCGGCCGCCCTGGAAATCCCCACCCGCGGGCATTGCCCGATGTCGGGAACGAATTCCGGCTGTCGGAGGGTCAGAACATCGCTCCGCAAAAAATCGAGCCCGTGCCCGGTCCCGTCGATCCCGAGCGCCCGGGTGAGTTTTCCCGGTCCGGAGCACAGTGCCGTGAGAACCCCGGTTTTCCGGCGGACCTTCATGCGGGCAATCCCCCGTGTGGGTTCCAGCGCACGAATGAGGACAAACCCATCCTCGGAACCGCCTTTGACGAGAAAATTCAGCAGCCAGTGGACGCCGTAATTCAGGTAAACATACGCGGTTCCCGGCGGCTGCCCGGCGACAAATGCCCGCGAGGAGGGACGGAAGAATGTATGGCAGGCCTCGTCGTTCCGCATCGAGTAGGCCTCGGTCTCGACGATCATCCCCCCACATCCACGCCAGAGCAGTTCGCACCCGATCAATTCCCGCGAACAGATCAGGGGATCGCGCTGGAAAAATTCCCGCGTCAGGGCCGTGTTCTTTTGAATATTCCCGTCACCTCCGCGTTTCCTCTTCATGAGACACCCTGTTCTTTGCGGTTTTTGCGCGGTGCTGGCAACCGTTTCCTTCGCCGCGGCGGATCTCCCGGAATCCGCCGCCCTGGCCGCCGGTTATGCGCAGGCTTTCGAGGCGGCACACAAGGCATCGGTCTCGATCAGTTACCTCGGAGACACGCAGACGGAAATCATCCGCGCCCACAGCGTCAGCGCCCACGGGGGCGTGCTGATGGTGCGATTTCGCGGGGGAGCGGGCCAGATCCTCGATCCGGCCCGCATTGTCAAAATGACTTTCGACTGACGAAAAATCAGTTCTCTGCGGGGCTCAGCGAATGGACTTTCTCGCGGAGGAGATCCAGTTCCGTGAAGACCGCGATGGACTCGATGCGGAACTGCCGGGGGCCCTTGTCGCCGGGAAGCTCGACCGTCTCGCCGGGTTTCCGTCCGAGAAGAATCTGCCCGATGCCGGCTTTGTAGGAGACGATTCCGAGATCGGGGGCGCTGTCCCAGGCACCGAGGATGCTGTAGATTTCGCGATCTCCGGACTCCGGAACCAGGGTGACAACCGTGCCGATCGAGACCTGCGCGGTGTCGGGGTTTTCAAAATTCGTCCCGCGTGCCGTGGCAAGATCCCGTTCGGACTCGATCTTGCGGCGTTCCAGGACCCGCTGTTGTTCCTTGGCCGCCTTGAATCCGAAGTTCTCGCGAAGATCCCCCTGTTCCTTGGCCACATTGATGTCGCGAAGGTTCTGCGGAATTTCCTTGTAGATGAGATGCTCGTAGTCGGCCTTGCGTTTTTCGAGGCTGGCCCAGGAGACGGTGAGGGACTCGACTTTCTCCTCGGGCGCGTCGCCGGTGATCATGCTCTGGGTGTCGGGGTAGAGCTTCACGATGCGGGCCATGAGCGAACGCTTCGTGAGGTCGTCGAAGACCGGTGTGAGCAAGAGCTTGCGCATTGTGTCGCGAACCGTGTCGCGGTCGGCTTCCGCAATCAGCTCGCCAAGGAGCCCCCGGTCGTCCATGAGCAGGTCGCGCAGACGCGATGTGCGGCGCTCGGCCAGAAGATCGCTCTCCAGTGCGCTGAAAACCGCGGCGAGAAGTTCCGCATTGAAGATCCCGTTGAACCCGGCCCCGCGCTCCTTGCAGAGCCAGATGAGGGTCTCCGAGGAAATCGACCGCTCGCTGATCCAGCGGGCCAGGGCCGCGTGGATGACGTCGGCATTGCCGGACTTCTCAAAAAGCCGGGCGATCTCGATGACCAGGCGGGAATTCGCCTGCTGGGCCAGCTTGAGGGCCTTGTCCGTCCAGCGGTCGCCAAAAGCCTTCTCGAACGACTCCAACACCTTCCGGTGCTTCGAAGCGGGAAGACTGGCGAAGAGGACCGGGAGACGGGACTCCTCGCTGACGAGGATGTCGGCCACGGTCGGTGCCTCGGGACCAGGCTTGAGGGCGCTGTGACGCGCAAGGATTTCGTCGCGGACGAGGAGCATCTCGACGGCGGCGGCCGACTGGAGTTTGCGGCCTTTCTGTGCGGTGTCCTCGATCTGTGCGGCGAGGGACTGGAGTTCTTCGACTTCCTGGGCGAGATCGCCGAGAGCCTTGGTGAGTTGGTCCAGAGCAGCCACCTGATCCTTCGTGTGGCGGGCACCCCGGAACTGGTCGATCAACCCGCGGCCGGGATTCACGGCAACCTCCAAAAGAACAAAGGGGTCGGTTTTTTTCGTCGGGATCTGAAAATGCCCGTCGGTTTTCATCTTCTTCTTCACCCCGTCCCACCATTTTTTGAATCCCGCCGCATCGAAAATTTCGGGCTGGAGCGTCGCGGCAATCTGGTCGGCCGTCGCTTTGCCGCCGAGGTCGGAGAGGATCGCACGGGCCAGGGCCAGTCCGTCTTCTTTTGCCTGGCTGCGGACCGCTTCCGGCTCCGACGCCTTGCGGGCGAGGATGTGGCCGTCCGGGATCGGCGTGAGGGTCTCCGCGGCATACGCCACCTGCATCGGATGGCTTTTCTTGCTTCCGAAATCGATGAAGATCTGCCCGGCGATCAGGTTCCATTCCGCCACACGCCCGAATCCCCAGCTTTTGTGCTGGCAGTAGGAGCCGGGAGTAAGGCGGGCGAGGGCATCCGCGGTTTTCTTGTCAAGGGAGCCGCTCTCCACGGCTTGGGCGAGTTCTTCTGTCATTCCCGGCATTTCACAGGGAATCCGCCGGACATGCAAGGCGAACAAAATTTGCACCCGCTGCCTGCACACGGTATGAGCATGTTCTGCCCATGCCAGACTCCGCTTTCGTTCCCCCTCCCCGGGTCTCCGACGACCTCCGCCGCATCCTCGCACTGGCGGAAGGGAAACCCCTGGCGGTCGCGGATATTCTTCATCACACCAGGGGACGGGGCCTTCAGACGATCTCGATCATCCTGTGCCTGCCGTTTCTCTCCCCGGTGGCCCTTCCCGGTCTCTCGATCCCCTTCGGCATTGCCATCGCCATCTGCGGGTTGCGCATCGCGTTCCGCCATCAACCGTGGTTGCCGGAATTCATTTCCAGCCGCCAAATTCCGTTTGCCGTGCTCGACAAAACCCTCCGGTTCGGGATCGCAATCCACACCAGGCTCGAAAAATTCCTGCGTCCGCGGTGGCTGGCACTGACCGGGAGCCATGGTACCCAGATGCTGGCGGGATTCCTGATCGCCCTCTCCGCATTTTTTCTGAGCCTGCCGATTCCCCCGCCGTTTCCGCTCACAAACACCATCCCCGGCTTCGCCATCATTTGCATCTGCCTGGGAATGCTGGAACGCGACGGGGTGGTCCTCTTCGCGGGATATGTCCTTACCGCGGTGGCCGCTGTTTACGTGGTCTTCATCGCACTCCTCGGTGGGGCGGGGGCCGCGCGGATCTGGAATCTGCTGGGCAGCTTTTTTTGACCGGCCCGTCCGTTGCTACAACGTCTGGACGAGATCCTCTTTGGCAAAGCGCACCTTGGGGAGCGAGGCGTATTTGTCTTCCGCCGCCCGGTAGCCCGCCGGGCAGGCGACCACGGCATGAAATCCCTTCTCCGGCAGCCCGAGAATCTCGTCATATTTCGCGGGATCCATGCCCTCCATCGGGCAGGTATCGACTCCGAGCAAAGCCGCGCAGGTCATGAAATTCCCCAGCGCGATATACGCCTGCCGGGCCGCCCACTTGTCCACCCACTGCGATCGTGGGCCGTTGAGAATGTCGGCCGCCATCATGTCCTTGTAGAATCCCAGCGACTCCGTGGAAATCCCTCGCACATCGGCCATGCGGGCGATGAACTTGTCCACATACGCTTCGTCGATGTCGTTTCTCGTGGCAAAAACCACGAGATGCGAGCAATCCGTCACCTGCGGCTGATTCCAGGAATGCGGACGCAGGGCGGCCTTCAACTCCGGGTCCATCACCACGAAAAACTGCCACGGCTGGAGCCCGTAGGAAGACGGCGTGAGGACAAGGGCGTCTTCAAGGGCGGTCCAGACCGGGGCCGGGATTTTTTTCGACGGATCGAACTGCTTGGTGGCATACCGCCAGTTGAGGGTTTCGAGGAGGGCTTCCGGTTCCATGAATTTCATGCCGTCGAATGGAATCCGCCCGGGGTCGTCGCGCAAGTTGTTTTTCCCGTTTTTCAGAAAAACAACCGCTCAGGCGGGAAGCCCCGGCCTTTTCAAAAGAAGACGTCCGCCGAGAACCGCCAAACCGGCGCCCAAAGCCAGCAGCACCCCGCAGGTGATGACAAGCGGCCAATTGGAACACTCCAGATTTTGGACAAGAGCCAGGGCCGTCGAGGTGAGCGTGGTCGCAAACATCAACACGGCGGGCAGAAAGACAAACCACGAACGCCGCTTCTTCTCCCGGAGCCAGACGGCCGCAACCAACAACGCGATCGCCCCCATCATCTGGTTCGCCGATCCAAAAACCTGCCACAGCACGGGCAGGGTGTTTGAACGCGACAACAGGAACATGATCCCCACGCAAAGTCCGGTGTTGAACCATACGTTCCTGAGGAACGCCGGGGGAGTCTGGAAAAGGTAGGACCAGATTTCCTCCAAAAGATACCGGTTCAGGCGCACGGCCACATCCAGAGTGGTCACCACAAACCCCTCCAACAGGAGGATGCCCAACACGGCCCCCACCCATACCGGTGTCGAAAACGCCTGGTGGATCAGGTTGCCGGTTGCCAATGCGATTGCCAGGATCGGATTTTTCTCCCCGTAGGTGATGGCTTTGTAGGTCTCCCAATCCAGCCCGAGAAGCAGGGTCAGAATCACCGCCACCGCAAGCAGGGACTCCAAAAGCATGGCATTGTAACCCACCGTCCGGACATCCCGCTCGTTGGCAAGCTGCTTCGCGGAGGTGCCGCTGGAAACCAGGCAATGGAACCCGCTGATCGCCCCGCACGAC
This sequence comes from uncultured Chthoniobacter sp., assembly GCA_964585615.1. Classification (GTDB taxonomy): domain Bacteria; phylum Verrucomicrobiota; class Verrucomicrobiia; order Chthoniobacterales; family Terrimicrobiaceae; genus QYQL01. The sequence goes on along the minus strand of CAZPEN010000046.1, from coordinate 8,968 downwards.
ACCGTGATGAACAACATCGGCCACAGCATCCCGATGTATTTGAATCCCTCCGCCGGATCCCAGGCCGGGATCGCTTCCGCCACACCCTGCGGAGCCGCTGGAATGTCTGAAAATCCGCCGCCCACCGCCGCCACCACCAACCCCGCCAGCACGGCCAGAATCCCGCCATACAGGATCTGCACATTGACGAAATCCCGCGGCATCAGGAGCAACCAGACCGGGATCGCCGAGGCGAGGACCACATAGACTGTCATCAGAACCCTCCAAACATCCGCCGCGACAACCACCGGCATCCTCAACCCGAGCACCACGGAAAACACACACAGGATGGCGGCAAGCCCGTAGTTCAGCCACGCCGGCGTGTGCTTTTTGTAGATCAGGAACCCGAGAAGCGGGGCGCAGAGGGTGATGAAAAGAACACTCGTTGAGGCAATGCCACCGATCTTGGCCATCAGGACCGGATGCCCGTCCCTTACTGCCACAGCCGTCGGCAGCGCCGTGCCAGCGTCAAAGGCAAACAGTCCCCTCGCATCCGCAGTGCCGGCCAGTGCTTCCTGCAGCCTCTCCTCCGGCACCGGAGGCAACCCGACTTTCTGGGCCGGGTACATGCTCGTCAGTGCGGTGACGCTGAGATTGAGAAACGTGGCGGTGATCATGAAAAGCCCGATCACCAGGAAACTGACAATCAGGATGTAGCCGCCTTTTCCCAGATAGTCCCGCGCGATGTCCGCCACCGACCGGCCCTCCTCCCGGACCGACATGTAAAGTGTCGTCATGTCATGGACCCCTCCCAGAAAGACCGCCCCCAGAACCACCCACAGCAAAGCGGGAAGATATCCGTAAGCCACCGCCAGCGTCGGCCCCACAATCGGACCCGCCCCCGCAATCGCGGCAAAGTGGTGCGCAAAGAGGACATAGGGTTTCGCCGGCATGAAATCCCGGCCATCCCTCTTGCGTGCGGCCGGCGTGGGACACGCGGGATCCACCCCGAGTTCACGGGACAGGAAGGATGCATAAAAGCGACCGGCCGCAACAAAACACGCAAGCGCCAAAAAAAGGATCAGCAGAACGTTCACAGCGCACGGATATTGATCAAGCCGGGAAATTCGTGCAAGCATGACGGAATGCCCGCCACCACGCTTGCCGCGCTTTTGGGACTCACCGGTGTCGCCCTCGGGGCTTTTGGTGCCCATGGGTTGAAGGAACTGCTTGCCTCCCATGGCACGACCGCCATCTGGCAGACCGCCGTGCTCTACCAACTGGTCCACGCCGTCGCCTCGCTGTGGGCCGCCGACCGCCATCCCCTTGTGGTGCAACTTTGGGTGGCGGGAGTCCTCTTTTTCTCCGGCTCGCTCTACCTCCTCGCCCTCACAAACCTCAAATGGCTCGGAGCCATCACCCCGATCGGCGGCGTCCTGTTCCTCGCCGGCTGGGCGCTCCTCCTCGTTCCGCGCAAATGAAGGCCTTCCACGAAACCCTGACCATCCGCACCCGGGGCAAAGGCACCTGCGAGATCACGGAGGATGTCACCCGGCTTGTCCGCACCAGCGGAGTGACCACCGGCACGGTCACCGTCTTTGTCCGCCATACCAGCGCCAGTCTCGTCATCTACGAAAATGCCGATCCCAGCGCACGCGCCGACCTGCACGCCTGGTTTGAGAAAATCGTGCCCGAAGACGATCCCGATTATCTCCACACATTGGAAGGACCGGACGACACAACCAGCCACCTCCGAATGGCCCTCACACGCACCAGCGAGGTGATTCCCGTGGTCGGTGGCTTCCCCACCCTCGGTACCTGGCAGGGAATCTTCCTCTTTGAACACCGCCGCGCCCAGCACAACCGGCAGGTGGACGTCGTCGTGATGGGCGTCTGATTCCCTTCTTCATTCAGAGGGAAGACTCCCGCCATTGCCTCAGGATGCGGTGCATATCATTGAGGGATTTGGCTTGGCAATCCGGACGGGTGCAGGCCGATCCATCGACGGCCCCTCGCCCGGTCATCCGGCGCCGCTGTCTGGAAACGCGCGGATGACGAGCCTTCTCACAAAGAGCTCTCCCGACACGCCCGGATTGGAGGCCTGCGAGGGCTACTCGTCGGCGGACCGCAACTTGGCGAGAACGCTGAAGTCTTCGAGCGTGGTGGTGTCGCCGGTGATGGCCGTCCCGGCCGCAATCTGCTTGAGCAGGCGGCGCATGATTTTTCCACTGCGCGTCTTGGGAAGGGCTTCGGTGAAGCGGATGTCATCCGGTTTGGCGATGGCGCCGATGGTGTGAGCGACGTGCCGTCGGAGGGTTTCGGCGAGTTCCTTGCTGGCCTTGTGACCCGTGCGCAGGGTGACGAACGCCACGACCGCCTGGCCTTTGATCTCGTCCGGACGTCCCACAACCGCTGCTTCGGCGACATCGTGGTGCGAGACCAGCACGCTTTCGACCTCGGCGGTTCCAAGGCGGTGCCCGGCAACGTTCAAAACGTCGTCGATGCGTCCGACAATCCAGAAATAGCCATCTTTGTCGCGGCGGGCTCCGTCACCGGTGAAATAGCATCCTTTGACCTCGCTCCAGTATTGTTTCCGATAGCGGGGTTTGTCGCCGTAAATGGTCCGGAGCATGGATGGCCAGGGTTTGCGGATGACGAGCTTGCCGCCTTCGTTCGGTCCCACTTCTTTTCCGTTGTCATCCACAATCGCGGCATCAATCCCGAAAAAGGGGAGCGTGGCCGTGCCGGGCTTGAGCGGGGTCGCTCCCGGAAGCGGGGCGATGAGGATGGCCCCGGTCTCGGTCTGCCACCAGGTATCGACAATCGGACAGCGGCCGTCGCCGATGTGCTTGTAATACCACATCCAGGCTTCGGGGTTGATCGGTTCGCCGACGGTTCCCAGGAGTCGAAGCGAGGAGAGGTCGTGTTTTTTCGGCCACTCGTCCCCCCACTTCATGAAAGCACGGATGGCTGTCGGGGCGGTATAAAGGATGGTGACTCCGAACTCGGCGATGATTTTCCAGAAGCGGTCCGGCTCGGGCCAGTTCGGAGCGCCTTCATAGAGCACGCAGGTGGCTCCATTTGCCAACGGTCCGTAGACAAGATAACTGTGTCCGGTGATCCAGCCGACATCGGCGGTGCACCAGTAAACATCGTTCTCGCGGAGGTCAAAAATGTATTTGGTCGTGGAAGCGGTGCCGGTCAGGTAACCGCCGGTGGTGTGAAGGATGCCCTTGGGTTTCCCCGTGGAGCCGCTGGTGTACAAGATGAACAGCGGGTGCTCGCTGTCCACCGGATGGGGCGGGCACTTGGCATCGACGTATTCGGCCTCGCGGTGCCACCAGACATCCCGCCCTTCCTGGATGTGGATGTCGAGATGGGTGCGGCGGAAGACGATGACCCGGCGGACCTGGTCCGAGCCCTCGAGCGCGTGATCCACGTTTTGCTTGAGGGTGACGATCTGTCCACGGCGATACCCTCCATCGGCCGTGACGACCACCGTGGCTCCGCTGTCGGCAATGCGGTCCTTGATGCTTTCGCTGCTGAACCCGCCGAAGACCACGCTGTGGACGGCCCCGATGCGCGCACAGCCGAGCATGGCAATCACCGCCTCCGGAATGAGCGGCATGTAGATCAGGACGCGGTCGCCGGATTTGACGCCGTTGCGTTTGAGGATGTTTGCAAAAATGCAGACCTCGCGGTGGAGCTGGTGGTAGGTCAGCGTGCGGCGCTCGCCGGGTTCCCCTTCCCAGATGATCGCGGCCTTGTTGCGCCGGGGGCCGTCGAGGTGGCGGTCCAGGCAGTTCTCGCTGGCATTCAGGTGGCCGCCGACAAACCACCTTGCAAAGGGGGCCTTCCAATCGAGCACCTTGGTCCACTTCTTGTTCCAGAGAAGCGAGGCCGCTTCCTTCGCCCAGAATTTCTCCGGCGATTTGATCGATTCGGCGTGGAGTTTTTTGTAGGTGGCGAGGTCCGGAATCAAGGCCTGCCGGGAAAATTCCTTTGCGGGTTTGAAAACGCGTTTCTCAACAAGATGGGACTCGATGCTCGTGGATTCGGTGCTGGTGGCCATAGGGGAAGAAAGGGAAAGCCTAACCACGAAATCCGCGGCGATGCAACCAACGGTTTTTGATCTTTGTCACAAAAGCTTCTCCCGCCGGCTTTTTCGGCAAATCACGCAACAAAACACGGTCCGGAGTGTTGAATGGCCCGACCCCATGAAGTTTTTCCCCGTTCTTTTTTGCCTCGCGACCCTTTCCTCCATCCGGGGAGCGGCTCCCGAAAGCAAACCGAATGTCATCGTTTTTCTGGTGGACGACATGGGGTGGATGGATTGCGGCGCGTATGGGTCAAAATACTATGAAACTCCAAACATCGACCGCTTTGCCACGCAGGCCATGCGATTCACCGATGCCTATGCGCAACCTTTGTGCTCTCCGACCCGCGCGAGTTTGCTGACCGGGCAGTATTCCGCCCGGCATGGAATAACCAGTGCCTCGGGCCATCAGCCTCCCCTGCCGGAAGGCTCCGACTATCTGCCGGATTCGGCCCCGGCCAACCAGCCCCTGCTCCTGCCGAAAAGCAAAAATTTCCTCGAGCCGTCGGAGTTCACTCTTGCCGAAGCCCTTCGGGACGCAGGCTACCGCACGGCCCACATCGGCAAATGGCACCTCGGCCTCACCCCTCCGCACTGGCCGGAACAACAGGGCTTTGACGTCACGTTTCACTGTCATCCCGACCCCGGCCCGCCCGGAGGCTATTTCTCTCCCTATGGCGTCATTCCCGCCGGGAAACCCGGCAACAAGACACGGATCGGAAACATCACCGACGGCCCGCCCGGAGAATACATTGTGGACCGGCTCACCGACGAAGCCGTCCAGTTCATCGAGGAAAACAAAAGCCGCCCGTTCTTTCTCAATCTCTGGCAATACGGCGTCCACGGTCCGTGGGGACACAAGGAAGAAGACACGAAGCAATTTGCCGGAAAGAAAGATCCCCGGGGCGTCCAGGGCAATCCGATCATGGCTTCCATGCTCAAAAGCGTGGACGAAAGCTTCGGCAGAATCGTTGCCACCGTCGACCGGCTCGGCCTCGCCGACAGGACCATCATCATTTTCAACTCCGACAACGGCGGGAACACCCACAGCAATACGGCGGAAGACGGAAAAACCGAAAAACGCAAGGAGGACGATCCTTCTCTGCTGGACTGGCGGAAGTGGGCCGGCACCCAGCCTCCAACCGTCAACGCTCCCCTGCGCGACGGCAAGGGAACTCTCTACGAAGGCGGCACGCGGGTTCCGCTCATGTGGTCATGGCCCGGTCACATTGCCCCCGGCACAACGAGCGGCGAAGTGGTCGGGCACATCGACCTCTATCCCACCCTGCTCGACCTTCTCGGTCTGCCCCGGCCACCGCAACAGAAGTTCGACGGCATCAGCTACGCAAAAGTTCTCAAATCCGAAGGCGGCACCGGGCGGGTGGCTTTTTTCAATTACTTCCCCCATGCCGACCCCGACCGCGCCGGGGGAGTGTCCGTGCGATCCGGAGATTGGAAGCTCATCCGTTGGTTCTCCCCACCACCGGGCGACGAACGCCGCCACGAACTCTACAATCTCCGCGAGGATCTGGGGGAAACAAAGAACCTCGCTTCCGCCCAGCCCGAACGCGTGAAGGAGCTCGATGGCCTCATCGACGGTTTTCTCAAGGACACCGGCGCCCTTTTTCCCCGGCCCAACCCGGCGGCGGCACCGCCATCCTCCAACCGGCTTCAAGGCCGGGTTCCGAAGAACAGCAAAACCGTGGATTTGGAAATCAGCGCCAACTGAAAAACATGAAGCTCCTCTCTCTCCCAGCCTGTACCGTCCTTCTCATCACCGTGGCTGCCTTCGCGGAGGACACCCTCAAAAAACCAAACATCCTCCTCATCTACTCCGACGACCACGGGTGGGCCGATTTGGGAGCGCAGGAAGTGGACAGGGATGTTTCCACCCCGAACCTCGACCGGCTCGCACACGACGGGGTGCGTTTTCCCCGCGGCTATGTCACCGCACCGCAATGCGTCCCCTCACGCGCAGGAGTCCTCGCCGGACAGCATCAGAATCGCTTCGGCGTGGAAGACAACACGAAAGGCCCCCTGCCACTGGAAGTCGTCACCCTGCCGGAGCGGCTGAAGCAGGCGGGCTATGTCACCGGAATGAGCGGCAAATGGCATCTCGCCTATTCGGGAGAAAAGAGGAAGCCGGGGGAACAGGGGAAGGAAGGGAAAACTCAGCGCATTGATGCCCGGTTCCTCCCGGGCGAGCAGGGATTCGACGAGTATTGGTGCGGGGAAATGCATCAATTCCTTGCGTCGCACGATTTGAAGGGACAGCCTTTTGACAAGACTCCGCATCTCGTCCGGGATGATCGCTTCCGGGTCGTCGTGCAAACCGATGCGGCGCTGTCCTTCCTCGACCGGCGGGCCGCAAATCCCGGGAAACCGTGGTTTTTTTACCTCGCATGGTTTGCGCCCCACGTGCCGCTCGAATCCCCGGAACCGTGGTTCTCGAAAACGCCGGAAAATCTTCCTCTGGAACGCCGCCAGGCCCTGTCCATGATCGCCGCGATGGACGACGGGCTCGGCCGGATCCGCGAAAAACTGCGCGAACTCGGCATGGAGAAAAACACGCTGGTTTTTTTCATTGGAGACAACGGCGCCCCGCTCAAAAAGGGAGCCTGGAATGGTTCGCTCAATCTTCCCCTCGTCGGCGAGAAAGGAATGCTCACGGACGCCGGAATCCGCACTCCGTTCATCGCCGCCTGGCCCGGCACTCTCCCCGCAGGACTGGTCTGCAACCTTCCGGTCAGTTCGCTGGATGTCGGGGCGACCGCCGTGGCCCTGGCGGGACTCCCGCATGACAGTGCGCTTGATGGCGTGAACCTCCTGCCTTTTCTTGAGGGGAAAAAACCGGGGGCTCCGCATGAAAATCTCTTCTGGCGCTGGCGAAGCCAGGCCGCCGTGCTGGAGTTTCCATGGAAACTCATCCTTCTCGGCAAGACACAGCAGTTCCTGTTCAACGTCACCACTCCCGATGGAGAACGGAAGAACCTCGCCGCCGATCATCCGGAAATCGTGGAACGGCTGAAAGGAAAGCTCACAGCCTGGTGTGCCGGCCTGAAGCCACCCGGTCTCCCGTCGGAAAACAACGCGGCGGACGAGGCCTTCTTCGCCGACCATTTGAAAGAACAAACTTCGGAAAGTCCCCTTCCATGAGAAACCTTGTCCCCCTTTTGTCCACTCTTGTCAGCGCACTTCTTCCGGGGCTTTCGCTTCGCGCGGCGGAGCCCCGTCCGAACATCGTTTTCATCACGGCCGACGACATGAATTACGATTCCGCGGGCTGCTCTGGTTGTCCGATCAGGGATCTCACGCCAAACCTCGACCGCCTGGCCGCAGAAGGGTTGCGCTTTGAATACGCCTGCTCCACGGTCGCCGTCTGTCAGCCCGTGCGCGAGATCATGCACACCGGTCTCTACCCGCAACGGAACGGTGCCATGGGCTTTCTGCCGCTCAAACCCGGGGTGCGGACGCTCAACCAACAACTCCACGAAGCTGGCTACCTCATCTCGATGCTCGGCAAAAAACCCCACTACCAGCCCGAGGAAAAATTCTGCCTGGATTACAGTCCTCCCATGATCCTCACCGGCTCCAAGCCGCCGCTCCAGGTTCCACGGAGCCCGGACAAACTCCGCGAGATGACCGCGGAATTTCTCAAGATGGCCGCGGACCAGAAACGGCCCTTCTTCCATCATGTCAATTGCACCGACCCCCACCGGCCCTTCATCGGGACAAAAGGGCCCAAAGACCTCGCGGGCGGCTCTCCCCCAAGCCGCGTGATCACGCCGGAGGAGATCGGGGATGTGCCCGGGTTCCTGGAAGATCTGCCGGAAATCCGCAGGGAATTGGCGCAGTATTACACAAGTGTCCGGCGTCTGGACGATTGCGTCGGGCAGGTGCTCAAGGCGATCGATGACTCCGGACAGCGCGACAATACAATTGTCATGTTCTACGGAGGCGACCACGGCATGTCCGTCCCCTTTGCCAAGTCGAATGACTACGAGAACAGCTCCCGTGGCACTCTCATCCTGCGCTGGCCGGGGGTCATCAAACCCGGAACTGTGGATCGCGAGCACATGGTTTCCACCATCGACTTCACCCCCTCTCTTCTTGATGCCGCTGCGCTGCCGCCGATTCCCGATCTCGACGGCCGCTCGTTTCTTCCTGCTCTCAAGGGACAGAAAATGCCCGGTTGGGACCGGGTCTTCACTTTCTACAACCAATCTTCCAGCGGAACCTGGCTTCCCATGCGCTGCATCCGGACAAAAGACCGTTCCTACATCTGGAATGCCTGGTCCGACGGGAACATGGAATACAAGGCCGAGAACATGAAGGGGCTCACCTGGCAGGCCATGGTGGAAGCCGCCGGGACCAATCCCGCGATCAGGGAACGCGTGGAGTTCTACTCCCGCCGCGTGCCCGAAGAGTTCTACGATCTCACCAACGACCGTACGGAACGGCACAACCTCATTGCCGATCCCGCCCGTCAAAAGGAAATTGAAGCGATGCGGTCGGAACTGCTGGCCCTGTTGCAACGCACCGGCGATCCCCTTGCCGAAGCCTTTGCGCACCGCGACAATCCCGAACTTCTCCGTGCCGCCAAGGCCCGCCTCGCCGCCGAATATTCCCAACCCAAGAAAGAAAAAGGCAAAGCAGGCGGAACGGAAGAGCAATAGAGCGGTTTAAATAATAATGTGGCCACTGATTTGCGAGCGCCGAGAGTTGCAGGGGTGCGGCGGCAGTGAAGCGGCTGTGTGAAAACACACTGCCCGAACTGCTGACGCAGTCCTGTGGCTCTCGCCGCCGCAAAGCAGCGGCTATAGAATTGTTTAAACCGCTCTAGAGTCCTGTCAGACTATTGATTTACAGAAGTTGGCGGTCTTTTCGAGAATT
>CAZPEN010000045.1:0-21157 GCA_964585615.1 uncultured Chthoniobacter sp. | reverse complement strand
CGCCCTCCATCGGTAGGGGCTCCTTGTTCATGATTATGTTTTCAACACAGCAACGCCGATTCTCTCCGCTAGATCCTTGGGTTTTATGCCCCGGCGCAGACAGATCATTCGGAGATTGCGGGATTCGAAGGATTGGGCTGGCATATGGCGAGATATTAAAGAGGTTTCAAATGCCGATGGCATTCACGGCTGCGGGGATTGCCAATCGTAGAATTTTAATTCCATGAGAATACAAAACTCCAACGTTATGTCAAATCCAACTGCTGAGCGCCTGAAAAGCCTTCGCATTGACAGAAGACTCACTTCCCAGGAAGTCGCAGAGGGATCAGGCATATCCAGGCCGCTTCTATCGATGCTCGAAAACGCCGCCACGCCATTAACCCACAGCACCGCCAAGAAGCTGGCCTTGTTCTACAAAGTCGATGTTGATTGGCTTCTCACCGGACAAGCATCACCTCTTAAAGCTGCCCAGGAACGCTTTCAGAAGGAAATCAAGGCCTCCGGGCTGGATGCCGACGCGGAGACAGCAATTGAGGAAATTGCCACCTGGCTCCGACATCTCGTCACTGGAAATGAATCTATGCAGAAGCCAGCTCTGACCCGAATACAGGCCATCGCAGAGGGATTTGCAGCCCAATGCACCAAGCGAAACAAACCAATCCGCCAGGCAAGTCTTGAAATAGCTCACATCATAAATAGTAAAACAATAATTGACTATTTGGACGAAACTGATACTTCTTCCGACATGAGCGAGCTATGGCCTAGCCTCTTGGAACGAACCAAGAACTGCCTGCAAAACAACAGCCAGTATTCCTTGGCAAAACACTTGGGGATTTCGCGCCAGGCCGTTCATGCATACATCGCCGGGGCAAGTGCTCCCAGTGCAGAGAAAACCCTCCAGCTCCTGAAATGGGTCGAGGAAATGGAAGGAAAAGAAAAAAGTGGCTCGGCAGGGGCAGCAACCCCCACCGAAGCCCGGACCCGAACCAAGAAAACCCGTAAAGATGAACTCAGCTCAGATCCGCCGAAACCGTAAACCAACGCCCGCCCCGGTGCAAACCGGAAGTTCCACCCCACACCAGCCAACCGAAGACCAGCAGTTGGCCTCCTTGCTCAGCAAGCAAGGAATTGACCTCACGAACGGAAGCCCCGGCATCTTCGAAATGCTGGCATTCAAATCCTTGTATGACGATGCCATGGGAGGATGGCCTTTCGAGGATGCCATTTCAAAACTCCATTGCCTGTCCGATTTAATCGCAGACAACCCGCGCATGGCCCCGCTCCGGGCCGCAATTCTGGCCATAGAGGATGCCGACCGCACCCTGGCGACCGCCATGTCGGCACTTCGGGAAATCTGAACCCCACCGGCGGACAGAATTTGCCTGGACCTTCTGTCCGACACAGAGGAAGCATTCCAAGCAACTGAATATGGGAGCGACGAAGAAAAGACAATCCCTCGAAAAACGTCACATTCTTCCCTTCCGGCCAAGAGAAAAACAAGAAGCCCGGAGGAGGAAGAGAACAGCATGATGCACATGAAGAGTAAAGCAATGGAGGCAATCAAGGGGCGGCTTGTTTTGGCCAACAGCTACACGCGAATACAGGTTATTCTGGGAGCCCGCGGACTTACGCGAAGGCAATGGTTTTCACTCCTTGGGCAGGCGTGGTCTATTTGCGACAACATTGGGCTATATCACCAAGATTTGCTTGTCCATTTTGCGAGCGCAACAAGGGCCGATTTAAATGCGATGATGAGCAGAAAAGAGCGGCGGAAGTGGGATGCGTTGCCGGAACTAATGACGGTTTTCCGCGGCTGTTCTCCACAAACTATTGACGGGCTTTCGTTCTCTCTGAATTACAACATCGCCGTAAAATTCCCCTTTCTGAACAGATATAAAACAAAGCATCCGTTGATTGTTACCGCCCAAGTCGAGAAGCGGACGACAGTCTTAAAGTTGGATCGAGGAGAGGAAGAAGTTATCGTCACGGACCCATTGTTAATTTCTATCAGCCACATTGAACCAATCACCAAGCCCGTATGGGAGGATGGCCTTTCGAGGATGCCATTTCAAAACTCCATTGCCTGTCCGATTTAATCGCAGACAACCCGCGCATGGCTCCGCTCCGGGCCGCAATTCTGGCCATAGAGGATGCCGGCCGCACCCTAGCGGCCGCCATGTCGGCACTTCGGGAAATCTGAGCGTGCGAAACCACCGCCGGGCGGGATTCCTCTGGACGTTCTGCCCGGCGTTTCATTTCCTATTGATATGAGTCTCCTCCAACACATCCTCGGCAATGCAACCGAAATCACTCCAGAGCAAGCCGCCACAGACTTTCAGCCTGTGCTGATCGATGGGGAAGAAATCTACAAGGCGTTCAAACTCCATCGGGATATTTTCCTTTTCACCTCGTTCCGGGTGCTCACCCTCGACAAACAGGGCGTGACAGGGAAAAAGCAACAACTGCTGTCGATACCCTATAAATCGATAACGAAGTTCTCAAGAGAAAGCGCCGGGTTCATGGACCTCGACGCGGAGCTACAGATCTGGATCACCGGAGAGCAACACCCGTTGAAGTTTGAATTTTCCAAGGGGGCAAATATCAATGACGCCTACCGGCTCCTGAGTCACCTCGTCTTGGCATCATGAGGGAACAATAAGCATGTGTGGCACAATGAAATCCCAGGTTTATCAATTGGACATGTCAACTGGGGTTTCCCATCCAATCCATCTCTCGCAAGCCGAGTTGGAAGCGATGGAGAAAGACTCCTCGGAGAGATTTACCCCCGACTTTACAAGCAAGGCGATCCTCGAAATGAGGAGGCACACCACGCCGCGGAATTTCTCGAAACCCTGCAAATCGTCCTGAAAATTTTTACCGGAGAGATCGAATGAAAACCATCACCATTTCTTTTTTGCAAGAGGGCACACAGATCGGAAGGGTTTCCGGGAAATTCGCCACGCTGCCCGGCCCGGGAACTCTTCAGTGGACAAACAAATTCGCCATCGAAGCCCGCACCAAAGCTCCCTACCGCACACCGCTCCCGGACGAGCATTTTGCCGAGTTGTTCCAGAGAGCCTTGGAAGCCTTTGCTCTGCACCACGGTTGGCAGGCCGATGTCGTTGAGGAGGGAGACTGGCAGGTTTTTACCGAGTAATGCAAGCCACCTTCCACCTCACCCGCAACGCCCTCTCTCCGCACCTCCTCCGGCAGTTGCGCAAGGCGCAGAATCCACGGCCTGCATTGCAAGCTGCCGGGGTTGATTGTTGCAGATGTCGCAGCCATGCTTCACCGTCCGCCCCGAATCGGGCACGCTCCGTCCATTCAAATGGAATATCCAGTCAGCGACGAGCTATTTTCGGTTCTTCAAGCCATATTCCCGAGCCTGCCAGACAGTCGCGACCCCGCACAGATCGCAGCTGAGATAAAAAAACATATTGAGCGAAAAGCGTTTGCTCGCGACGGTAGTTGTGTCGCCCTGAACGCAACAGACCGTCTCGTCTGCCAGCAACTCGGCCTGAAGCCAGAAGAGTTCCTTAACCTTCTGCCACTCCGCGCCCCCATCCTGCCACCCATGCAGCCGGTCATTTTCCTGCGAGCGAAATCAAAGACCCCTTGGTGGATTTCTCACTCCGCGTAACCGCAGGCGAATCCCGCACAGCCCGCTGGCTCATTCCACACAAAAATTAAATCCTGTTGAATTGCGCGTATGCCCGCATTCATCCGCTTACTTGTGTTGTCGATCCAACTGGCGCGTGAAGGACAGATCAAGGCGGCGCTCCATCTGCTCCTGAAATTGGCGATCACCCTATTTGTGAATGCTCTCCGTGTAATCTACACAGGATTTAAAAAACGCTTTGATTGCGCATAAAAAATGACCGTCCTCAGCTATGGCCTCAGCCTCTCCAATGCCGGATTCACCGGCCCCATGCGCGTCGCCCAAGGCACCGTCTCCACATTCACAGGCGCACTGTCCAAAGCCGGAAACATCATCACCGGCCTGGCAAACCTCCCTGGGGCCATCGAGACCCTCGTTGCTCCACTCTCCCGGCCCATTACCCTCTCTGCCGACGCGGAGGCACTGGAGACCTCCTTAAAGGCACTGCTCAAGTCCGCCCCCGCCGCAAAAGCCATGGTCAAAGACCTCATGGAGTTTGCAGACGTCACCCCCTTCGACCCCGTCCCCGTCGCCGCCACCGGCAAGCAACTCCTCGCTTTCGGCTTCGCCGCAAAGCAGATCAAGCCGCTCCTGCGAGACATTGGCGACCTTGCCGCAGGCATGGACAAACCAATCGAGGAAGTCGGCGACGCCTTCGGTCGCCTCAAAGCCGGCCAATTCGGCGAAGCCTTCGAGCGCCTCCGCGCCTTCGGCATCTCCATGCAGGACCTCACCGGAGCCGGGCTCAAATTCGACAAAAGCGGCAGCTTTCAAGGCAGTGCCGACGAAGCCCTCGACGCCGTCCGCCAGATCATCCGCCGCAAATTTGGCGGAGGAATGCAGGACCTCTCCACCACCTTTCGCGGCCTCTTCTCCACTTTCCAAGGTTATTGGGACTCCCTGCAAAGATCCTTCGGCACCCCCATCATGAAGGCCCTCGAGCCAGTCCTCGAAGAGGCCACAACGAAACTCAAAGACTGGCTCCCACTCGCCGAAAACCTCGGGAAAACCCTCGCGACGGGGATCTCCGGCGCATTCGCTCTCTTCAAGTCCGGCCAACTCGGAAAAACGATTGAGACCGCCGCCTCTGGACTTGCCAAAGCCATGCTCTCGAATGTCAACGTTGGCATCTCAACTGCCATCCGCATCGGTGCAGAAGCCCTAAAAGGAGCTTTCCAGAGCGCCGCCACCCTTCTCTCCGATGGCAATTTTTGGGAGGGCATTCGCGGAAGTGTCATGAGCATCCTCGACACGGTTCGTGCGGAACTTATGTCCGCGGCGGCAGATCTGATCGAGTTACTCCCTGTGTCTATGAGGTTTGGAGCAAATGTCGCCGGATTGCGGGAGGGAGCAGATAAAGCTGGCATGGACGCCAAATACGCATCTTCCTACGCTGCCGAACAATTTGGCATGATTGATATGGAGCAAGTCATGTCCCCCCTGCTCGCTTCCGCTCAAAAAAGCGGCTCTATCCTCGCCGACGCAATCACGACAGTTGCTGGAAATACCCGCAACATCCCGGAACTCGCCCAGGTCGCTGAAAGCCTCAAAACCGCCGCCGCCTCGTCTGCCACCGCACAGACAACCCTCTCGGAAATGGCCCGCGAAGCCCGCGCCTCCGCTCTCCTCTCCGGAGCCTCCCGTAGGGAGTTCGTTCAGACACCCACCGGAGGCTTCGAGAAGATTGTCCCACTTCTCAACCCCCAGGCAATTGAACGCCTCCTTAACCCCGGCAAATCCTCAGACACCAAGACTTCCACCGATCTCAAACGATCAATTGATGACTCGGGCCTGATAAAAAGGCTGCTCGACGTTCTCGAAAAGGTCCAGGCCAACACCTCGCTTTTGAGTGAACCAGGAGCATTTGTGTGATATTTGTTGTGCCAGGCTCCACTTTGACTCTCAATTCTCGTGCTCTTCTGGTTGGCCAACTCCTCTGTAGAAAGGTGGAACCTCCTCGGACCAAACATTCAGGTTCAGTCAAATCTGCCAAAGAAAGCACGGGAATTTAGCGTCAAGGTGGAACCGCGTCATTTTGTAAGTGCCTACAATCAAGGCTAATCGCACCAAATCAAACCAAATCTGGCCAGATCAAAGCGCACGCCTTATTCACTTGGTCTCATCTTCTTCAAGTCCCCGGGCGAAGATCGGGTAGAGGGGGACGCTGGCGAAGAGGATGATCATGGCGCTGCGCGTCAGATCCGGGTCGGAACCGGCTACCACCCACAGGCAGTAGATGCTCACCACGGCAACGATGGAAACGACGAGATAATGGTGCCAGCGGTTCGTTCCCGCGAGTTTTCCAATCCGCAGAAAGGCAATTCCGGAATACATGTAGGGCAGGATCGTGAGAATGATCGCCATGTCGATGATCTCGTTGAATTGTTTGGCGATGGTCGGCGATGCGGTGACGAGCACGATGCCGGTCATCAGGATGCCGGTGATGAAGAAGTTGATGCTCGGGATGCCCCGGGCGTTGCGCCGGGCAAAGATTTTCGGGAAGAGTCCGTCTTTTGCCGCCGCGGCGGCGGACTGGCTGATGGTGAGTGTCCAGCCGACGAGGGAAGAGCCTGCCTTGAAAATCGCGCAGAGGGCGATGACGACAGCACCGGCCGGACCGATGACCCTGGCGGCGGCGTCGGCAAACGGGGCGGAGGACCTGGCCAGTTCCTCGGCCGGCATGATTCCCATGAGGACCGTGCAGGTGGCGATGTAGAGGATCCCCGCGATGACGAGGCCGATCATTGTGGCGAGAGGGACGTTGCGTTTCGGGTTCTCGATGACATCGGAAGCCACGGCTGCACTTTCGACTCCCATGAAGGCCCAGAGGGCGAAGGCGGCGCTTGTTGAGATCGCATTCCACTCGGAATCATGGTTCGGGTTCCAACTGCCGAGAAATGTCTGTGGATTGAACCAGAACCATCCGAGAACGGCGATGGCCAGCAGGGGGATCATGGCCAGCACGGTGCCCCAGCCGGTGAAGAAGCCGACCCATCGGGGACCGGCAAGATTGATGGCCGTGGCGGCCCAGACCACGGCGATGGTGAAAGCGGCTTCGCGTCCCGTGCCCCCGAGGGCGGGGATCAATTCGGTGAAATACCCGGTGACCGTGGTTGCGACGGCGATGTTGCCGACAAGATTGGCCGACCAGTAGATGTAGTTGGTCTGAAATCCCAGATACGGGCCGAGTGCCTCGCGGGCATAGGCATAGGGGCCGCCTGCTTCGGGTTTGATGGCTCCGAGCATTGCGAACATCAGCCCGATGGCTGCCGCACCGACACCGGCGACCAGCCATCCGAGGATCGAAATGCTGCCGACCGAGGCCATGCTTACGGGCAGGAGAAAAATCCCGGTTCCCACCATGTTCACAAGAACGAGCACCGTGGCCATCGCCAATCCCATCTTCTTTTGGACGATCATGGGCGGATTCTTTCCGGATTCCGGGATTTACTCACGACAAATTCCCGGGATTTCCGGCGTCCCTTTTTTCCGGAACCGGCTCACTGCGGAGTTCCGGAGCCGACAAGCGCGGCCAGACAAGCCGGAAAGGGGATCGATGGATCCTGTGCGGGATCCTGCTGCGGGGGGCCGTAGGTGGTGTGGGAGGGAAGGATGCCCGCCCAGGCGGGCCAGTCCCTGTCCCCGGGGCGGTCCTCCGGGCCTTGGGAGCTGATCTTGGCCGAGGCTTCCTCCAGGATGACTCCGGCAACACAGGTGGCGGCGAGTTCGTGTTCCGTGGGAGGACGGGTTTGTTCCCAGCGTCCCGGGAAGAGGTGGTCGGAAATGGCTTTCAGGGCGCTCCGTTTCGGGGTTTCCTCCGAAATTTCCGTTCCCCGTCCGTAGCCGATGACCGATTCGTAGAGGGCCGAGTGGGCGAAGGCAGCGCGGGCCATCACCAGTCCGTTGAACAGGGTGAAAGCCAGGCAGACCCTCTCGCCGGAGACGAGGGTTTTCATCAGGCGGCTGGCATGGGAACCGTGGAAGAGAAGCAGATCGCCCTCGCGTCCGTGCAGGCAGGGAATCACAACAGGCTCTCCGTTGTCGACAAAGCCCGCATGGCAGAAAACCGCCCGGTCGATGATCCCGTGAACAAGGGGCTTGTCGTAAGATCCCAGCCTTGCCAGACGCTGCAGGGTGGTGCGTTCGGATTTGTGGAAGACGTTCATTTCAGAACCAGAATCTTGTAGGTTCCCTCTTCGCTTTCGACGCCGTGGGTGTCGTGGGCGAAACCCGGGAAAACCCTGTCCCATTGCTGAATGGCGAGGAGGTAGGCCAGGAAAGGCCCGTCTTTTTCACCAAGTCTTTCCCCCGGCATTACCATCGGGATTCCGGGCGGGTAGGGAACGAGGCCGGTGGCGGCGGTGCGGCCTGCGGCGTCTTCCACGGAGATCCGCTCGATTTCATTGGCGACAAGTTTTTGATAGCAGTCGGCGGGAGTCATCTCCATTTCCGGGAGTTCGGAAAAAGCCCGGCCCTGAATTTGGAGCTGCCTGCTGGTGCGCATGTGCGACTGCATTTTTTCCGCCAGATCGCGCAATCCCAGGCCCGGATAAAAACCGGCCACCGAAGGGATGCATTCCGCGAGGGGTTTGTTGGCGTCGTGGTCGTTTTTGAAGGCGAGCAGGGAATGCACGAGGGTGCTCCATTTGGCATTGGTGATGCCGAGCGAGAAGAGGAAGAGGATGGCGTAGTCGCTGGTCTTTTCCACGACGATTCCCCGCGCATCAAGATAGGCCGTGAGGAGGCTGGCCGGGAATCCGCGTTCCGAGACCGAGCCGTCGGGGTTCACTCCAGGCGTGAGCACGGAGACCTTGATCGGATCAAGCATGCAATAGTTGTCTTCGAGGTCAAATCCATGCCAGGCGTCTCCGGGATGGAGAACCCAGCAGGAAGGTTCGGAGACGAGGAGGTCCGGGCAGGCGGCCTCGAATGCCACCTGCTTTCCGGTGCGGGGATCCTTGACGCTGGTCGGATTCCATGTCTGGAAGAACCAATCGTCGCGATCATCGTGTTCCCGCCAGAGACGCGTGACGGTTTGCCGGAAGGCGACGGCTTCGCGCAGGGACTCTTCGATGAGGACTTCGCCGCCTTTCCCGTCCATCATCGCGGCGCTCACGTCGTTCGAGGCAATGATCGGATAGAACGGCGATGTCGAACCGTGCATCATGAACGATTCGTTGAATCGGGCGTGGTCGATGCTGTTGCGGCCGTCTCTGACGTGGATGAACGAGGCCTGCGAGAGGGCGGCGAGGAGTTTGTGCGTCGAGTGGGTGGCAAAGATCGTCGGGGCTCCCGGGGGATGGTCCTTCAAGTCGCCGCGCATGGCAAAGCGTCCGCGATAGAGGGGGTGGAACCGGGCGTAGCCATACCACGCTTCGTCGAAGTGGATCCGGTCGAGCGAGTCGCCGATGACTTCCAGGACACGGTCCACATTGTAGGTGAGGCCATCGTAGGTGGAGTTGGTGATGACCGCATGCACGGGGCGTCCGCCTTCGATGAGTTTTTCCGACAGGAGGTTCCCGGGAGGAATCGGACCGATGAGCCCGTAACGGTTGCGTGTGGGCATGAGGTAATGGGGGACGGCTCCTGTGAGGGTGATGCCCTGTTCGTTCGACTTGTGGCAGTTGCGGTCCACCCAGATCTTCTGTCCGCGCCCGACGCAGGCCATCCAGATGATCCTGTTCGAGGTCGAGGTGCCGTTGGTTACGGAATACGAGCGGTGGGCACCGAAGATTTTGGCGGCATATTTTTCGCCGTCGCCGATCGGGCCGGAGTGATCCAGCAGGGAACCAAGCTCGCCGACGCTGATCGAAAGGTCGGAGCGGAACAGGGCTTCGCCGAAATAGTCGTAGAACAGCCGTCCGGCGGGGGATTTCTGAAAGGCGGTGCCGCCGGTGTGTCCCGGTGTGTGCCAGGAGTATTCATGGACGAGGTCGAACTCGATCAGCGCCGAGGCCATCGGCCCGAGAAGACCGCGGGAATAGGTCTTTACGGCGGCCTTGATGCGCCCGCCGACAAAGGGCGCACTGTCCTCCATGAGCCAGACGAGTTCGCTGACCAGCATGAGGACTTCCTCCGAGAGTCCCGAACTGCGCTCGCGGTCGGTGAGGAGGAAAATGGGGATCTTCTCGTTGCGGGAGCGGATGAACTGGATCAGGTCCATTGCCGTGGAATGCGGATCATCGGGGTTGTTGCCGAGAGTCCAATCGATCAAGATTCCGTGAAGTCCGGCGTCGGAGAGGAAGAGACTGCGTCCGTCCGCGGCCCCGGGGGCGCAGACGACGTCCACGCCGTTGAGTTCGAGTTCGGTTTTCAACAGGAGCGCCGCCCGCCCGGCAGCGCTGGACATTTCAAGGTCGTCATCAACAAGGAGGACGCGGTGGCGGAGGATTTTGGAGCGGCGTTCGATCATGGGAGTGTGTGGGAAAGCTCAGTTCTGCGGGTGAAGGATGCGTCCGTGTTGGGCGGGAGGAGGATTGTTGGTGCCCTGTGTTTCCGTGGCGAACGGCGGCATTTTTCCGCGGTGGAACCGGAAGTGCCAGGCGGGGTCGGGGTGCGACTGCGGCCAGTATTCGTGGCCGAGGAAAAGGCCGGCGGCAAAGAGGACAAAGACGATGAGAAGCGAGCGCATGGGGGGTCAACTTTGTTGTTCGGGAGCGGGTTTTTTGTGGGTGACCTGGTTGATTGTGTAACAGACGGCGCTGATGAGCAGGGTGATGGCCAGCCAGATGACCTGCTTCGGATCCGAGCCGAGCACGGCCCAGAGGCAGTAGACGGTGGTGATGGCAATCATCAGGCCGGTGACAAATCCAACCTTTTTGGCGATCCAGACGAGCGCGGCGGCCACATACACGTAAGCGACGAGGGTCATGAGCACGGCGATGGAGGAGATGACTCCGAACTCTTTGGATGCTGTCGGGGAGATGGTGAGGAGTTGGGCCCCGGTCATGAGAAATCCTGTGATGATGAGATTTTTCACCGGGATGTCGTGCTGGTTCGCCTCGCCGAAGATCCTGGGGAAAAGTCCGTCCGCAGCGGCTGCCTTGGCGGTTTGTGCGGTGGCGAGCACCCAGCCGCCGAGGGATCCGAGGCATCCGGCGGCGGCACAGAACGAGACGATGGCCCCCCCGGTCTCGCCCAGGGCAAGCTTCGCGCAGTCGGCAAAGGGAGCCGCGGATTTTTGCAGCACATCATTGGGGATAGCTCCCATGATGGCGGTGCAGGAGAGAACGTAGGTGACGGCGGCGAGGAGAACTCCCCCGATGGTGGCGATCGGAACGTTCTTCTTCGGGTTGTCGACGACACCCGCGGCGACGGCTGCGGTCTCGACTCCGATGAACGACCACAGGGTGACATTCAAGACGCCCTGAATGGCTCCGAAGGTGCCCTGTCCGCTGACATTCCACGCGGCCATGTAAGTGGCGGGACTGAATTTGAACCACCCGACGATGGCCACGCCGACAATGGCGACAAGGGCAAGGATCGTGGTCACGGACTGGACGTTTGTCGTGAGTTTCGGTCCGAGAATATTAATGAAGGTGAAAAGCCAGATCATGGCGACACAGGCCGCGGCGAGGACCGTCGGATCCTTGAGTGCGGGAAAGAAGTAGCTCAGATAACCGACGCCGACGACCGCCAGGGCGACGTTGCCGATCCAGCCGGCGAGCCAGTAGAGCAAGTTCGTCTGGTAACCGATGAAGGGCCCGAACGCGCGCCGCGCATACGCGTAGGAACCGCCCGCGCTGTCATCAATCGCCGCCATCTTCGCATAGACCATGGCGAGGCAGATGGCCCCGGTGATCGTGACCGCCCAGCCGAAGATCGCGATGCCGCCGGTGGAGGCCAGGTTGGCGGGGAGCATGAAAACTCCCGAGCCCATGATGTTGCCCGCGACCATCAGGGTGGCGGGGATGACTCCGACTTTTTTGGATGAATTCATAAAATCAATGCGAAATGCGAAATGGGGAATGCGAAATTATTTCACGCACCAGAAGTGGTATTTGTCGTCTTTGACAACGGCTCCTTCGACGATTTTTTCGAAGCCGGGAAATTCCCGGCCCCAGTCTTCCATGGAGCGGAGGAAAGTGAGCCAGGGGCCGTCGGCCGGGCCGGTGTTTTCCCCCGGCATGAGGATCGGGATGCCCGGCGGGTAGGGGATGGCCCCGACGGCGATGGTGCGGCCGGGCATGGCACTGAGCGGGAGGAGTTCCACTTCTCCGGACATGAGCCTTGCATTGGCGGCACGCGGCGGCATCACCGGTGTCGGGAGATTTCCGAAGGCGGCGGCCTGGGCCTTGTCCATGGCGCTGGTTTTCATGCGCTGGAACATTTGATCGCAGAGTTCGCGGACGCCCAGGGGCGCATAACGTCCGGGAGCTGTCTTCACGAGGTCGGGCAGCAGGGTTTCGAGCGGTTCGTTGCGGTCGCAGGCCTCTTTGAAGTTCAGGAGCGTATTGATGAGCGTGCCCCATTTTCCCTTGGTGATGCCGACCGAGAAGAGGCAGAGAACCATGAAGTCGGTGGTGCGGGAGGGGATGATTCCGCGACGGTAGAGGAAGCTGCTGAGGATCGCGGCGGGAATGCCGGTGTCCTCCAGTTCCCCGTTGTCTCCCATGCCGGGACAGACGATTCCGGCTTTGATGGGATCGAGCATGCACCATCCGTCGGGGATGCCGTCGAAGCCGTGCCATTTTTCTCCCGGGTGCAGAATCCAGCAGTCCGGATCGGTCGCGAGGAGGTCCGGGGGAGCATCGGCGAAGGGGATGTTTTCTCCGGTGGCGGGATCGCGGACTTCGGGGGCGTTCCACGGGGAGAAAAACCAGTCGCCCTTGCGGGCAAACTCCCTGTGGGCGCGGGCGAGAGCCTGGCGGAAGTCCACGGCTTCGCGAATCACTTCGTTCGTCAACGAAAGCCCGGAGGGGCCGTCCATCATCGCGGCCCCGATTTCGTTCGAGGAGATGATTGCGTAGAGCGGCGAGGTGCTGGCCTGTGCCATATAGGCCTCATTGAACCGGCTGTGGACGATCGGGCGGCGACCGTTCCGGACATGAATGTAGGACGCCTGGGAAAGCGCGGCAAGGAGCTTGTGGGTTGAGTGGGTGGCGAAGACGGTGGGACCGTCCGCCGGATGATCCTTCGGATCGCCCCGCATGGCGTGCCGGTCGCGATACATCGGGTTGAAGCGGGCATAGGCATACCAGGCTTCATCGAAATGGATCGTGTCCACGGATTGCGCGAGGAGATCTTGCACCCCGGCGGCGTGGTAGCACATGCCGTCGTAAGTGCAGTTCGTCACCACGGCATAGACCGGGGTCGGGGAGACGGCGGAGTTTCCCAGCGGGTGGGCGGCGATTTTTTTCGCGATGCTTTCCGGGGAGAATTCCTGCGGGGGAATCGGGCCGATGATCCCGTAGCGGTTGCGGGTGGGCAGGAGGAAGACCGGAATTCCTCCGCTGATGACGAGTCCCTGCTCGATGGACTTGTGGCAGTTGCGGTCGCAGAGAGCAAGTTGGTTGTCATTGATGACCGCCGACATGATCGCGCGGTTCGAGCCGGAAGTGCCGTTGAGCACGGAATAGCTGAGGTGGGAGCCGAAGACGCGGGCGGCATATTTTTCGGCCTCGCCGATGGCACCTTCGTGGTCGAGGAGGGAACCCATGGGGGTTCGTTCAATGCCGGTGTCCGTGCGGAAAAGGTTTTCTCCGAAGTAGTCGAAGAAAACGCGGCCTTCAGGGGTTTTTGTGAAAGCGACCCCTCCCTGATGTCCGGGCGCGGCCCAGGAATGTTCGCGGGTGGCGGTATAGGCGAGGAGGGCCTTGGTGAAAGGGGGGAGGAGGTTTTCTTGGTAGCGGTGCATGGCCGCCAGGGCGCGACCGGCCACAAACGGAGCCGTGTCTTCCAGCATCCAGACAAACTCGTTGGCAAGCGACATCACGGCGACTCCCGGCGTGTGGTTCCGCGCCCGGTCCCCCATGAGGAAAACCGGAACGTTGGCACGCCGTGAGCGGATTGTTTTCAACAAAGTCTCCGCCGCCGCATGAGTGGAGTCGTCATTCGCCCCGATGGTCCAATCCACGAAAAGGCAGGTGACCGAGGCGTCGGAGAGAACCACGGCTTCACCATCCTCGAGCGTTGTTGCCTCAACAACATCAATGGCGCGGGCGGCAAATTCGTCCGCCAGATCGCGCACCGCGCGGCCTCCCGCCGTGTGCGGGTTTGCGAGTTTGTCGTCCACGATGAGAACGCGCTTTTTCAGGAGAGTGTTTGTTCGTTCGATCATGGGGGGGAGGGTGTTTTTACCGCGGTTTGGCGGGGAAGGGATCCTTCATGGGCTAAAAATTGCAGCCGAACTGGGCGCCGATGACAAGGGCGTCGGGGGTCGTTCCCACCCCGTTCGGTTGGATGATGTATTGGATGTCCGGCTGGATGAAGATGGTTTCGGTGAGATTGATGATGTAGCTGACATCAAACATCGTTTCCGCCGTTGGTCTGGGGTGTCCGCTCCGGGCCTCGCTGTCCGCATAGGCACTGCTGAAGCCGCCGGTCATCCAGGTGCAGAGGAACTGGTCCTGGTCGCGACCGGGAATGATTCCCTGCCAGACGGTGCCACCGAATCCCATCACCGGCATCTGGGCGACCTGATATTGGGGGGAATAGGTGATGCCGCCCCAGATGGCGAGGTTGTGGTTGGTGTTCCTTGCGCTCTGCCAGACGGTTTGTTGGCCGATGAGGTAGAACCCATAGGTGTTCTGCTCCGCGCCGCCCAGGAATCCGGCATAGGGAAATGTCGAAAAGTATCCGCCAAATTTGTAGGTTCCGGGGAGTCCGGTTTCCGCGGGGGCGACGGTCTTTTTTCCGTCCTTGTCGTGGGTGGTCTCTGTCGGACGGGAACCAAAGGTCGGGCTCCAACCGGTCTCGGCAAAGAGGAGAACTCCGTCGTTCTGGCGGATGGAAAAGTCGAGGCCGTGGTAGGCCACCTTGCCGAGGCGGTCCGTGGCCTGGTAGATGCCGGACGCGACATAGACAATGGGGGTCGGGTTGATCTTCACCGTTGCCGCCCAGGTGGCGTTGGGGGAACTGGTGAAGTTGGAATTGAGGAACAGGCTCGTGGGGTTGCCATCGATCCCGCCGTTCACCTGCAGGCCGAATGCCGGGAGCACGCAGAACTGGTCCGCCGCCACCATCCGGCCGATCCGGAATTCCAGAAAATCGTCAAAAAGGGTCTGCGCGTAATACAGCTCGTAAAGCATCCCGGTGGGCGTGACATAGGATTCCGCGGTATCGAAGACATTGCCGATGGTCTCGGACAAATTCCGTCCGCTGTTTTCCGAGCCGGAGACCTTGAAGGAAGCGCCCTTCCAGCCGACGAGCTTGTCCATGTCGAAGGTGGCACCGAAGAGCATCTCATGCGCGTAGGCCACATCCTGCGAGAGTCCGCCGACGGGGTTGCCCTGAAAAATCCCCCAGTAGTTGAAAAACGGGGTCACCCCGTGGTCACCGGCCTTCTGGAATTCCGCCTCGATCCAGTTCGGGAACTTTTCCCATTGTGCCGTTTCCGGATAACCCGTCGAGCAGGTGAGGAGCAGGGCTGCAACAACCGGGGAGAGGCGGCGCATAGTGCATGAAGCCTGCGGATTCGCCCGCGCTGTTGCAAGAACTTTTCCGTGACACTTTTGTCATCGTGTGACGCATGTCACGAATTGAAGTGTTGCCGGGGAGAGACCCCGGTGGCCACGGCTTCAGTCCGCCAGGCGGTTCCTGGCATCTGCCTCGAGGGCTTTCCACAGGCTGGCGATGGAGGCGGAGACGGCGGACTTCGCTTCCGCGAGACCGGCGGGTGAAAACCGCGATCCTTCAGGCGGTTTCCTGGCGGCGAACATGTAGTATTTGATCTTCGGTTCGGTGCCGGAAGGACGCACGGCGGTTTTGCGTCCGTCGGCGAGAGAGATCATGAGCATGGCCTCGGCGGGAATGCGGTCGCCTTCGACATCATGGATGGTGTCCGTGGCAAAATTGAGAATGGAGACCACGGCGGAACCGTCGATTTCCGCGGGCGGGTGGGCTGCGTAGGAATCCACGAGTTTCCTGATCTGAGCGGCTCCGGCGGCGCCGTCCATGGTGAGAGACTCGCCGCGCTCGAGGTAGTATCCGTATTCGGAGAAGATTTCGTCGAGCAGTTCCGGGAGGGTGAGGTTGCGGGATTTTGCATAGGCGGCGGCTTCGGCGATGAGAACCGCCGCGCTGTTGCCATCCTTGTCTCGGACAAAGTCGGAGGCGCTGTATCCGTAGCTTTCCTCGCCACCGAAAATATAGAGGGTGGAATATTGCAGGCGCAGTTCGCGTGTCCTGGCCTCCGGGAGATTGGTGTATCCCGCGCGGAGTTCTGCCGGGATGGCGGCCTCGTATTTTCCGAGTTTTTCACCGATGTATTTGAACCCGGTGAGCGTCTCGACGCAGCGGATGCCGAATTTTTCCGCGATCGCCTTCTGAAGGTCGGTGGTGACGAAGGTCTTGATGATGGCGGTATTTTTCCGGTTGGATTCGTTGACGATGCCGAGTTCGAAATGCCGGGAGGCGCGGTACCAGGCGAGGATCGAGCCGATTTGGTTGCCGGTGAGGAGCTGCATCTTGCCCGAGGCGTCACGGGCGGCGATGCCCATGCGGTCATCGTCGGGATCCGTGGCGATGACGAGGTCCGCGCCGGTGGCATCGGCCTGGGCAATGGCCATGGTGAGAGCCTCCGCGTTTTCGGGGTTGGGAGATTTGACCGTCGGGAAACGTCCGTCCGGGACTTCCTGTGCGGCGACTCCCTCGCACTGGAAGCCGAGACGTTTCAACATCGGTTTGATGATGACCCCTCCCACGCCGTGGAGCGGAGTGTAGACGATTTTCAGTGAGTTCTCGCGTTTGATGAGTTCCGGATCGAGCGGGAGTGTCGCGAGGCGGTCCATGTAAGCCTCGTCGATTTCCTTCCCCATGGGGATGATGCGGCCCGGGTCGGCGACAGGCGTGTAGGCTTCGGACTTGACGGCATTGACCCGGTCGATGATTGCGGTGGCGTGAGGTTCGACAACCTGGCATCCGTCCTCGAAATAGACTTTGTAGCCGTTGTATTGCGGCGGGTTGTGACTGGCGGTGAGGTTGATGCCCGCCTGGGCGCCGACATGGCGGACGGAGAACGAAAGTTCCGGCGTGGAACGGGGCCCCTCGAAAAGGTAAGCGTCACAACCGTGTTCGGTGATCACCTTGGCCGCCAGTTCGGCGAACTCGCGCGAGTAGAACCGTGTGTCATGCGAGATGCAGATGGCCGGTTTTCCGGAACGTCCGCTTTTTTTGAAATGTTCGAGCACGTAGGTCACCAGCCCCTGGGTGGCGCGGCTGATGTTGTAGGTGTTCATGGCATTCGTGCCGACGCAGGGAAATTCCGGGCGGCCCAGCGGCTGGGGTGCTCCCTGTTCCACCTTCGTCACCGCCGCTCCGATCGTCTTGCCGCGGAGTCCGCCGGTTCCGAATGCGAGCGTGCGAAAGAACCGGTTGTCGAGTTCCTTCCAGTCTTCCGCCGAAACGAGTTCGGCGACGGCGGCCCCGTAAACAGGCGATGTGCTGCCCGAGAGGAGAGCCCGGATGTTTTCCGCGGAGGAGGGGAGGAGTTTTCCGTCTTTTGCGGCCTGCTGGATGGTGGAGAGGAGCTCGTTCATGACGGCCAAAGAGCTATCAAATCCGTTTCCGCCTGCCAACAGACTTCCACTTGTTCCGGGGAGATTCAATTTCCCGGCGGTTCCAACGCCATGGGATTTTCATGGTCGAGGGATTTCCGGCAGACCGCAAAAAAGTCATCCCTGGTGGTCACCCGGCGGATGTCGTGGAGGAAGTCCGCTCCAATTCCTTCTCCCAGAAAATTCAGATACTTCTTCATTCTCTGGACCTGGCATCTTTCGGGAACATCCTCCGCGCAGGCGGAATCGTAGAGGGAGCGGATGTATTCGAGCACGTCGCGTCCGGTGGGGAGAACAACATCCCGGCCCTCGAAGGCATCACGGATTTGTTGGAACAGCCAGGGATTTCGGATGGCCCCGCGTCCGATCATCAGGCCCTGTGCTCCGGTGGTTTCCCAAATCCTCCGCGCATCCGCCGCGCTGTTCACATTTCCATTGGCAAGAACCGGGCAGGGCATTTGTTCGACGGCCCGGGCGATTTTTTCGAGGTGAACATGCGGTCCGTATTTTTCCGCCACGGTCCGGGCATGGACCGTCAGGAGATCCAGCCGGTGAGAGGAAAAAACATCCAGCAACCGGTCGAACTCCGCGGGATCGGAAAATCCCAGGCGTGTCTTGACGGTGAAGTTGCCCCGGATTCCCGTCCTCAGGGCCCCGAGAAGTTCGTCGATCCGCTCCGGGTCGCGCAGCAGCCCGCCGCCCGCGCATTTGCGATAGACCACGGGAGCCGGACAGCCGAGATTCAGGTCCACCGCCGCCACGGGGTGACGCTCCAGTTGTTGCGCACTTTTCACCATCCACTCCACGTTGTTTCCGATGATCTGGGCGACGGCGGGTTTGCCTGTCGGATTTTCCACAATCGAACGCAGGATCGTGCGTTCCAGCCGATAGCCGGTGGTCACCCGGAAATACTCGGTGAAATAGAGGTCCGGGCCACCGTACCCGGCGATCAATTTCCAGAATGCCCAATCGGTGACATCCTGCATCGGAGCCAGCGCGAGGAGGGGACGGTGGGCGGGGAAAAGGGATTTCATTCGCAAAGAAAATCTGCTGCGGAGTACCCCGCCCGGGTGCCCGTGGAAAAGCATCCCTGCATGAGGTAACCGCCCGTCGGAGCTTCCCAGTCCAGCATTTCCCCCGCCAGGAAAATCCCCGGGTGGCTTCGCAGCATCAGACGGTCGTCAAGCCCGGTCCACCGGACTCCGCCCGCGGAGGAAATGGCTTCCGGGAGGGGACGCGGGCCTGCGAGCCGGATGGGCAGGGATTTCACCGCATCCGCAAAATCCTCCGCCGTGCGCCAGGAAGAAGCCGCAGGGTGATTGCGCAGGATTCCCCGGGCAGTTTCCTGGAGACGGCACCGTTCAAAGGCTTCATGCAGGTGGAAGCGGGGGCTTTTGGACAATTTCACAACCAGGTCTTCAAAGGAAAACGCGGGTTTCAGATCCAGGCGGAGAACCGGCGATGTTCGCAGGGATGGGGTGAGGGCATAGACAATGCCGCCTTCCAGGCCGTAATCCGTGATCATCAATTCCCCGTGGGCAGAGGCGTCGCCCGCGAATCCGCGGATGTTTTTCAGCGGATGTCCCGCGACTTCCCGGATTACCGCCCCGGGCCAGGGCACTTCCCATCCGCAATTGGCCGGGATCAGGGGACGGACTTCCACGCCGGACGATTGAAGGACGTCCTGCCATCCGCCATCCGAGCCCGTTTGTGGCCAGGAGCCGCCACCCAGGGCCAGGATGGCCGCTCGGGTTTCGACGGTCCGCATTCCTTCCGGAGTCCGGAAAGACAATTGCCAGCCGCCTGCGGGGGCTGCGGCGAATCCGGTCCACTGGTGCCTGTGAAAAAACGACACTCCCTGTGATTTCAACCGTGCAATCCAACGCCGGAGCAGGGGGGCGGACTTCATGCCCCGCGGGTAAACCCGCCCGCTGGAAGCGGCGAAAGTTTCCACACCAAGACCTTCCGCCCAGTCGCGGAGCGCATCCGGTCCGAAATCCGAGAGAAGACTTTTCCAAAGATCCGGCGGCATCTCCGGGCCGGAATAGTTGTCCTCGAAGTGGGGAGCGGTATTTGTGAGGTTGAGCCCTCCGCGTCCGGCCACGAGGAACTTCCTTCCGGCCGACGGCATGGCATCGAACACCGCGACCCCGATGCCCCGTTCCGCGGCCACCTGCGCCGCCCGGAGCCCGGCCGGTCCCGCGCCGACAATGCAAAGAGCTGTCCGCCGCCCATGGAAACTTTCAGACATTCAAAATTCCAAATTTATATGCCGGGGAGTCTGTTTTCTCCCATTGCATGCCCGGCAAGGTATCGCTTGCGAGAGGAGGGGGACAGCAGAAATGATTATCCGCGGGGGGCAATGTCCCAGCTTTGGCCCTTTTTCACACGGTGAAGAACCCCGGTCTTGGTATCAGACAATCTCTTTGGAGATATGCTGGGGATGGAAAAACGCCCGAGATGGGATTTGATCACGATTATGCGAGAAATCGAAGACCCGCGGCTGGAACGAATGCGGCTGCATAAACTGGAGGACATTTTGGTCATCGCGATTTGTGCGCTGTTATGTGGGGCGGAGAGCTTCGAGGGCATGGAGATTCTTGGGGAAGCCAAGGAGGAGTGGTTTGGCACGTGCCTAATTCCCGAACGGCATTGGCCCTGGCCTTTTACTTGAAAGCCCCTCTCCGCGATATCGAAGAAAGGTCACTTTGATCTTTTCATGCAAAGGACTGCGCCTGCTCTTCGAGCTTCTGAGCCGCAAAGCGATTCAGCCACGTGAGCCCGGCAAAGATCACTCCGCATACTGCAAGCACGAACAAGAACCCTTCATATGATGTGCCTTGGGATGGTAAAGCGGTAATCATCACGCCCGTGAGTATCGGAGCGAGATACCAAAGCGGAACGGATCGCAAGAGTCTCGCTTGGGTCAGAAATGCTTCTCGCCAGAATGATGAATCAGTTTCCGGATGAATGCGCAGTGTATGATACCCGATGACGTAAGACCAAAGGACTCCCATAATGAATCCGAGGGAGCCAATGATGAGGATTGTCCCGTAATACTGCGGGGTTCCCGGTGATATGCTCTGCATCTTGTAGGCAAAAACGCCCATCAGGATGACTCCGACTATAGACTCCCGCACGGCACGATTAAATGTGCCGCGGACGAGGCTTGTGATTGTGGTGGGTTTATTCATGGTGTGGCTGCCTTTCGTGGTTGGCGTATTTTCAGGTGAACATCTAATGCAGGGGTGTCTCATTTTACTGCAAAAAGGCGTGCTGTCCTCTTTCCATAAACTGTTCGTGGAGGCATGGGGAATGGTGTTGCAATAGAGCGCTTGGGGCAAGGAAAAAGGAGAGGATGCCGGTGGGGTGTTCGGCGAGGAGGGGCGTTGTTGTCGGTGACCTGGCGGCTTCGAGGAATTCGGGGGGACGGCGGGTTCCTTGATTTGTTGGCGCGGACGGCAGTCAGGGTGGACTGGATGGCGTCCTCGGTATTTCTGGAGGAGTCCGATGGTGTCCGTGGGACTGTGCGCTGTCGGCCATGTCTTCGGGCGTTCGATGAGGGTGATCAATCGAGCAGGACATGGGCAGGATGCCCATGTTACGACGTGAATCGTGCGGGGGTTCTCATACCATCTCTGTGAAATAACTGGCCTTTATGAGTTAAAGTGAGAGAAAGAGATGAGCGCACACGAAAACTCAAGCTTGGGAGGCCGGACCTGAGCACTGAGATCGAGCAAAGATACCGGCAGGAAAAAGATTCGAGGCATAAGGTTCGCTTGCT
>CAZPEN010000044.1:0-21377 GCA_964585615.1 uncultured Chthoniobacter sp. | reverse complement strand
TTGGGCCGTCAAATTTAAAAAATCAAAACCGACGGAAACGCACAATTCAGCATATGCTGATTGTCTATTTGTTTGCGTTCTGAATTTTGCCGATGATCGGCGAAAATTCGAATCAGACTTTCAAATAACAACCCGTTTGGTGACGCGCTTTCCACCGGCTTTTCTGCCCGTATTCCAGCGTTTCGAGGTCACCCCCGGGAGATCAATTTCCTGCTAACCTTTTCGCTAGCGGGATGATCAAGATATTCGGGAATCGTGAAACGTCAATGGCTTTTGATAAAAAAAATTCGCGGTGCCATTTTTTGCAAAATCAAAATCGGAGATATGCCTTGTAACTCCTGATTTTATCAGCATTCCAAGGCGTCAATTGAAAATATTGTGGAAAAAAATATTTTTGATTTTTCTTATTCACCCCCCGCTTTTTCTTCAAAAACGGCCTTCCTGCGGAAACATTTTTGCTGGTTTTCCTTCCATGGAAATCTTCACTCCAGGCG
Organism: uncultured Chthoniobacter sp.; assembly: GCA_964585615.1. GTDB lineage: Bacteria > Verrucomicrobiota > Verrucomicrobiia > Chthoniobacterales > Terrimicrobiaceae > QYQL01. Next base: position 20,883 of record CAZPEN010000044.1, on the reverse strand, counting down.
AAGAGAGCGCACCTGTGGAGGATTTTCCTGTGTTTTTCCATCACTTCCCCTCCCGGAAAGGAGATCTTCGCATTGTTTTTCACGATTGAATCGTTCGAGAAGCCTGATGTTCCCGTTTTCCTTTTGGGAAAATGCCATTACTCTGCGGATGTTTCCATGAACAGGTTTCTCCCTCCTTTCCGTCACCCTTCCATGGTCGCAGCCCTGCTTCTGGTCTCAGGATTCCTGGCTGTTGGAGATTCTTCCCTTCGCGCTGGGGAGGAGAAGCCAAGCATCGGGGCGATCCGATGGGATGCTTGGTATGGCCAGGATGGGCCTGTTCAGAGCGTAGAAGCAACTCTGGCTCCTCCAAAGTATCATTTCCGCCTGCCCTGGTTTGCGAAGGCAACCGGCCCGGAAACAGTGGATATCGACGGGGATTCCCCGGAGATCATGGAGAAGGAGCTTCTGGATGCCTCCAGAGCCGGTCTCGACTACTGGGCTTTTGTGGACTATGAAGACTGTTCAAGTATTTCCGATTCGATGATGAGAGCCTTCAACCGGTATCTTGACGCGAAGGACAAGAGAGGTGTGAAATTCTGCTTCATTGAACCCGGGGATTTTCTGGGAGCGGCCGGTTGGGGATCCTGGAATCGACTTGTTGAGTATTTCAAGCACCCGGATTACCAGACGGTTCTCAACGGTCGCCCTCTGCTCTATGTCTTCCAGCGGCCAAAAAATCTCGGAAAAGATGATTTCAAGGCCTTGGGAGACGAGGCTGAGAAAGCCGGACTGAAACGTCCTTACCTTGTGTTGACTGGCCTTTCTCCGGAACAGAGCGCCAAAGACATGGAGGAGCTCGGCTTTGATGCGATTTCCGCCTATTCCCATGCCGGGGAATACACCATGACACCGAAATCTTATGCGGACATGTGCAAGGACATCCGCGAGGGGCTCTGGGAAAAATGCCGGGCACTCCGGATTCCCTGCATCACCTTCGCCAGCGCTGGTTGGGATACCCGTCCGCGGAATGAACGTCCGCCCCCGTGGGTCACCTGGATCACAAAGGCCACTCCCGACACAACTCCTCCCGCCGAGCAAAAACCATTAATTGACGCAACAACCGCGACTCCGGAGCAACTGGAGGCGCATTTTCGGGAGGCTCTGGATTGGACCAGAACCAACCGCGATCTCAATCCCGCAAATTCTGTTCTCATCTACGCTTGGAATGAAAACGACGAAGGGGGATGGATGATTCCCACTTTGGGCGCGGACGGAAGGGCTGATGAATCCCGTATTCATGCCGCAGAGCGTGCCTTTCGGCCCTGAGCAACAGCGTGAGCATTGTCTGCCTGGAGCCCTTTCTTCGTATTCCCCGGCCCTCAGGACATGTTCTTGTTGTCACGTCCCTCCCCCCCCCCGTTCGTTGACAAAATCGTGCCTTCAGGCAACCCTGTGACCCCTCTGTCACCTACATGCCAATGCCATCCTTCGTTTTGAACGCATGGATCTGGCGCGTCATCTTGGCGACGAGGGCCGTCCAACCGGTCTGATGGCTGGCCCCGACCCCGGCACCGTTGTCTCCGTTGAAGTATTCGTTGAAGAGGAGCAGGTCGCGCCAGTGCGGGTCGTTTTGAAAAAGTTCCACTCCCCCGTTGAACGGACGCCGCCCGTCCGCTCCCCGGTCGAAGATCCCGACCAGGCGGCGTTCGAGTTCGAGCGTGATGTCCCAGAGAGTCATTTCCACCCCGCTGCCGGAGGGAAATTCCACCTTGAAAGTGTCGCCGAAATAGAACGCGAATTTCTGGAGAGCCTCGATGAGCAGGTAATTCATCGGCATCCACACGGGCCCGCGCCAATTTGAATTCCCACCGAACATTGCCACCGGACTGTCGGCCGGACTGTAGGAAAGCGTCTCGGTTTTTTCCCCCTCGGTGAAAGTGTAGGGATGATCCCTGTAATGGCGCGAAAGTGCGCGGATGCCATGGGGCGAGAGAAATTCCTCGTCATCAAACATCCGCTCGCAGAGCCGGCGCAGACGTTCCGGAGGAACAAGCGAAATGAGCAGCCTCCCGTCCACCTGTCGGCCGATGTGATGAAGCTGATCCAGCAAATGCGGACGGTGCCTGGCGAACCAGTCGATGCGTTTGCGGAGAAGAGGAAACTGCTGAACGGTCTTCGCGTCGAAACTCTCCACCGCAAAGAGCGGGGTGAGTCCGGCAATGGAACGGGTCTTCAGGTAGGCGGTCGAACCATCCGTCCGCTTGAGCACATCATAATAAAACCCATCCTCGTCATCCCAGAGCGCAAAACCGCCCGGACCAACCGCGTTCACAGAGGCGGCGAGATAAATGAAATCGTTCAGGAACTTGTCGGCGATGTCCTCGTATTCCGGCTCGGACTTCGCCAGTTCGATCGCGATGTTGAGCATGTTGAGGCAGAACATCGCCATCCACGCCGTGCCGTCGCTCTGCTCGATCTTGCTCCCGTCGGGAAGCGGATACCGCCTGTCGAAGACCCCGATGTTGTCGAGCCCGAGAAACCCTCCCTCGAAGACATTGTCACCAGTCTGGTCCACGCGGTTTGCCCACCACGAGTAGCTCAGCAGCAATTTGTTGAACGCCTTCTTCAGATAAGAAAGATCCCCCTTCCCCACCATCCCCCGCTCGATCGAATAAATCCGCCAGCTCGCCCAACCGCCGATCGGAGGATTCGCATCCGACAACGCCCACTCATAGGCCGGCTGCTGCGCACTCGGGGAAGTGAAGCGCTCGCCGCGCAGGAGCATGCTCTGCTTCTTCGCCGTGGCAGGATCGGCCACCGCAAAGGCGACGGACTGGAACATCAGATCCCACGCGCAGAAATACGGGTATTCCCACGAGTCCGGCATCGAAATGACGTCGTGCGCATGCAATTCCTTCCAGAAACTGTTCCGTCCGTGCCAGCGCTCCGCCGGAGGCGTGGGCATCGTCGGATCCCCCTGCAACCACTGGATCACCGGATAGTAATAGAATTTCTTGCACCAAAGGAGCCCCGCCAGCGCCCTGCGCTGGATCAGCGCCAACTCCGCCGACATTCCCGGACAACGGTTTTCATAAAACTCCGCGCACTCCCGTGCCCGCTGCTGGAACATCTCCTCGAACGCCTGTCCGAACGCTTCCGGCTTCGGGGGCCGGCACAACCGCAGGCGGATCGTCCATTCCTCTCCGGCACCCAGCGTCCGACGATACACCGCCGCCGCCTTCGTCCCGCAATGCGAAGGATTCACCGCCTCCGTCCGACCGCTGATCAAATAGTCATGAAACCCGTCTTTCAAAAAAGCCGCCGGATTCTTCGCCCCGAAAAGCCTCCCGGCATTTGTTTCGTTGTCCGTAAAAAGAAATTCCTCCGCAGCATCACAATACAGGTGATACTCCGGCAGGCCCCACGGATGCGCGACAATCGCTGTTCCATGGGGTGCCAGGTGCATTTCCGGTTTCGGGGCATCCGCCTGCCCCCACGACCACGTGTTTCGAAACCACAGCGTCGGCAGCACCGTCAGCGGCGCCGGATCCGGACCGCGATTGACCGCCCGGATGCGGATGCCGATGTCCTCCGGCCCCTCTTTCGCATACTCGACAAAAATGTCGAAATACCGGCTCTCGTTGAAAATCCCGGTGTCCACGAGTTCGTACTCCGGTTCCGTACGCGCACGACGTCCGCTTTCCTCCACCAGATGGTCATAGGGAAATTCTCCCTGCGGGTATTTGTAGAGCCCGCGCATGAAGCTGTGCGTCGGCGTGTTGTCCAGGTGGTAAAAATAATCCTTGAGGTCCTCCCCGTGGTTGCCCTGCGGATTGGAGAGCCCGAACGGCCGCTCCTTGAGCATCCGGTCCTTCCCGTTCCAGAACACCGGCGCGAAGCAAACCCGTCCGTCGGAATCGCAGATTCCCAGAAGCCCGTCCTCCCCCCACCGGTAGACACGCGACCGGGCATGCTCATGCGGAAAATAATTCCAGGCATCGCCATCCGCCGAATAATCCTCGCGCACCGTGCCCCATTGGCGGTCGCTCAGATACGAGCCCCAAAGCCCCCAGGGTTCCAGGCCGGCATCGCGCACCGCCATCCGTTGAGATTCCGCATCGTCCGACATACTGCCTTCTCTCTCAGATCCCCCCTGTCTTGTCACGCCGAAGCGGGGTGTTTCTCCTGGCCCGAATTTCTTGTGTCAGAGTTCCGCTCCCGTTGCCCCGGAGGTCATGACCCGGAGTTATGGAGAAGTCGTGTCGACATCGGACTCCCCCACTTCCTCCAAGCCGTCGATGCAGTCGCATCTTTTCCCGTTTCCGGATTGACAAAGCGGTTTGGAAATTGGTACTTTCCGCGCGTTCGCGGGTTTCCCCCCCAGATGTTGTGGAGGAGGTTTCCCGGCGATACAATATCTATGCAATCAGTCCTCGATACTCCGGTGTTGGTGCTGAACCGCCTCTGGCAGGCGGTGAATACTTGCAGTGCGCGCCGCGCCTTCACGCTTCTTTATCAAGGCCATGCCCAGGCCGTTTCTTCGGACACCGGGCAGGGCTTTCTCACGCACGACTTTGAAAGTTGGCGGGATTTTTCCCTCCAAAATCCGCATCCCGACATGGTGAAAACGATTTCCATGCATGTGAGGATCCCGCGGATCATTGTGTTGTTGTTGTTCGAGCGTCTTCCGAAGAAGGAAGTGAAATTCACCCGCCACAATGTCTTCGAGCGGGACAAAAACATGTGCCAATATTGCGGGAACATCTTCGACCGGGAAAACCTGAATCTCGACCACGTGATGCCCCGCGACCGCGGCGGCCAGACCACCTGGGAAAACATCGTCTGTTCCTGCATCCCCTGCAACACGCGCAAGGGCAACCGCCTGCCGCATGAGGCCAAAATGCAATTGATCCGCAAGCCGAAGCGTCCGAAATGGCGGCCGTTTGTGAATATTTCCCTTTCCAATTCCCCGCACGACAGCTGGAAGCATTTTCTGGACATTGCGTATTGGAATGTCGAGTTGGGGGATTGAGCCCCCCTTGGCGGAGGCAAACGCCAGACTCGCCATTTTCGCCAATCCCCTCTATTCAACATTTCTGTGGAGCAGACGAAACGCCGACGCAACCCTGCCATCTGGCATCACATCAACCGTTTTCTGACGGTTCTCATTGTGCTGGCCGGATTTTTGTTCGTGGGACTGACGTTCTATCCCGAGTGGGAGCATCGCAACCGGCTGGCCGGGCGTCTGGAAGAAGAGCGGGCCAGGCTGGCAGCCGAGCAGCTTTTGCAGAAAAAACGCGAGCGGGAAGTCACGCTGCTCCAGACCGATCCCGTTTACGTGGAGACCATCGCGCGGGACAAACTCGGAGTGATGAAGGAGGGAGAAACAATCTTCCGCCTGGATGGCTCGCGCACACCGGCGATCGAAGAAGCGTCTCCCGCACCCCCGAAAACAAAATAACCCCGCTTTTCTATTTGCGGGAGCGTTGTGGCATGGTATCCGCGTGGGATGACCGACGAACTTCAATCACTGGATACCTCCGCCATCGCCGCCCGTCTGGCCGCGTTGCGGAGGTTTCTTTGACTTACCCGAACTGACCCGCAAACTGGCCGAGATCGAGGCCCGGATGAATGAGCCCGACTTTTGGGACAACCGGGAAAAAGCCCAGCGTGATGTCGCCGAGGTCTCTTCACTGAAGAAAAAAATCCTCCCCTTGCAGAGCCTCGAATCCCGCACGGCTGATCTGGAGGTTCTGAAGGAACTCGCCGGGGAGGAATCTCCCGAAAATCAAGCCGCTGCGTTGGACGAGGTCCGCGCCGAGTTTGAAGGCATTCAGAAGGATCTGGACAAGTTCGAGATCACCTCGCTCCTTTCCGGGGAATACGACGACAGTCCGGCGTTCCTCACCATCCATGCCGGAGCCGGCGGGACGGAATCCTGCGATTGGGCCGACATGCTCCTGCGCATGTATCAGCGCTGGATGGAACGGCACGGGGTCGCATTCGATACCGTGGACATCCAGCTCGGCGACGAGGCCGGCATCAAGTCCGCCACTCTCCGCGTGACCGGGGAAAACGCCTACGGTTACCTGCGGACCGAGATCGGGGTCCACCGGCTGGTCCGGATTTCCCCGTTCGACTCCAACAAACGCCGGCACACTTCCTTCGCCAGCGTGGATGTCGTCCCGGAAATCGAGGACGTGCCGATCGACATCAATCCCGCCGACATCGAGCGCGACACCTTCCGGTCCGGCGGAAAAGGCGGACAGAACGTGAACAAGGTCGAGACCGCCGTCCGGCTGCGCCACATCCCCACCGGCATCGTCGTCGCCTGCCAGGCCGAACGCAGCCAGGGGAGAAACTCGGAACTGGCCATGCAAATGCTCAAGGCCAAGCTCTTCCAGCTCGAAGCCGACAAGAAACGCGCCGAAGTGGACCGTCAATACGGGGAAAAAGGCGACATCGCCTGGGGCAATCAGATCCGTTCCTACGTTTTCCAGCCCTACCAAATGGTCAAGGATCTCCGCACCGGAGTCCAGTCCAGCGACATCCAAGGCGTCATGGACGGAGACATCGATGCCTTCATCGAGGGAAAACTCCGGGGATTGACCTACAAAAAAGGCGCGGGAGACGACGAAGACGACCTCTGATTTTCCCCGGAATTTCGCAGGGGGGAATCGCCTTTGCCGGGGCGGCGCTGCACGCTTGCGTCGGGGGGGGAAATGCGGAATCCTCACATGTTTCATGGCAAATCGTTCACGCAACAGCTGGGCAACCCATTTTTTCACCGGACTCGTTCTGGTGTGTCTGGGCGCGTATCTGTTTTTCTCACTGTTGACGTATTCACCCGGGGACATCCCTTCCTGGGCGTGGCTGATCTATACAAAGTCGTCGGGCTCCTCGGTGGTTCACAATCTCGGGGGTCTCATCGGAGCTTTGCTGGCCGGGCATGTTCTGTATTTGTTCGGAGCCGCAGGGTATCTGCTGGCGGTCGGCCTGGTCGGCTACGGGTTGGCGAAATGGTTTGTCCCGGGATATTCACTCAAGGAGAGAGCCGGATGGGGAGCCCTCATGGTGTTGCTGGCCGCCTGTCTTTTTCAAATCCAACCCTGGGTGCTCCACAGTTGGCGCAAAGACATTGGCATCGAGGGGCCGGGAGGCTGGTTTGGCCTGTGGGTCGGGGGAAAGGCCATCCAGGGAGCCTTCGGACCGGCGTCCGCCGCATTTCTGGGGATTCTTTACGTCATCAGTCTGGTTTTCGCCGTCTCCAACCACCCGATCCGGGACACCCGGTACGCATGGAAATCGTTTCTTGCCTGGAGGGAAGCCCGCCGGGTGGCCCGGTTGCAGAGGTTGGACGAGGAGCGCCGGGTCGAAGAGGAAAGGAAAACGCTCGAAAAGAAAGCTCAGAAGCTCGAAAAGAAGCTCAAAAAGAAGGATCCCGGTGCCGCTGTCGAACCGGCCCCCGTGCCCGCCACACCGGTCGCCGAACCCGAAATCATTGATGCCACCGCGCCGTCACCGCCTTCCAAAAAGCCGAAGCTTGCGGACCTGCGCACGGAGAAAGACCCCGGCTTCAAGCCCGGCCTGACGGGGGTTCATCTGGAAAATTACACGCTCCCCGGCACCGATCTTCTCGATCCGCACGATGAATCCGGACGCGCCCCGCTTGATCGGGACGAGCTCCTGACCATTCAGGGATTGATCATCGAAACCCTCGCGCAATTTGGAATCAAGGCCACGCCCGGCACCATCACCAAGGGACCGACCATCACCCGCTACGAGGTCTACCCGGATGTCGGCGTGCGCGTGGACAAGATCGTTTCCCTCGAACGCGACATCGCCCGGGCCACCCGCGCGGAGCGAATCAATATCCTTGCCCCCATCCCCGGCAAAGACACCGTGGGCATCGAGATTGCCAACTCAAAGAAGGTCAAGGTCACCCTCCGGGAATTGCTGGAAAAGGATGCCTGGCGCGAGACCGGATCCCGCCTGCCCCTGGCGCTCGGAATGGATGTCTATGGCAACACGATCATCGGGGATCTCGCCAAGATGCCGCATTGCCTCGTGGCCGGGACGACGGGCAGCGGAAAGAGTGTCTGCATCAACTCGATCATCGCCAGCCTGCTCTTCCGGTATTCCCCCGAGCAACTGCGCTTCATCATGATCGATCCCAAGGTGGTCGAAATGCAGATCTACAACAAGCTGCCGCACCTCATCACGCCGGTCGTCACCGATCCGAAAAAAGTGCTTCTCGCGTTGCGCTGGGTGGTGGATGAAATGGAACTCCGCTACCGCATCTTTGCCAAATGTGGGGTCAAAAACATGGCCGCGTTCAACGATCGACCGCTTCCCAAATCCCAAAAGGAACTCGATGAGGAAAAAGCGGCCGCGGGACCGGAAACACCCGCTGAAGTCTCGGCGGACGCCGGGGAGGAAGAAGAAGGCCCGGATGAGGAAATGCCGCCCATCCGGGTTCCCCGCTCGGACGACCTCATCGTTCCGGACCGCATTCCCTACATCGTGGTGATCATTGATGAATTGGCCGACCTCATGCAGACCGCCCCGGCGGATGTCGAGAGTGCCATCGCCCGGATCACCCAGATGGCCCGCGCTGCGGGGATTCACATGATTGTCGCCACACAAACTCCGCGGGCCGACGTGGTCACCGGAATCATCAAGGCCAACATCCCCAGCCGGATCGCCTTTCAGGTGGCTTCCAAAATCGACAGCCGCGTGATTTTGGACGAAAACGGGGCCGAGAAGCTCCTCGGGCAGGGGGACATGCTCTACCTCCCGCCCGGAACCTCGAAATACACCCGGGCACAGGGCGTGCTGGTCACCGAGGAAGAAATCCACCGCATCGTTGAATTCGTCGCCGGCCAGGCCGAACCGAAATTCGACCCCGGCATCCATGAGAAACTCACCAGCACCACCCCGCCGGAAGAGGAAGTCAGCGACGAGGACGAGGAACTTGTCACCAAGTGCCTGGAGATCATCCGACAGGAAAACCGCGCCTCCACATCCATGCTTCAACGACGCCTCAAACTCGGCTATACCCGGGCGGCCCGCGTCATCGACATCCTGGAACAACGCGGCGTGGTCGGGCCCAAGGACGGAGCCAAAGACCGCGAAATCCTGGTCGACCTGAACGAGGAATTTTAAAAAATGGACACACCTGACTTTTTTGTGGGAGCCCGGCTGGGGGCGGCGAGGATGAAGGCCGGGATTTCGCTGGAAAAAGCCGCCAAGGACACCCGCATCCGGGTGCAACGGCTCCGGGAGATCGAGGCGGATGATTTTTCCGGTTTCACGCATCCGACCTACGCGAGACTCTTTCTTCTCGACTACGCGGAATATCTTGAGATTCCGCCGGACGAGATCCGCCCGCTTCTTCCCGATCGCGCAGGAGCTGCTGGAAGCGGCTTCCAATACATCGAAGCCCTTTCCCGGGATCCCTCCTCCCCGGTGGTGCCCTCCCGGCAACGGCGGCCGCGGTTCCTGTGGTTTTTCATTTTCGCAGGATTCCTCGGCCTGATCGCCTTTGCGGCGATTTTCACCTACTTCACCATCAAAAAACTCGAGCGCGTCGCCCGGTCGGCCCCCCTGTCGGCAACAGCCAACCTCACCGAAACGCCCCCGCCCGCCGCGAGTCCCGCACCGGCCGCAGAAGACCCCGCTCCGGAGTCTGAAGCTCCCGAAGCGCAGCCTCCCGCAGAAATCCCCGCCGTTTCTCCGGGGGAACCTGTCGCCGATCCCACGATCCCTTCCACTCCCGGAGCGGAAACTCCCGCGGCATCAACACCCTGACCTGTTTTCCCATGACTTACAAAGTTGGAATGATCAGCCTCGGCTGTGCAAAGAACCTGGTGGATGCCGAGATCATGCTCGGCGGGGCACGCAAGGAGGGGTTTGAAGTCACAGCCGATCCGGAGGAGGCCGACGTCCTTGTCGTCAATACCTGCGGTTTCATCGACTCCGCCAAGCAGGAATCCGTGGATGCCATTCTTGAGTCCCACCGCCTGCGGGGGCTGCGTTCACGGCCCGGACAGAAACTGGTCGTGAGCGGGTGCATGTCCCAGAGGTTTTCCACCGAACTCGTGAAAGAGATCCCCGAGGTCGATGCTTTCATCGGGCTCGACCAGGTTGCTGATGCGGGGAAAATTTTTCGCAGGGTGCTTGAGGAAGACGGGGGCGTGCTGAACCTCGTCACCCCGAAATCGCGCTACATCCCGGATTACTCGACCCCCCGGTTCCGCCTCACTCCGCGCCACACCACGTATGTCAAAATCGCGGAGGGCTGCAACCACCCCTGCAGTTTTTGCGTGATCCCGCAAATGCGCGGCCGCCACCGCAGCCGCACGCCGGACTCCGTCGTCCGGGAAATCCGGCAGCTTGTCGCCGACGGGGTGAAGGAAATCAACCTCATCAGCCAGGACACGACGTATTACGGCATGGACCTGTGGGCGGAAAAAGCCGACCCCCGCCAGCCGGTGGATTCCGCCCGGGGGACAACGCTCATCCACCTCTTGGACGAACTGGCCGGCATCGGCGGAGACTTCTGGGTGCGCCTGCTTTACACCCATCCGGCGCACTGGAGCGATGAACTGATCGCCGCCATCGCGCGAAATCCGAAAGTGGCCCGCTACGTGGACATGCCTCTCCAGCACATCCACCCGGAGATGCTGAAGACCATGCGCCGGGAGACATCCCGCGAACACATCGAGGATCTCATCGCCCGCCTGCGTGCCGGAATCCCCGGACTGGGCCTGCGCACGACGTTCATTGTCGGATTTCCCGGCGAGACGGAAGAGCATTTCGAGTCGCTTCTGGAATTCATCGAAACCACCCGCTTCGAGCGACTCGGCGTCTTCAACTACTCGCAGGAAGAAGGCTCCCGCGCCGCCAAGATGGAGGATCAGGTGCCCACAAGAGTCAAAAACCGGCGGTATCGGGAAGCCATGAAGCTCCAACAAAAAATTGCCCTCGAAACCGCCGCCGCCGCCGCCGGGAAGACCCTCAAGGTTCTTGTCGAACAGCCAAATCTCGGCCGCACCGAACATGATGCCCCCGATGTGGATTGTCGCGTGGTCTTGACCGAACCGTGCGATGTGGGATCTTTTGTGAATGCAAAAGTCATCGGCCCGCAGGTTTACGACCTTGTGGCACGCCCGGAGTAGCTGAATGGTCCGCCGTCTCCTCCAGGGAAAGCGGAAACGCCCCGAGCATCATGTGGACATGAAGCTCGGCGAGGGCTGGCACAAGAGGAACTTCCTCGCGGAAGTCGTCATTCCCTCGCTCTTCACAAAACGCCACGGGGAAAAACTCAAGCCGGTCTTCCCGAAACTCCGCGCCGGACAAATCTGCATCACCTGGATCGGCCACGCCTCGTTTCTCGTCCAAACCCCCGGCCAGAGCATCCTCATCGATCCGAATTGGGCGAAATGGCTGAAGGTCATCAAACGCATCCGCCAGCCGGGCCTGGAAATCCATGACCTGCCCGCGATCGATCTGGTTCTGGTCACCCATGCCCACTTCGACCACCTCGACCGGAAAACCCTCCGCACAGTTGCCAGCGACCAGCCGGTGATCGTTCCCGAGCATGTCGGCGGCCTGGTGAACGGGCTCGGCTTCCGTCATGTGCAGGAATTGCGCTGCTGGGAGACCTTCGAGCACGGATCCGTGAAAATCACGCTCACTCCCGCCCGGCATTGGGGCGCACGGGTCCTGCACGACAATCACCGCGGCTTTGGCGGATTTCTCATCGAATACGGCGGACGTTCGGTCTTCCACTGCGGCGACAGCGCTTATTTCGAGGGGTTCCGGGAAATCGGCGAGCGGATACCGGTGGAAATCGCGCTGCTCCCCATCGGAGCCTACGACGCCCCCACCAAACGCGATGTCCACATGAACCCGGAGCAGGCCCTGAAGGCCTTCGTGGAGTTGAAGGCCCAAACCATGGTGCCCATGCACTTCGGAACCTTCCGCCTGAGCTATGAACCGCTCCATGAGCCTCCCGAACGCCTCATGGAACATGCCCGTTCCCTCCGCATCGCCGACAAAATCTGCCTCCTCAACGAAGGCGAGCCGCATGTTTTTTAGACCGCCATCCCCGGCGGATGTCCGTCAAAGAAATTGAGGCAGGGTGGAGTCCGGTCCAAGGAGTCCGCATCCGATGAGGTGCTCGCGGAATTGAAGGATCGCGCACTTCTCCGGTTCCCCGATGGGGTAGCGAATCGAATGCATCAGGTAATCAAAAGCGGCATCCGGATCGGGTTCGTTCTCCGCGATTTCGCGACGGGCTTCGAGCCCGGCGTGCGCCGCCTCGCGCAAAAGTTCCGGTGTGTGCTCCGGAGCTGTGTCTGCCAGTGTCCAAACAGCGAAGACAAATGGCAGGCCGGTCCATTCGTGCCACGCGGCACCGAGGTCCCATGCCCGCCACGAGGAATCCATCGTGCGTTGGAACTCCATGGCCGGATCCCCGATGAGCAGGTGCGCCGCAAGGGGGTCGGAGGATTGCCCGACGAGGCGCGGGGAAATCCGGAGCCTTTCCGCCAGGAGAATTCGCAGGAGGTTGTTCGAGGTGCGGGAGGCAGGATCCAAAACAATTTCCGGAATGTCTTCCAACGGTTGTCTGTGCACAACCACGACGCTGTGGACGCGGCCCCGGGAGCAGATCCCGTAGCCGTCGGCAATCCGCGGGTGCGGAAGCCGCAGCGTTTCGTAAACCGGAATGAGGGCGGCATCAAATTCGCCAGCGAGAAACCGCCGGGAAAGGACCGAGGGTACTTCCAACTCCGCCTCCAGCCCCCAAAGAAGCGGGCGGGCGTTCAAATACGGCACACTGCCGAGGCGCGGCTTCCTCACGCGGCCAGACCGGTTGTATGCGTCGTCGCAATCCTCCGGTAGAAACTGTCCCGCTGCATCGGAATCCGCCCGGCTGCCCGGATGGCCTTCTCCAAGTTGGCGGCGGTCTGCTGCTGGGGGGTGAGCGCACCCGCCATGTGGAAGATCTTTTCCTCGATGATCGTGCCATGGAGATCGTCCACTCCGAAATTCAGCGAGATCTGCGCCACCGGAAGCCCGAGACTGATCCAGTAGCCGGTGATGTGCTCGATGTTGTCGAGATAGATGCGGCTGATCGCCAGGTTCCTCAATTCCTCGTGCGCCGTGGCATGGGGAATGCCCTGAAGAACCGGACGGGCTCCGTCCGGCTCAAAGGCGAAGGGAATAAAGCCGGTGAACCCCCCGGTTTCATCCTGCAACTCGCGCAGCCGCCGCAAGTGGTCCACCCGGTGCGCGGCGGTTTCGATATGACCGTAGAGCATCGTGCAGGTGCTCCGTCCGCCAAGCTGGTGCCAGGCGCGGTGAACTTCCGCCCACTCCTCCGCGGTTTCCTTGCCCTTGCAGATTTTGTCCCGGATCTGCTGATCAAAGATCTCCGCTCCCCCTCCGGTGATGGCCCCCAGGCCGTTTTCCTTCAGCAGAATCAGGGTCTCGCGCAGCGGCATTTTGAAAATTCGGTCCGCCAGATGCCGGATTTCGACAGCAGTGAATGCCTTGATCACCAGCTCCGGATCCAATGCCCGGAGTTCGCGGAGCAAATCCAGATACCACTCGCCCGGGAACGTCGGATGCAGCCCTCCCACCATATGGATCTCCGTGATCCCCGAATGCAGGGCTTCTTTCACGGTCGCCACAATCTCCGGCACCGCCATCTCAAAGGCATGAGGTTCCCGCTTCTTCGCCCCAAACGCACAGAACTGGCAGGAGAGCAGGCAGACATTCGAGTAATTGATATAACGGTTGTGGATGAACGTGGCGATGTTGCCATTGAGCCGCTCCCGCACCACATTGGCGATCATCCCGATCCCGTTGAGATCGCGGCTGGCATAAAGAACCATCGCCTCCGCATCGGAAATCCGTCCGCCGGAAATCACTTTTTCGGCGATTGGTCGCAATTCAGGAGCCAGAAGACGCGGGTTCATGTTCCCCCATCCATCCCAAATTCCCACCTCCCAGCGCAAGCCGGATTCCGCAAAAACAGCGAAAGAGCCGCTACCGGAGGACTTTGCACCGGGAACAACGGCCCTGGTGGTCGTTTTACGCTTTTTGTGACGTGAATTTTCCCTTGCCGACCCAGATTCTTTATGTTGTATATGACGACAAATTTCCCGAGATTCCTTGAGCCTCTTGAAGAGCGAATCGCCCCGGCGGTTCTGGTCAATGCCTCGACCGTGGCTTTTCAGGATGCGGATGGCGACAATGTCACGGTCAAGTTCAGCAAAAAAATCCTCACCTCACAGGAGGTTGTGGACGATGTTTTTTCTTTCACCCCCGGCGACACAGGGGGAGAAACCCTGGACGGACTGGATTTGTCCCAGTTGAACCTGACGGCGGCACAATTGAACCGGCTGGGAGTGACGATCATCGCCACGCAGGCCGGGGGAGGAGATGGATTCGTCGATGTGGGCTCGATTCTGGGTGCCGGCATCGACATGGGGCATGTCGTCGTCGATGGGGCTCTGGGCAAGATTACTGCGGGCGATTCAAATGTTTCCACGAGCGGCCTGCTCTCGTTGAAGGTGAATTCACTCGGTCTGGCGGATGGTTCCGAACCGGCCGATCTTTCCGCCATCACTTCGGTGATCGTGGGAAATTTGAACGCTCTCACGGTGACTCACGACATCGACAAGGCACTCCTTTCCGTCACCGGATCCGACAATGCGGGTCTCGGCAGTGCCAGAATTGGCGGTTCCCTGATCGGCGGAGACGCCGACTACAGCGGGACGATTTCCGTTGATGGCAGGATCGGAAAAATCTGGGTCGGTGGCAATCTGGAGGGAGGCGCAGGCGAATGGTCGGGCTCCCTTCTCAGCGGGGAAAACATCAGCTACGTCACCGTCGTCGGGGATGTCGTGGGAGGAAACGGAACGGACGGGCATTCCGGAGTGGTCTTTGCAAATGGGAAAATTGCTTATGCCTTGGTGGGGGGCGATCTGGTGGGAGGAACCGGAGAACGCTCGGGAATGATCCATGGGCATACGGGGATCACCTGGGTCAAGGTCGGTGGAGACATCATCGGGGGCGATGGCTATGCTTCCGGCCGCATCGAAACGGCGGAAAAACTGACAACCGTGAGGGTTTGCGGCGATATCATCGGCGGAACAGCCGACTACGCCGGGTCCGTGATGTCGATGGAAACCATCCGGAGTGTCTCTATTGGCGGAAACCTGGAAGGCGGCGACACCAAGGGCTCGGGAAGCGTTTTCAGCGAGGAAGGCATCACGCGGGTTGTCGTCCAAGGCGATCTCGAAGGCGGTTCGGGCGAAGGCTCGGGCTGTGTCGAGGCGGCTGACAAGATCTTTTCGGTGCGCGTGGATGGAGACCTGACCGGTTCCACCGGCGACAAGAGCGGAAGTGTTTTGAGCTTTGGCGGGAAGATCCGCTCAGTCGATCACAACGGAGAGTCTCTCACCGGCACGGGAACCAACTCGGGGGTCTTCTATGCCTATGAGCCGTATACGGGCGGAAGCGGCACAAGCGGAAGCACGGGGAGTGTTGATTATGGCTATGGAAACTTGGAGGTCGTAGCTGTTGGTTCCGGAAGCTCTGGCTCGACTCCAACCGGTTCCATGACGTTTACTCTCGCAGGAGACTATATTTATGGCGGAACCACGACGGTGAATTCGGGAGCGCTGATTCTCGGCGGCACTGGCGGCATTGGTGGTTCCCTATCCTATCCGACAGGAGGGTTTTTCATTGCTCCCGGAGTGACCATTGGTCTTTTGAAGATCACCAATATCGGCTCGGAAGCGGCAAAGATGGGATTTTACGACCATCAGACAACTTTTCTCTCCGGCACATTGAAACTGTCGGAAAACTTCCTTACCTCCACGGGAAAGACGCTGACGCTCAGTGAAGGAGTCACGGTGATTCTGCCGAATGGCGCGACATTGCCCGCAGGTTCCTACACGGGCGAGACACTGGCTGCGTATTTTCTCCCCGCCTGACGCGCAGAGCTCACGACCGGCGGCTGTTTTCTCCGGTTTGTGCCCCCTGTTCCAAAAACCGGACCCGGCGGTCGGCTCTGGGGAGGCGGATGGTGAGGGTGAGTCCGCGGCCCGGAGCACTTTCGAGGACGACCTCTCCTCCATGGGCGCGGACGATGCGCCGCACGATGAGGAGGCCGAGTCCGTTGCCGCCGGATTTGGTTGTGAAATAGGGCTCGAACATCCTTCCAATATGCTCGGGGGAAATGCCGCCGCCGGTGTCGGCGAAGGAGACATTGACGTGGGTCTCGTCGGCAAAGGTCCGGATGCGCAGAATGCCGCCGGATTTCATGGCCTGGAACGCGTTCCGGCTCACGTTGTAGAACGCCTGCTTGATCTGGTCGCTGTCGAGGTCGAGGGGCGGAAGTTTCTTGTCGAGTTCGGCTTCGACAAGGATGTCGCGATCCTGGATCTCGGCCTTCAGGAAAAGCAGTGACTCCTCGACGATGGCATTGAGATTGGCCGGGCGGAGTTCCAACGGCTGGGGACGGATGGCACGGAGGAATTGCGTGATGATGTGATCCAGACGCGAGACTTCCCCGCGGGCCACCTTGACCGAATCCTCCAGTCCGACACGATTTTTGGCCGGGAGTTTCCTCAACTGCCGCTGCATGAGCTGGAGGTGGATGTCGAGGGAGTTCAGGGGATTTCCGATTTCGTGGGCAACTCCGGCGGCGAGAAGGGTGAGGGCGGAGAACCTCTCGGTCTCGATGGTTTCCTGAGTGGCCCGGCGGGTCTGGGTGATGTCACGGAGGATGATCGCCCCCCCGACCAATTCCCGCTTTTCCCCATCCGCCTCGTCGCTCATCAACGGCACGACATAGAAATTGAGAAACCGGTTTTCCGGATAAAAGACCTCCAGGTCGCGGTTCACCACCTCCCCGGAGACCCCGCCAAGGGAATCCCAGTCCAACCCGCGGATCACATCCCCGAGGGGTCTGCCGAGATTGCTGGCGGCTTCGATGCCGAAAAACCCGCAGGCGGCCCGGTTGAGGTAGATGATCCGTCCCTTCGGATCGGTGACGATGACCCCCTCCAGGATCGTGTTGAAGATGGTCTCGAGGAAGCCCTTCTCACGGGCGATCTCCACGAGGTAATTCTGCACCTCGCCCGGTTGGACAAGGCCGATGCGTTCGATCAATTTGTCGAGAAAACCACGCGTCATAAGAGTTTCAGGCTTTCCATTGGACGGCTTGCTCGTCGGTGGCAAAACGGATGAACCCGGCTCCGCCGGGATGTCCGTTCCCGGAGGCTCCCCAGCCGCCGAAGGGAAGCGTGGAGGGGGAAAAGGTCGTCGGAAGGTTCCAGTAGAGATTGCCCACGGACAACCCGTCGCCGATGCGTTGGAAGGTGCTCTCGCGGGCTGTGAAAATGGAGGCCGTGAGTCCAAATTTCCAGGCCTCATGCCGCCGCACGACTTCCTCCTCCTCCGCGAAGGTCTCCACCACAAGAACGGGTGCGAAGGTTTCGGCCAGGGCCAGGGGCGTCGTGTCAATGTCCTCTCCGGCCAGAACGACTGCCGGACGCACGAAATACCCCCGTTTCCCGGAAGGGAGTGCTTCCACACAGCCACCCGGCAGAGCCCATTCGCCGACAAGCAGAGAAAGCCTTTCCGCATACCGCTTCCGCGCGGCGTCGCTGATCAGCGGACCGAGCATGGTCGTCTCATCCAACGGGTCTCCGGGCTCATAGCGGGCCAGCGAAGCCCGCAGCATCTCCACGAATGCCGGTGCCAGACGTTCCTGCACAAGAACCCGCGACGTCGCATTGCAACGCTGCCCGGCCGTGAGGCACATGCCGTCGGCAATCGCCGGTGCCGCCGCCGTCAGGTCGGCATCTTCGCATAGAATGACGGAATTTTTTCCACCCAATTCCAGAGCGAGGGACTTCGAGTAATCGGCCGCCAACTCACGCGCCAGGGCGGTGCCCACCGGCACGGAACCGGTGAAGCACACCGCCCGCACATCCGGGTGCAGGCAAAGCATCCGTCCGGTTTCCCCCCAGCCGGGCACCAGCTCGAAGACTCCCTCCGGCAGGACCGCCTGCATCTCGGCCGCGTAGGCGAGGGCGACGTTCACGGCCAGCGGGGACGGCTTGAAAAGCACCGGATTCCCGGCAAGCAGGTAGGCCACCGCCGCCCCGTGCCCGAGGTGGATCGGAAAATTGAACGGCGCAATCACCGCGGCGGGACCGCGCGGACGGTGACGGATCCCCGCGGGATGCGGCCCGCCGGTCACCATCTCATCCCGAGTCCACTTTTCCGCATCGGAAAAGGTGAGGTCGAATTTCGCAACGACGGCACCGAGTTCCATGCGGGCCTCGCGGAGCGGTTTTCCGGTTTCACCGGCGATCAGAACCGCCAAATCCTCCGAGCGCGCCTGCAGGCGGGTCCGACACGCCTCCAGTGCCCGCCGCCGCTCATCCAGCGGAAGAGCCCGCCATCCCGGAAACGCCTTGCAGGACCGCCGGACACATTGCTCCACATCCGCCGTGACCACCCCGGGAAATTCCCTGTCCACATCTCCGGGAGAACGGTTTTTCCACGAGACAGGATCGTTGGCCATGGGAACAGTTTGCGTTTTCGGCACCCATTCGCAATTCGGAAATGTCACAGCCCTTCCGATGGACCGGGAAAAATCAAATATCGCGCTTGAAACCGGCCCGCAGCGAACTACGTTACCGCCCTAGCAACCAATATCAAAACATGCCATTCGAACTCCCGCCTCTGCCTTACGCCGCCACGGCACTTGAACCGAACATCGACGCACGCACGATGGAGATCCATCACGACAAGCACCATGCGACCTACGTCACGAATCTCAACAAAGCTCTGGAAAGTGCCCCGGAACTTTCCTCAAAGTCCCTCGACGCCCTGATCGGTGACCTCGCCTCCGTGCCGGAAGGCATCCGCGGAGCCGTTCGCAACAACGGTGGCGGACATTGGAACCACAGCTTCTTCTGGACCCTCATGGGCCCGGACGCCGGCGGTGCGCCGACCGGTTCCCTGGGCGAAGCCATCAACAAGACCTTTGGCAGCTTTGCCGAATTCCAGGCGAAATTCGAGGCCGCCGGTCTCGCCCGCTTCGGCAGCGGATGGGTCTGGCTCTCGGTCAAGGCCGACAAGTCGCTCTGCATCTGCTCGACCCCGAACCAGGACAACCCGCTCATGAAAGGCGTCGCGGAATGCACCGGCACGCCGGTCATCGGCTGCGACGTCTGGGAACACGCCTATTACCTGAATTATCAGAACCGCCGGGCCGATTACCTCAAGGCCTGGTGGAACACCGTCTCCTGGGCGGCCGCACAGAAAAATTACGACGCGGCCCTCGCTTAAGACTTCCCACGCGAAACGCCCGGTGCCACGGTACCGGGCGTTTTCGTTTTTTCCCATGGCACGCCTCAATTCCAACTACCTCAAGCTCAAGGCCGGCTACCTCTTCCCGGAGATCAACCGGCGCGTCAAGGCCTTCACCGATGCGAACCCCGACGGGGCCGCCCGCCTCATCCGTTGCGGAATCGGAGATGTCACCGAGCCCCTGCCCTCGGCAGTCCGGAAGGCCATGCACGCGGCAGTGGATGAGATGGGTGCCCGCGAGTCGTTCCGGGGCTATGGCCCCGAGCAGGGATACGAATTCCTGCGGCAGGCCATCGCGGAGAACGACTACCGCGCCCGCGGAATTGAAATCGCCAATGACGAGATCTTTGTCTCGGACGGCTCAAAGTGCGATTGCGGGAACATCCTCGACATCTTCGGTCACGACAACTGGATCGCCGTCATGGACCCGGTCTATCCGGTCTACGTGGACACGAACGTCATGGCCGGGCACACCGGCGAAGGCAACGAGGCGGGACTTTACGGCGGACTTCTCTACCTGCCCTGCACGGCCGAAAACGGCTTTGTGCCCGAAGTGCCGAAGGAAAAAGCCGATCTCATTTATCTCTGCTACCCGAACAACCCGACCGGTGCCACCGCCACCCGGGCCCAACTCACCGCCTGGGTGGACTATGCCCTGGCGAATGATGCCGTGATTTTGTTCGACGCCGCCTACGAGGCCTACATCCGAGATCCCGACATCCCGCATTCGATCTATGAAATCCCCGGTGCCCGGAAGTGCGCGATCGAGTTCCGCAGCTTTTCCAAAAATGGAGGATTCACTGGCGTGCGTTGCGCTTTTACGGTTGTTCCAAAGGAACTCGAATGCACCACGGCCACCGGCGAACGCCGACCGTTGCACCCGCTCTGGAACCGCCGCTTCAGCACGAAGTTCAACGGCGTCAGCTATGTCACTCAACGTGCGGCGGAAGCCCTCTATTCCGAAGAAGGCCGCGCAGAAGTCGCCGCATTGATCGGACACTACATGGGAAATGCCGCCCTCCTCGTCACTGCTGCAAAAGAGTGCGGACTGCAAACCTTCGGAGGTGTCAACGCCCCCTACATCTGGGTCCGCGGACCACAGGGCCGCACCAGTTGGGAAATTTTCGACAAAGTGCTCCAGCAGGCCAACATCGTCACCACCCCCGGCAGCGGCTTCGGCCCCGCCGGAGAAGGCTATTTCCGCATCTCCGCCTTCAACTCCCGCGCCAACGTCGAAGAAGCCGCCCGCCGCCTCCGCGCCATCGACTGGAAGTAGGGGTACAGCTGTCATAGACTTTTCTGTCGTCCCGTTCACCTTGCGGAAATTTGAATGTCCGCAAGGTGTCACGCGCTCTGTTTTTGCAGTAAGAGGGAGTTGGTGGCATTGGGCAGACGGGTGAGAACATCCCGGAGGTAATTGGCTGAAGAGCCTCGCTACTTCGTAAGCGTCCGGTGAGCGGCCGTCTACCTTTGGAGTCAGAGATGTCGTAGCCT
>CAZPEN010000043.1:0-25613 GCA_964585615.1 uncultured Chthoniobacter sp. | reverse complement strand
CACCGACACCGACACCGACACCGACACCGACACCGACACCGACACCGACACCGACTCCGACACCGACTCCGACACCGACTCCGACTCCGACTCCGACTCCGACTCCGACTCCGACTCCAGCATCGGGAGATGTGACGTTCGTCGTGGTGAGCAACTGGGGAAGTGGGTATACCGCCAGCGTTACGATCAAGAACAGCGGAACCGTTGCGATGAGCGGGTGGACGGTCAGCTTCGATCTCGATGTCCCGATCTCCAGTTTCTGGAGCGCCAAGGGTGGCCAGAAATCGGGTTCAACGGTCACTTTCACGAATGAAAGCTGGAATGGAACCATCCAGCCCGGAAAGTCGGTGTCGTTTGGCCTGCAAACATCCTCCAGTGCCGACCTGACGGCTTCAAACTTTGTCCTGAACGGTCTGGCTTCCACACCAACCCCTACGCCTTCACCGACGCCTGTTGCCACGCCAACGCCAACGCCAACGCCAACGCCGGGTGCAACTCCCACGCCAACGCCGCTTCCCGGCAGCAGCGCACGGAAGGTGGTGGCCTATTACCCAAGCTGGGGCATTTACCAGAAAGGCTATCAGGTTTCCGACATTCCGGCCGACAAGCTGACCCATATCATCCATGCGTTCGCCCGGATTTCCGCAGGCGGGGAAATTGAGATCATTGACACCTGGGCGGATCTGGAAAAGCCGTTCGGCTCCGATACATGGGACACGCCGATCCGGGGAAATTTCGGAGCCTACAAACGGCTCAAGGAAGCTCACCCGAACCTTCGCGTCCTGATTGCCGTGGGAGGATGGTATGACTCCGGACGTTTCTCCGATGTGGCCGCCACGGCTGCTGCGCGAACCAAGTTTGCCCAGAGCGTCCGGAATTTCGTTGTGAAATACGGACTCGATGGCGTGGATCTGGATTGGGAATATCCCGTCGTTGCCACCGAAGTGAATGCCAATGTGCGGGCGCAGGACGGGGAAAATTTCGCATTGCTTGCCGGGGCGATCCGCTCGGAGTTCAATGCCCAACAGGCGTTGGATGGGAAAACCTACGAGATCACGGCGGCCACACCTGCCGGGTACGACAAGTTCGAGAAGATCAACCTCAAGGCGCTGTCCGACCAGTTGAGTTTCTTCAATCTGATGACCTACGATTTTTACGGACGGTGGAATACCACGCAGACCGGTCACAACGCTCCACTGTTCGCCAGCGCAGGCGCTCCCGACACCCGTTACAACGCCAATGGGGCAGTGACGGGGTATCTGGCCGCCGGGGTGCCATCGACAAAAATTGTCCTCGGGGTGCCTGCCTACGGCTATGGCTGGGTGGGAGCCGGAGCCACGCCATTCGGAACCGCCACAGGAACCGGCCCCGGCACTCTTTCCACCGAACCGGGATTCTACGACTACCGCACCGTCGCGGATCTCGTGGCCGCCAACCCCGCCGCGGAAAAATGGGATGAGCAGGCCCAGAGCAGCTATTACCACGATGGCAATCTGTGGATCGGCTACGACAGCCCGCGTGCGCTT
Organism: uncultured Chthoniobacter sp.; assembly: GCA_964585615.1. Classification (GTDB taxonomy): domain Bacteria; phylum Verrucomicrobiota; class Verrucomicrobiia; order Chthoniobacterales; family Terrimicrobiaceae; genus QYQL01. The sequence goes on along the minus strand of CAZPEN010000043.1, from coordinate 24,087 downwards.
CGCCGCAAACTGCAATACGTGGACGAAAAAAATCTCGGCGGCGTCATGTTCTGGGAGGTTTCGACCGATGTTCGCGACAACTCCTCCGCGAATCAATTGATCCGGATCGCCTCCGACGAAATGCCGGAATAGCCGGAAACGACAAAAAGCGCGTCCCGGTCGCCGGGCGGGTTCGTGAAATCCGGACTCGCCCAACGCGCGGAGGAATGGTAAGAGGCTGCGACCATGTTGGAACTCGTGCAAAAAGGCGGCCCCCTTGTGTGGCTGATCCTCCTCTGTAGCATCACGGCATTGGGAGTCTTTTCCGAACGCCTCCTTTCCCTTCACCGTTCTTCCATCCACACGGGGGATTTCCTCCGGGGACTGGCCAATCTGCTGCGCCGGAAAAATTATGCGGAAGCCCTCCAGGAATGCGCCGGCTCGCCCGGTCCGGTGCCGCGGGTGCTTCATGCGGTGATCCTGAAACACGGTGCCCCCCGCCCGGAACTCCGGGACATTGCCCAGGAAGCCGGCCAGCTGGAAGTGCCCCGTCTGGAGCGCAACCTCTCCCTTCTTGGAACAATCGCCTATGCCACCCCCCTGATCGGCCTGCTGGGCACGATTCTCGGGCTCCTGAACGCCTTCCAACAAATTTCCGCCCATGGAGGCTACGCCACCGCCGCCGAGATCGCCGGGGGCGTTTATGAAAGCCTTCTCACATCCGCCGCAGCCCTGACGGTCGCCATTCCCGCTTTTGTGGCCCACAGCTACCTTTCCGCCCGCGTGAATGCCGTGCTGCACGACATCGAGCGGGCAGCCATCGAGACCATCGAAATCCTCTGCGGCCCCACGGATCCGCCCCCCGTCGAATGAAGTTGGTCCGCACAGCCGGACCGCATCCGGCCCTCATTTTCGTGGCTCCGGCCCTGGATGTGATCCTGACCCTGGTTTTTTTCCTGGTCCTGAGCACCTCGTTCCTTTTGCAGCCCGGCGTGGCGGTGACGGTCCCCGACTCCCCGTTCCTTCTGGCCCCGCAACGCGATCCCCAGGTGGTCAGCGTGACGGCCGCCCCGACTTCCGCAGTGTATTTTGAAAACCAACAGGTCTCGTTCGAGACCCTGCGGAGCAAGCTGGAAGCCCAGCACGGACGGAAGCGGACCATCGTCATCAAGGCCGACCGCCTCGCCCCGTTCGATCTCATTGCCCGCGTGATGGCGGTTTCTCTGGAACTCGGGTATCCGACGGTTGTCGCCACTTCGGAAAGCCCCCGATGAGAGAATCCCTGATTTTCGAGTGGCCCGGCAGGCACCATCTCCATCTCCTGCTCCCTTTGACGATCCTGGTGGCCGCCATCCTCCATGCCGGAATGTTTTTTGTTTTTTCCATCGTCTACCCCCGTCCGGAAAACAGCGGCCCGGAACCCGCCCAGATCTATTTCATCACCCCGGGAACCCCCGATGCCGCGCGATTGGAGGGATTATTGAGATCATCCGATCCTGCGGTCTTCGCTCCCGGACGCGGGCTCGACCTTTCCGATCCGGTTCCTCCCGTCGCCTATACCCCCCAATACCATTCCAACAAACCGGAGCTCGCTCCGTTGCCGGCCATCGCGGAAATCCGGAAACCTTCCCCGTCAGCCGCAGGCCCTGTTCCCATGCGAAGGACGGCTCCTCCCGCCGTGGCCTCTTCCGCTCCGGCTCCCACGACATTGATGGCCTCCCAGGCTCTTTCGGGGCGGCTTCCCTCCCTGCCGACCGGCTTGGTTTTTCCGATTCCCCAGGGATTTGATCCGGAACCGGCCGTCTTCCTTGTCGCCGTTCGCCCGGATGGCCGTGTTTCCCATATTTTCCTTCAACACAGTTCCGGAAACACGGCTCTTGATCTCCAGGCTTCGGCTCTTCTCCGAAAATCAAAATTCTTCCCCGCGGCATCCGGGGAAGACTGGGATTTTGTCAGTTTCCAGTGGGGAACCGATCTGCAACCCCTCGTGACGCAATGATCCGTCTCGAACTCTCCTGGCTGGTTTTCATCTGTCTTTTGGTTTTTCTCACCGGGATTTTTTTTGTGTGGACCGGCTACGAGGTTGCACGGAGGCGACGGCTCAGGCGTTCTCTCCGGCATCGCCTGCGCTGTCCGGTTTGCAGCATGGAATACGAGGACGCCTCCCCCTCGCCCCTCGCCATATGCCCCCGATGCGGAAGCTTGAACGAGCGCACAAAACCCGCTTTCTTTTAGACCCTGATCAAAACCCGACGAAAAAATTTCATTGCCAAGCCTGCGGACATCCCGCCTAGTAGGCCGTTCGCAATCGAAACAACGCCACACAAACAATCATGAGCGAACGAAGAGTAGTCCTGACCGGTATTGGAGTCGTCACGCCAGTCGGCAACGACATCCCCACATTTTGGCAATCCCTGATAGAGGGGCGCAGTGGCATCAGCCGGTTCAAAGCCTTCGATTCGACCGCTTTCGCCTGCAAGATTGCCGGAGAGGTAAAGGACTTCGAACCCGCAAAATTTTTCAAGAATCCGAAGTCCGCGAAGCGCACCGACCGTTTTACCCAGTTCGCCATGGCGGGGGCGAAGATGGCCCTGGAGGACTCCGGAATCGATTTGGACGGCGTCGATCGCAACCGTTTCGGCGTGATGATCGGCAGCGGCATCGGCGGGCTTGCGAGCATGGAAGAAGAGTGTCAGCGCCTTTTGGAGCGCGGCCCCTCCCGCGTCTCGCCGTTCACGATTGCCATGATGATTTCCAACATGGCCAGCGGGATTGTCTCGATGGAATACGACCTTCGCGGCCCGAACATGTGCATCGTCACCGCCTGTGCCACCGCCAACAACTCTCTCGGAGAGGCCTGGCGCATCATCAAATTCGGAGATGCGGATGTTTTCCTGGCCGGCGGCTGCGAGGCCACCATCACCCCCCTTGGCATCGGAGGCTTCTCTGCCATGAAGGCGGTGAGCCTGCGGAATGATGAACCGGAAAAAGCCTGTCGTCCGTTCGATCGCGACCGCGACGGCTTCATCATGAGCGAAGGCGCGGGCATCATGGTTCTCGAAGAATACGAGCACGCCAAACGCCGCGGGGCGCAGATCTATTGCGAAATCGCCGGCTATGGCTGCACGGCGGATGCCTATCACATGACGGCCCCGATGCCGGAAGGCGAGGGAGCCGCCCGTGCGATCAAAGTTGCCATGGGCCATGGCCGGGTGAATCCGGAGGATATCGACTACATCAACGCCCATGCCACCTCGACGGGACTCGGCGACATTTGCGAAACCAAGGCGATCAAGTCCGCCCTTGGCGACCATGCGAAAAAGGTCATGGTCAGCGCGACAAAATCCATGACCGGCCACCTCCTCGGTGCGGCCGGCGGCGTTGAACTTGCGGCCTCTGCCCTGGCCATCAAGCACGGGGTGGTTCCTCCGACCATCAATCTCGACAACCCGGATCCTGAGTGCGATCTGGATTGCGTTCCCAACGTGGCCCGCGAAGCGAAATTGAAGACCGTTCTCAGCAACTCCTTCGGTTTCGGCGGACACAATGCCACGCTCCTGATCAAGGCCGTCGAGTAGTCCCGGAAGTCTCAGCCGCCGCGTTTCTCATCGGCGGTTTGCAAAAGTGCCGCGTCCAGCGCGGACTTCATGTCGCGGGAAAGCGTGCGAACACCTTTGACGACAAACAGGCCGCCGTTTTCCCATCGTGTTTGGAATTGCCCGGGCGGCCCGGAAGACCGGCTGTCGAGAACCCGCACATCGAGGACAACCTCTGTTCCTCCCCGGACCAAAAAGGGAAGTCCGATGCCGAGTGTCGGCCCCAGCTCCCTGACCACGATCAGCACGAGCTTTCCTGGCTTCGAGGGCTGTTCTGCCGCCATTCTCCACAACGCATCATCCGGGGGGATGGCCGATGTTGAGAGCCGCTGCACTGGTGCTCTTTCAAGGCCCGGTGTTTCCGTGGCGAACAGGCGGATGCCGCGTTCGGCCAGATCCGTACGAAGGGCAGGTTCCTTCTGGTTGCCGCGCCAGTGCGTTGTCCAGTAAATCGCAATGGGGACCGGAGGAACGCCCCGGATGCAAAGAGGTTCGTTCAAGGGATCTCCCTTCCGCTGAACATTTGTGGAAGTGCAGCCTGCAAACGCAACCGCCAAAACCAAAACCGCAAAGGGGCTCAACCAGCCAAGGCACCACTGTCTCGTTTCAACGGACGCAGGGTTCATGCGATCATCCTATCATTCTGAGGGTTGCGGGGGCTTTGACGTCATGGCGGAAGGGGGTGGAATTGCCTGCTGAGCAGACTTTCCATGAAGGGCTTCGCCATAACAATTCCCCTCCTCGCAAAGTTCGGAAGGGGTGGGATTCGAACCCACGGTAGGTTTAACCCTACGCTCGATTTCGAGTCGAGTGCCTTCAACCGGACTCAGCCACCCTTCCTTGGAAATCCGGAGATGTTGTGGAAGCAACATTCCGGCGGAGGATTCTTATACAATCCCTTTGGCGCTTTGGCAAAAAATATCCTTGAAAATCTGGACGGTGCCTGCTGTCGCAGACGCGGTGCCACTTCTTCTTCTGAGTTTCTGCCTGCTTGTCGAATGGACCGGGGGCGGGGATACTTGCGGGGATGTTTGTGCGTGTGTTACCGGATCAGGCCGCGGGGCGGTTGCTGGACTACCGTGTGCCGGAGGCGTTCGGGAGCGCGGTGGCGGTGGGGTCGCGGGTGAGGGTGCCGGTGCGGACGCGGGTTCTTCCGGCGACGGTTGTGGAGGTTTTGGAATATTCGGATGTGCGGGGGGTGCGGGACATTGCGGAGCTTCTGGATGAGAAGCCGATGATCCGTCCGGCGTTGCTGGATCTGGCGCGGTGGATGGCGGATTATTATTGCTGTCCGGTGGAGACGGCGGTGTGCAGTGTGCTGCCCGTGGCGGTGCGGGACGGAAAGGTTTCGGAGAAACGCCGGAACATGGTGCGGGTGGCGGGGGATGTGCCGGAAGAGGCGCTGGCCGCGCTGGAAAAACGCGCTCCACGCCAGGCGGATGCGCTGCGGGTGGTGATCGAAGCGGGGGCGCCGCTTCCGGTGGCCCGGGCGGCGGAGTTGGCGGGTGTGGCGGAGGGTGTCTTCCGGTCGCTGGAGAAGCGGGGGCTTGTCGTGATCGAGTCCGCGGTGGTCGCGAGGGATCCGCATGCGGAAAAATTCGTTTCCTCCGCAGGGGTGACGCTGAATGCGGAACAGGAGGCGGCATTGCAGGCGGTGGAGGAGGCAATGACGAATCCCCCGGCCAAGCCACTTTTGCTTTTCGGGGTGACGGGATCGGGGAAAACCGAGATCTATCTCCGGGCGATCCGCAGGGCGGTGGAGGACGGTCGAACGGCGCTGGTGCTGGTGCCGGAGATCGCCCTGACCCCGCAGACGGTCGAGCGCTTCAAGTCCCGGTTCGCGGACATGCAGGAAAAAATCGCCGTCCTGCACAGCCACCTCTCGGATGGCGAGCGCCATGACGAGTGGCACAAGATCCACGACGGAACGGCGCGGATCGTGATCGGGGCGCGGAGTTCGATTTTTGCGCCGCTGGAGAATCTCGGGATCATCATCGTCGACGAGGAGCATGAGAATTCCTACAAGCAGGATGAAGCTCCGCGCTACCATGCGCGGGACATGGCAGTGCTGCGCGGCCACCGCGAGAAGGCGGCGGTGCTTCTCGGCAGCGCAACACCGTCACTGGAGAGCTGGCACAATGTCCAGGCCGGGAAATACCGTCTCGTGCGCCTGGACAACCGGGTGGATGACAAGAGGATGCCGGTCGTCCGGGTGATCGATCTGCGGCAGCAGGCGCGTCGGTCCCCGGAGGGTGGAATCCTTTCACAGCCGCTCAGGGAGGCGATCGAGGGACGGATCGCGAAAGGCGAGCAGACGATCCTTTTTCTGAACCGCCGGGGATTTTCCACTTCGATGATTTGCGAGGCGTGCGGGCATGTGTGCCAGTGCCCGGATTGCAGTGTGTCGCTCACCTACCACCGCGCGGCGGAGCGGCTGGTTTGCCACATCTGCGGGCACTCGTCGCGGGCTCCAAAAGCCTGCCCGAAGTGCGGGGATCCCGGCATCCGGCATTCGGGAGTGGGAACCCAGAAAGTGGAAGACGCAGTGAAGCGGATTTTTCCCAAGGCGCGCATCGCGCGGATGGATGCGGACTCGATGACGCGGAAAGACGCCTACCGGGAGACGCTCGGGGCGTTCAAGGAGGGGAAAATCGACATTCTTGTCGGCACGCAGATGATTGCGAAAGGGCTGCATTTTCCGAATGTGACGCTGGTGGGAATCGTGAACGCGGACCTCGGCCTTCACCTGCCCGATTTTCGTGCGGGAGAACGGACGTTCCAGCTTCTCACGCAGGTTGCGGGCCGGGCGGGGCGCGGGGAGATGGAGGGGGAGGTGCTGGTGCAGACATTCACGCCGTTCAGCCCCTCGATCCAGTTTGCACGGCATCATGATTACGAGGGGTTCATGGAGCAGGAAATGGAGTTCCGCCGTCAGTTCGGATATCCGCCCTTCGGACGCATGGTCATGGTGACGCTGCGGGGAACGATGCTGGAGCGTGTGGAATTCTCCGCGCAAACCCTGTCGCGCAAGCTGAAGGCAGCGGCTCCGGAGGGAGTGACCGTGGGGGAAGGCGTGCCGGCTCCGCTTGAAAAGGCGAAGACCTATTATCGGTTCCAGGTGTCGCTGCGCGGGCCGTCCTCGGTGCAACTGTCACGGCTTCTGCGGGGAACTCTCGATGCGCTGCCGATGCCGGAGGATGTTTTTGTGGCGGTGGATGTCGATCCGCTGCATCTTTTGTAGGGAACAGGCTGATCCTACCGGGAACGGTAGGGCTCGCGTCCTGCGTAGCGAATGTGGACAATCCTGATGCTTGCGTTCACAACACGGTAAAAGACACAATATTTGGCGACAGGCATCATTCGCAGTGAGGGGGGCGTACGGCCAAAGAGGATGCCGGTTGGGAAAGTCCGTCAAAGAATCACAGGCCTGCCGGACACGATTTTCATAGGCGGAAACAACGGCTTCACTTCCCGAGGCATCCAAAACTTCCCGGCGGAGACGCAACCAGTCAACACAAACCCTGGGGGCGAATTCCAAACGGAATTTCACAGTCCGATTTTTTTATAGAATTGATTGGCGGAAAGCCCTTCCCCCCGCTCAAATTCCGCATCGGCCTCCGTCCCCGCCCGGCGAATCTCATGGATTTCTCCCGGGGTAAAATCGCCAGCCAGCTGTTCTCCCAATCTGGTGAAGAGAAGGGTTTTTTCCTCCCGCGAAAGTCCGCTGGCCATCGCCAAGACATCTTGCACGCTCATAAAGGCAACCATGCATCATCTCCGTCCCCGCCGCAAGTTCCCCATCGGTGTGAGGCGTTGCGAATTCTGCTCTGTGCGCGGGATGTTCTCTGTGTTTGAATGAACGGCCCTGCATGAGAGTCCACCCTGCCGTCCATTTTCTGGGAAAGAATGCCATTCGCCTGGTGTTGGTGCTGGTGTTTGTGGGGATTCCCGCCGCGGCGTTGTATCTGCGGGAGGTGGGGATTGGGTTCGGGGCGAAGGAGGCCTTGGGCCGGGCGCTGAGCAACAATGCCGTGGGGGTCTCGGTGGGACGCCTGGCGCTGGATCCGTTTGCGGGGCTTCTGGCACGGGACATTGCCATCCACGACCGCAACCAGGGTGACCGCCTCCTGGCAAAAATCAGCGACATCGAGCTTTCGTTGAACCTGAGCGAACTGAGCCGGGGGCGTGTGGTGGTGGACAAACTTTCGCTCGAGAATGCGGGGGTGTCGATTCCCGTGGGGACTTCGGAGAATGCTCCGCGACTTGAAGTGCAGGGGGTTTATGCCGAGGTGATCCTGCTCGGGGATCAGCTTCGGCTCAGTCGTTTTGAGGGGTTGTTCGAGGGGATCCGGGTGGAGCTGACCGGGTTGTTCCAGAATCCCTCCCTGCTTGGGAGGACGTCTTCTCAGGGGACTTCGTCGGGCGGCGCGACTGTTCCGGAGCTTGTGGGGAAAATCCTGGCCGAGCTGGCCTCGTGGAAATTTCCCGACGGGCCGCCCACGTTCCATGCCTCGGTGGAGGCGGATCTGGCAAAACCGGATTCCCTCCGCGTCGAGCACTTTTCCCTGCGTTCCGGGAAGATTCTTGCAAAAGATTGGCGGCTCGAAGAGGGAGAGATGCACGGGCAGTATGTGGACGGCCTGCTGCGGGTTCCGCGGGTGTTTTTGAAAGATGCCACGGGGGCTCTGGAAGCATCCTTGGAGTGGTCGAAGGCCGACGGGGCGGTGGATGGCGCGGTGCTTTCGACACTGGATCCCACGCCATTCCTGCGACTGCTGGCGGGGAAGAGCGAGGCCCTGGAGTCGCTGGCTTTTTCCAGACCCCCGCAAGTCGAAGCCCGCATCATGGCGAAGACCGGGGAGGGCAATCCGGAAATCCGGGTCACAGGCATGGCCTTTGCCCCTGCCGTTGCATTCAAGGGAACGGATTTTCAGGATGTCGGCTGCCATTTTGCATGGAAAGACGGGATCGTGTATGCCCGCGACGTGAAATTTTCCGTCGGGCGCGGTGTTTTTGACGGGCAGATCTGGGTGGCTCCGGGGGATTTCCGGTTGCTGGCGCGGAACTCCATTGCTCCGACTGCGCTCCTCGGGCTTTTTGATCCGAAGACCCGCGAGTTTCTGGCCCGGATGGAATTTGAGGATTTGCCGGATGTGTCGGTTTCCCTGCGCGGGACGAAGCTGGATTTTGCCAATATCCGCGGCACCGGTCATCTCAAGCTCGGACGCACCGCGATGCGGGGGTCGTGGCTGGACAGCGCGGAGGCCGATTTTGAGATCGGCGACCGCTGCGTCACCTACCGAGATTTTCTTATCAGGACCGGCGATGGCAAGGGGACGGGGTCGTTTGCCTACGATGTCGGGATGCAGGAGGCCCGGCTCACGGACATCCGCTCGACGCTTGTCCCCCATGATGTGCTCCTGTGGATCGATCCGAAGATCGCCGAGGCAGTGAAACCCTACCGCTTCCGGGCCCCTCCATCGGCCACTGTGCAGGGAAAGGTCCACCTCAAGGACGCCACAAAAAACAACCTCGCGATCCGTGTGGAATCCGCGGAGGGATTGGACTACGACCTTCTCGGGCGCACGCTGCGGTTTGGAAAAACCTCCGCGGTGGTGAATGTCGTGGGCACCAAGGTGAACGCCGACATCCGCAAGGCGGTGCTCATGGGCGGGGACATGAATCTCAAGGCTGTGGTCTCCATCGATGCGAAGGATCCGACGTTCGGGGCGGATGTGAAACTGAGCCGTGTCAATTTTGCCCAGCTCACGAAATTGTATTTTAATTACGACGATTCCAAGGGGGTGATGAGCGGGAATTACAAATTCCATGCGCGGATGGGGCAGGAAAACCTGATGCGTGGTTCCGGAAACATCCGCGTGGAGGAGGGAAATGTTTTTGCCATCCCGGTGCTCGGGCCGTTTTCCGAGATCCTGGGGGCGATCCTTCCCGGCGTGGGCTACCAGACCGCCCGGGTGGCGACCGCGGATTTCACGGCGGCCAATGAGATCATCAACACCAAAAACCTGGTGATCGAAGGGGCGGGGTTCAGCATGTTCGGGGCGGGGGACATTCATTTCATGACCAGCCGCCTCGACATGAGCATGAGGATCAATGCGCGGGGGATTCCGGGGATCGTATTTTACCCGGTGAGCAAATTGTTCGAATATGTCTCGACCGGCACCGTGGCCGATCCCGCCTGGCGTCCGAAGATCATCCCGCGTTTCAGCCCACAGGGTTCATCCGCCCCGCCCCCGAAACCTTCGCGAAGGTAAAAAGGGCCTACCAATCCGCGTTCGAGCCGCGGGTGTCGATGTGGGTGAATCCGGGGTAGCGGCCAACGCCGCCCTTGAAGAGACCGGCTTTGCGCATGTCGCGGGCCATGGCCGCCACCTTGCGCGGGGAGGAATTGAACCGGACGTCGATTGCGTTGTTGCGAAGGTGATACGAGTGGCTCTTGGCTCCGGGGCACATGGCATTGTAGGCCGGGGAACGGTAGACCGAGAGCACCTCGCCCACCGGTTCGCCAAGCCGCGCGGAGACCTTGTCCAGAGCGATGAGCGTGGAACGGATGTTCCCCCAGAGCTGCTTCGGGGGAAGCGTGTTATGAACCCCCCGGCGGGCCTTGGCATGGGAATCCATGATCTGCTGCACCGAAATTTTCCGGAGTCCGATCCGGCTCAAAAATTTCCGGTAGGCCTCGGCATTCGAGCCGAGGACGCCCCGCAATGAGGGGGGGATTTCCGCCTTGTCCGGCGTCTCACCGGTTTCTCCTTTGAGCACATCCCAGACGCTCCACATGGCATCCGCCCGTCCTGCACCCACAAGCATCCCGGCGCCGGCGCAAAAAATCGCACCCAGCAGGCGGCGGCGGGGAATATGAATTTGATTCGACTCCATTTTCAAAAATGGCGCTAAACAAAGCACAGATTTTTCCATCGCAAAGCGTTTTTTTAAAAAAATCGAGCAAATCCCATGCCATCCCCGGGGGAAATGGCCGGAGTATGATTTTGCTCAAAAAAAGGCGTGGCAGTTTCAAAAGACTTCGTATAGGTCGGAAAGGGTAATGTTTTTGGGATCAAAGAGAAAAACGCTTCTGTTTTGGCAACATTCCGTTTGTTTCTGGGCGGTTTTGTTGCTGGGATCGTTGGCGGGGAGTTTGACAGCTTTTTCGCAGGACGGAGGCGAGATGCGGCCTGTGGCGGACATGTTCCAGCCGCTTTCGCGTCCGGCGGAAATGATCCACAGTTCCGCCCTGCTCGTCCTGGCGATTTGTGCGGGCATTTTCGTGGTGGTGACCGGGATGCTTGTTTACGTGGTCTGGAAGTTCCGTCACAAGGGCGGAGAGGATGACCTCAAGGAACCGCCCCAGATTTACGGCAGCACCCATATTGAGCTGGCATGGACGGTGGTCCCGATCCTCATTACTTTCGTTCTGATTTTGGTGACCAGCCGGACGATCGGGGAGATTCAAAATGCCAGGATGCCCGCCGATGCCCTCCAAGTGCGGGTGGTCGGGCACCAATGGTGGTGGGAAGTGCAGTATCCCGGGGAGGGGATTGTGACAGCGAATGAGCTCCATGTGCCGGTGAGCAGCCGGGACGGGAAAGGGGGTGCCCGTCCGACCGAGCTGACTCTCGAATCCGCGGACGTCATCCACAGTTTCTGGGTTCCGCAGCTTGCCGGAAAAACCGATTTGGTGCCGAACAAGCGGAACAAGATGTGGATCGAGCCCTTCAAAACCGGCACCTTCTTCGGCAACTGCGCGGAATACTGCGGCACCCAGCACGCCAACATGCTCCTGCGGGTGATCGTTCACGAGCCGGAAGATTACGAGCGCTGGGTGAAGGAAATGAAGCAGCCTGTCGCCGCGCCAACATCCGAACTTGCCATCCAGGGCCACAAGGACTTCTTCGCCAATTCCTGCATCAACTGCCACAAGGTGGACGGCACCGTGGCCGAGGGGGTCTTCGGGCCGGATCTCACCAAGCTCATGACCCGGCAGACCATCGGTGCCGGCGTTGCCCCGTTGACACCCGAGACCCTGCGGGCCTGGGTGCGGGATCCGCAGACTCTCAAGATCGGCTGCCTCATGCCCGACATGAAACTCCATGACAGCGAGGTTGACTCGATCACGGCCTACCTCCTTACGTTGAAATGAACCACGACGCGCTCGACGAAAATTTTCAGATGCCCGCTCCCGAACGGGTCGGGGAAGAGAAGGGATCTCTCACCCGGATCATCCAGGAGATGGTCTTCACGGTGGACCACAAAAAGCTCGGCCTGATGTACATTGCGTCCGGGCTCCTGTTTTTCGTGGTCTCCGGCATCATGGCGGTGCTCATCCGCATCCAGCTGGCGGTGCCGCGGAATGACTTTCTGGAGCCGGATGTCTTCAACCGGTTTTTCACGATGCACGGCACGGCGATGGTGTTCCTTGTCGGGATGCCGATGATTTTCGGGTTTGCGAACTATCTGGTGCCTTTGATGATCGGGGCGCGGGACATGGCGTTCCCGCGGTTGAACGCCTTCGGGTTCTGGGTCTTCTTCTTCAGCGGGCTGCTTCTTTATTTCAGCTACCTTGGGGCTCCCGGTCTCTATGCGGCGGGTTCGGCTCCGGATGTGGGGTGGTTTGCCTATTCTCCGCTCACGGCCAAAGCCTTTTCGCGGGGGCACAGCACGGATTACTGGACGCTTGCGCTCCTGTTGGGAGGGATCGGCAGCATCGTAACGTCCATCAACATCATCGTGACGACCTTCTGCCTGCGCTGCAAGGGGATGGTGCTCGGACGGATGCCTCTTTTTGTGTGGATGTTTCTGGTGGTGGCCTTTCTGGTGATCATCGCGGTGCCGCCGCTTTCCGCGTGCCAGATCATGTTGATTCTCGACCGGTATCTGGGAGCGAAATTCTTTGACACACAGGCCGGGGGCTCGGCGGTGCTGTGGCAGCACTTCTTCTGGATCTTCGGGCATCCGGAAGTCTACATCCTCATCATTCCGGGCTTCGCGATTGCCTCGGAGGTCATCCCTGTTTTTTCCCGCAAGCCGATCTTCGGATATCCGGTGATGGTGGCCGCGAGCGTGATGATCGCTTTCATCAGCCTGGGCGTGTGGGCGCACCACATGTTCACGGTGGGGATGACATCGCTGGGGAACACCTTCTTTGCGATTTCCACGTTGCTGGTGGCGATTCCGACCGGCATCAAGATCTTCAACTGGATCGGCACGATGTATGGAGGCAAGCTGAGGTTCGAGCTGCCCATGCTTTTCTGCATCGGGTTTTTGTTCCAGTTTCTCATCGCGGGGCTCACGGGGGTGATGCTGGCGATTGCGCCATTCGACTGGCAGCTCAGCGACTCCTATTTCGTGGTGGCGCACTTTCACTACGTTCTCATCGGCGGGCTTCTCTACACGATTTTTGCGGGGCTTTATTACTGGTATCCGAAGGCCCTCGGAAAAATGCCCGACTACAAGCTCGGGCTCTGGCATTTCATTCTGTTCACTGTCGGGTTTCACCTGACCTTTTTTCCGCAGCACATCTCCGGGTTTCTGGGGATGCCGCGCCGGATTTACACCTATGAGGCCGGACGCGGTTGGGAGATCTGGAACCTTGTTTCCTCGATTGGCGTGATCTTCCAGGCCATCGGCATTCTCCTCTTCGTCTTCAACCTCATCTATTCCTACATCAAGGGCAAAAAAGCGGGCGACGATCCGTGGGATGCCTGGACGCTGGAATGGGCGACGACCTCGCCGCCGCCGCACTACAATTTCGATACCGAACCGGAAGTGCGCAGCCGCCGTCCGCTTTGGGATTTGAAACACCCGGATGATCCGGACTGGAAATTTGAATGACATGACCGCCGCCACTGCCCAACCCACAGACTGGAAACTGCCCTCGCCCCGCAAGGTCGCAGTCATTTCCCTGATTCTCACCGAGTCGGCGCTGTTCACGATTTTCCTCGTTGCCTACCTGTTCTACATGGGGAAGAGCCTGAACCCGCCCTATCCGAAGGATGTGCTGGAGTTTCCGATTCTGGCCACGATTGCGCTGCTTTCGAGCAGCGTGACCATTGTCTTTTCGGAGATGGCGCTCCACCGAGGGAAGCGTCCGCTTTTTCTCTTCTGGTGGGCGGTGACGATTGCATTGGGAACCTACTTTTTGTGGTTCACGGCGATGGAGTGGAAGCATCTCATTTTTCACGAGAACCTGACCGTGGCGACAAACGTCTTCGGGACCACGTTTTACTCGCTCGTCGGCCTCCATGCGAGTCACGTGATCGTCGGGCTCTTCCTGCTTCTGCTCATCTTCATCCTGAACCTCCTCGGCAAGGTCTCCCCCTGTCACACCGAACACATTGAGATGATCTCCTGGTATTGGCACTTCGTGGATATCATCTGGATCGTCGTCGTCACCGTGGTTTACGTCATCAGCATCCGCATCTGACATGTCCGAAGAACACAACAAAATCGAACTTCCCGCGCCCACGGCCTGGCCGGTGGTCGCCGCATTCGGGCTCTGCCTGGTTTTTGCCGGCCTTGTGACCAGCCTGGTCGTCTCTGCCGTGGGGCTTCTGACCGGGTTGATCGGGGCCGTGGGGTGGTTCCTCGATGTTTTCCCGCATCCCAAACATGAATACGCGGAACTCGTTCCGCCGCCGCAGCGGGCAGCAGCCGTCAAGCGCTCTTTGCGCCATGTCGAGCACCTGCACACCGGAGAAGAAGGGCACCGGATGCATCTTCCCGTGGCGGTCCACCCTTACCTTTCCGGTGTCAAAGGCGGACTGGCGGGCGGGGTTGTGATGGCCGTTCTGGCCTGTGCCTGGGGATTGTTCAAGTATCACAGCCTTTGGTACCCCATCAACCTTCTTGCCGCGGCGGGAGTTCCAAGCCTGGCCTTGGAAGGGGTGCAGACGCTCCAGCAGTTCAGCATGATCGGGCTGGTGGTCGGGACCATCACCCACCTGACGGTTTCCATTCTCGTCGGTCTTCTTTATGTGGTTCTCCTGCCCATGTTGCCGGCCCGGTTTGAGTGGTTCTGGGGCGGCATTGTCACCCCTTTGCTCTGGACCGGCCTTGTTGCCGCTTCGATGCGGTTGGTGAATCCCGCGCTGGCCCAGCATGTGGACTGGCCGTGGTTCATCCTTTGTCAGGTCGCGTTCGGGATGGTCGGCGGATACGTCGTGTTCAAATCGGAAAAAGTCGAAACCGTGCAACATCTTCCGCTGGCGACGAAACTCGGGGTGGAGGCCCAACACAAGGAACCATGATCCGACCGATACTTCTTCTCGTTTCTTTGCTCGCGCTGGGAGGGTGTGACTGGATGCCCGGAAAACCCAAATTGGAGTCCAAATGGCAGGCTCCCGTGGACATCACGGATTTCGCGACGCTTTACAGTCAGAACTGCCTGGGATGCCATGGCACCGGGGCGGTTGTTTCGGGATCTCTTTCGATGGACAATCCGACATACCTTTCGGTGGTTCCGCGCGAGGTCTTGCAGGAGGTCATCACCAACGGGGTTCCCGGGACGGCGATGCCCGGGCTCGCTTTGTCCGCCGGAGGGACTTTGACCGACAAGCAGATCGGGATCCTTGTGGACGGAATCCTTGCGAAGAAGCCGGCGACTCCGCCCGGGGGGCTGCCGCCCTACTCCGGTGCCTTGGGCGATGCGACACGCGGGGCGGGGGTCTTTGCCGCGTCCTGTGCTTCCTGTCACGGGGAAAATGGTGCAGGCGGGGAAAAGGCCGGTTCGGTTGTCAATGCCGCCTACCTCGACCTTGTCAGCGATCAATATCTCCGGACCATTGCCATTGTCGGCCGCCCGGAACTCGGATGCCCGGACTTTGCCCGGCGGACTCCCGGAACTTCCATGACCGGCCAGGACATTGCCGATGTCACCGCATGGCTCGTCTCCCACCGAAAAAACGAATTCGGCAAACCGCTCATCCCGGTTGCGCCATCCCAGCAATGAACGAAGAACCCGCAAAACCCTGCGCCTGCGAGGCCGCCAAGAAAGCTTCCCGCCGAGATTTTCTTCTCTATGCGGGATTTGGACTCAATGCCGTCGCCGGTGCGTTGATTGGAATTCCCCTCATCGGGTATGTCCTTTCCTCGTTTCTCAAGCCGAACCAATTGGAGTGGATCTCACTCGGGCCGGTCGACAAATTCCCGGAGGGGAAAACACGTTTCGCCAGTTACAAGAACCCGGTCCATCGCGCCTGGGACGGTGAGACGGCCGACATTCCCTGCTGGGTGCGGCGATTGAAGGGAAATGACTTCCAGGTTTTTGCCATCAACTGCACGCATCTCGGATGTCCGGTGCGTTGGTTTGAGGAGTCCAAGCTTTTTATGTGCCCGTGCCACGGCGGGGCATTTTATGAGGATGGCGGGCACGCCGCCGGTCCGCCGCCGCGCGGACTTTACACCTATGAAATGAAAGTCGAGAACGGCGAGCTCTGGATCAAGGGCGGCGTTCTCCCCAACCTTTCGAACCAGACCGCATGAATCTGAACAAGCTCACCAATGCAGCCCGGGGGGTCTTCCAGTGGGTGGATGACCGCCTGCATCTCGTCAAGCTGTTCGAATCCACCGCCGGGCACCATGTGCCGCAGAGCGCGGGCAGTTGGTTCTATGTCTTCGGCAGCGCGACCCTGCTTTGCTTCCTGATCCAGCTGGCCACGGGGATCATGCTGGCGATGGTTTACGTGCCGTCGGCTGCGGAGGCCTATACCACGCTGGAGTATCTCACATTCCAGCAGGATCTCGGATGGTTTCTGCGAGGAGTCCACTACTGGGGATCGAATTTCATGGTGGGGATCATGCTCCTCCACATGACGCAGGTATTTCTTTTCGGAGCCTACAAGTATCCGCGGGAAATCACCTGGGTGACCGGTGTGCTCCTCATGGGGCTGACGCTTGGGCTGGCCTTCACCGGCCAGGTCATGCGTTTCGACGAGGACGCCTACTGGGGACTCGGCATCGGGGCCGCCATCATGGGACGGGTTCCTTTCCTCGGCGAGCAGATGGTGAACATGATGCTTGGCGGTCCGATCATTGCGTCCGAGACATTGTCCCGGTTTTTCGCCCTGCACGTTTTTGTGCTGCCGGGCGGGGTGCTCGCCATCGTGAGCATTCACCTGCGGATGGTTTTGACGAAGGGAATCAACGAATATCCCAAGCCCGGCATGGTGGTGCGGCGTGAGACTTACGACAAGGAATACGCGGCCATCCTGAAAAAAGAAGGGGTACCATTTTTTCCGAAAGCCATCAGCAAAGACCTCGTGGCCGCCGCGATTGTCATCATTGGGATCGTCGGCTGTGCGGTGTTCTTCGGTCCCAAGGGGCCGACCGGTCCGCCGGATCCCGTCCAGATCGACACGCTGCCGCGCCCGGATTTTTATTTCCTGTGGATCTTTGCCGTTGCGGCCCTGATGCCGGATTGGATGGAGACTCCCGCCCTGCTGGGGGGGCCCATGATCATCGGTCTCGTGCTGCTGGCCCTGCCCTTTTTCAACGGGACCGGGGAGAAAAGCTGGCGTCGCCGTCCGGTGGCCGTTCTCGTCGTCATTCTCACCTATGTTTCGCTCGGTCTCCTGACCTATCTGGGGCAGACGTCTCCCTGGTCACCGGAGATGGAAGCATGGAAGGCGGATCCGACGCCGAAGGAATTCATCCAGGGACGCTCCCCGCTGGAGTTGCAGGGATCGGTTGTCATTCAATCCATGCAGTGCCGGAATTGCCATGCGATCGATGGCATCGGTGGCGAGCGCGGTCCCGATCTTGCGGATGTGGGGGCGCGGCTGACGAAGGACCAGCTCGTGCGTCAGGTGATCCAGGGTGGCGGCAACATGCCGGCCTATGGAAAGAACCTGACTCCCGACCAAGTGGATGCCGTGGTGGCCTACATGGTGTCCCTGCGTCCCGAGGGGGTTCCGCCCGCCCGCGATTCCTCGTTGCCCGGTCGCCCCCCGATGGAGTGATTCCGGGCCGGGGTTATTCGGGCCAATCCTTGAGGTTTTTCACCGCGGCGATCCGGCGCCACAGTTCCGGGTCGTCATGTTTTTCCGTTCGCAGCAGGTAATTGATGTATTGCTCGCGGGACAGGGAACCGGACGCAAAGACGAAAGCCTCCTGTCGGGGGGCGAAATCGTGGCCTCCCCGCTCGGAAACAAGGTCGGAGACAAACACGGCGACAACCACCGCGAGGACTCCACAAGTGAGGAGCAGGAATAGAAAACCTTTCATCTTTGACGGGATCATAGTCCGAACCGGTGGTGGCTTCCAGTCGGAAGTGGGAGGGGATTTTCCACGATTTGGTTGATCGCCGGGGGGAGTTCCTCTTCACTTGGCGGTGCCATGATCATTGTTCTCCGTCCCCATACTCCGAAAGCCGCTGTTGAAGAGGTCGTTGCCGAGGTCGCGAAACTCGGTTACGAGCCAAGCCCGATTTTCGGTGCCACGCAGACCGTGATTGCCGCGATCGGGGATGAGCGCACCCATCAAAATCTCGAATCCCTCACCGCGCTGCCCCAGGTGGAGAGTGTCCTGCGGGTCCAGAAACGCTACAAGCTGGCCAGTCGCGAGTCCCATCCTGCCGACACGGTGGTGGATGTGGACGGGGTGAAAATCGGCGGCGGGCATTTTGCGCTCATGGCCGGTCCCTGTTCGGTGGAGAGCGAGGAGCAGCTTCTTTCCACCGCCCGGGCGGTCAAGGCAGCCGGGGCGACGATTCTGCGCGGGGGAGCTTACAAACCCCGCACTTCTCCCTATGAGTTTCAGGGGCTCGGGAAGGAAGGCCTTCGTTTGCTGGAACTGGCCCGCAGGGAGACCGGCCTCAAAATCATCACCGAAGTCCTCAGTGAACGTGACGTCGAGCATGTGGCGGCAGCGGCCGACATCCTCCAGATTGGTGCCCGCAACGCGCAGAATTTTCAGCTTCTCATTGAGTGTGCAAAGTCCGGCAAACCCGTTCTCCTCAAGCGGGGAATGAGTGAAAAAATCGAGGAGTGGCTTCTCGCGGCGGAGTATATTCTCGCGCACGGCAACCCGAACGTCCTCCTCTGTGAGCGCGGAATCCGGACATTCGAGACCTACACCCGCAACACGCTCGATCTCGCTGCGGTGGCGGTGGCCAAAAAGGAATCCCACCTGCCGGTGATCGTGGATCCGAGCCAGGGATGCGGGCGCGCGGATCTCGTGCTCGCGCTCTGCTGCGGAGCGGTCGCTCTCAAAGCCGACGGTCTTCTGGTCGAGGTTCACCCGAACCCCGCCGAGGCCATGAGCGACGGCCAGCAGCAGGTGGATTTTTCGGCATTCCAGGAGCTGGTGGAAATGATCCGACCGTTCCTTGCGGTGACCGGTCGGGTGGGGTGAGCTTTCTTCCCTGCAATTCCTTTTGACCCCGCATGGCCGATGCCTTAAATGGCTGGCAGCAAATTTCATCATCATGTCCAAGCGTCCGACCATCATTTACACCAAGACCGACGAAGCCCCGCTTCTTGCCACGTATTCCTTCCTGCCGGTTGTCGAGGCTTTCACGAAACATTCCGGCATTGCGGTGGAGACGCGTGACATCTCGCTGGCCGGGCGCATCATTGCGGGTTTTCCCGATTTTCTCACCGAAGACCAGCGGATCGGCGATCATTTGGCAGAGCTCGGTGCCCTGACCCTCCAGCCCGAGGCGAACATCATCAAGCTTCCGAACATCAGCGCGTCGGTTCCCCAGCTCCGGGCGGCGATCGCAGAGCTCCAGAAGAAGGGCTACAAGCTGCCCGACTATCCGGAAGCGCCGCAGAACGACGCCGAGAAGGAGATCAAGGCCCGCTACGACAGGGTCAAGGGCAGTGCCGTGAATCCGGTTCTGCGCGAGGGGAATTCCGACCGGCGGGCTCCCAAAGCCGTCAAGGACTACGCCCGGAAGCATCCGCACAAGATGGGAGTCTGGACGCCGGATTCCAAAACCGCGGTCGCAACGATGGCGGCGGATGACTTTTTCTCCAACGAAAAATCCGTGACGGTTCCCGAGGCCACCGATGTCCGGATTGAGTTCGTCGCGGCGGACGGCACGGTCACTGTTCTCAAGGAAAAGACACCGCTCAAGGCCGGGGAAATCCTCGACGGCACCTTCATGAGCCGGAAGGCGCTCGTGGCCTTTTTGGAAAAACAAATCGCTGCGGCGAAAGAGCAGGGGGTTCTTTTTTCGCTCCACCTGAAGGCCACCATGATGAAGGTCTCGGACCCCGTTCTTTTCGGCCATGCGGTGAAGGTGTTTTTCGCCGGTCTCATCGAGAAGCACGCTGCGACGATCAAGGAGCTCGGGGTGGACTTCAACAACGGTCTCGGGGACCTTGTCGCCAAGATCCAGACCCTGCCCGCTGAAAAGAAGGCGGAGATCGAAGCCGACATCAAGGCCGCCCTGGCCGCGGGTCCGGCGGTGGCCATGGTGAACTCGGACAAGGGGATCACCAATCTCCATGTTCCGAGCGATGTGATCGTGGACGCGTCGATGCCCGCCATGATCCGTGAAGGCGGCAAGATGTGGGATGCCGGGGGAAAGACGCAGGACACGCTGGCAGTCATTCCGGACAGTTCCTACGCGGGTGTTTACCAGTCCGTCATCGCCTTCTGCAAAAAGAACGGGGCGTTGGATCCCCGGACGATGGGGTCGGTTCCCAATGTCGGGCTCATGGCCCAGGCCGCCGAGGAATACGGTTCTCACAACAAGACATTTGAGATTCCCGCCGATGGAACCGTGCGGGTGATTGATGCTGCCGGCAAGGTGCTGATCGAGCACAAAGTCGGGGCCGGAGACATCTGGCGGGCGTGCCAGGCCAAGGATGCGCCGATCCGTGATTGGGTGAAGCTTGCGGTGAACCGCGCCCGCGCGACCGGAACGCCTGCTGTCTTCTGGCTCGACAAAAACCGTGCCCATGACGCGCAGATCATTGCCAAGGTGGAGACGTATTTGAAAGATCACGACACCACGGGGCTCGATCTCCGAATCCTCGCTCCGGCGGAAGCCTGCACGTTCAGCCTGGAGCGCATTGTGCAGGGGCTCGACACGATTTCCGTCACAGGAAACGTCCTCCGCGACTATCTCACCGATCTTTTCCCGATCCTGGAAGTCGGCACCAGTGCGAAGATGCTTTCCATCGTCCCGCTCATGAACGGCGGCGGACTTTTCGAGACCGGCGCCGGGGGGTCGGCCCCGAAGCATGTCCAGCAGTTCCTCGCGGAAAACTATCTCCGCTGGGATTCCCTGGGGGAATTTTTTGCCCTGGCCCCGTCCTTTGACCACATTGCCGAGACCTTTGGCAATGCCAGGGCCCGTGTTCTTGCCGGGACGCTCGATGCCGCCACCGGGAAATTTCTGGAGAACGACCGTTCGCCCGGACGAAAGCTCGGCACCATCGACAACCGCGGCAGCCACTTTTACCTGGCCATGTATTGGGCGCAGGAACTTGCGGCACAGGACAAGGATGCCGAACTCAAGGCGCTCTTTGCACCCATCGCCGCCGGGCTTGCCGCCAATGAGAAAACCATTGTGGATGAACTCCTGGCCGTTCAGGGCAAGCCGGTCGACATCGGGGGTTACTATCAGCCTGACGACGCCAAAGCCAACGCCGCCCTGCGGCCCAGTGCCACTTTCAACGCCATCCTCGCCAAGTTGTAAGCCATTTTCTCCTTGTCCTTCGGGGGGGGATTCTCATCGCATGAACTCGATCCAGCGATTCCTCACGCAGAGCTGCAGGGGCCGCAGAGAAAGACCGTTTTCGGGATGAACGAGGCGATTGGGAATATGACCGTGACCAACGGGGTCGGCGAGGCGGGGTGGAAGCTTTTCGAGTGCGTGGAAGCGGCTTCCACGAATGATCTGGCCCGGGGCCTCCCTGCGTGGAGTGCCGTGCGTGCCGATCAGCAGACCGGTGGCCGGGGAAGGTTTGGACGGGTGTTTGTGTCCGATGCCGGGGGGTTATGGATTTCCGCCGTGCTCCCTGCGGAGGGGGGATCGGCGAAGTGGGGGGGATTTTCGCTGATGGTGGGGGCGCATCTGGTGCGGATGCTGGAGGAATTCCAGATTTCCTCAGCCCGGCTCCGGTGGCCGAATGACCTGATGGCCGGCACAAAGAAACTCGGCGGGCTTCTCATTGAGCAATCCGCAAAAGACACGCTGGTGGTGGGGTTCGGATTGAATGTTGCCAATGCTCCCTGGGAGGCCGACCCGTCCCTGGAGGCCATCGCCACGAGTCTGGCCCGGGTGTCCCCGAGGGTTCCCTCCGTGGAAGAGACCATGATCCGCACGCTGGACGCGCTGGCCGACGCCCATCAGGCGATGGAGATCGGGGGCATGGCTTCGGCCATTGAGCAGCTCAATTCCCGGTGGAAACATCCTGTTCCCGTGGAAATCCTGCTTTCCAGCGGCGAAAAAGTCTCCGGGAGGTTCAAAGGCCTCGATGCCCGGGGTCATCTCCGGATTTTGGACGGAAGGGACTCCGAATTTCTTGTCGAACATCAAAGTATTGAGAGACTCGTCGAGCTAGAGTAACCGGCTTCACCACCAACCCAACCACAAACGAACGGAACACCCATGTCACTCAGGGACAAATTCATCACCGCGGACGAAGCGGCGGCCCTCATCAATCACAACGACACGATCGGTTTCAGCGGCTTCACCCCGGCGGGTGCCGCGAAGGCGATTCCCACGGCCCTTGCCCGGCGCGCCAAGGCCGAGCACGAAGCGGGGCGGCCTCTCCAGATCGGAGTTGTCACCGGAGCTTCGACCGGACAGTCGCTCGACGGCGAACTGGCCCTGGCGGAAGCCATCGCCTGGCGCACCCCGTATCAGTCGAACAAACACCTCCGCGCAGCCATCAATGCCGGGCGGACGCGTTTCTTCGACATGCACCTTTCCACGCTCCCGCAGCAGGTTCGCTATGGATTTCTCGGGAAATTCCAGTGGGCGGTGGTCGAGGCGTGCGATGTGACGGAGAACGGGGAGATTGTTCCGACCACCTCGGTTGGCGCGGCCCCCACTTTCTGCGGGGTGGCCGACAAGGTTCTTGTGGAGTTGAACCGCAACCACCCTGCCTCCCTGCGCGGGCTTCATGACATTTACGAGCCGAAAGATCCGCCGCACCGGGAGCCGATTCCGCTCAAGGATTGCTCCACGCGGATCGGGGTGCCGTTCATCAAGGTGGATCCGGACAAGATCGCGGGCATTGTCGAGACGAACCTCCCCGACGAGGTGGCCCCCTTCGATCCCGTGGATGAGACCACCCGGAAAATCGGGCAGAATGTGGCCGAGTTTCTTGCCAACGAGATCCGCATCGGGCGGATTCCCAAGAGCTTTCTTCCTCTCCAGTCCGGTGTCGGCAACATCGCCAACGCCGTGCTTGCCGCGCTGGGTGACAATCCCGACATCCCACCCTTCGAGATGTTTTCCGAGGTGATCCAGGATTCCGTGATTTCCCTCATTCAAAAAGGCAAGTGCAAGTTTGTGACCGGCACTTCGCTCACGGTGAGCCCCGAGGTGTTGAAGGAAGTTTACGCGAACCTGGATTTCTACAAGAAGCACATCTGCCTGCGGCCGCAGGAAATCAGCAACAACCCGGAGATCGTTCGCCGTCTCGGCATCATCACAATCAACACGGCCATTGAAGTCGATTTGTCCGGCAATGTGAATTCCACGCATGTGATGGGATCGAGCATGATGAACGGCATCGGAGGTTCCGGTGATTTCACGCGGAACGGCTACATTTCCATCTTCACCTGTCCGTCGCTGGCGAAAGGCGGAAAAATCACGCCGATCGTGCCGTTGGTCAGCCACATGGACCACAGCGAGCATTCCGTGCAGGTCGTGGTGACGGAAAACGGTGTGGCCGATCTTCGTTGCAAGACGCCGCATGAGCGGGCCCGGTTGATCGTGGACAAATGCGCCCATCCCGACTTCCGTCCCGAGCTTCACGGTTACTTCGACAGTGTGACCAAGGGACAGACACCCGCGACGCTCAGCGCGGCCTTTGCCATGCACCAGAAGTTTCTGGAGACCGGGGACATGCGCGGGGTCGATTGGAAAGCCGCCGGTTTGCCGTAAGCGAAACAGGCCGCCGGAGGGGGGCTTGAACTTACGGCCAGGAGTGGAGTTGTTTGCCTGAGGCGTCCTGAAGAGACAGCCCCTTGATCTTCACGGTGCCGGGGGCGGAGCAGGGGTCGATCCGGAGTCCGTGCAGGGTGGCCTTTGTGTCGATGGAGATGCTCACATCGTGCCATTCCCCGTCGGAATTGACCTCGAAAGCCTGGCAGGTGCCTTTTTGCAGTTTGGTGGAGGGATCCGTGGTCCAGAAGATTTCCCCGGGTCCGGCGGCCCGGCTTTGCAGGCGGAAGACGAGTTTGTAGGGGCCGGCTGTTTTCAGTTCCGGCAGGCGGTCAATGGCGAGGCCGGAGTCGTTGCCGGTGCAGGTGATACCGTCTCTCATAAATAACGTGACATGCGTGTGTTTGGACGCGAGGATGAGGA
>CAZPEN010000042.1:0-27675 GCA_964585615.1 uncultured Chthoniobacter sp. | reverse complement strand
CGCCCTCCATCGGTAGGGGCTCCTTGTTCATGATTATGTTTTCAACACAGCAAAAAAGACTCAAAAGACTCCATCGAAAGAAATGGAGGTGGCGGAAGCAAGAAAGGCTGATTATGAAAAACGTTTCGGAAAAAAAGTGTGATTTGGATCGGTATATTGAGACGAGGAAGAAAAGTTCTCCTGCCTTTCAAAAGGCGTGGGAGGATGAAGAGCGTTCTTGGAAGCTGGGTCAGGAGCTGGCAAGAGCCCGTGAAAAGGCAGGGTTGAGTCAGGAGGCTCTTGCTGGTCGTATCGGTTCTACTAGAAGTGCGGTTTGCCGTTATGAACGGCATCCCACAAATCTGCGCATCGGGACTTTGAACAAGATCGCTTCGGCTTTGGGAAAGAGGCTTGTGGTTCGACTGGGCAATTGATTTTTTGTCCGCCGTGTCATTCTTTATCGTGCCGGGGGCAGTTTGAATCCCGAAGTCCATTGGCGGGGACCAATTCCGGGAACAGGGAGATTGGTCACCTGGAGTTCATGGGGGCTCCATTGGAAAAAAAGTCCTGACAGGGGGTGAAGGAAAGCGGAAAAGATTTCCGACCGAAATCCCAGGAGACTCTTCCATGACCGACAATCAACCCGCCGTTTTTGACAAACCGCTGCCTCCGCCGCTCGCCCAACCCGGCCTTTGGAATGACGTGGCGGCCGGCTATGCGGAGGGGCTGAGCCCCGTGTTTGAAAGCTACTCACGGGTCGCCCTGAAGCTGGCAGGGGTGCGCCCGGGAATTCATATTGTGGACATCGCCGCCGGGCCGGGCACGCTCGTTTCTCTGGTTGCAAAGGAGAGCGTGCGGGTGACCGCGCTCGATTTTTCTCCCGGCATGATCGGGCGACTGCGGGCGCGGGCGCTGGAGAACGGCTGGCAGAATGTGACATCCGTCGTTGGGGACGGCATGGAGCTGCCCTTTGGGGATGCGGTTTTTGATGCCGCGTTTTCGATGTTCGGCCTGATGTTTTTTCCTGACCGCGCCCGGGGGTTTTCCGAGATGCTGCGTGTGCTGCGTCCGGGCTGTCCGGCTGTGATCTCAAGCTGGGTGCCGCTGTGGCGTGTGCCCTTGTTTGCCGCCACCATGGCGATTCTTCGGGATTTGCTGCCGGATGTGTTCCCGGAGAAACCCCTGCCGCCCGTTCTCACCGACGGGGAACTGTGCTGTCGCGAGATGAGCGACGGTGGGTTTGAACAAGTTGAAGTCGTCGAACATGCCGCAACCCTCGACATGGATTCGATGGAGGCTTTTGTGGATTTCACGCTGCGCACAAATGTCATCGTCGCACATGCTGCCGCCGTCGCCGGCACGCGCTGGCCGGCCGTGGAATGCCGGCTTCGGCAGCAGCTCGCGGAACAATTTGGTCCCGGTCCCCAGAGCATGTGCATGACGGCGCTGATCACCTGCGGACGGAAACCGGTTCTTTGACGGGAGGGCACCTGTCATGAACCACAGGACAACATCCCCCGCTGCCGGCCATGTCTCACGGGTGGTGGAGCATCTCTTCCGTCATGAGGCGGGCCGGATGGTTGCGATATTGACGGGGGTTTTCGGACCCGGACATCTGACCCTGGTGGAAGATGTGGTGCAGGAGGCTCTGGCACGGGCGATGCAGACGTGGCCGTTTTACGGGGTGCCAGAAAATCCTTCGGCCTGGATCATGCGCACGGCGCGAAACCTCGCCCTGGACGTGGTGCGGCGGGAGAAGGTTTTTCGCGACAAGGAGACGGAGATCGTCCATGCGATGGACCTCCATGCCTCCCAGACGGATGCGGCGGCTGCCGATGAGCAGGAAATCGGAGACGACCGCCTGCGGATGATGTTCATGTGCTGCCACCCGCTTCTTTCCGAAGAGACGCATGTGGCCCTGGCCTTGAAAACCCTGTGCGGGTTCAGCGTGTCAGAAATCAGCCGTGCGTTTCTTACGACAGAGGCGGCGATTGCAAAGCGACTGACCCGGGCGAAGCAACAGATCCGCGAGGCGGGGATTCCCTTTGAGCTGCCGGAGGGGGAAGAGCTGGCGGAGAGGCTGGACGGCGTGTTGCATTCGCTTTATCTGCTCTTCAACGAAGGCTACAAGGCCTCGGGCGGCGAGCATCTGGTGAGGGAGGACATTTGTGAGGAAGCCATCCGGCTGACAGGCCTGCTGGCGGAGCATCCGGTCGGGAACCGGCCAAAAACCCACGCGCTGCTGGCGTTGATGTTCCTGAACGCCGCACGGATTCCCTCCCGCGTGGATGACGCCGGGAATCTGTTGCTTCTCCGGGAACAGGACCGGACACTCTGGAACAAAGCGATGATTGCGCGGGGAATGTTCCATCTTGCCGGATCGGCCGCCGGGGAGGAGATCACCGGGTATCATCTCCAGGCGGGGATCGCCGCCTGCCATTGCGCGGCGCAGGATTATGATTCCACGGATTGGCGGAAAATCCTGGCGCTTTACGACCGCCTGGTGGAGTCCGATGACTCACCGGTCATTGCCCTCAACCGGGCCGTCGTGGTGGCGGAGCTTCACGGTCCGCAGGCCGGCAGGGAAGCCGTAGGAACCATCCGCAACCGGGAAAAACTGGAGTCCTACCATCTGTTCCATGCCGTGCTGGGGGAATTGGAAAGGCGTTTGGGCCGTCAGGCGGCGGCGGCGGAATGCTTCCGAAAATCCCTGGCCCTCGCGACGACAAGGGCGGAACAGGAATTCCTGAAAAAACAACTCGCCGGCTGTTTTTGATCCCGGTGCCCAACGCCTTCACCCAGCCCAGCCCGGCCTTCAAGGCTCGTCGTTGCCCACGGGAAGCGTCAGGCGGGCCTTCGTCAACTCTCCGAGAACTGCCGCCATTTTTTCCCGGACTCCCGGAACGAACCCCCGGTCTTTGTGGAAGACAAGCATGGTGAGATCATCGCGATTGAAGAAACTGATGACGCCTTTTTCCGTGTGGAGAGTGACCGCCGGGACTGTGCCCACGCCCATGCGGGCGGAAGAAGCGCGCATGGCCTGGAGCATGTCCGAGGCATGGGCGCTCATGGAAACAAGATCCACCCCGTCGGGCACATTGTGGGAGGCCACGACAACCGATCCGTGCGCGAGGACGCAGGAATTGATGCCGGGGAGTCCGCCGCAAAGCTCGATAACCCGGTTCACGCTCAGATTTTCTTCGGTCAGGAAGAGGGCCTGGAGCGGTTCCTGTTCCACGATTTCCTGTCCCTGTTCCTGCCGGTGCATGGAGACGTGTTCGGTGTGGAGCATGCGAACCGGGGTGACCGGCGGCTCTTCCGGAATGGCGGGAGGTGGGGGGAGGGGTTGGGAAACGGGCTCCTCCACAACGGCGTCGACCGTTTCCACCGGTGGTGGCGCGGGCGCGGGCGGCGGGGGAAGGGGAATCTCCGGCACGACGGCCACGGGAACCGGCTCTTCCGGAAGCGAAACGGGTGGCTCGGGCACGGAGGGTGGCTCGGGAGCAGCGGGTGGTGCCGCTACACCCTCCGTGGGAACTGATGCTGCATCCGCCGGCGGCGGAGGCGGCGGCACCGCAGTCTTGCGGCGGAAGATCGGCAGGCCCACAAACGAACCCGTGCGGCGGGGAGGAAATTTGGGAGATGCCACGCTGATGGCTTCGGGAACGGCTGCGGCTGGCGGTGGCGGGATTTCCGTCAGTATCCTGTTGGGGGCTTCCGGGGGAAGTTCCGAAATCGGAGCGGGATCGTTGGTCGCCACGAATTTCGGGAGGGGAGGAATCGTTGGAGGAAGAACGGGAATTTCCGATGTCTTCGATTCCCCGGGTTCGGGGGCCTTGGCGGCGGGCTCTTCCACGGGTGCGGACGGCGCGGGAATTTCCGGCTCCTCCGGTGGCTCCGGTTCGGGCAGTTTTTCCGGAGGCAACTCCTCCTTGTTCTCCACAAGATGGTAGGCGGCGGCGAGGCGCATCGCCGGAAGTTTCACGAGTCCGTCGGAAGAGGAGATGTGATCCGGCAACAGCTCCGCCAGAAGCTTCAGGGAAATCCTCGGCACGTTTTTGGAAAAGATCTTCTCCGCGGGAACCTCGAAAGTCAGGTCCGGCGGAACGGCTGCCTTCCAGTTTGCCTTGGGGACAAACGGCTCGATGTCGGAGGCCTTGAGGCGGATCGATTCGGGGGGAGTGAACCAATAGCGGAACCTCGGGGAGGGGGAAATTGTTCCGCCCGGCATCTCTTTCTGTTGTTTCATCGCTTGTTTCCGATTATCGGAGAATCTGGTCCAACGCAATCCTGTGGAATTTGATTTTAAATTTACTTCGGACGGGCTCATCCCCGTCATCGTGCAAGAAGCCAGCCAAACACCGCGCCCGACAGGCCGCGTCCTGATGTTTGCCTGGATGAACCGCGAGTCCCTCGCCCTGACGCTGAAATCGGGTCTGATGACCTACTGGAGCCGCTCGCGGCAGAAACTCTGGCTCAAGGGAGAGACCAGCGGACACACGCAGAAAGTAGTGCGCTGGTTTGTGGATTGCGACAAGGATGTGCTGCTTTTCGAGGTCGAGCAGACCACCGGAGCCTGCCACACCGGCTATGAGAGCTGTTTTTTCCAGGAGCTCGACTTCCAGGCCGCCCCGCTTCCCGTCACCGAGGAAAAACTTTTCGACGATCAGTCGGTTTACAAAAAGTAGGCCGGTCCGGCGTCCGGCGGGATTTTTCCGATGAAACACTATCTCTGCCAACGCTGCACGAATTGTTGTCGCTGGCCGGGCTTTGTCAAAGTGAGCGACGGGGACATCACGGCCATTGCCGCGCACCTCGGCATGGATGAGCGGGATTTCATCGACAAATACACCCGCCTGCGTCCTTCCCGCGACGGACTCGCCCTCATTGACCAACCTGACGGAGCCTGCATTTTTTTGGAAGGACGCGACTGCCGCGTCCAGGCGGTGAAGCCGTTCCAGTGCAAGGGGTTCCCAAATACCTGGAACTTCCCCGGCTGGCGGGATGTCTGTGAAGCCATCGAGGTGGCGGATCCGGGGCTCCGGGAGAATTGTTGAAAAGCCGGATATTTTCCTCGTCATGCGTATCATTTATGATACTATCCTCCTGTGCCGAATACACGCCCGCTGCCCGTTTTCTTCTTCCGAACTTCTGCGGGGAATGAGCCGGTCCGCGAGTGGTTGAAGGCATTGCCTGCTGAAGAGAGGTGGATTATCGGTGTGGATTTGAAGACGTTGCAATATCGTTGGCCGCTCGGGATGCCGTTGGTGAGGAGTCTCGGGCATGGTCTTTGGGAGTTGCGATCGAATCTTCCCGCCCGGATCGCCCGCTGTATTTTTTATGTCCCGCAGGGGCGGATTGTACTGCTGCATGGTTTTATCAAGAAGACGCAAAAAACACCACTGGAGGACAAGGCGTTGGCCTTGCGAAGAAAAAATGCCCATCAACAAACAGAAAAAGAATAAAAACCCGCATGACGGAAGCAGCCTTGATGATTTTTTGAGGGAAGAGGGAATTTCCGAGAAAGTTCAGGCGGCGGCTCTCAAACGGATGATGGCGCTCCGCCTTGCCGATCTGATGGAGGAACAGGAGGTGCAAAAAACCACCCTGGCAAAACGGATGCGCACCTCGCGGGCAGCACTTGACCGGTTGCTCGACCCGGAAAACACATCGGTTACACTGGGAACTCTGACCCGGGCGGCTGCCGCGCTGGGCCGTCGCGTGAAAATCGAATTGGTGTCGGCTTGAACGGGGGAAAGGTGGCGGATCCGGAGCCCCGGGAGGATTTTCCCGAAAGGGGGTGAAATCCTGCTGGATGCCGGTGGGAGGGGCCGGTAATGTTTCCGGCGTGAGTTACCGAGTCTTTGCCCGCAAATACCGTCCCCAGACGTTTGATGAAGTCGTCGGGCAGGATCACATCACCCGCACGCTTCAGAATGCCGTTTCGGCCAACCGGCTGGCGCAGGCGTATCTGTTCGTCGGTCCGCGCGGGATCGGAAAAACGTCCACCGCGCGCATCCTGGCCAAGGCGCTGAATTGCGTGAACGGTCCCACGACGACTCCCTGCGGCATTTGCGATGCCTGCAAGGAGATTGCGGACGGGCGGAGTCTCGACGTGATCGAGATCGACGGTGCCAGCAACAACGGCGTGGAAAACATCCGGGATCTGCGCGACAACGCCGCCTATGCCCCGGCCCGCGGGCCGTTCAAGATCTACCTCATCGACGAAGTTCACATGCTGAGCACGGGAGCCTTCAACGCCCTGCTCAAGACGCTGGAGGAGCCGCCGCCGCATGTAAAATTCATTTTCGCAACGACCGAGGCCCAGAAACTTCCCGCCACGATCACCAGCCGTTGCCAGCGGTTCGACCTGCGCCGGATTCCCGCGGAATTGATCGCCGGGCATCTGTCGTTCATTGCGAAGAGCGAGAACATTGCGCTGGATCCTGCCGCGGCGGAAGCCATCGCGCGGGGGGCCGAGGGCGGACTCCGCGATGCCGAGAGCATGCTCGACCAGATGGTGGCGTTTTGCGGGGAGAAAATCCAGGCGCAGGATGTGATGGATGTTTTCGGTTTTACCTCGAAAGAGACCGTGACCGGGCTCGCGGAGAACCTCTTTGCGAGAAATGCGGGGGGCGCACTGGAGATCGTTGCGACACAATCCGAAGCCGGCAAGGATCTCTCCCGTCTCACGGCGGACCTGATCGGCCATCTCCGGGATCTTCTCGTGCTGGTGGCGACCGGCCAGTCCTCCGTCGTCCCGCAGGGAAAGCTCCTGGATTTGATCGACCATTTTGGCGAAGCCGAGACCCGGATGAAGTGGGTCGCCGACAAAAAGCTCCAGTTGGATGTCGCGGTGATCAAGGCGCTCCATCTTCTCGACGAGACGAGTCTGACCGATGTCATTGAGACGCTCACCGGGCTGAGCAGCGGGGAAATGCCTCCGCCCGCCTCTCCTCCCCGGCCCGCGCCCGTGGCCCCGGCGGCTCCCCGTCCGGTCGAGCCCCCCCCGGCTTCAACCGCGACCGCAGCACCCCCGGTTGTCCAAAAGAGCGGGCCCCCGGTCCCCGATCCGGCCCCGGCGGCAGACCCCGAAGACGCCGGTGTTTCCGCTGCCACGACCTGGGAGAAAATCGCGGAATCCTTCGCCAAAGACTCGTTCATCCGCTTCGGCTGGCTGCGCGAAGGCCTTTTTGAGCGGTTTGAAGACGGGAAGCTGTTTGTCCGGTTTCCCGCTTCGTCGCAGGAAAGTGCGGAAAGCATTTGGATGGAACAGGGACGAAAGGATATCGAGAACGCACTGACCCGGGCGCTGTCGCGGACGGTCCGGCTGGCCATGGAGTTCGACGAGACTCTGACCCCGCCGCCTCCGGTCGTGGAAGAGGAGCCCGAGCCCGTGCGCGAGGAGCCTGTGGCGAAGGCTCCGGAACCCGAGAAACCTCCCGCGGACCCCATGGAGGAGTTCAAAAACGACCCCCTCATCAAGAAAGCCCTCGAAGTTTTCAAAAGCACCCTTCAAACTGCCACGACATGAATATCGCGAAGATGATGAAAGAGGCCCAGCGCATGCAGGCGCGCATGGCCGAAACCCAGAACGAACTGGCCGCCCGGACCGTTGAGGCCACCGCCGGCGGAGGGAAAATCAAGGTCACGGCCACGGGTGCGGGGGATATCGTCTCCATCAAGATCGATCCCCAGGTCGTGGACCCGCAGGATGTGGAATTTCTCGAAGACCTCGTCCTCACCGGAGTCCGGCAGGCCCTGGAAGATGCGCGCGAGATGGCCGGCGCGGAAATGGGGAAACTCACCGGAGGGCTCAAGATCCCGGGTCTCTGATTTATGGCAGTCTGTTCCGACAAATGGATCCGCCGCATGGCGGTTGAGAAAGGCATGATCGAGCCGTTCGTGGACGGTCAGATCAAGCAGAACGAAGAGGGCCGGCGGGTCGTGAGCTACGGGCTCTCAAGCTACGGCTACGACCTGCGTGTCTCGGATGAGTTCAAGGTTTTCACCAATGTTTTCAGCGCCATGGTGGATCCAAAGGCCTTTGACGAGCGTTCGTTCGTGGACATCCAGACCGACGTGTGCATCGTTCCCCCGAATTCTTTCGCGCTGGCACGCAGCGTCGAGTATTTCCGGATCCCACGCGAGACACTCACGATCTGTGTTGGAAAATCCACCTACGCCCGGTGCGGGATCATTGTGAACGTGACCCCGTTCGAGCCCGAGTGGGAGGGGCATGTCACATTGGAAATCTCCAACACCACCCCGCTGCCTGCCCGCATCTACGCCAACGAAGGTCTGGCGCAGGTGGTCT
Source organism: uncultured Chthoniobacter sp. (assembly GCA_964585615.1). Classification (GTDB taxonomy): domain Bacteria; phylum Verrucomicrobiota; class Verrucomicrobiia; order Chthoniobacterales; family Terrimicrobiaceae; genus QYQL01. The sequence continues at coordinate 19,379 of CAZPEN010000042.1, read as the reverse complement.
TCTTCACGGCCGACGAGATTTGCGAGACCAGCTATGCCGACCGCGCCGGAAAATACATGAAGCAGCGCGGGATCACGATTCCCCGGTTGTAGGAAATCGTCTCCCTCCGCAGGGGGGGATCACAGGAGGCTCTTGAGGAACGGAGCCGTCCGGCTGGTTTTCGATTTTGCGACCTGTTCGGGCGTCCCCTCGACGACGATTTTTCCACCCCCGGCCCCCGCCTCGGGGCCGATGTCGATGACATGGTCGGCTTCGGCGATGACGTCCAGATGGTGTTCGATGACGACCACCGTTCCCCCCTCGTCCACCAGGCGGTGGAGGACGGCGATGAGTTGGGCGACATCATGGGCATGGAGCCCGATGGTGGGTTCCTCGAGGACGTAGAGCGTGGATTTGCCGCGGCGGGTCGTGCGGATTTCCTCTGCGCGGGCGGTTGGCCGCCGGGCGAGCTGGGTCACGAGCTTGATCCGCTGGGCCTCGCCGCCGCTGAGAGTCGGGCTGGGTTGGCCGAGCTGGAGGTAGCCGAGACCGGTCTCGACGAGCAAATCGAGAGGCCGCCGGATCTTGGGGTTGGCCGAGAAAAATTCCGCCGCCTGCTCGATCGTCATGTCCATGACATCGCCGATCGATTTCCCGTTGTATTCGACTTCGAGAGTGGCGGGATTGTAGCGCCGCCCGAGGCAGTCCTGACAGGGCATGTAGCTGGGGGGGAGAAAATTCATCTCCAGCTTGATCACCCCCTGCCCGAGGCACGCCTCGCAGCGTCCGCCCTCGTTGTTGAATGAGAACCGGCTGTTCGTGTAGCCGCGCATCCGGGCGGCGGGTAACGTTGCAAAGAGCGCCCGAATGTCGTCGAGAACCTTCACGTAGGTGGCCGGCGTGGAGCGCGAGGTTTTGCCGATGGGAGACTGATCGACCTCCAGCACGCCGCCGATGGATGCCAGGCCGTCGATGCCGGTGCAATGGTCGAAAAGGGTTCGGGACTTCGAGCGGGAGAGGGCATCGCGCACGGATGGAACGACGACTCCGCGCAGGACGGTGCTTTTTCCGGAACCGGAGACGCCGCTGATCGCGGTGAGGCGGTTGACCGGGATCCGCACGTCCATGTCCTTCACATTGTGGAGGGAGATTCCGCGGATGGTGAGCCATTCCTTTGTGGCGGGTCTTCGGGATCCGCGCGAAGGGTGTTTCATCGGGGAGCGGAGCGACTGGCCGGTGAGGGATTGGGGGGAGTGGATGATCTCGTCCAACGTGCCCGAGGCGACGATCTCTCCGCCGCGCCGTCCAGCGCCGGGGCCGAGGTCGAGGATCCGGTCCGCCCGCCGCATGGTTTCCTCGTCATGTTCCACCACGACGAGGGAGTTGCCCTTTTTCGCGAGGGCTTCCAAGGCATCAAGGAGGCGGGAATTGTCGCGTGGGTGGAGCCCGATGGTGGGTTCGTCAAGGACGTAGAGAACGCCGCGAAGGTTCGAGCCGAGCTGGGCGGCCAGGCGGATCCGCTGGGCTTCGCCGCCGCTCAGGGTCTTCGCGCTGCGGTCGAGGGAGAGGTAGTCGAGGCCGACGGTGGAGAGGAAGCGGAGGCGCTGGGCGATCTCGGCGACCACTTCCCGGGCGATCCCGGCGCGGGGTCCGGTGAAGCGGAGTGTACCGGTGAGGGCGAGGGAATCTGCGGCTGCGGCGCTGGTGAAATCGTTGATCGAGAGTCCTTCCACCAGGACATTCGACGCCGTCTCATTGAGACGCGAGCCCTTGCAGACCGGGCAGGGCCGCGGCTCGGACTCTTCCAGATTTTCGTGGCGGCGCTCTTCTTCGAGTTCCGCTTCGAGCTGGGAATCGAATTCCTTCCCGGCGGCTCCCAGTTCGCTCCACACTTCACCGAAGCCCCGGCAGTGCTGGCACCATCCGTGCGGGGAGTTGAAGGAAAACAGGCGCGGGTCGAGAGGCTCGAAGGCGCGGCTGCACGACGGACAGTTCATTTCCGTGCTGAGGACGGAAGAGCGGCCCCTGGCATCGACGATGCGGGCGGTGCCGCGGCCGAGGGTGAGCGCCTTGCGGACGACTTCGTCAGTGGTTTTGGAATCGGGGTTGGCCAGTTCGCCGACGAGGGCGTCGATGGTGTGCTCCTTGAAGCGTTCGAGTTTTTGGAAGCCTTCCACAGCGACCGGGCGTCCGTCCACGAGCAGGGTCTCAATGCCCTGCCGCGCGGCGGCGCGGGCGACGTCGGTGTGGAAGCCTTTGCGGGCTTTGACGAGATTGGCGAAGACTTTGACCGTGCCGTGGGCGGCGAGCTTGTGGACTTCCGCGGCGATGGCCGTCGGGGTGCGGCTCTCAACCGGCACCTGGCAGTCCGGGCAGTGTTGCGTGCCGAGTTTGGCGAAGAGGAGGCGGAGGAAGTGGTAGATCTCGGTGACGGTGGCGACAGTGGATTTGCCGCCGCCGCGCGTGACACGCTGTTCGATGGCGACGCTGGGTGGCAGGCCTTCGATCGAGTCCACATCCGGCTTTTCCATCTGCTCGACAAACTGCCGGGCATACGGGGACATGCTGTCGAGGAACCGCCGCTGCCCTTCCGCAAAGAGGATGTCGAAGGCGAGAGTCGACTTGCCCGAGCCGCTCAGGCCGGTGACCACCACCATGCCGTCACGGGGGATGTCCACGGAAAGGTTCTTCAGATTGTGTTCCCGGGCTCCGCGCACGGCGATGACGCCGCTGTCTTTGCGTGGAGCGAAGGGCTTCGAGGGGGAGTCCGCGACACGGGCCGGGCGGCCTTCGAGCAGCGGGGCCAGGAACCGTCCGGTGTGGGATTCCGGATGGGCCGCGACTTTTTCAGGTGTTCCGGTCGCCACAACTTTTCCCCCCGCATCCCCGCCCTCGGGGCCGAGGTCCACGACCCAGTCGGCGGACTTCACGACTTCGAGATTGTGCTCGATCACGATGACGCTGTTTCCCTCGGCAACGAGCCGGTGGAAAACCTTGAGGAGGAGGGCCACATCGTCGAAGTGCAGCCCGGTCGTCGGTTCGTCAAAAATCAGGAGGGCGCCGTCTTCGTGCTTCCCCGCGAGGTGGTGGACGAGTTTGAGGCGCTGGGACTCGCCGCCGCTCAGGGCATTGACCGGCTGGCCGAGCCGCAGGTAATCGAGACCGACTTCGGCCAGGAGCCGGAGCGGACGGGTGATGTTCCCCCGGGTGTCGAGGGGCTTGAAAAATTCGACCGCCTCGCCGGCCGTCATTTCCAGCACGTCGTGGATGGATTTGCCTTTGACCCGGATGTCGAGGACCGGTGCGCGGAAGCGTTTCCCCTCGCACTCCGGGCACCGCAGATACAGGTCGCTCAGGAACTGCATCTCCACTTTTTCAAAACCGAGTCCGCCGCAGCGTTCGCACCGGCCCTGCCCGGAATTGAAGGAAAACGAGCCGGGGGAAAACCCTCCCGCGAGAGCTTCCCTGGTCGTGCCGAACAGTTCCCGGATGCCATCGTAGGCCCCGAGGTAAACCGCCGGAGTGGAGCGCGGACTGCGGGCCAGGGGCGACTGGTCCACCATCACGACATCGCCGATCTCCTCATCACCGCGGATGCTTTTCACAAACCCCGCGGCCTCGTCCTCGCCGGGATCGTCGCCTGCGAGGTGCCGGTGGAGGACGTCGCGGACGAGGGAGGTCTTCCCGGAACCCGAAACCCCGGTCACCGCGCAAAGGACGCCGACCGGGAACTTGACGTCGAGTCCCTTCAGGTTGTGATGCCGGACGCCCCGGAGTTCGATGAATTTTTTCGGTTTCCGGCGCTTTGCGGGAACGGGGATGGATTTTCGCCCTTCCAGATAATCCGAGGTCAGCGAGTCCACCTGCGAAAATCCATCGGCGGGCCCGCTGTAGAGCAACCGGCCCCCGTCCGCCCCGCGTCCGGGACCGATGTCCACGAGATGATCCGCCGTGCGGATGACCGCTTCCTCGTGTTCGACAACGAGGAGCGTGTTTCCCTTGTCGCGGAGGCCGCAGAGCACATGGAGGAGGCGTCCGGTGTCGCGCGGATGGAGTCCGACGCTCGGCTCATCGAGAACGAAAAGCGTGTTGACCAGAGAGGCTCCGAGACAAGTGGTAAGGTTGACGCGCTGGAGTTCGCCGCCAGAGAGCGACCGGGTCGGGCGATCAAGGGTCAGGTAGCCGAGACCGACCTCCCCGAGGTAATGGAGACGGGAAAGAATCTGCTCGTGAACGAGGCGGGCGCTGGTGTCCGACTCCGGAAGCTCGATGTCCGCAAAGATGCGGGAGAGTTCCAAAACGGATTTTGAGGCGACATCCGCGATGGTGAGGCGGGCGGGTTCGAGGCGGAAGTTCAGCGTCTCCGGCTGAAATCTCCCCCCATTGCAGGCCGGGCAGGGCTGGTAGCTCCGGTAGCGGCTGAGCAGCACGCGGACGTGCATTTTATAGGTTTTCGATTCGAGCCAGTCAAAATACCCCTTCACGCCATACCACCGGCCGTTGTCCCAGGCCTCCTTCGGATCTCCCTGTGCCTCCCCGTTGATCACCCAATCCTGATCGGCCTGCGGCAGCTCCTCGAACGGACACCGCACATCCACGTCGTGGCGCAGGGCATGGCGCATGAGATCGTCCTGGCATTCCTTCGACTGGCCGCTCTGGAAAGGCTTCACCACACCCTCGGAAATCGACAGCGAGCGGTCCGGCATCACCCGCTGGTAGTCGATCCCGATGATCCGGCCAAATCCCCGGCAGTCCGGGCACGCGCCCAGCGGGTTGTTGAAACTGAAGAGCCCGGGTGAGGGCGGCCGGATGCCTTCGTCACAATGTGCGCAATGCCAGCCGGAAGAGAACGGGTGGGATTCCTTCGTCTCCGGAAGGATGATCTCGATTTTGTCGCTCCCCAGGCGGAGGGCGTTCTCCACGGCCTCGGCCAGGCGCGAACGCTGTGCGGGGGCGACTTCGATGCGGTCCTGGACCACGGGAACGCGGGCGGGCAGGCGGCGGCCGGGAGGCGGTTCATCGGTGCGGACGACGGCCCCTTCCAGCCAGACCCGGAGGTAGCCCTGTTGCTGGAGGAATTCAAAAAAATCCGCCGGTTTCGTGCCCGCGGGTACCGGAACACCGAAGCCCACCAGCACGGTCATGCCCCGGAATTTCTTCAAAACCGCCTCGACAATCGAGGTCGGAGACTCCGGGCGAACCTCCCGTTCGCAGGAAGGGCAAAATCCGCGTGCGACCCGCGGGAAGAAGAGCTTCAGGTAGTCATTGATCTCGGTGATCGTGCCGACGGTCGAGCGGGTGGTGCGGACATTGTTCGCCTGTTCGATGGCGATGGCGGGGGGAATGCCCTCGATGGAATCGGCCAGTGGCTTGTCCATCCGGTCCAAAAATTGCCGGGTGTAGGGGCTGAACGTCTCGACATACCGGCGCTGACCCTCCGCGTAGACGGTGTCAAAGGCCAGGCTCGACTTGCCGCAACCGCTCGGGCCGGTCACGACGATGAGCTGCCCGAGGGGCAGTTCCAGATCGATGCCGCGCAGATTGTTCTGGCGTGCGCCGCGAATACGGATGGATTCCACCCGTGGGGTAACGACCGCTTTCAGAAGTCAGCTTGCCTGTTTGGAGGATGAACGGAGTTCTTCGGTGCGCAACAGCACCCGCTGGCGCATAACCTTGCCCGATTTGAACTTCACTGTCGCCCGTGCCGGAATCACCACGTCCTTTTCCGGCTTGTGGGGATTCCGTCCCACACGGGATTTTGTCAGGCGCACCTCGAAAACGCCAAAATTCCGCAGTTCCACATCACGTCCGGATGCCAGCGCATCGGTGATGAGGTCCAAGGTTTTCTGAATGACCGCGAATACCTCCTGCTGGATGATCCCTGTGTCTTTGCTGATCTGCATCACAAGATCGCGTTTGGTGAGATTGGCCATGATTTGATGGGTGGTGGACCTTTAATAAGCAACTTTCGCGCCGAATCGCAACCCTCTTTGGAACAAAAGACAGAAAAATCCGGATGTCCCGCGTGGATTCCATGATCCTCAAATCCAAGGTTTTGAGATTTTTCTGGCGGTCCATGGTGTGGCTTTTGAATTCCCCGGCGGTTTCATTTGAGAAATCCGGGAATTCGCGTCATGCTTCGCGTTTCATGGATATCGTCTATTTCGATCTTGAGACCCAGCGGACCGCGAACGATGTCGGCGGTTGGGACAAAAAGCACGAGATGGGGATGTCGATCGGGGTGACCTACAGTTCCGCCGAGGAAAAATACGAGATTTTTCCGGAAAACCGGGTGCAGGACCTGATCCGCCGGCTCCAACGCGCGGACCTGGTGGTGGGCTACAATGTGATCCGGTTCGATTATGAAGTGCTCATGGGCTACACGGTTCTGTCGCTGCCCGACCAGCTCCGCACCTTGGATTTGCTTGTCGATATCGAAAAGGCGGCCGGTCACCGGCTCAAGCTGGAGGACGTGGCCCAGGGGACCTTGGGGGTCGGAAAAGTGGCCGAAGGGCTCGATGCCATCCGCTGGTGGCGGGAAGGCCGGGTGATGGACATTGCCGAGTATTGTTGTTTCGATGTGAAGGTGACCAAGCTCGTCCACGAACACGGCCTCGCCCACAACGAACTCTTCTTCAACGACCGGTTCGGACGCCGGCAACGGCTGGAAATCCACTGGAACGCATGATCCAGCCGCTCAAATCTCCCAAAAACAATTGGTTCCTCTACTGGGTGGATCTGGAAGAACCGCTTCCCTCCGGCCGGGATTGGTTTCTTCCCACGATCGTCATTGTCTGCGATCAATCCGGAACCCCGGTCGCCCCGCCCGAGATTCTCGAGGAACTCGACCAGTCGCGGGTGGAAAACTACCTCTACAAGACCTTCGACCAATTCGGAACCCCCGACCGCCTTTCCATCGCGGCCAGCGAGGATTGGGATGCCGAGGGCTGGCAGAGTTTCTCGGCGGACTGCAAGCTCGACATCCGGTTTCAGAACTTCGACAAGCGCACGCCCGACGACCTGCGTGCCCTCACCAAGACGCTGGTGATGCGGGTGGGTCGCGAGCCGCAGGGGCCGGCCCATGCGCACGAGGTCGCCCGCGGGCTCGTGCGGACGGCCCTCCGTGTCCGGTCCCAGGGGAAAAAATCCTCCCTCCTCCGCCTGGCCGTGACCCGCGATCCGGATTGCGCCGCCGCCCGGATCGAACTCGCCGATCTCGACTTTCAGGCCGGCAATTTCAAGGCCTGCCTGCTTGCCTACGAGGAAATCGCCGGGAAGGAATTTCCCAAATGGAATGCCCGGCAAACCTCCTGGTGGATCGACCGGGACACCCGCCCGTATCTGCGGTCGCTTTACGGACGGGCCATGACCCAATGGCATCTCGGCCGGTATTCCCCCGCCGCAAAAACCCTTGAGGAGCTGCTGGCTCTCAACCCCACCGACAACCAGGGGGCGCGGTTCCTGATTCCCATGCTCCACCTGCTTGCGGAGTCCCCCGAGCGGGCCGCCTCGTTTTTTTCCAGATACACCGCGCAATATCCCCGGGATTTCCCCGAGCCCTCCTTCCTCTTTGGATGGGCGCTCACCAGTTCGCTTGAAGGCCGGGAGACCGAGGCCCGGATGAAATACACCGAGGGCATCCTGAAGAACATCTACCTCGCCCCCATGCTGCTGGAATTGGACGAACCCCCGCGGAGCCTCTGGCTGCCGAATGACCGCGCGGAGCCGAACTACGCCGCGGAATTCGTCGAGTCCTATGCCGTGCTGTGGGACAAGGAACCCGGTGCGCTCCGCCTCCTCCGGGAAGTCTTCAACGACCTGATCCCCCGCATCGAAAAAATCGTGCGCCACCGCGAGCAGATGACGGATTTCCAGGACCAGCGATACGAGCCGGACTACAAGGAAGCCTGGCAGGAACTGGTGCGGCAGGACGAGCAACTGACCAGGCCGTGACGGGGGAGTTCCTGCGCGATCTCCAGGCGGAGTGCGGGGGCAGCATTCCCTTCGACAGGTTCATGGAGGCGGCGCTCTACCATCCCCGGTTCGGCTACTACACCGCACACATCCGCTCGGTGGGCCGCACCGGAGACTTTTCCACCTGGCCCGGACTCCATCCCTCGCTGGCCGCCGCCCTGGCCGCCCGGCACCGCAGGCACCCCGCCCGGCACATCATCGAAGCCGGAGCCGGCACGGGGCAGCTTGCCGCGGGGGTGTTGGGACGGCTCGGTTTTTTTCAACGCCTCCGCACGACCTACCACATCGTCGAGATTTCCCCGGTCCTTCGTGCCGCGCAGGAAAAATTGCTCAAAGGAAAACCGGTCGTCTGGCATCGCGACATGAAAGAGGCGCTTGCCGCGGCGGACGGCCGCGCGAACATCCTTTCCAACGAACTTCCCGACGCCTTTCCCTGCCGGGTCTTTGTGCGCGGACCGCAGGGCTGGCTGGAACTGGCCTTGAAAATCGAGGGAAACTCCGCCCGCGAAGTTCTGCGCGAGAGCCGTCTCCCGGAGTCTTCCTCCCTGTGGGAAAAGGCTCCGGAGGGAACCCGCGTGGAGGTGCACGAATCGTATCGCCGTTGGCTGGGAGACTGGGCCGGTTCCTGGAAACAGGGCGTCATGCTGACCGTGGACTACGGGGACACGCCACCCGAACTTTACCATCGCCGTCCCGCGGGAACCCTCCGCGCCTACGCCCACCATCAACGGCTCACCGGCGGCGATGTCTGCACCGCCTTCGGGCACCGCGACATCACGGCGGATGTCAATTTCGCCGACCTGCGAGCCTGGGGAGAATCCCTCGGCTGGAAAACTCTGGCCCTTCAACCCCTCGCCGATTTCCTCATCTCCGCCAGTCCCTCAATCCGGCTTCCGGAAGCATTTCAGGACGCGGGCCGGGCCTTCAAGGTTCTCATACAATCAACAGCCTGAAAGCCACCGCAAAGGAAAGACGAGCGCTTGATGGCCCCCGCTCCGGGTGTTCCAGTCGGTGCCCTGCCGCTCCCCATGTTGCAGGGGGGTTGCAAATGGCGGGGCGGGCGGTAATTTAGGCCCCTCCATGTCCTCCTGCTGTGCGTGTTCCGAATCCCCGTGCCCTGCCGATCCGACGGCCGGGGAGTGGTTTCGTCTGGCGGTGGCGGGGCTGGTGGCGGGACAGTCGATGATTTTCGGGCTGGCGGTGAATTTGTCGCCGCCTTCGGGTTCGGCCCGGTTGGTTTTGCACGGGGCGCTGGCGGTCTCGGCGGTGCTGGTTTTCCTTCTTGCCGGGCTGCCGGTGTGGAGGGAGGCGGTGGCGGCGCTGCGGAGGGGCCGGATCGTGATCGAGCAACTTTTTCTTGTGGGAATCGCCGGGGCGTTCGGGGCATCCGTTCACTCGACGATCACGGGCTACGGTCATATTTATTACGAAGTCGTTGCGATTCTGGTGGCGATTTACACTTTTGGGCGGCTGATCGGGGAGCGTCGGCGGCGGGCGGCACTGGATGCGGCCCGGGCACTCGGGGAGGAATTCGATGTCTGCGAGCGGATGCTGCCGGACGGGCTCACGGAAACGATCCGGGCGCGGGAGATCGTGGCGGGAGATCGTCTGGTGGTGCGGGCGGGGGCGGCGATCCCGGCGGACGGGGACATTTTGGAGGGAGTGGGTTTTGTGCAGGAGACGTCTCTCACGGGCGAACCTTTTCCCGTGGTGAAACGCCCCGGGGATTCCGTGCTGGCGGGCAGCTTTTCCGTGGACGGGCTTTTTACCGTGCGGTCTTCCGTGACGGGACAGGCGAGGAAATTGGATGCGTTGCTTGCCACGGTGCGGGCGGCGCAGGACCGGCCTTCGGATCTCCAGCGAGAGGCGGACCGGTTGGTGGCGTGGTTTCTTCCCTCCGTGCTCGTGATCTCGGTGGCGACGTTTGCCTTCTGGACGTGGCGGGAGGGATGGACGGCGGGGCTTTTCCATGCGCTTTCGGTGATCCTGGTGGCGTGCCCGTGTTCCATGGGTTTGGCGACACCGGTTGGCATCTGGTCGGCGTTGGCGGCGCTCGCGACGCGGGGAGTCATTCCCCGGGACGGTAATCTCGTGGAGCGGCTGGCCAAGACGGACACCGTGGTTTTTGACAAGACCGGGACTCTTGGCGAGGTGGAGCTGGAACGGGTGGATTTCGTGCAGGCGGAGGGAGTGGACCGCCAGGCTCTCCTTCTTGCCGTGGCCGCGCTGGAGGCGTCGAGCAATCACCCGGTGGCAAGGACGTTCCGCCAGGCCGGAGTGTCGGCGGTGCCGGTGGAGGCGATTCCCGGAGCGGGGATCGGCGGAATGGTTGGCGGAGCGATGATCCGGGTGGGAAATGAGGAGTTGGTTCCCGGAGACGAATGGCCGGTCGCGCGGAAACTGGCGGCCCGGTTGGAAGGGAATTCTTCCCACTTGGTCTATGTGGTGAAGGATGCCAAGGTCGCGGGGGTCGCCCTCCTGCGCGAGAAGTTGCGCGATGCGGCGATGGTTTCGATCCGGGAGCTGGAGAGTCTGGGCATCCGTTGTGAGGTGATGACCGGGGATCGCGCGGAGGCGGCGGCACGGCACGGGTTGCCGAATGTTCGCGCGGGACTCGCGCCGGAAGAAAAGGCCGGGCTGGTCAGCGCCTTGAAACGGGACGGGCGCAGGGTGCTTTTCGTGGGGGACGGCGTGAACGATGCTCCCGCGATGGCGGTGGCCGACGCGGCGTTTTCCATCGGTTCGGGAAGCGCCCTGGCCAGGGAAACATCCTCCGCGGAGATCTTTGACCTGGCCTCCATTCCGTTTGCGATTGATCGGTGCCGGCGGGCGGTTCATGCCATCCGGAGCAATCTCCTTTTTGCCGCCGCCTACAATGTCGCGGGCATCCTCCTGGCAGCGACGGGGATTTTGCATCCCGTGGCCGCCGCACTTCTCATGCTGGCATCGAGCTTCACGGTGACCTGGCGTGCCCTGCGACAGACAGGCGGAGTCGTGCGGAAGCCGCTGCCCTTTCATCCGGGAAAAATCGCGGCCTGTCTGGCCCTGGCCCTGCAGGGTCCGGCGATTGTTTATCTCGGGGGATTTCATGGTGGAACAGCAGCGGGGTTCGTGCTGTTGTTTCTGGCGACGGCGGGGGTGGCGGTATTCTGGTTTGCGCGGCGTCCGCTTGATCCGTTTGGAGAGATGGCCTTCGAGATGTTTTCCTTTGGCGGTCTGGCGATGTTGGCCGGCTGGTGGGCGGATGCGGGTTTTGCAGCCGTGGTGCGCGACGGGGTCTGCCTCTGCGGGTGTGCGACTTCGAACATGGGGCTCGGGTTGTTTGCAAAAGTGAGCTGGATGGATGCCTCAATGGTCGCGGCTTCGGTGCCCGCGGTCTTTCTGGAAAAACCGGCCCGCGGGCGGGGGTGGTGCTGGCTGGCGGGGTTGGCGGGAATGCTGGCGGGCATGGAGACCGCCTCGTGGGTGATGTCGTTTGTTCCCGTGAACCGTCCGCAGGCGGTGTTCTTCGCCACCTATGGGGCGATGGTTTTTGGAATGTGTCTCGGGATGCTGGCCGCCTGCGGGCTCTGGCGCAAATGGAGGAAGGAAAAATGAGTGTTTCCCCGGCCGTCGCCCGCCGAAGGATGATCGAGGAGCGACAGAAAAATTCCGTGGCATGGCGGATCATCCACTGGCTGGGTTCGCTGCAACTGGCATTGATCCTGCTGGGGACGATCGCCATTGCCTGTGCAGCGGCGACATTTGCAGAGTCTTCCTTCGATACCAAGGTCGCGCAGACTTACATCTACAAGGCTCCGTGGTTTGTCCTGTGGCTGGGCGTCCTTTGCATCAATCTGCTGGCCGTCACGATCACCCGCTGGCCCTGGCAGAAAAAGCACGCCGGTTTCATCATCACCCATTACGGCATCATCACGCTGCTCATCGGGGCCATTGTCGGGCTCAACTTCGGATTCGAGGGCAATGTCACCCTGCACAAAGACCACCCGCCAGTGACGAAGGTGACGGTGAACCGGAGCATCATCCAGGTGGAAAGCCCCGTGGACAATGCGCTTTACGTGATGCCATTCGATGCCTCGACGGCACGGCTCTCGGAGAAAAGCCCCAGGGTTCTCGAAGTCCCCGGCACGGAGCTGGGCATCGTGGCCGATGCGTTCAGCAACAATTTGATTCAGGAAAACGGGATTCGCCCGTCGGAAACCGGGAAGCCCGGCGTGTTGCTGCGACTGACGAGTGCGCGGATGGGACAGTCGGTGGATTTTGCCCTCGTGCTCGAAGGCGACAGCCCCCGGGAGGAAAACTTTTTCGGCCTCGCCAGGATCGTCTTCCAACCCGCGCTTCCCGCCCCGCCAAAAGCAACGGAAGCCGAGACGCAGGTGGTCTTCGGGAAATTTGCCCCGGTGGTCCAGCCCGGCGGAAAATCCAGCGGCGTGCAGGTTTTTCTGAGCGAGGATGGCCGCAGGGTCACGCTCCAGGCTCCCGATCGCACAAGTGCCACGTATCTGCGGAGCGAGATCATGAAAACCCCGGTGAGTTCCGGGAACACGATGGTCACGGTCGAGGACTATTGGCCGGATTTTGAAATGCGCGACGGACGCCCGGCCACGAAATCCGACCAGGCAAACAACCCGGCGATCCTTGTGAGGATCCGCTCCTCCGGATCAGGCGGCGGAACCCGTCCGGTGCTCTTCCTGGCACCGTCCGACGGCGGAGTCGCCTGGCAGTTGCAAAGAAACGGAGCTGTCTATGATTCCGGCACGACGGGAGCCGGCGGGACGTTTGCTCTCGGTTGGGCGGATTGGCAGGCGGAAGTGGTGGAGTTTCTTCCGAAAGCCGCCGGAACCACCCTCACCAAGCCGGGGCCGGTGCTGCCGAAAGGCGGGTCCGGGGTGCCCGGTTTTCGCGCCCGCCTGGAGGCTCCCGGAGAAAAGCCCGGCGAACCCCGCTGGGTGGAGTCCGGCGCGATTACCACACTCACCAACGGGAAAAATGTCGTGCGGATCGGTTACGGGCTCGAACTGCGTCCGCTCCCGTTCTCACTGCGTCTCGTGAATTTTGAAGTCCCCCGCTACGAGGGCACGGAGACACCGTCGAACTTCATCGCCAGCGTCGAGTTCACCGATCTGAAAACCGGCGCGACAAAATCCGGCACGGCGCGGATGAACCACCCGGCCAGCTTCCCCGGGACGCCGTCCGCCAACCTCACCGGCATCAATTACAAATTTTCCCAGGCCGAATGGAATCCCCGCGACCTCGGGGAAACCACCCTGCAGGTGCTCTACGATCCCGGCTGGCTCTTCAAGTGGGTTGGCTCGCTGGCCATTTGCACGGGCATCGCCGTGATGTTCTATTTCAAACCCAAATCCCATTGATGACCGCCTTCAAAGCCCTCGCCTTCCTTTTTTTCGCCACCCTTGCGACCACCTTCGCGCTCGACGTCTCCGAACTGGGGACCGTGCCGGTGCAGGAAAACGGCCGCAAGAAACCGTTCCTCGTCTTTGCCGATGAGGTCCTGACCGGGATGACCGGGAAAACGTCCGTGGAGAAAGATGGGCAATCCCTCGACTCCGTCACTGCAACCGCTTCCCTCTGGCTCACGCCCGCCGGCTGGGAAAAACAACCGATCCTCCTCATCACAGACAGGAAGCTCCGTGAAAAGACGGGGCTCGATCCGCTGAGAAAGAGGTTTTCTTACGATGAACTCACCTCGAATGCCGCATTGCGCACCCTTCTGGACGAAGCCGCCCAGTCCCGCGCAAAGAATCCGCGTGCCAAACCCGCGCCCCTGCTCAAATCCGCGTCGGATGTCGGAATGAAGTTGGCCGCGTTCGAGGGGTTGGTGAGCGGACGGACGGTGACCTTGTTGCCGACGGGAGCCGCGGCGTGGAGTGCGTTGTCCGCCGGGGATCCCGCCCTGCAAAAGCTCCGCGAGGGGATTTCCAGCGACAACCAGGCTGCGTTTGACGGGGGGCTCCGCCTGCTCCGCGCCGAGCAGGCCGCGGAGAATCCCCACTTCCAGGCCGATGAGCGGAAGATCGCAGTGGAGACGTTTTACCAGCGCCTGCATCCGTTTTACTGGGCGTGGATCCTCTATCTCGCGGCGGGGATCACCCTGCTCGTTTCCACCGGGAAGCCGCTTGGTTACAAGCTGGCCTGGTTTTTTGCCCTTGGGGGATTCGTTCTGCAAATCACGGGATTCGTCTGCCGGGTTCTGGTCTCCGGCCGGGCACCGGTGACGAACATGTATGAGTCGGTCGTCTGGGTGGCCTTCGGAACGATCCTTTTCGCACTCGTGTTTGAAGCGATCCACCGGTGTCGGTATTTCCTGTTGGGAGCCGTGCCGGTGGCCGTGGTGTCCCTCATTCTCGCCGACACGCAGCCAATGATCCTGGACCGTTCGATCCATCCGCTCGTTCCGGTGCTGGCGGACAATTTCTGGCTGACCACCCATGTGCTGACCATCACGTTGAGCTACGCCGCGTTTGCCCTGGCCCTCGGAGTGGCCCACATCGTGCTGGTAAAGATCATCGGCGGCTCGAAGCCCACCAAAGTTCTTTACAACTACCTCTACCGCACCCTGCAGGTCGGCGTGCTCCTTCTCGCGACAGGAACCATCCTTGGCGGCGTCTGGGCAAACTATTCCTGGGGTCGCTTCTGGGATTGGGATCCCAAGGAAACCTGGGCGCTGATCGCCCTTCTCGGGTATCTCTTCCTCCTCCACGGCCGCATCGCGGGAAAGTGGGGCGACTTCGGCATGGCCGTGGGTGCCGTCCTGGCGTTCCAATCCATCATCATGGCCTGGTATGGGGTGAATTTCGTCCTTGGTGTCGGTCTCCACAGTTACGGCTTCGGCACCGGGGGATTCCCCGCCGCGCTTGCCTTCGTCCTTGCGGAACTCGCCTTCGTCGCGGTCGCCGTGCTGAGAAAAAATCAGCGGTCTTCCACACACGAGGCTCCAAGCCGGAACGCGTGATCCTTTTCATCAATCTCCCCGGCGGAGAGAGCCAGCGTCTGCAGGACGACTTCTTCCCCGGGAGCCTGGAATTTCATGCTGTTTGACTCCAAAAACAAAGCAACTGCCATGAAGCCCGCCCGCTTGCTTCCATCCAGAAACGGATGGCTCTTCACAATGCCGGCCGCGTAACTTGCGGCGCATTCGAACAAGCTCGGAGAGCCATAGGAGAAGAGCTGTTGCGGTCTGGCAAGGGCAGACTCCAAGAGCCCCCGGTCTCTCACACCGGCCAAGCCGCCGAAGGGCGCAAGCAACTCTTCATGACAAGCAAGGCATTCTTCCCGGGTGATCCAGAGCGACTCCTTCATTTTGTCAGTTCCTGCAGAGCATTGTGATAGCGGGACATCAGGCTCCGGGCGATTTTCATTTAGAGCAATTCAACAAAAGCTATAGCCACACGAGACAAACCAACCGAGTTTTCATTTAGGGGTCAGGCCTTGCGTATTGACATTTTGGAGATATTCTTCGATTGGAACTTGTGTCAGCTCGTGCAGAAAGGAGCAACGAGAAGGTTGCCGCCTTTGCCACAGTCAAGAGGGCCACTCACACCACCCGGCCCACCAGACCGGAGAGATAGGGAAGGAGCTGCTTTTTGCGCGAGACCACGCCGTCGAGTTTCCAGGCCGAGGGGCCGTCGTCGGGGAAATCGATGAGCCGGGTGAAATTGTCCGGTCCGCACAGGAGGAGGATCGAGTTCTGCGTGTTCACGTCGGTGATGAGCAGCGTGGAGAAAAAATAGTTGTTGGCCGAGCGGTAGGCTTCGAGTGCGGAGACCAGGGCGTCGCGCTTTTCCGGCAGATGGGAAAAACTGAGTTCCTCGATCTGGGAAACACTGAAGCGGAAACCGCGTTCGGCATATTCCTTGCAGTCCGCCGTGATCGCCTGCTTTGAGGACATGGTGAGCAGCGGGGAACCGACCGAGAAAATCTCGGCGGCAAGATCGGAAGGCTTCACGCCGCTGATTTTTGCGAGATCCCGCATGATGTCCCGGTCGACATCCGTCGTGGTCGGCGATGTGAGATTGAGCGTGTCGGAGAGCACGCCACACATGAGCAGTCCCGCGACATTTTTCGGGATCGGGAGGCCGGCCTGCTGGTAGCAGGTCGCCACGATCGTGCAGGTCGAGCCCACCGGGCGGTTCAGAAACAGGATCGGCTGGTGGGTCGGTGCGACACCGATCCGGTGGTGGTCGAGAATTTCGATGATCGGGATCTCATCCGCCCCGTTCACCGCCTGGCTGAGTTCGTTGTGATCCACAAGGATGAGCTGCCGGGGCACGGGCTTCAGGAAGTCGCTCTTGGAAAGGATGCCTTCGAGACGGCCGTCCGGTCCCAGCACCGGGAAGGCGAACTGCGAGGACATGGCGACATCCGCCTTCGCCTCGCGCAGCGGCATGTCGGCCGGAAGGCTTGCGAAATCCGACTGCAGCATTTTTCCCGACGTCACGGCCGCCCGGGCAAGCAAAACCGTCGTCGCCGTGTCGTAGGGGGAGGAGATGAGCGTGACGCCGTGGTCCTTTGCCGCCGCCAGCACATTTTTTTTCGCGGGAAAATTGTTGGTGATGACCAGGGCGCGGACTCCGGCCTTGATCGAGAGTTCCTGGATGTTCCAGCGGTCGCCGACGATGAGGACCGTGGATTTGAGGTCCAGCTCGTCCAGGCGTTTTGTGAATGTCGTCGTGTGCATGGCGGCCACCACAAGATGGTGCGGGTACACTTCCGTGTCCTCCGGCCCCGCCAGCAGTTTCCCGTGGATGGAAGCCCGGATGTCTGCCAGCGACGCATCCACCACCCGGGCGGAAGAAATCCTGTCGAGCGGAGGAAAAAGATACTGGCCGAGCTTGAAGGTGGAGATCAGCCCCCGGCACCGGCGGTCGTCATCCACCACTGGCAGCCCGCGAAATTTGTTTTCGCCGATCCGGGTCATCGCCTCATACACCGGGCTGTTGCAATGTGCGCTCACCACGTCGCGTTCCATCACGTCTTCAATCCGGGGATGGACGTCCGTCAAAAAAACCGGGGCCTCGAACCCGAACTTCCCGAGCCCGAAATCAATCCGCTCGTTGGTGTTTCCGCAGCGTGCGGCAAGCACCCCGGGCGTTCCCGTGGCGGTCTTGAACTCCGCATACCCGATCGCGGAGCAGATCGCATCCATGTCGGGATTTTTGTGGCCGATAACGACGGTGGTCATGTGATTGGAGAAAGGTGCAGGATTTTTGAAATACCAAATCGAGAAAGCCGGGAAATGATTTTCAGGAAATCACATTCTTTCCCCGCAGGCCGAAGTGCCTCGCCGCGGCAAGGAGGCGGTTGTCGTTGGAATAAATTTCTTTGAAGCCATTTTCCCGGGCGCAGGCCAGGTGAAGGGCGTCGGCGGCACGAAGGAAGGTTTTTTTGTCCATGTCCAGAACGAGCCGCCGGGTGGTTTCGAGGAGGACATCGGTGAGAGGAAGCCAACAGAGAAGACCGCAGGCGGTGTCGCTTTCGAGCTGGCGCATCCGGACAAGCAGACCGGAGCGATCCAGAGACCCTTCCCTCCATTTCCGGTGGAAGACGCAGGCGGTTTCGATTTGCCCGTGGCCGCTGCAGGCGATCACATCGGCTTGAACCGCCAATTTGCGGACCGGCGAGGAATCCGGTTCGTTCAGGTAAATCTTCGCCAGATAGGCGGAGTCAAAATACATCACCGGCTGGGATCCCTGTCGCGATCTTCGGAGATCATTTGGCTGCTGTCTGTTCCCGGGATCGACTGATCCGCGACCCTGGCGTATTCGGGCAACAGCAGGCGATTTTTCCATGTTCGTCGTGCGCCTTCCCTCTCCTCCCGACCCAGTGGTTGGAGTTCGGCCACGGGCTTGCCCCGGTCGGTGATCACGATTCGTTGATGGGCGGAGGCTTTTCGCACGTAGTGCCCTGTCCGGGTATGAAGTTCGCGAACAGGGATCTCAATCGTGTTCATACTTCGAATGTGTCTCATGAGACACATTCTGTCAATCGGTGACCGCTCCCGGCTGGCACGGGCGGGTGAGGACGCTGTCGGGGTCGTAGTTGAGATACGGGCGGAGCCATTTTTCCACTTCCGCAACAGGCATCCTCTTGCGAGCGGCATAGTTTTCGACCTGGTCGCGCTCGATTTTTCCGACGGCGAAGTATTTGGCCTGCGGGTGGGCGAAATAGAGTCCGCTCACGCTGCTGGCCGGGAACATGGCGAGGCTTTCGGTGAGGGTGATGCCGGTGTGGCGTTCCGCGTCGAGGAGCTTCCAAAGCGTCCACTTCTCGGTGTGATCGGGTTGGGCCGGGTAGCCGGGGGCCGGGCGGATGCCGCGGTATTTCTCGCGGATCAGTTCCTCGGGAGTGAGGTTCTCGGTTTGCCCGAATCCCCACAGGTCGCGCGCCCGCTTGTGCAGGCACTCGGCATAGGCTTCGGCAAAACGGTCGCCGAGCGACTTGGTCATGATCGAGAGGTAGTCGTCATGATTTTTTGTGTGGAAATCGGCCACTTCGTGTACCTCGTGTCCGGCAGTGACGGCGAAGGCTCCGATGAAATCCTCCAGGCCGGAAGACTCGGGGGCGATGAAGTCCGCCAGCGAGAGGTTCGCCTGTCCGGCGGGTTTCTTCTGCTGCTGGCGCAGGCCGTGGAGGACGCTGAGCGGTTCACCGGTTTCGTTGAAAAGCCGGATGTCTTCACCTGTGCTGCAGGCACGCCAGAAGCCCATGACCCCGCGCGGACGGAAGAGTTGCCGGGCGATGATCTCATCCAGCAGCCGGCGGGCGTCATCATAAAGCTTGCGGGCTTCGGCTCCCGCCTCGGGATCGTCGAAGATCCCCGGGAAACGTCCGCGCAATTCCCAGGCATGGAAGAACGGCGACCAATCGAAATGGGGAACAAGTTCTTCCAGGGAAACATCGGCGGAAAACACCCCAAGCTTCGAGGGGCGCGCGATTTCGGACCAGTCGGCGGAGAATTTGTTGGCTGCGGCTTCCGGGAAGGAGAGCTGCGGGCGTCCCGCCTGCCTCCCCGCATGTTCCTCCCGCAATTTCTCGTAGTCCGAATGGAGCTTTTCCAGAAAGGCCGGTTTTTGTTCCGGGCTCAGGAGCGCGCTCACCACGTTGACCGAGCGCGAGGCGTCAAGCACATGCACGACGCCCGGCGCGTAGTGTTGGGTGATTTTCACGGCGGTGTGGGCCTTGCTGGTGGTAGCCCCGCCGATCATCAACGGCAGCGTGAACCCTTCGCGCTGCATTTCTTTGGCCACATGGATCATCTCGTCCAGCGATGGGGTGATGAGGCCGGAAAGGCCGATGATATCGCAATTCCTTTCGCGGGCAGCGGCAAGGATCTTTTCGCAGGGAACCATCACGCCGAGGTCGATGACCTCGTAGTTGTTGCAGGCGAGGACGACGCCGACGATGTT
>CAZPEN010000041.1:0-31575 GCA_964585615.1 uncultured Chthoniobacter sp. | reverse complement strand
TCAAGCAAACGCTACTCATTAAAATCGAGTGTCACATTTATTTAGAGAGATGGTAATATGAGGGTGCAAGTGACCCCTGATCCTCATCTCCCTCCTTTTATGAGCACAAAGCAAAAAACCATGGCTTCCGCGGCCGCCTTGTTCCCGCCGGTCTCTTTGGAGAGCGGTGGGAAACAACGCTGTTGTGCCCTCTGTCGGGGTGGTTTCTTCACGCGGGAAAGGGTGTCCGGCACGGTGGGCTGACGTCTCCCTGAGGGGGGGGACGTGTTATCGGCCCGGCATGGCTTCGAGCACGAGGCCTTTCAGATATTCCGTCTCGGGGAGGCCGAGGACGACGGGATGGTCTTTGGGTTGACCGATCCGGCGGAGGAGGCGCATGTTTCTTTTGGCGTCCTGAAGTCCTTCCGCGATGGCTTCCTCGAATTCGTGCGAGGCGACGTGATGGGAACAGGAAAAAGTTGCCAGGAGACCGCCTTTTGTCAGGAGACGGGCGGCGCGGGCATGAAGATCACGGTAGCCGCGCAAGGCTTCGTTCACTTTTGAACGGGCTTTGGTGAAAGAGGGAGGGTCGAGGATGATGAGGTCGAATTCCCCGCCACGGTTGAGCACATCGAACACGTCCGCCTGCCGGGCATCGATGGTCAGGCCGTTGCGCAGGGCGTTTTCCCTCAGTCTGGCGACACTTTCCGCACCGGATTCCACTGCGGTGACGGCGGTGGCTCCCGCCCGGGCGCAGGCAAGGGCAAAACCTCCCTGATTGGAAAAACAATCCAAAACCCGGCGGTCTTTGGCGAGGGGAGCAACGAGGTCGTAGGAATCCAGTTGATCGAGATAGAGACCGGTCTTGTGCCCGCCCAGGGGATCGACGAGGAACCGGACCCCGGCGGTTTCGACTTCGAGAGGGGAATCCGGCGGGAGCCCGGTCAACACGCCCGTGCGCAATTCCATTCCTTCCGCAGAGCGAACCGGGGCATCATTGCGCTCGATGACGCAATCCGCTCCGGTCAATTCCGCAAGGATCCCGGCAATCGTCTCCCGGTGCAAATCCATGGCTTTTGTCAGGGTCTGGAGGACGATGACCCTGCCGTAGCGGTCGGCAATCACCCCCGGGAGTCCGTCGCTTTCGCTCCAGACGAGGCGGGCAAGATCCTCCCGGCAACCCGCATGGGAGCGGTATTCCACGGCCTGTGCGATGCGGCGCCGGAAAAAATCCCCGTCCAGTTCCTGCCGCCGCCTGGAGAACCTGCGGACGACAATCTGGGACTTGGAATTATAGATTCCGACTCCAAGCAACTGATCCCGTCCGTCTTTGATCGAGACGACACTCCCGTCCTCAGGATTGCCGAAAGTTTTCAGGATTTCGCTGGCGTAGACCCAATCATGGCCGTGAAGAATCCGCGAACGCGGACGGATGATGATTCCTCCCATAATCAGGCGGGGAGGAGTTCCTCGTGGCGGGTGACGATGCAGGAGGCTCCCGGTTCGGGGTATTCAAAAATCCGGCCTTCGAAATTCCGAATCACCACTTTTTCTTTGTCGTGGTAGAGGACATAGCCGGGGTTGACGGGAACTTTTCCGCCACCGCCGGGAGCATCGATGACGAATTGGGGAATGGCGTATCCGGTGGTGAATCCCCGAAGCCCCTCGATGATCTCAATGCCTTTCGAGACGGGGGTCCGCAGGTGGGACGAGCCGCGGATGAGGTCGCATTGGTAGAGATAATAGGGACGGACCCGGCAGAGCAGGAGTTTGTGAACGAGTTGCTTCATCGTGGTCACATTGTCATTTACTCCGGCAAGGAGGACACTCTGGTTGCCGAGAGGGATGCCGGCATCCGCGAGCCGTCCGAGGGCGTCGCGAACTTCAACGGTGAGTTCCCGGGGATGATTGACATGCACACTCATCCAGAGCGGATGATATTTTTTCAGCATGTCGCAGAGGGCGGGAGTGATCCGCTGTGGCAGAAAAATCGGGACGCGTGTGCCGATGCGGAGGAATTCGATGTGGGGGATTGCCCTCAGGCGGCGGAGAAGTCCCTCCAATTTGTCATCGGAGAGCAGAAGCGCGTCGCCGCCGGAGAGCAACACGTCGCGGACTTCGGTGTGTTTTTCCAGGTAGAGAAACGCTTCTTCAAAATCCGTGTGCAACTCCTGCTCGCCGACTCCACTCACCACGCGGCTGCGGGTGCAGTAGCGGCAATAGGACGCGCAGCGATCGGTCACCAGAAAGAGCACACGATCCGGATAGCGGTGAACGAGACCCGGAACCGGCATGGCGGCGTCTTCCCCGCAGGGATCGGACAGGTCGTAGGGCGAGTCGTAGCCCTCTTCCATGCGGGGAATGACCTGGCGGCGGATCGGGCAGGCGGGGTCATTCCGGTCGATGAGGTTGAAATAATGGGGAGTGACGGCGAGGGCGAGCTTGGTGCCGGCGAGCAGAACCCCCGCGCGTTCCTCGGAGGTGAGGGGGAGGAGGTTTTCCAAAGCCGAGAGCGTCGTGACCCGGTTTTTGAGCTGCCATTTCCAATCGTTCCATTGCTCCGGCGTGCTGTCTTTCCAGTAACCCGGAGCGTGCGAGACGAAGCGTTCCTGGATGTCTGATACAGTGGGCTCCATGAAATAGTTCTGCAACGCTACGCCAGTGACGGTTTCTGTCAACGCGCGATCTTTATTCCCAGGCCCACCAGACAGGCAAAAAGGACGCACCAGGGGATGACCCCGAGGCTGATGGCCGTGAGCACGCGTCCGGGACGTTCCCCGACGGCCAGTGCCAGGAGGCTTCCCGCCTGGGGACCGATGGTGACGGGAGCAAGCAGCCCGAGCCCCGCGAGCCCCCATTTTTCCCACACCTGCCAGATCCATTTCGAGGGATCCCTCTGCGTGGAAATTTTCAATCGCCGGAGAAGCCAATTGCGCAGGGGAGTTCCGGCGAGAAGCACAAGCAGCGCTCCGGCAGAGTACCCCAGCCACCCGGCAACTGCGGCCAGCCACAGCGGAGCTCCGGCGGCCGTGCCCGAGGGAATGGCGGCCAGGAAGTAGACAAAACCCAGGCCGAATGCGACGGCGGTGCCGGAGATGATGGGAAGCATGAAGGGCCGTGATTATGACAAAATCTTCTCCGGGGGAGGAGCAGAAACTGCTGCAGACGGTTTTGGGTCAAATCACCGGCGGCGATCCCGGCGGCTTTTGGGCAAGTCCAGTTGACTCTCTTCCTTCCTCCGGATAGAAAGGCGGAGTTGTGACACTAGAAACTCTCGAACAGATTTATCACCGTCCGCTTTTCGACCTTATTCAGGAAAGCCGGCGGATGCATTTGGAATTTTGGAACAGGAACGAGGTGCAGCTTTGCACTCTGCTGAGTGTGAAGACCGGCGGGTGCAGCGAGGATTGCGGGTATTGTTCGCAGAGCGCCCGATACGACACCGGCCTGGAGCGCCAGAATCTGATGACCACAGACGAGGTGCTGCCGATCGCGCAGATGGCCAAGGCCAATGGATCGACGCGTTTTTGCATGGGAGCCGCCTGGAAGGGGGTTCGCAAGGGGGACAAGAAATTCGAGCAAATGATCCAGACCGTCCGGGAGGTCAGCCGTCTGGGGATGGAGGTTTGTGTCACGCTGGGCCAACTCGGGGACGAAGAGGCGCAGGAGCTGAAAAAGGCGGGGCTCACTGCATACAACCACAACATTGACACTTCTCCGGAGCACTATTCGCAGATTGTCACGACCCACACGTTTGACGACCGTCTCCAGACGATTGGTGCGGTTCAGCGCGCGGGGATCAGTGTCTGTTGCGGGGGGATCATTGGCATGGGGGAAAGCGTGACGGATCGTCTCCGGATGCTTGAGGTTCTGTGCCATTTCGATCCGGCGCCGGAGAGTGTGCCGATCAATTGTCTCATGCCGATGCCGGGGACTCCGTTGGCGGATGTTCCGCCGATTGATGTCTTTGAGTTGGTGCGGTTGATTGCGACTTCGCGCATTGTGCTGCCGAAGGCGAAGATCCGGCTATCCGCCGGTCGCACCCGTTTGTCGCGCGAAGCCCAGGCGCTGTGCTTTTTTGCCGGGGCGAATTCGATTTTCTACGGCGACAGGCTGCTTACGGCGGGAAATCCCGGCGTGGATGAAGACCGCCAGCTTCTCAAGGATCTGGGGCTTGAAGCCCAGGCTCCCTATTCCGACCAACCCGAACCCACCCACGTCCATTGAAAATCAGCATCGGCAGCGATCACGCAGGATTCGAATACAAGGAGCGCATCATCGCGCACCTGAGAGCGGCGGGGCACGAGGTCTCCGATCACGGGACATCTTCTCCGGAAAGTACGGATTATCCGTTGTTCATCATCCCGGCGGCGGAAGCCGTGGCACGGGGGGAGGCGGAGCGGGGGATTGTTCTTGGCGGTTCCGGAAACGGGGAAGCCATGGCTGCGAACAAAGTGAAGGGCATTCGCTGTGCGCTTTGTTGGAATGATGAGACGGCGGAGCTTTCCCGGCGTCACAACAACGCGAACGTTCTTTCCATCGGTCAGCGGATGATCTCCATCGAAATCGCGCTTCAAATCGTGGATATCTGGTTGAAGACCCCATTTGATGGCGGACGCCATGAGCGCCGGATCACCGAGCTGGATGCCTATGAAACGGGCGGGGGTGTGGACGGAATGAAGGCTGTTTTCGCCGCAGGCTGAGCGCCCGATTTTCTAGAGCACGGAATTTTCAAAAAGCTCGACGATCTCGCCGTCGGGGCCTTTGAAAAAAGCAATTTTGACCGGGACGGGCCCGATGGAGGAGTCGATGGTGACTTCCTTCGGTTCCATGGTCACTGTCGCCCCGGTTTGGCGGACTTTTTCGAGCATTTCGGAACAATTGTCAGTCCGGAGCGCGAAATGGAGGATGGCGGATTCCTGGCGGCCCGCCGGTTCGGAAAACTCGAAAATCTCAATGTAATTGCCGGCACCGGAGTCGAGCATGATGGCGCGTTTTCCGGGATCTCCCCAGGCAATCTTCGGGGTGAGTCCGAGGACTCCCGCGTAAAAGCGGACACTGGCATCAAAGCCGGTGCTGTGGATGGCGACGTGATGGAAACCGGTGATTTTGGGCATGGTCAAAAACCTCCGGAAAAGCCGGAGTCAAGAGAGGAGAGTGGGAGAAGGACTGTATGAAAACAACACTGCGTGGAGGCGTTTTTTCAAAGTTTCGATTCCGCCGTGCTGAGGAGGGCGATGAATTTTTCGGGATTCTGAACGGTGAGAAGTTCGTGCAGGAGGTCCTTGTTGCTGCAAAGGCGTGCGATGGCGCCGACCACCCGGAGATACTCCGAGTTGAAGGCAGCCGGAATTCCGGCAACAAACACGAGTCGCACGGGCTCTCCGACTTCGGGGGAAAGCAAGCCCTCCGTCGAGCGTCCGGCCGCCATGACCAGGGAATTCACCGCATCCGTCCTGCCGTGGGCGATGCAGACTCCGCATTTTCCGCACACGATCGCGGGGGCTTTTCTTGTGGTGATGGCTTTGGTGAGGGCTTCCCAGTTCTGAATGCGCGGGTCGCCGTTGAGCTTGGAGAGTACCTCGTCCACTCCATCCGCCTGCCCGCGGGCGGCGAGGGCCAGGTTGACATGGGAAGGGACGAGGATTTCGGCGATGGGGATCATATGTTGGTTCCCGTCCACTTCAATTTCTGCCTCAGCACCTCGCTGAAGGACCGTTCCGGGAGCATGGCCAGGGGAAGGCGGCGGGCACTCTTGCCGATGGTGAGGGAGTCTCCGATCCCCATGGCGCAGGATTCCTGGCCGTCCACCGTCACAAAAACCACGTGGCCGGGTTCGGAGACATCGACATGGACCTCGGAGCCGTCACTGACGACGACGGAGCGGTTTGTGAGCACGTGCGGGCAGATGGGCGTGATGACAAATCCCCCGGAGTCCGGCATGAGGATGGGGCCGCCGGCTGAAAGAGAGTAGGCCGTGGAGCCGGTCGGCGTGGCGACGACCAGGCCGTCTGCATTGTATTCGGTGAGGGGAGTGGCCCCGAGCCGCACCCGGATTTTTACCAGCTCCGAGCGTTCGCCACGGCTGATCACGGTGTCGTTGAGGCCGTGGAAAATGCGGGTTTGTCCGTTTGCCAGCGAGAGGCGGGCTTCGAGGAGCGGACGGTGGCTCAGGATGTAATCCCTGTTCCGGATGCTGGCGACGGCGCGGGCGATTTCTCCGGGACCGAGGCAGGTGAGGAAACCGAGGGAGCCGATATTGATCCCGAAAACCGGGGGGAGTGTGCCGCGCAGTTTGTGGACGACGCGGAGGATGGTGCCGTCGCCGCCCATGACGACCAGGAGTTCACAGCGTTCCGCCAGGGCCTGTTCATCGAGATCGGAGACAAGTCCGGCGAGAGGAGCGGTGTTTTTCTCGGCAAGGAAAGGGATCTCGAAGCGGGAGAGTTCCCCGGCCATGGCCTTCACCACCGCGGCGGCGGCCGGTTTTTCCGAGTGGGCGAGGAGACCGATCATGAAAAAAGCAGGCTCATGGTTTCAAATGGGCGAGGTATTCGACATTGCCGTCGCGACCGGTGATCGGGGAAGTGATGAATCCCATCCACCGGTGCCCGGCCTCTGCGATGAAGGCGCGGATTTTTTCCACGGCACGGAGACGGGTCTCTTCTTCGCGGACGATTCCTCCGCGCCCGACTTCCGCTTTGCTGAGTTCGAATTGAGGTTTGATGAGAACAACCATGTCGGCCCCGGCGGGCAGTAAGGCAAAGACGGCGGGAAAAATCAATGTCAACGAGATGAAGCTCACATCCGCGACAACCA
This sequence comes from uncultured Chthoniobacter sp., assembly GCA_964585615.1. Classification (GTDB taxonomy): domain Bacteria; phylum Verrucomicrobiota; class Verrucomicrobiia; order Chthoniobacterales; family Terrimicrobiaceae; genus QYQL01. Next base: position 24,777 of record CAZPEN010000041.1, on the reverse strand, counting down.
GGGTGGGTGGGGGATCGAAATCTCCCGGCTGGAGATAACGGGCATTCACCCCTTCGCGCACATCGACCCGGGGGTCCTGGCGCAGCTTCCAGTCGAGTTGCCCGTGGCCTACATCCAGCGCATAGACCCTGGTGGCACCCTGTTGCAGGAGGCAGTCCGTGAATCCTCCCGTGGAGGCTCCGATGTCCGCGCAGATCCGGTCTTTTGCATCGATGCCGAAAGCTTCCAGCGCGGCTTCGATCTTGAACCCTCCGCGGCCGACAAATTTTTCCCTCGCGACCACGTCGATTTCGGCATCCTGGGGGACCAGGGTTCCGGGCTTTGTGGAAGGCTGTCCTCCGACGAGAATTTGGGCGGCCATGATGGCCCGTCGCGCCTTTTCCCGGGAATCGAAAAGGCCGCGCTCCACCAGCGTCACATCCAAGCGGGACTTGCCAGAACTCATGCAGTCCTGTCAGTCTGCCGTATCGCAACCCGTTCGTAACGACTTTTTATGGCAGAAGATGATTTGAAAGCGCACATCAAGGAAATGCTGGTTTCCAGCCTCATGTTGAAGATGGCTCCCCCGGAAATCGGCGACGACACGCCGCTTTTTTCTCCCGAGGGGCTGGCGTTGGATTCCATCGATGCTCTCGAATTGGCGGTGGCCATCGAAAAAAATTTCGGGGTGGCCACGCCGAGCGCGGAGGTGGCCCGGAAGGCATTTGTCAGTGTTGAGACGATTGCCGGATACGTTGCCGCGAACAAACCCGCCGCCTGAGAGGGACGGCTTGGCGCGGATATTGCTCTTCAACCACTACGAATCATGAACAACGGAGACCCACACAATTTGCCCATCGATCACTTCATCCTCAACCAACTCAAGTTCACGCTGGCGAGGGATCCGGAGACGGCGAACAAGCGGGATTGGTGGCTGGCCACCTCCAAGGCGGTGCAGAGCCTCATCATTGAGAGGATGATCGCCACGCAGAGCGTGCACCACCACAACAACGTCAAGCGGGTGTATTATCTCTCCCTGGAATTCCTCATGGGGAGGCTCTTCGTCAACAGCATGTACAGTGCGGGAGTGCTCAAGGAAGTCCACGAGGCGCTCGAGAAGCTCGGGCTCGACATGGACGAACTGCGCAAGGAGGAATACGACATGGGGCTCGGCAACGGCGGCCTCGGTCGGCTGGCGGCCTGTTTCCTCGATTCCCTGGCCACCCTGGATCTCCCGGCCGTCGGCTACGGCATCCACTATCAATACGGGCTCTTCAAGCAGGAGTTCCGGAATGGCTACCAGGTGGAACTCCCCGATGCCTGGATGCAATACGGCACGCCCTGGGAGATTGTCCGTCCGGAATACACCACGGAAATCCCCCTCTACGGGCATGTGGAGAATGTTTTCGATGACGTCGGGAACTACGTGCCCAAGTGGGTGGACTGGAAGAAGCTCCTCGGGGTTCCCTACGACATTCCGATCCCCGGCTTCGGAACCCAGACGGTCAACTTCCTGCGCCTGTGGGAATCCCGTGCCTCGGAGGAGTTCAATCTGGAAGCCTTCAACAGCGGCGGGTACGCCCAGGCGGTGGAGGAAAAAAATGCGAGCGAAACCGTCTCGAAGGTTCTCTACCCGAATGACAAGACCGAGATCGGAAAAGAACTCCGCCTTGTGCAGCAGTATTTCTTCGTTGCCTGTTCCCTGCGCGACATCATCCGCCGCTTTCACAAGAGCAATTCCGACTGGGAGATTTTCCCCGAGAAGGTGGCGATCCAGCTCAACGACACGCATCCGGCCATCGCGATCGTGGAATTGATGCGCCTGCTCCACGACGAGAACAAGCTTTCCTGGGATCAGGCGTGGGGGATCGTCACGCGGACATTTGCCTACACGAACCATACCCTTCTGCCGGAGGCGCTGGAAAAATGGAGCGTCGGACTGTTCCAGAAAGTCCTTCCGCGCCACCTCCAGATCATTTTTGAGATCAACAAGCGGTTCCTTGATGCTGTCGAGGCGAAGTGGCCCGGGGATGTGGAGAAAAAACGTCGGCTTTCCCTGATCGAGGAAGGCGGCAGCCAGATGGTGCGGATGGCGCATCTTTCGGTCGTGGGAAGCCACTCGGTCAACGGCGTGGCCGCCCTGCACACCCAGCTTCTCAAGAGCGAACTCTTCCCCGAGTTCGATGCGCTCTACCCCGGGAAATTCAACAACAAGACCAACGGGATCACTCCCCGCCGGTGGCTCCTGGCCTGCAATCCCCGTCTCAGCGAGCTGATCACCTCGAAGATCGGCCACGGTTGGGAGCGCGATCTGGACAAGCTCCGCGCACTGGAAGCCTTTGCGGATGACTCCCAGTTCCAGAGCGATTTCATGGCGGTCAAGCACCTCAACAAAGTGGATTTGGCGAAGGTGATCCTTCACGACTGCGGAGTGGAGGTCGATCCCTCGGCGCTCTTCGACGTGCAGATCAAGCGCCTGCACGAATACAAGCGCCAGCATTTGAACCTTCTCCACATCCTGGCCCTCTACCGCCGCATCCTGCAAAATCCCGATGCTCCCGTGACCCCACGGGTCTTCATCTTCGCGGCCAAGGCCGCGCCGGGCTACGACATGGCGAAGCTGATCATCAAGGCGATCAACGCCGTCGCCGCCAAGATCAACTCCGATCCAAGGATCGATGGAAAACTCAAAGTGGTCTTCCTGCCGAATTACCGGGTGTCCCTCGCGCAGCGGATTGTCCCGGCGGCGGACCTCTCCGAACAGATCTCCACGGCCGGCAAGGAAGCTTCCGGCACGGGCAACATGAAGCTTTCCCTCAACGGCGCCCTCACCATCGGCACCCTGGACGGTGCGAACGTGGAAATTCGCGAGGAAGTCGGCGATGAGAATTTCTTCATCTTCGGCAACACGGTGGACGAGGTGAACGCCCTGGTGTCGAAAGGCTACAAGCCCGGGGACTTTTACAATGCGAACGAGGAATTGCGTGCGGTCGTGGACTGGGTGGGATCGAATTACTTCACTCCCGACGAACACTCCGGCGTCCTGAGCCCGCTCCGGGACAACCTGCTTTACCATGATCCTTTCCTGTGCCTTGCGGATTTCGAGGCCTACAGCAAATGCCAGGAGAAAGTGTCGGAAGCCTTCCTCGACAAACCGCGCTGGGCAAAGATGGCGATCCTCAACACGGCCCGCATGGGGAAATTCTCCAGCGACCGCACGATCGCCGAATACGCCGCGGACATCTGGAAACTTGATCCGGTGAAAGTTCCGTAAAGCGGGCCGGTCCGGTCGGAAGTATTGTCGTTCTTCCGTTTTCGGAAGTGACATGACGGCACCGTGCTGCAGTCCCAAGGATGTTTTCGATTGGAAAAGGCCATCGAAAAAGCGCGTGTGAGCCTTGCTTTTTCGACAAAATCGGCTACGATTTCTCGAATATTTCCGAATTTGTCCCGCAGAGGTTTTTTTGCAGCCTTGTTCCTCTTATTTTTTGTCGGCTCCTCCTGAATGCGGAAGCAGCCACCTTGGCTGCCCCGACCGAGGCGAAGGCTTCAGTGACCAGACCCACCAATACTTCCGTCCAGTGGTTTGTTGTCGAGTGGAAGGACAACTCCAACGGTGAGGCCGGCTTCCAGATCCGGGCGAGGCTTGGGAAGTCCGGGCCTTTCGTTGTTGTGGCTACAGCGGATCCCAATGCCACCAGTTGGACCTTTGCCATCAATGCCCAGGCACAGAACGCCCTGCTCCAGTATCAGGTTGTCGCTTTTGGCGGAACGAAGCAGAAACCTTCCGGCTTTTCTGCTCCCTCCAACAACGCCGAAGTGACAATTCCCGCGTCCAAGTTTGATGCGCCGTCGGGACTGACGGCGACCGCTCTTGATGGGGGGATCATCGAGATCAAGTGGGTGGACAATTCCACCACAGAAGAGGGGTTTGCCGTGGAGCTTCGCAACGAAGGGGAAACGAACTTCACCTGTTGGGAAACGCCCAGTTCAATTCCACAAGCGTCCAGATTACCGGATTTGACACTCCTGGAAAGCTGGAGGAATTCCGGATCCGGGCCATTCGCGGGACGACTCCCGGCGTGGGGGTTGTCGATCCCACCCATGCCACCGCCTACACCTCCATCGCTTCCGCAAAGGTCAAAGAACTTTTTACCGGTGACAGCACGTTTTCCACCTATTGGGGAGAGTCGTTTTCTGCCAATGTCACCACCTCTCATCCGGAACTTCGGACAGGGCTCTCTGTTTCCGGCCTGCCCGATGGCCTGGCCTTCAATACGGCAAACGCGACCATCACCGGGATTCCCACAAAGGTCGGAACATTTGTGGCGACAACAAATGCGACGTTTTCTTCGCTGAATCAGACCATTGCCGGGAAAATGGATTTCACAATTCTTGCTCCCGCCATCACGAGTCGAGCCTTTGAGCCCTCAACTGTCGGGGTTCCGTTTTCTTTTCAAGTCACCACCAGCAGCCCGTTGCTGAGAACCAACCTGTCCGCGGTCTCCGCCCTGCCGCCCGGTCTGAACTTCGATGGCGCAACCGGCAACCTGACCGGCACTCCCACCCAGGCCGGAAACTATCCGATCCAGTTTTCCGCCTCATTCACCGACTATCCGACGCCTGTTTCCGGGAACATGACTCTTCGGATCCGCCCGCCGACAGGTTCTCCCACCGATGTTTCCGGTGCCAGCACGAACCTTTCGATTCCCCAGGGAGGAACTTGCTCGGTGAACCTCTCCTCCCTTTTTCAGGATCCGGACACCGGCAGTGCCGTGCGCCTGCAAACGAACCTCAGCGGCAACAACACCATTGATATTCTTCTCTATCCCGACTCCACACCGGAAACGGTCGCCAGCTTTTTGAAATACGTGGACGCCGGTGATTACGATGGCACGATCTTCCACCGCTCGATTTCCGGGTTTGTCGTCCAGGGAGGCGGATTTTACCCGGCGGCCCCACCGAACCAATTCTATTCCGTTCCGCCCAGGCCCTCTCCAAAAAACGAGCCGGGAATTTCCAATATCCGGGGCACGATTGCCATGGCAAAAATTGACAACCAGCCGGACAGCGCCACAACCAACTTCTTTTTCAATCTCAGCGACAACCACGCCAATCTAGACAACCAAAACCAGGGCTTCACCGCTTTTGGAAGGGTTTCGACCTCCAGTCTCGCTGTCATGGATGCCCTGGCCGCCAAACCGACAAAAACGTACACGGTGACCGTGGACGGAACCAGCCAGTCGTTTGCAAACTGCCCGATGAATGCGGGTACCGTCCCGGCTTCCATGGACAACACCAAGGTGCTTCAAATCCTGTCCGCCAGGCGTATCCCCGTTCTTTCTTATGCCTTTCCGTCTCCTCCCTCTTCGGACGTGGCGAACGTCTCCCTGAACGGTGAGACACTCAGTCTCAGCGGACTCAAACCCGGCACCAAGGATATTGACCTGGAAATCACCGATCTGGATGGAAACAAAATCACGCGGACGCTGCACCTTGCGGTGGGGCAAACGGCGACAGATTCCCAAAATGGAAACGCCTCGGTGTTCCAATTTGAAAGCGGAACGTCCGCAAGCATCGCCCCCGCAAATTCCGGAACTGAAACCGCCTTCCGGTGGCTGAAGAACGGCCAACCGCTTCCCAAAGTCACCTCCGCCAACCTGATTTTTCCAGCCATCAAACTTACGGATGCAGGGGAGTATCGCCGGATTGCGACAACGCCCGGAGGAGACGTCACCTCCTCGATGCTTGTCGGAGTCCTGGAATTTTCCCGCCAGCCCCTCCTGGTGAAATCCGGCAGCAAGGTGGTGCTCTCCGCGAAAGTGGCCGGCCCGGGATTCTCAGCTCTCTGGAAAAAAGACTGGAGTCCTCTTCAGGGGGTTGCAGGCAAAGTGACTGTTACCGGTGCCCCGAATCCTGCAGTGACGATTTCCTCTTTTGCAGCGACGGATTCCGGAAACTACCAGTGCGTGTTGCACTCGGCAGGTGGAGACGGGCTCATGATTTCCCGTTCGGTCACGGCGATCACCGGAGGGCCTGTCGTGAAAAAGACCTACCTCAGCCCGCTGGTGGTGAGCCAGCAAACCTCCTTTGGCATTGCCTGGGACACCGGCACGGGAGTCTTGCCGGTGAAATTCACAATCACCGGACTTCCCGCAGGCTTGAAATACGATCCGGTCACCGGAGTGATCTCCGGACGTCCGACAGCGGCGGGAAATTACACGCTCAGCGTCACGGGGACGAATGCCTTCGGAAAGGGCGAGACAAAGACCTTTTCGTTGGTTGTGAATGCCCTTCCCGCCGGTGCGCTTGAAAAGTTCTCCGCCTATGTCCCGGCAGACGCGCAACTCAACGGGGGCCTGGGCGGAGTGCTCTCCGTCACCACCCTGCCGAATGGGACATTTACCGGACTGCTCGTCATGGGGACGGCCAAGTATCCCATCTCCGGTCTCTTGGAAACCGGTCCCGGAGTGACGCCGCATTTCACCCTGAGTCTCAAGCTGCCGGCAGAATTGAAAGTCTCCATTGCCTCCAACGCCCTCACCGGCACGGTGGGCCCCCTGACACTTGGCACAAGAAATCTTGCTTTCACCTCCCTGGTTGTCAGTCAGCTCACGAGCAATTTGTCTCCCGGGTGGGACCAATCCCTTGGCCTGGATCCCGTGCGGTTTCAAGTGTCCGGCCTGCCACCGGGGATGACCTTTGATCCGCTCACAGGAGCTCTTTCCGGGCGTCCCACCCAGGCGGGTTCGTTCAAAATCACCATCGTTGCCATGCATGCCTCGGGCACCCGCGAGGAACGCACGATTCCGTTAACGGTCAATGCACTCCCAGCCGGAGCCGTGGGAACATTCGTGGCCCTTGTGCCACGCGATGCCACCCTCAATGCCGGCCTCGGGGGCCTGCTCACCGCCACGGTCTCGGCGGGCGGGGGCTATTCCGGAAAGCTTGTTCTGGGCAACGACAGCTACCCGATCAAGGGCGTCGTCGATTCGGGCGGAAGCAATCCCCCCAAGTTCTCCACGACCATCACCCGCAAGAATGCCAGCCAGGTGGAAATCAAAGACGTGACGTTGAACACCAGTCTGATTTCTGCAACCCTTGTGGAAGGCAATGCGACGGCCAACATCAGCGGGGCAAAAACCGTGATTCCGTCGGCGGCCTTGACCGGACTCTTCAACACCCGGTTCTCCATTCCCGCAGCCGATCCGAATCTCCACCTGGTCAACGCTGCTCCCCAGGGACATGGCTTTGCATCCGTCACCACCGACAACAAGGGGGCTGTGAAAATCGCCGGGAAACTGGCGGATGGCACCTCCCTCCTGGCTTCTTCTTCATTTGGTTTCGGAGGCAGGGTCCCCCTGCATGCCATTTTCCCTTCCAAAAAAGATGTCCTGCTCGGAACGGCGCTCATCACCCAGACAGGCAGCGCAAATCCCGTTTTGTCGGGTGCTGTCGAATGGTTGGTGACATCCTCTCCCAAGCTTGTTTTTCCGGCGAATTTCGGACCCCAGACGCTGGATTGGAAAGGGGCCAAATATCTCCCGCCCGCCAAGGGAGCCATTGTCCTCGGCCTTGCGGACAAAGCGGAGAATGCGGCTCTCTCGTTCTTTGATGCCAATCTTGCCGCCGAGAACGGGGATCCGGATCTGACACTCCGCATCAAGACCGACAATTCCATTGTTCTTCCCGCCACGAATCCGGCTTTTGTCACTCTGAAAGTGGATCCGTTGAAGGGGACGTTTTCCGGAGGATTCCAATTCACCGACACCGTTGCGGGCAAACCCGTGCCGCGGAAAGCCGTTTTCCAAGGGCTTCTGATCACCGGTTCCAAGGGATTCGGATACTTCACGCTCCCCCAGCAGGCGGGTTCTCCCTACAAACCCGCGCTTTCGGGAGCTGTCGAGCTTGGCAGCACCCCCTGAGCCGGCTCCTTCAAACTCTGTTTTCGGGGTAAAGGCCGAGAATCCCGGCTTCTGTGGCAGGGCAGATTCCGCGTTCGGAGAGGAGCCCGGTGACGAGGCGGGCGGGCGTGACGTCGAAACCGTAGTTGGCGGCAGGGCTGTTGGCCGGGGCGACGAGAACTTCCCGATGCCGGCCATCGCACAGGCCGTCGGCGTATTTGACCTCTTCGGAGCCGCGTTCCTCGATGGGGATTTCCTTGCGGCCGTCGCGCATCGCCCAATCGAATGAGGAGGAGGGGAGGGCAACGTAGAAGGGGACTCCGTTGTCGCGGGCGGCGAGGGCTTTGAGGTAGGTGCCGATTTTGTTGGCGACATCGCCGGTGCGGGTGGTCCGGTCGGTGCCGACGAGGACAAGATCCACGAGGCCGTGCTGCATGAGGTGGCCTCCGGTGTTGTCCGCAATGAGGGTGTGGGGAACGCCGTGCTGGCCGAGTTCCCAGGCCGTGAGTTTGGCTCCCTGGCTGCGGGGGCGGGTCTCGTCCACCCAGACATGCACGGGAATGCCGCTGTCGTGGGCGGCATAGATCGGGGCAGTTGCTGAGCCGTAATCCACGAAAGCCAACCAGCCGGCGTTGCAATGGGTGAGGATGTTCACCGGGGAGCCGGGTTTGGTACGGTGGATTTGTTCAATGAGCGGCAAGCCGTGTTCACCGATCCGGCGGCAGGCTTCGGCGTCTTCGTCTGCAATGTCCCGGGCCGTGCGGAAAGCAACGGCGATCCGTTCCTCCGCGGTGGATGCGGATGCGAGAGCCTGTTCCTGGCGGTCCACCGCCCAGGCGAGATTCACGGCTGTGGGACGGGTGGCTTTGAGAAGGCATCCGGCTTCGTGCAGGAAGTGGAGGGGATCACCGGAGGCTGCGGATTCCCTGGCGGCAAGGTACATGCCGAAACCGGCTGTGGCTCCGATGAGTCCGGCTCCGCGCACATGCATGTCGCGGATGGCGGTGGCAGCCTGCTGCACGGTTTTCAAGTCTTCCACGATCCAGGCGTGGGGGAGGGCGCGTTGATCGATGATCCGAACCGTGGCGGGATCTTCCGGATGCGGCCAGATCGTCCGTGTGGGTTGTCCGTTGACGTTCATGGAGGGATAAAAAAAGGGCGCTTTGTTTCCCAAAGCGCCCTTTTTCCGGAAGGCTTCAAATCGCGTTGCGTCCGATGCAGTTCAGATCTTCAAACGAGGCGATGAGACGCTTGGTGAAGGTGCTTTCACCGGCACCAAGCCAGATGCGCGGGTCGTAGTATTTTTTGTTCGGGGCATCCGGGCCGGAGGGGTTGCCGATCTGGCCCTGGAGGCAGTCATGGTTTTTGGCTTCGTAGGCACGAATTCCATCCCAGAAGGCCCACTGGAGATCGGTGTCGAGGTTCATTTTGACGGCCCCGTAGCTGAGGGCCTCGCGGATTTCCTCGCGGGTGGAACCCGAGCCACCGTGAAAGACAAAATTCACCGGCTTGGGAGCGGTGCCGAATGTTTTTTCGATGTGGTCCTGGGAATTTTTCAGGATGGCGGGCTTGAGTTTGACGTTTCCGGGTTTGTAAACGCCATGCACGTTGCCGAAGGCGGCTGCGATCGTGAAGTTCGGGCTGACTTTGCCGAGTGCTTCATAGGCCATGGCCACTTCTCCGGGCTGGGTGTAGAGGCGGGATTCATCCACGTCGGAATTGTCCACGCCGTCTTCCTCGCCGCCGGTGACGCCCAGTTCGATTTCGAGGGTCATGCCCATCCGGCTCATGCGTTCGAGGTATTTCACGCAGGTGGCGATGTTTTCTTCGAGGGGTTCCTCGGAAAGGTCGAGCATGTGGGAGCTGAAGAGCGGTTTGCCGGTTTTGGCGAACTGTTCCTCGCTGGCGGTCAACATGCCGTCGACCCAGGCAAGGAGTTTTTTCGCACAATGGTCGGTGTTCAGCACCACGGGAACGCCGTAGGCCTTTGCCGCAGCGTCCACGTAATGGGCGCCGGCGATGCCGCCAAGAATGGGACCGAGCTGGTTCTCCTTGCTGACTCCCTTGCCGATGAAAAACTGGGCTCCGCCGTTGGAGAATTGGATCATCATCGGCGAGTTGACCTCGCGGCCGGCGGCCAGCGCGGCATTGATCGAGTTCGTGCCAATGCAGTTCACGGCGGGAAGGGCGAATTCGTTCGCCTTCGCATAGTCCAGAACTTCCTTCACTTCGTCGCCGAACAGAACACCGGCCCGGAATTTTTTCTTTTCGCTCATAATTTTTTGAATTGGTTTCTTTGCCTCACTGGTGGCGCAGATGCTCCTACCATAGAACCGGGTTTTGAACAGCAGGAATCATTCCGACATTCCGGGAAACGTGACCTGCATCAATCGTGCGGGTGACGGGAGCGGATCAGGGAATGCCGGACATTTTGCCGGCTTCGCTGAAGCTGGAGGCGCGGTCCAGAAGCCCGGCGAGGTAGGAATCGCGGGCGGGGAGCGCGGGGAGGCGGGAAATATTGGCGGGTTCCTCCAGTCGCGAGAAAATCATTTTGGCGATTTTCGCGCGGGGGACGGATTTTTCGCCATAGCCGGAGGGCTTGTTGCTGGACCAGAACCGGACGGTGTCCACGCCGTCCTTTTCCTCCCGGCCGAGGAAAATGACCGAGTGCCCGCGTTCATTCCTGCCGACCGCGTCGGTCCAGAAGATTTTGAGGAAGTCCCCGGGCCGGGCTTCTTCCAGAGAGGTGAAATTTCTGCCGAGTCCAAGTTCGTGGAACAACCGCGGGGTCCCGGGGCCGTTGGCATTCCAGCGTCCCCAGACGCCTTCGCCGTCGGACATCCGGGAGGGAAGAAGTGCGGTCCAAAGGGAACGGTCGATCTGGAGAACTCCCCGGCGCTGGAGTTCTCCGAGGGTTTTGAGAAAAACAAGATAGGTGGCTCCGGAGCAATAGCTGGGGACGGCCCGGGCAGCCTGGATGCGGACGTTGCCGGAATCGATGCAGGCGGCGGAGGAGAGGGCTTCGTGGGCGGACGAAGTGGTTGCGTATCCGCCCCCCTGCGGCATCGTCCGGATCTGTTGCAGCACAACGTCATTGAAATTTTCCGCCCGGGCGGCGAGCGTGGCTGTCAGCAGAACGAGCAGAGACCGAATCATCATCCCGCAAAGAACGTTTGTTTTTTCCATGTTCGCAAGACGCTTTTTATCCCTGGCCCTTCTGGTGGTCGCCTTGGTCCTGTGCGGCGGGACGGTCTGGTGGGTGGTCGGTTGGATGGAGAAACGTCCGCTGGCTCCTTCCGGCGGGCTTTTCATTCCCGGGGAGATTCTTATTCCCGGACCGCACTTCCTGCAGGCGGACCCGGGATGGGGAGGGGACCGTCTGGGCCCGACCGGGGATTCGCTGGCTTCCGCCGGATGCGCCGTTTCTTCCGCCGCCATGGTGTTGGCCGGATATGGAATAAAGACCGACCCCGGTCGCCTGAATGCCTTTTTGTCTTCGGTGGAGGGAGGGTATACCCGGCAGGGGTGGCTGTATTGGGAGAAGGCTGCTGAGGTCGATCCGTCTTTTCCTTCCAGACTTCTGCCCCATTACGAGGACAAGCCGTCGTATTTTCTCATCGACACGAATCTCCTCGAAGGCAATCCGGTGATCATCCGGCTCCGTTATGCCAGCGGAATCACCCATTTCATGGTGATTTGCGGGAAACGGGGTTGGGACTACCTCGTGAGGGATCCGGGGGGTGGGGGGAAAAGGGGCGTGTATCCGCTCAGGGAATTCGGCGGCCCGATCGAAGCACTCCGGTTTTATCGCAAACCTTGAAAACGGCTCCCGGTCCTTGCAATCCTCCGCCGGGCCGGTATTGTTCTCGCCCTTCGATTGAAACAGATATGAGCAAAAGCATTTTGGATCCGTCCCGGTGGGAAGCCGTGGAGTTCAGCAATGATGAGGTCGCCCGTTACTCGCGGCATCTGATCATGCCCGAGGTGACGCTGGAGGGGCAGAAGCGGCTCAAGGCGGCCAAGGTCCTGTGCATCGGCACCGGCGGACTGGGCTCCCCCATCGGACTTTACCTGGCCGCGGCCGGCATCGGCACGCTGGGGCTCGTGGATTTCGACGTGGTGGATTACTCGAATCTCCAACGCCAGATCCTTCACGGCACGAAAGATGTCGGCCGGAAGAAAATCAACAGCGCACGCGAGCGGATCAAGGAGATCAATCCGAACGTCCAGGTCGAGTTGCACGACGCTTTTTTCACTTCTGAAAATGCGAGGGAGCTGGTGGAACCTTACGACATTGTCATCGATGGCACGGACAATTTCCCCACCCGCTACCTTTCCAACGACATTTGTGTCTTTTTGAAGAAGCCGAACATCTACGGTTCGATCTTCCGTTTCGACGGTCAATGCACGGTCTTCGCGCCCCATCTTGGCGGTCCCTGCTACCGGTGCCTCTACCCCGAGCCCCCGCCGCCGGGGATGGTGCCGAGTTGTGCCGAGGGCGGGGTTCTTGGCGTGCTGCCGGGAGTCATCGGGGTCATGCAGGCGATCGAGGCCATCAAATTGATCGTCGGCATCGGCGATCCGTTGATCGGCCGGCTGGTGCATTTTGACGCGCTGAAGATGAAGTTCCGCGAGTTCAAGGTCCGCAAAGATCCGAAGTGCCCGGTGTGTTCGGAAAATCCGACGATTACGGAACTCATCGATTACGAGCAGTTCTGTGGAATTCCCCAGGCGAAGGAGGAACACGATGCCGAGCCGCCGGTGCCCGAGATTTCGGTGACCGATCTCAAGGCGCGCCTCGATCGCGGGGACAAGCTTGTTCTCGTGGACGTCCGCGAGGATTTCGAGTGGGACATCGCCCGGATTCCCGGCTCCCGGTTGATTCCGCTCGGGGAACTGGCTTCCCGCATGAGCGAACTCGATTCCACGGACGAAATGGTTTTCATCTGCAAGCTCGGACCGCGCAGCGAGACGGCTGTGCGCGAACTGCAAAAAGCGGGATTCACAAAGACCTTCAACCTCACCGGCGGGATCCGCGAGTGGGCGGAGAAGGTGGATCCTTCGATGCCGAAATACTGAGGACAGATCCATGGAGCAGGGAGTGCCCATTCCGGATTTTCCTCGGGAGCTTCTTTGTTGCCCCGTCACCCGTCAACCTCTCCGCCTGGCCACTGCGGAGGAGAGGAGGGGATTTTCCGGAACGGTGGGAGAGGCGCTGATCCGCGAAGACGGGCGGGTTCTTTATCCGATCCGGAACGGAATTCCGCTTCTCCTTCCCGCCGCCGCAATTCCGTTCATACAGGAGACATCGCCGCAATAAGCTCGTCCACAGGCACGGTGGCCACGGTGGAGATCGAGTCCGAAATGGCGTAGGGGATGATCAGCATTCCGTTGTGAATGAGCGCCCCGCACGTGTAGACGACATTGGGCACGTAGCCTTCGCGTTCCTCCGCTTCGGGCTTGAGAAGGGGATCTCTCAAGCGTCCGATGACCCGTGATGGATCGTCGCGATCCAGAAGAATCGCGCCGATGCAATACCTCCGCATGGCACCCACCCCGTGCGTGAGGACCAGCCAGCCGGCGGACGTTTCCATGGGCGAGCCGCAGTTGCCCATCTGGATGAACTCCCAGGGCTCGGTCGGTCGTAGCAGGATCTTCGACTCGTACCAAAAGTGGAGGTCGTCCGAATTCATGATCCGGATGTTTTCATTGTCCTGGCGCGACAGCATCGCATACAGGCCGTTGATCCGGCGGGGAAAGAGCGCCATGCCCTTGTTCTGGACGGCCGGACCGTTCAGGGTGCAGACCTTGAAATGCAGGAAGTCGCGGGTCTCCAGAAGCTGCGGAAGGATCGTGCGTCCGTCGTATGCTGTATAGGTGGCGTAGTAGCAGACGGTGTTGTCCTGCTCGGTGAACCGGACGAACCGCGCGTCTTCGATCCCGTTGCTCTGGCTCGGGGAAAACGGGAAGACGATGCGCTCGGACACCGCCTGGTCGGGATGGAAGGAAAACTCGTAGTTCGAACGCGCCACCATGAGCATCTTCTGCCCGGCGTCCGCATGGGCGTGGTATCGGCGGTGGATGTCGATGACGGAGCGGAGTTCCTCCAGGGTGAATGTCTCGCGCACCCCGTCCAGCACGTGCAGGTTGAAGTCATCGGCCAGCCCCAGTTCCTCCAGCTTCCGGATGAACAACCCCCGGTCGTAGGAGGTGTTCGGGAAATATTTCGGTTCCCGGACAAAACGCGAGGGGGGATCGATCGTCAGGACCGCTCCGGCGTCAATCGTTCCGGAGCGGAAGGTGATCGATGAGATATGGCCCTCGCCCGTGGCCCGCAGGCTGAGAATGATCCGCAGCGAACCGTCCGGAATGTTCGTCTGATCGGGATGCGGAACGATGCTGGGATTGAACAGCGCGGCGCATTCGAAGGAATATTCGTTGGTGAAATACGACCCCGTGAGGAGCTGGCGATTTTTCGACAACGGGCGGTCGGTGGGGATGTACATTTCCACCTGGTGGAACCGGTCGGACAGGATCCTTTCGATTTCCAGGTGGCGGTCTCCGAAATCGCGGAACACCTCGTCCAGCAGGCGGTCCACCTCCGCATCGGTCAGTGACAAAATGCGGGTGAGGATTTTCAGGGCCCGGGGAGCATCCGTGGGATTGATCGCCCGGGGTTCCACTGCCGGAAGGAACGGGCGGATGAGAACCCGCCGGGGGTCCGGTTTGATGAAAACCGACTGGCGTTTCAAAGGGAGCGCGGAGTTTGGCATGGTTCAGACGGGATGGAATGTGAGTGCCAGGTCCTGGACCCGCTTCATCTCGGCGAGGGAGAGCAGGAAGGCCAGCGTGGACTCCGCGCCCTCGTTTCTGTTGACCCGGTCCACATGAAGTCCGTCCCGGCAGCCACCGGTCTGGGGGTTGTAAACCGGGATGCCGAGGTCGTTTGTGCCGAGAAACCAATCGAACGCCCTCCGGGCTTCGAGCAGCCAGAAGGAGTCCTTGGTGACGCTGTACGCCTCCAGGCACGCGCTGACCATGGCGTGGGCCTCGACCGGCTGCTGGTCGAACGGTGCGGGGTCCCCTCCTTTTTTCCAAAAGCCGTCGGATCCCACCGGGCGGAAACAGCCCCCGGAACCGGTCTGGTTCTTTGCCAGCCAGCGCAGGGTTTTGAGCCCCACGTCGAGCACGTCGCCCCGGCTGGTCCACTTGCCGCTCAGGATCAGGGCGTGGGGGATTTTGGCATTGTCGTAGGTCACAATGTCCTCGAACCACATCCAGTCCGGGGAGGACACCCTGCGGAAAAGGGTCATGAGGCGGTCGGTGAGTTCTTCGCGGAACCGGTTGGCCATGCGGTCGCCGGACAGGGTGCGCAGGTATTCCTGGACGCCCAGAATGGTGAAGGCCCAGGCCCGGGGAGAGGTGAAGCTCTCCACGGCAGCCAGACCGGATTCGAAAACATTCGCGGCCCACCCGCGCAGATCCTCCCGCTGGGAGCGGCCCACGCAGGTGCCCAGGGCCCAGAGGGCACGGCCGTGGCTGTCTTCCGAGCCCACTTCCTCCAGCCACTCGCGGTTGAAGCCCATGAAGTTGCGGAAACGTCCGGTCTCCGTGTTGAAGGCATGTTGGAGAAAGGCCGCGTAGGCTCCTGTGAGCGGATATTGTTGCGGGGTCTTCTCCCCCAGCTCCCGGAGCAGTGTCATCAGGATCAATGCCCGCGCGTTGTCATCCGTGCAATATCCGTGGTGGTAGTTCGGAACCGTGAAAATCGCGTGCTGGAAAATCCCGACATGGTCGGTCATCCGAAGCAGGTGGTCGAACCGCCAGATCGGGAGTTCCCCTTCGCGCTGCCCGAGGGTGGCGATGTGGAAGGTCTTCCGGTTGGAGTTCACGTCCTCGCGCCGGGCCCGGGAAAAAGCCGAGGCGTAAAGATGCGCCACATTCGACCAGACCATGTCCCGGCCCATGAGGTACGCGTTTTTTCGCATGGCATCGCGCCGGGTTTCGTTTCCGAGCAATTCCTTCACCGCCGTGGCGATGGCCCCGGAATCGTGGAACGGCACCAGGAGTCCCCGACCGTCCGCCAGAAGTTCCCTGGCGTGCCAGTAGGGAGTCGAAACGATCGCTTTGCCGGCCCCGAAACTGTAGGCCAGGGTTCCGCTCGTGATCTGCGCCTCGTTCAAATACGGCGTGATGTAGATGTCCGCCGCCCCGATGAACTCGATCAACTCGGGCAGTCCGACAAATTGGTTGAAGAAAATCACGTTCTTGTCCACGCCGACCTTCTTTGCCTGGCGCTCCAGCGACAGGCGGTAAGTTTCCCCCTGGTCACGGACCAGGCTGGGATGCGTGGCTCCCAGGACGATATAGACGGCATTCGGAAACTCCGAAACAATGTCCGGAAGCGCCCGCAGCACATTTTCGATGCCCTTGTTGGGCGACAACAGGCCGAATGTCAGGAGCACCTGCTTGCCTTCGACCCCGAACTGATCCTTGAAAAAACTCGGATCCGTGAAGGGAACATCCGGAATGCCGTGGGGAATGACGTCGATTTTTTCCTCCGAGACCCCGTAGATCTCCTGGAGAAATTCCGCGCCCTGTCCGGCCATGACGACCAGCCGGGAGGAGAGGGAAAGGATTTCCTCGAAGATGTGCCGTTGCTCGCGGGTGGGTTCCCGGAGGACGGTGTGGAGGGTGGTCACCACCGGCATCCGCACCGAGCGCAGAAGCCCCAGCACATGGCCGCCCGAGGCCCCCCCGTAGATACCAAACTCATGCTGGACGCTCAACACGTCGATGTTGCTCAGATTCAGAAAATCGGCCGCCCGCTGGTAGGCCCCGACTTCCTGTTCCGGAATGTCGAAGCGCACCTCCGGGGGATAGTCGTAGGCTTCTTCCCGGTCGTTCACCACCACCACCGGACATTCAAGCCGGGGATAGAGCTTGCTGATCGCGTTCCGCAGGTCGGAAGTGAAAGTGGCGATCCCGCATTGCCGGGGCAGGTAGTCGCCGAGGAAGGCGACTTTCCGGAGATGGGAGGGAGACTCCGGGTGATTTGTAAAAAATCGTCCGGATCTCCCGGAATTCAACTGGTTTTCTCCGTCGGATTTCAAAGGCGTCATGGTTTTTTGTCTCATTCGCGTTTGACGGGGAATGGTCTAGACGCTCCATCATACTCCATGCCGGGGATTGCGCCACCCCCGTTTTTTATTGGGTCTTTGATGGCTCTGTGGTTGATTTCTCTGTTCCATGACCGAACTCGAACGCATCCGACACTCCTGCGCCCATGTCCTTGCCACGGCGATTTTGAAAATTTGGCCTGAAGCCCAGTTTGCCGCCGGACCTCCGGTGGAGAACGGGTTTTATTACGATGTGGACCTGCCCCATCGGATTTCCCCGGAGGATTTCACGCGGATCGAGGAGGAGATGAAACGCGAGATCAAGGCCAACCACGTCTTCGAGCGGGTCGAACTCTCCCGTGCCGAGGCGGTGGCGATGGCGGAACGGGGGGAACTCGCCGCCCTCGGTCCCCGCGGGGAGGCGTCGAAGTTCAAACTCGACATCGTGCAGAACATCCCCGACGGCGAGGTGATCACCCTCTACCGCAACGGCGAATTCACCGACCTCTGCGCCGGTCCCCACGTCATGCGCACCGGCAATATCGGGGCCTTCAAGCTCACCCATGTCGCCAGCGCCTACTACAAAGGCGATGAGAAAAACCCCCAGCTCCAGCGGATCTACGGGACGGCCTTCAAGAACAAGACCGAAATGCAGGCCTACTTCACGATGCTTGAAGAGGCAAAAAAACGCGACCACCGGAAGATCGGCGCCGAGATGGGACTCTTTGTGATCGATTCCGAATATGTCGGCCCGGGGATGCCGCTCTGGCTTCCGAAGGGGACTGTTCTTGTGGAAGAACTCGAGAAGCTCGCCAAGGAAACCGAGTTCGACGCCGGCTACGTCCGCGTGCGCACCCCGCACCTGGCCCGCGAAAAAATGTACCTCACATCCGGGCATCTTCCTTACTACGCGGAATCGATGTTTCCTCCGATGGAACTCGGCGGATTGGAAATGAAAAATGCGGAATCCGGCGCGGGTGAGCTCGTCTCCCAGGACTCCGGGGGATCCGACCGCTATTACCTCAAGGCGATGAATTGTCCGCATCACCACCGGATTTTTGCCGCCGAGCCGCGCAGTTACCGCGACCTGCCGTTGCGCCTGGCGGAATACGGCTGCTGCTACCGTTACGAGCAGAGCGGGGAATTGTTCGGCCTCATGCGCGTGCGCTCGCTCAACATGAACGACGCGCACATCTATTGCACGGAGGAACAGTTTGCGGAGGAGTTCCGCGCGGTGAACGACATGTATCTGAAATACTTCGGGACGTTCGGTCTGGAGAAATACCAGATGCGCTTCAGTACGCACGATCCCGAAAAACTCGGGCAGAAATTCGTCAACGAGCCAGAGCTCTGGAAAAAAACCGAGGACATGGTGCGGGACGTGCTCGTGAGCAGCGGCATCAACTTTGTCGAAGTCCCGAACGAGGCCGCTTTTTACGGTCCGAAGATCGACGTCCAGGTCTGGAGCGCGATCGGCCGGGAATTCACCATTGCCACCAACCAGGTGGACTTTGCCGTTCCCTCCAAATTCGGCCTCACCTATCGCGACCGGGACAATACGGACAAGACCCCGCTTTGCATCCACCGCGCCCCGCTGGGGACGCATGAACGCTTCATCGGATTTCTCATCGAACATTACGCCGGGAATTTCCCCCTCTGGCTCGCCCCCGAGCAGGTCCGCATCATCACCATCGGCGGGGAGGCGGAGTTGCTGGACTATGCGAAGCAGATTGAGAAGGAACTCCATGCGAATCAGGTCCGCGTCTGGTCGGACTTCGGCAGCGATCCGATGAAGGCAAAAATCGCCGAAGCCGAGAAGGCGCGCGTCCACACCATGCTCGTCATCGGAGAACGTGACCGCGAAGCCGGCAATGTCTCCGTGCGACTGCACGGAAAAGGCAATGTCGGTGCCCGGCCGAAGGCGGAAGCCGTGGCGGAAATCCTGGCGGCGATCCGCGAACGGAAACCCTGAATCAGGAGGCCAGAAGCAGCCGCGCCGTTTCCTTGTTCTTCGCGGCGACGTCCGTGCTGCCCGTGGTCTGGGCGATCACAATCGTGCCCGCAATCAGCGACAGGACCGGCTGGATGAACTTTTTGGAGTCTTTCGGCCGGATCTGTTTCAGCAAGTCCGTCACGAGCTTTTCTCCGCCGGCGAAATGGGCGGCCAGTCTGCGCCGAATTTCCGGCTCGTCGCGTTCCGGTCCGAACTCGGCGAGAGCCCGGATGAACGGGCATCCGCGAAAATCCGGATTCCGGATGGAAAAGGACAGGGCGTCAAAAATGGCAAGAAGACGCGTCAGAGCGGGTTTTGATTCGTCTCCGGCAAAGGAGGCGAGCATTTGCTGCCAGGCCCGGTCCTGCGACGCCAGATATTCCGCAATGAGGGCCGATTTGGAGGGGAAATGCCGGTAGAACGTCATTTTTGCAACCCCGCTTTCGGCAATGATCCGGTCAATTCCCACCGAATGGATGCCGTGTTCGTAAAACAACCCGTCGGCCGTGCGGAGAATCCGGTCCCGGGGACGAAGGGCGGCAAGTGGCGTCTCTTTCCCGCTGCCGGAAGTCCCTCCTGTCTTTTTTCTCTCCATGACCGGGAAAGAATAACCTGAAGAGACAGATCTGTCTATTTCTTCTGTTGACAGAGGTAGACAGGTCTGTATTGTTCTTGCCGTTGCTCCGCAACAAAGCGGACGGCGCCAAACAACCAAATTAAAAAATCATGAACTTCTCCAATCCCGATCTCACCCAGCATCCGCCCCGCAGCGCACGCGCCCGGCTTGGCGGCTACGCCATCCTGCCGCGCTGTCTCGACAAGTGTCGGGCGACTCTTGCCGGAAAAAACGGCGACTATCACTACGCCTGTCTCCTGGACCAGCGGTTTCTCCAATTCACAGGCATTGATCCCGAGGCGCTCAAGGCGGAAGTGGCGAAGGGGCTGGGGGATTCCGAAATTCTGGCCTGGATCCAGGCCAATGCCCCGCTCAAACGCACCGAATGGGAAATCGCCCAGTGGAGTTCCTATGCCGACCAGTCCGTTCCCTCGGACAATGGAACCCGCGAATTTTTCAACGGTCTTGTCGCCGGAGCCAGGTCGGAAAACCGCGCGGACATCCGGGGGTGGTTCGATCTGCTCGATGTGGACGACTTCGTGAGCTTCGGCGGAAAACCCTGAAGGATTTCGCGGAAGCCCCGCTGTTGTCAAAAGCCGCAGGGAACAGGATGGTGCCGGGGCTTCTCCTTTCGCAATCACGCTCCCCTGTGGACTCAGTCACTTTGGTTTTCCGACCCCGTCGGTCGGATCTCACGGACTGTCGAAAAGGCAGGCCTCGCCGAGGGCGAAGTGGATGTCTCCCGGCAGGGGGGAGTCGGAGGGAAGCGCACATCCCAGCGGAGCGGCATTGACGGAGCCGAGGTTGAGTTCTCCCCCGGCAATGCGCAGGGTGGCACCCAGCAGCGGGTCCGGCTGGTAGAGATCGGGATGAAGGCAGCTTGAAGCGGCGGACAGGTTGCCCGGAAAGGCGGACAGCCCGGCAAAGTAGTGGTGGCCGTTGCGCTCGACATTGGCATTGCCAAGTGCTGCCTGTACCGCCAGATCCTGCAGGAGGGCCACCGGTCCAATATTGGCGAGATCTTCGCCGGAGGTCATCCATTCGCGGTCGGTCGGATTGTGGTGGCGGTGGTGGGCGACGAGCAGGGCATTGCGCAAACTTTTGAAGAGGCCTTTGCAGTTCTTGTGGCTCACGCCGGAATAACCCAGCTCCAGGGCACGGGGCAAATCGCCCTGTCCGCCGTCGGATTCGTCAATGATGATGGGGATGCGGGCGGGCCAGGCCGGGCGGATGTCCGTCTGACCGGGAGCAAGCGCCACACTTCGCGCCAGAGGTTGCTCAATAAAGGAAAGGTGTTCAAAAAATGAACGCAATGCGGGGTCTTCCATCACGGCATCGCCAAAGGAACGGAGTCCGGCGGGGGAGTCGAACTGTTCATTGGCATCGAGGCTGAACCCGAAGCCGGACGAACAACCGGCGGTGATCACCCCGGCTGTCGCACGCAACCGGGCGAGATCCGCCTGAAGGTCGCCGGAGAGTTTGAGTTTGAACTGGTTCAGATGGTGTCGGGCGATGGCGGCTTCAAGCGAGTCCGGCAGACCGTCATGGCAGGGGTGGCTCACGTCGCTTTCGCGGAGCGGATCGGCCATGCCGACCGTGTGCCGCACGGTGACGGAGGAGAGAGGTGCGGGCGGGAGCAATTCGCGCCATGGCTCTCCGGCGAGCCGGGGTTCCCAAGTGCTCCAATCCATGCCAAAGGCATCGGAGCGAAGGAGGGCGTGCCAGGGTTGCCCGAGAAGACGGCAGCAGGCATCCTGAACGGCGCGTTCGACAAGAGCGGTGCCGAAGTGGGCAAGCAGGGGGGGGATGCGGTGAACATCGGCCCAGGCCTGCTGCCGGGCAAACAAAGTGCGCCACCAGTCGAAGAGGGTCACGCCTGTGGTGGAGATGGCCCCTTCGGCAGCACGGGTGATGACGGCCAGCATCACGCCGATCTCTTCGGCGATGGGGGTTTCGGCATTTTTTGTGAACCACTTTGGGGGAAGGTTGTCGGCGGCGAGTCCCTTGCCGGTGCGTCCGTCAAGCTCGACCCATGCGCGGAGGAAGACATGGGGCAGTGCGGTCATCGTGACGATCCCGTAGCGGAAGGGAAGCCGGGTGTGAAGTTCACACCGGAAGAGTTCCAGGCCGAGGACGCGGATCACGGTGTGGTCAGGCCAGGTCGGCGAGCCCGTGGCGGGCGAGTTCCTCGGAAACAGCGACGACCCGGCGTTCGACAATCGCCCGCTTCATGGCTTCCAGCGTGGCGATGACGCGGATGCCATCCGCAAGACCGGGCGCGGGCGGGACACCGGCACGGAGGCTTTGCACGAAGTGTTCGAGATAATTTTGAAATTCGCCGGCGTGGTGGGAGGCACCGCCCCAGCGGAAGTAGTGGGAATGCTTTTCGTCGTAGTTGTATGCGATGGAGCCTTCGTCATCGAAGTGCGTGCAGAGGCGGAGCCGGGGATAATCGGCCTGGCTCACGCCGTTGTCTCCGCGGAGGGTGCAGGAAATCATGGAAGCCCCCTCGGGATGCTCGCCGGGCGAACCGTAGCACCCGGTGACGCGACCGACGGCCCCGGAGGCTGCCTGGAGGGTGAAGTGGAGGGTGTCGGGAGCGGTTTGGCCCTGCCGCCGGGCAGCTGCGCTGAAGGTTCCGAACCCGGCGACGCTCTCGATGCGGCCGAGATGCCAATACACGAGGTCCACCGGATGGGAGAGCCCGGTGTAGAGCCAGTCGACTTCGCCGTTCCTGCCCCAGGAGCCGCTGGAACCTCCGCGTTTGTCTCCGTTGTAATGGGCTTCGGCGGAGAGGAGGGGGCCGTGACGGCCGTTGTCGGCAAGAGTCCGTTGACGTCGGAAGGTTTCAAAAAAACGGCAGCTCATCCCGACCATGACAGCGCGGTCGGAACGCCGCCACAGGTCGTGGATGGGTTTGGCGTCGGCCAGGCCTTTGAAAAGCGGCTTGGTGCAGATGACATGCTTGTTGGCTTCGAGTGCGAGCCGCACATGCTCGGCATGGAGGGGATCGGGAGTGTAGATGGCCACACCGTCCACCAGAGGGTCGGCAAGCATCTCGGCATAGCTGGTGGTGTAGCGTTCAATGCCAAAGGCGGCGGCCCGTTGGCGGCAGAGTTCTTCGTTGAGGTCGCAGATTTGTCTGGTTTCCGCAAGGGGGGTGGAAGCGGTCGCGGAGAGGATGCTCACCCCTTCGCCGAGGCCAAGGATGCCGAGTCGGAAGGGAAGGGGTGTCATGGAGCAAAGCCGGCGTTGATATGGAGGAGTTGCATGTCACGGAGCCTAGCAGGATGCCCTTGGAGGATCTTCGCGTTAAAGGTAATTATGATTTGCGAATAGGGCATTCGATGCGGAGGATGTTCCCATGAGACATTCAAAGGCGAGGACATTCCGACCGATGGAAGTCAAATTTCCCGAGACGGGAGTGTTTGCCCTGGAGAGCCGACACGCACGGGGATTTGTCATGCCGCCGACGAGCCATGACTACCTGAAGATGCTGCTTCTTTTCGCTGGTGAAGGTCGGTTGCGCACCGGGGAGGGAGGGCAGCCCGCGACCATGGGCGACATGACAGTGGTGCCGCCGGGATGCGAACACTGGATCGAAGACCGGCGTCCGTTGTCGCTTTATGCGATCTGCTTCCGTGCGGCGGAATTCTCCAGCGGGTGGCCAAAGTGGATTTGCGAATCAGGCAGGTCGTGGACGATCTGCGGGCGAAGCGAGGAAATGTTGGCTTTGGCGCGGCGTCTGTTGCACGAGCAACACACCCGTTCGCCGGGGGCGGGCGAGATGGTGCGCGGGCTTGCCTGGCAGATGCTGGCGCTTCTGGCGCGTTTCCCCCGGGATCTGAGAGATTCAGCAGAAGATGCGGCGGACCCCACGGGCAGCCGGGCCCGCGTGCTGGAAGCCGGACGCGATTTGAAGCACCGGTTTTATGAAGCGGAGAGCCTGGGGGAAGCGGCTGTGCGTGCGGGACTCGGGCGGCGCCGTTTCACACAACTGTTTCGCGAAGTGAACGGGCAGACCTGGTGGAATGCTCTCAATACCGCGCGGCTTGACCATGCGGAGCGTCTGTTGCGCGAGACCGAGCGTTCGGTGGCGGCGGTGGCCTTTGAATGTGGTTACGGTGATCTTTCGGGTTTCTATCGTGCATGGAAGGGACGGCACCGGGCCAGTCCCCAGGAATGGAGACTTCGGGGCAGAGCGACGCGGCCCCTGTCCTGATCTTTCCTCGAAAAAGCGGAAAGGGCTGGCACTACATTTTCACCCCGGCCTTTTTGTCAGTCCGGTTCCTGAAGGACCGGCGAGAGAGCCGCTTTGGCGATGCGCACCCCACAACGCGCTCCGACACAGCTTTGGCTCCTGCCACTACGCGCAACATTCCGACGAGAACCGGACGGCTGCCGAAATGGGGAATTCCCCCGCAGTCATTTTCCGCCATTATCGGGCGCTTGTGAAACCAGAGGCAACAAAGGCTTTTTGGTTGCTCCGTCCTGCCAGTGATGGCAAGACCATTTTTTTTTTGACGCCAAAGCCGCTTGATCGTGGGTTTCGGAAGGAGACGAAAGCGCAGAAACCCTGTTGGAACTTTTTCCGAAACACGGCAAAGTCCCGCGTATGACAACTTTTGGACCGCTCAATCGAATCACTGTCGATCCCGGTGTAATGTCCGGGCATCCCTGTATTCGAGGTATGCGTGTGACCGTATCGAATGTGCTTCGCTTGCGCGCCGCGCATCACGACAAGCGGCGCATCCTCGAAGCCTACCCCCGATGCCAGCGCCGCTCAGCAGCGCGACTTTCTCACCCACCTCCCCCAGACGCTCAACGCTCCAAGCCACTCCATCCGCAACCGCCTCCTCCGCCTCACCGCCGACAGCCCCGACCTCCTCGCCATCATCAAACAGGAAGGCCGCGTGTGACAGGGCTCACGCATCAAAAATCGGTCGGGAAGGTGGATAAAATCCAACAGGGCGGAAAGCGCTGTACAAAATTCAACAGTTCAGAGATAAGCTCGGGATGGAAAAACGCCCGAGATTGGATTTGATCACGATTATCCGAGAAATCGAAGGCCCGCGGATGGAACGAACGCGGCTGCATAAGCTGGAGGACATTTTAGAGCAATTCAACAAAAGCTATAGCCACACGAGACAAACCAACCGAGAGCGT
>CAZPEN010000040.1:0-36219 GCA_964585615.1 uncultured Chthoniobacter sp. | reverse complement strand
TGCCTGCTTCTAACCCATCTCCAACAAGGAATCAATATGGTTTCTACACAGCAAACCTCTTTCTCTACACGGTCAACGGAGACGGGGCATTGGGAAGCCTGGTCCGGCAGAGCATCGCGTCTTCCGGAAATATCGAGGAGATCTGGGCGGTTGATCTCCTGGCCGGAAATTATGTCATCCAGGTTGCCTATGCCGGAAATACCTCGGGAAACAAGACGTCTTACAGCTATGCTCTTGCCTGGGAGAGTTCCAATTTGAGCATCATTCCCGAGCCCCCGGTCGGTCTTTTCCTGGCAACAGGCTTGCTGCTGGTGTTTGGAATCCGGGTGATCAAACGGCGGACTCCTTCTGTTTGCAGGAAAGTCATTTCAAACCGAACAGCCGGACGAGTTGGTTTTTCCCCTTGAGCTGGTGGTCGCCCAGATCCTCGAAAGCGGATTTGGCGGGATCGGGCAGCAGGGAGTGAAAATCTCCGGAAGTGGTGAGCTTTTGGCCGAGTTGTTTCATCACCCCCTCCATGCGGAACACCGTGTTCACCGCATCGCCGATGATCGTCGCGTCCCGCTGGGCCACGAGCCCGATATTCCCGCAGGTGACCGTGCCATGGTGCAGGGCCACGGCAATCTGGAACGGTTTCTCGGGATGGTCCGGCCAGCGTTGGGCGGACGCTTTCTCCAGAAGCCCTGTTCCGGTGGAAAAGGCTTTGGCGACTTCGGCTCCCGGTTCAGCTCCCTGGATCCAATAGGCCAGGATCGCGTCGCCGATGAACTTGTCGATGGTGCCTCCGCTGTCCTGCACCAGATTGCCGGCCTCGCGGAACCACTCGCCGAGTGTCCGCGCCAGGCTGTCTTCCGGCAGGATTTCCGACATGGTGGAAAATCCCCGGATGTCACAGACCATGATGGAAACCACGGCGGTTTCCTCATGGTTGGCATCGGTTCCGGCGGCGATGGTGACATCGTAGGAAGAGTCCGGCGAGTTGCTTTCCAATTGTTCGAACGTGATTTCGTTGTTGGTGATTTTGATGACTGCGCCGTGTTCGAGCAGCACCGGGGTGATGACCCGGCGACCGTTCACATAGGTGCCGTTCCGGCTGCCCAGGTCCATGATCTGGTATTGCCAGGCATTGTGGCAGCGGACGATGGCATGTTGGCGCGAGACATGGGGACTCATGTGCAGGCTGACCGTATTGTCTTTTCCCCGTCCGATGGTGGCGGTGTTTCCCACCTCGACTTCGAATGGCTCTCCCTCGGAGGGACGGACTTTGAGTTTGGCTTGCATTCCAGGCAAGATTAAGTCGCAACAGGCGGCGGATCAAGAAACTCCCGCGGCACGCTGCTACCGCAAGGCCACGGCCAGAGCCTCCCGGATGTCCTCGTTTGTGACCTCCGCCTCCTTCTTCCACGCAACAAAGCCGTCGGGCCGCACCAGCGCCGCTCCGGAAGGTCCGCAGCCCACCCCCGCCGGAAACGGGTCAAGCACTTCCACCTTCGGAAGATCCGGCGCATCCAGCACGGCTTGAGGGCCGGCGACAACGACAAAACTGCCACCGAAAAAATCCAGCGTGGAACGGACCCCATCTCCCAGCGGGGCATGGGGAAACCGGAACACCTCACCATAACGGACCCCGGTGTCGAATTGCAGATCCTCTTTTTGCCGGTGGGAATTCGCGATGAGGGCACGCAAGCCGTCAAAGTCTCCACTGAGTGCGCAGTTGACCTGCTGGAACAACTCGCCCGAGTTGCTGTTTGTATGGCGCATGATCGCCACTGACAAGGCGCGGCGTTCCCTCTCATAGCTGTCCAACAGGGATTCAGCGGCCCTGCCATGCACGACCGCCGCCAGCTTCCAGGCGAGGTTGTGGGCGGATTGCAGGCCGGTGTTCATGCCCATTCCCCCCGCGGGACTCAGGCGGGCCGCCGCGTCGCCGGTAAAAAAAATCCGGCCCGCGCGGAAGCGGGCGGCCACCTTCGGACTCATGACCCACGGGGCGACTCCCAGAATGTTGATTCTCAGATCCGGAATTCCCGCGGCGGAACGAATGATCTCCCCAAGGGCTTCCTCATTGGGGGGCGTTGCCCCGGGTTCCAGAAAGTGATGCATCAACCAGAGATCGCGTCCGTTGACGGAAACCAGAAACTCCACGAGATCCTCCCGAAGAATGTTGTAGAGCAAAGAGGATTTTCCTTTCAGACGGTCTCCCGGATCCGCATGAAAAAACACATTGAGAAAATGCCCGAGGTCCCCGGGACCGTCCGCCTCGATTCCCTGTGATTTCCTGGTGGGACTCCCGGCTCCGTCGGCGGCGACCACCCACTCCGCGCGGGCTGTCAGGGAGCCTTCCGGTGTTTCCAATTCCAATTCCACCCCCTGCGGAAGCGGGCGCAGATGACGCACCCGGTGCCCGAACAGGATCTTCGCCAGGGGTTCGGCCGTCAGGGCGTTGAGCAGGACTTTCTCCGTGTGGGTCTGGGGGGAGTGAAACGGGTGGCACGGGCTCAGGGACAGATCCTCCGCGGGGAGGGGAGCCCGCCCGAATTCTTCTCCGCAGAGCGACCGGGTCCAGATCATCAACTGGGTGTCGGGAGTGCAAAAATCAAGGGCTGTCATTTCGCCGAGAAGTCCGCATTGCCGGAAAATCTCCGCCGTGCGTCGCGAGATGCCCATGGCCTTCGGATGGGTCGAAATGCCGGAATGTTGCTCGCACAGTGCGCAGGGAACTCCCGCTCTCGCCAGAAGCAATGCCGTCAACAGCCCGCAGGGGCCGCCGCCGATGATCAAAACCGATGTTTCCATGTTTCCCGGCACGCGATGATCCTGACGGTTTTTTCAAAGAATCCAAGCGAACTTTTGCCCGTGGATTTGATCTCGAACAGGCAATCGGAAAGCACACAAAACATTTCTTATGTCCAAGAGAGGCATTGCATCTGCCCGGCACACCTCCCGCAGAATGTCTTGCAAAACAAAACAAATGACGGAAAATGATCATATCTTTCCGTTGTGAAAATCTCCCTTTTTATCCCCTGTTTTATCGACCAGTACTATCCCGGAGCGGGTATCGGGATGGTGAAGATTCTCGAAAAGCTTGGACATACCCTGGACTATCCGGAATCCCAGACCTGCTGCGGGCAGCCGGCTTTCAACTCCGGATATTGGGACGAGGCCCGGACGGTGGCGGAGACGATGCTGGATGCATTCCGGGACGCGGAGGTGGTGGTCGGGGTGTCCGGATCGTGCGGGGCAATGCTGAAGGTGTTTTATCCGGAGCTTTTTCACGGGCATCCGCGCGAGGCGGAGGCGAAGGCGCTGGCGGCGAAGACGCATGAGTTTTCCTCGTTTTTGGTGAATGTGCTCGGGGTGGGGGATCTGGGGGCGAGCTTCCCGGCAAAGGCGACGTTTCATGACGGTTGCCACGGGCTCCGGGAATTGGGGATCAAGAAGGAGCCAAGGGCGTTGCTCAAGCATGTTCGGGGGCTGGAGCTTGTGGAGATGAAGGAATCCGAGACGTGCTGCGGATTTGGCGGGACGTTTTCCGTGAAATTCCCCGAAATTTCCACGGCGATGGGGGAGGTGAAGTGCGCGTCGATCCTCGAGACGGGCGCGGAACTGGTGATTTCAAACGATTCCAGCTGCCTGATGCAGATTCAGGGGCTCCTCGACCGGCAGGGGAACAAAGTCAAAAGCATGCACCTGGCCGAGGTGCTCGCCCATTTTTAAGCCATGTCCACGGAATCCATCCAATTCCACCACGATGCGGAGCGTGTCACGCACGATCTCCGGCACCGGGCGCTGATTCAGAAAGCCCTTGGCGGTTATTACGTCAAGCGTGATGAGCAGAAGGCAAAGTACACCGACTGGCAGCAGGCGCGCGCCTCGGCGGCGGCGGCCAAGTATGAGGCGGTCAATCACCTCGACAAATATCTGCTGGAACTCACCGAAAAGTTGGAGGCCCGGGGCACGAAGGTCTTCTGGGCGGCGGACGGACCGGAAGCGGCGGCTTACATTGCTTCGGTGGCCAAGAAGGCCGGGGTTCGCCGGATCATCAAGTCGAAGACCATGACCGGTGAGGAGATTCACCTCGGGCAGGCCTTGGAAAAGGCGGGACACGAGGTGGTCGAAAGCGATCTGGGGGAATTCATCGTCCAGCTTCGCGAGGAACCTCCCTACCACATTGTCTTTCCTTCCATGCACCTGACGCGGGGGGAGATCAGCGATGTTTTTGAAAAGAAGCTCGGCAGTGCGCCGGCCGACACTCCCGAGGAATTGACCATGATCGCCCGCGATGTGATGCGGCAGAAATATTGCGAGGCCGACATGGGGATCAGCGGGGCGAATTTTGCCGTGGCTGAGACCGGGCATATCTCCATCACGGAGAACGAAGGAAATGCCCGCCTGAGCACGGGGCTGCCCAGGGTGCTGGTGAGCATCGTGGGGATCGAAAAGGTTGTTCCGAAGCTGGAGGATCTCGCCGTTTTGCTTCCCATGCTGGCCACAGCCGGTGCCGGACAGAACATGACGGGCTACAACACGATGCTCGGCGGCCCGCGGCAGCCGGGGGAAACGGACGGGCCGCTGGAGTTTCACGTTGTGTTGCTGGACAACAGGCGCACGGCGCTTCTGGCCGATGCCGAGCAGCGGGATGCCCTGCATTGCATCCGCTGCGGAGCCTGCCTGAATGTCTGCCCGATCTTCAAAAACATCGGCGGGCATTCCTACGGAACCACTTACCAGGGGCCCATCGGTTCGGTGATCACCCCGCACCTTCGCGGCCTCCAGTCCTGGAAACACCTGTCGTTTTCTTCCTCGCTTTGCGGGGCCTGTTCCGAGGCCTGCCCGGTCCGGATCGATCTCCACCACCACCTTCTCCAAAATCGCCGGAACGCCATCGCGCAGAAGCCGGTCTGGTGGGAGAAACCGATTTTTGCGGGGTTTGCATGGTTCATGAGCCGTCCGGCGCTTTACCGGCTTTCCGCGCCGATGCTGCGTCTCGGCGGGCCTTTGTTGCACGTCATCCGGGGAAAATTCTTCGACCCAGCCCGACTGTGGACCGCCACGCGCGACCTGCCGCCGGCTCCCCCGCAGTCCTTCAAAGAATATTGGAAAAATCGCCATGCAAAACGATAGCCGGGAAAAAATTCTCAGAAGAATCCGGGAAGCCCTCAGCGTCAAGGCTCCCGCCCGCCACCTGGAGGGAGCGGCTGTTCCCGGAGAACACCACCCGGAGGATTGGCTGCCGCCGGTGCCTTCGTCGGCTCCGGAGTTGACCGCTCTTTTTGAAAAGAACTCCGCCGATCTCAAGACGGAAGTGCGCCGGTGTGCCGACCTGCCCGCCGTGGCGGCGGAGCTGGCCGCCCTGGCTCGTGAGAATGGCTGGAAATCCCTGGGAGCCCATCGTTTCGATCTCGGAAACGACGCGGTGCAATCCCTGGGACTTCCCGTGGTGTTCACGGATGAACCCTATGAAACCGCGGCTCTGGAACGCTGCGATGCCGGAGTGAGCGGTTGTGAATGTCTTGTGGCCCAGACCGGCGGGATCCTGGTCACGTCGGCCTCTGCCGGCGGCCGGATTCTCTCGGTTCTGCCTCCCCACCACGTGGTGATCGCTTCTGTCTCCCAGATGGTGGGGGATCTGGCCGATGCCTTTGCCGTCCTGCGCAAGAATCACGGCACCCCGCCGGCATTTGTCTCTTTCATCACCGGCCCCAGCCGGACCGGAGACATCGAGCGCATCCTGGTCCTTGGTGCCCACGGCCCGAAGAAATTGACGGTTCTGCTCGTCGGGACACCATAAGGGGCCGGGTTTTTTTACAAAAGGTCGCTCAAAGGAAGCCTGTGCGTTGGGTTTCTATTCGGCAGCACACCTCCAGGTGGTTTCCACTGGGATCGTCAAAAAAGACCGCGTAGCAGGTAGGAGAATACTCCGGGCAGAGCACCGGCCCTTCCATGCTCCGGGCACCTGCAAGCGTGAGCAGTTCAGCGATTCGATCAACCTCCCGCTTGGAGTCAGCCCAAAAAGCGATGCGTGTTGCAGATGGCCGGTGATCGGGATCTTCTATCAAACCCACAAACTCCGGTTTAGGGTGATCGGACGCCGCTTCGTAGGCAATACCGAGGGGAGTCTCGCAGCCGTTGGCGAAACCCAGTGCCGGCATCAACTGATCGTAAAAGGACTTTGCCTGCCCGAGGTGCCTCACCCGCAGATCAATGTGGTCGAAAACCCGGTTTTGCCGAGGCGCGTGCGTGTCTGCATAATGCGCCACCCCGCGATAAACCTTGCCGGCTTGATTGGTGAACAGAACTTCCGCCGCCGTTTGGCCGAAAGAGGTTTTGTAAAACACGACCATGCTGTCCGTTCCCGCCAGCACGCTTTGCAGTTCAAAGTGCAAGTGGGGGAGCTTCTGCAACGCGGCAAGCCAATAGGCTGCAACCTGCGATTTGCCGACCAGGGTTCCGGATGGCTCCCCGGTCACCCGGGCAATAAACGGAGAACTCATCTCGAAGTCGTCCGTATAGTGGGACAATACGCGCGGCAAATCGCGCGTGTTCCATGCTTCAATCCACTCCCGCGCAAACGCATTGGCCCGGTCGATTTCAATGGTCATCAGGCGCTTGGCAGGGGAAGAGTCTTTTTCATTCACGGCTTTGGCGGCCACTCCACGCCCTGGAGTTCCTTTGGCAACTGTGTTGGGTCTTCAGGGTAGATGAGCGAGAGGTCGATCCCCGTGGACTTCGATCCTTGGAGAAATTCCAACTCTTCGGGTCCGCCGATGATCAGCCAAAGCACCTCGGCGTCCGTGTCATTGAACACCTGTCGCAGCGATTCCGGACCGACCAGCACGCCGCCATACCTGGGAACGGTCAGGGTTTCCTCTCCCACGCGCAAACGCCCGGTGCCTTCCAGCACGAAATAGAATTCTTCCGAGCGGATATGTTTGTGCAAAGTGTTCGCGCTGTTCGGAGGCAACCTCCACAGCCGCGCACCGAGATTCTCGCTGCCTGTTCGCTCGAGGTAATCCGCATTGGGGATCTTCATGAGGTTGGATGGCCGCCAGAACAGGTCGTCGGGGGTGATGAGTTGATATCCTTTGCATGCATTCATAACCGTGGTGTTGTGTCGGTGTCCAAGATACTCAACCAGGATGCCGGAGCAACAGGCACAGCCCCACAGAAAACAGACCGGCACAGATACGGGGCTTGAAGTGCTTCCCCGGCTCAACTAGAGGAGTGCAGTTGTGATGCACCGTTTTTTGAAGATCTCCCGAACCCCGGGGACTGTGGCCGTGGGGATGCTTCTTTTTCTGATTGTTGGAACAGCCGGCTTCACCTCCTGCGCTGGAAAAAAGGAGAAGGAGGGGAACGCCGCCTACGTTTCCACCATGGCCAAACCGCCGAAACCCTCGTTTCTTCAGACGTGCGTGGCCAAGATTGCAGGACTTTTCCCCAGAAAAAAAACTCCCCCTGCTGCGGGACTCCCTCAGTGGGCCGGAGTGATCCGGATGGTCAATGCTCCGGAGAATTTTGTTCTGGTGGAGTCGTCGGCGATTTCTTCTGCGATTCCCGGCGAAACCTATCTCGCCGTGGGCAAGGGAGTGGAAACCGCGTCCCTCCGCATGACCTCTCTCAAAAATCCTCCCTTCCTCATTGCGGACATCCTTTCCGGCACCCCGTTTCCGGGAGACAAAATCTACCTCCCCAAGGCGTCCCAACCCCATCCTTCGCCGACTCCGGTGGCCACGCCAGAACCCACCCCAAAACAGAAACCAACTCCAAAACCCAAACCCACCCCGAAGCCGAAACCAACTCCGAAGCCGAAACCGATCCCGAAGGAGAAAAAGCCCGTTGCGAAACCTGCGCCGCCTGCCTCTCCCAAACCTTCCGCTTCTCCCGCTTCCTCTCCCGGAAATTCGACGGAATCCGGGCATTGACAATTTGTTCAGAGGAATTAATAGTCAATTGCCTTAATAAAAATGAATTTGCAAGCAACCGGCCTTGCGCGCCCGGAAATCGAGCGTCTGGCGGACATTATCATGGTCATGCAAAGGTGCTTCGTGCAGCATTTGTCCGAAGAGCTTTCCCGCGGCCAGGTCTCCTTTCCGCAGTTTTTCCTGCTGGGTCACATCTCTTCGAGCGAAGTGTTGTCGATGACGGAGATCGCCGAGAGAATGAGCCATACCACGGCGGCGGCGACCGGGCTTGTGGACCGCCTGGAGAATCTCGGATACGTCCAGAGAACCCATGCCTCGGATGACCGCCGGAAAGTGCTCGTTCGCATCACTCCAAAAGGAACCGATCTGGTGGGGAGAATCCGGCAGGACATTGTCGCGAAGCTTTCCCTTGTCACCGGAATTCTGGAGCCGGAGGAACAAATTGCCTGGCTGCACATCTACGAAAAAATCCACGCCCATATCACATGCACCCACTCTTCATGAAAAAAGTTTTCCTTGCCGGATGTCTTGGCCTTGCTCTTTCCGCTTTGGTGTTTGGACAGACAAATTCGCTGTCGGGACTTCCAACCCCGGGGCCGCTGCCTTCTCTTGCTCCGATTGGCACACCTGCCCCGCTGCCGACATTGGCTCCCTTCCCGACACCGGCGGCGATGCCCTCGGCAACTCCCGCTCCTTCGCCGGGTTCTTCAGTTGCGCCAACTCCCGCCCCCTCTGCCAGCCCGACTCCTCTGCCGGACGGAACCCAGGCGCTGCCGTTGCCGCCGATGCCGACACCGGTTCCGCTGCCTGATGCCCAAACGCTTTCCGAGGAACTCAATCTCCCGACCCCGGTGCAGATGACCGAGCCCCTGGCTCCCGGTCAGGAGACCGACAAGCTCAAGGAAAGCGAGGACATGGCGATGAAGAAAAAAATGGCGCAGGCCGATTTCATCAAAGCCCTCGACAAATTGATCGCCCAGCAACGCAATCCGCGGGTTCCGGACATGCTGCTCGAAGACGCGGTGAAGATTGCCCTGAGGCAGAATCCCGACATCCTCGACGCCGTCCAGCAAATCCGGATCACACAGGGTCAGTTGGTCACGGTGCGGGCCCAGGCCATTCCGCAGCTCACCTTTTCTTCCGCCTACAATCAGCAGGGCATGGGACTGGCCGCCAACGGACGGAGCGGCCCGACCACGCTGACGTTCCCGAATCCGGGCGGGGATCCGATTGTCCTCCAATCCGGAAGCCCGGAGATCCAGAACAAGACATGGAACATCCAGTTCACCGCCTCCCAGTTGATCTACGACGGCGGGGCTGTGGTTTCGGGGATTCGCTCCGCCATTGCAGGCGAAAACAGCGCCTACTACGCCCTCCGCGCGACGATCGATTCCATCATCGCCCAGGTGAAGACGAATTTTTTCCAGGTGGTCCTCAATCGCGCGCTCATTGTGGCACAGGAGCAGTCGGTTGCCCTTCTTCAGCAGCAATTGAAAGACCAGCAGAACCGTTACGAGGCGGGGACCGTGCCGCGGTTCAATGTGCTTCAGGCGGAGGTCGCGCTGGCCAATGCCAAGCCCCCTCTCATCCAGGCGCAGAATGCCTACCGCATTTCCCTGTATACGCTCGTGAAATTGCTGGGAATGGATTACCCGACGGGACATCCAAGCGAGGTGCCGTTCAATATTGTCGGGCAACTGGCCTACGATCCGAGAAAGATCGACACCGATCAGTCGATCAAGGTGGCCGTGGCCCGGAATCCTTCTCTCAAAGCCCAGCGTCAGGTGATTCTCGCACAGGCGGCGAATGTCAATGTCCAGTTCGCCGGATTTCTTCCCACCATCAATGCCACCGCTGGACAGCAGATCACAAACAATCTGAATTCCACGGATCTTTCTTCCTACGTGAACGACTGGTTTTTCGGTGCCACGGGAAGCTGGGCGATCTGGGACGGACTGGCCACAGCCGGCCGGGTCCAGCAGGCCAGGGGGCAGCTCCAACAGGCGAGCATCAATTACGACAATTCGGTGCGGCAGATCATTCTGAATGTCCAGCAGGCGATCTCCAACCTCCAGCAGGCGAAGGAGACGATTGACAGCCAGGAGGCCAGTGTCGTGCAGGGAACGGAAGCGCTCCGTTTGTCCCAGGAACGTCTCGATGCGGGTGCCGGCACCCAGCTCGATGTCTTGAACGCCCAGGTGTCGCTGCTCCAGTCCCAGACATTCGTGCTCCAGGCCCGCTATGATTATATCGCCGCTCTGGCCCAGTATGATCAGGCGCTGTCCTTGGACACCCAGTATCAGGACAACTTCGACGATCCGTTGAGTTCCGCGATGGCGAGAAAATTCAACAAGATCAACGAACCGGGAAAACCGCAGCCTCCGCTTCCCAGAAGCCTGCGGGCAGGTGATCCGATCAAGCCAATCCTTGATCCTGCGCCTTCTCCGACGCCCAAACCCGGAAAAGTCTCCAAGAAAGCCAAGCCGACGCCGACACCCAAACCCACGCCGACTCCGAAACCGTCCAAGAAGAAGACCTCAAACTCCTGAGGCTTTGAATGGCCCGGACGGATTTTTTCCGAAGTGAGAATGTTGTCTTTTCCTGCGCTTGAGGCGATTCCCCGGATCCGCGCGGTTTTCACCCAGCGGGTGCCAGGGGTGGATGTGGATGCCGGACGGGAAGAGGTGCTGGCCCGGCTGGAGGGCCCGCACGAAGAGGCAAGACGGGATGCCGGTTTGGGCGACATGGTTTTTGCCACGGCGGAGCAGGTTCATGGGAATCTCGTTGCACGGGTCACGCCGGAAACCGCTTTTCCCGTTCCGGCCGCGGATGCACTCCTGACCACTGTTCCCGGCATCTGCCTTGGGATTTATGTGGCCGACTGCGCGGCAGTTTACCTGGCTGACCGCCAGGGGAGGGGAATCGCCCTTGTGCACTCCGGAAAGAAAGGCACGGAGTTGGGAATTGCTCCATCCGCCGCCCGGGCATTGTGTGAGGTTTGCGCGGCCTCGCCCGCCGACCTTGTGGCCCAAATCTCCCCCTGCATCCGTCCTCCCCATTACGAAGTCAACTTCGCCCGGGAAATCATTCACCAGCTTCGCGGGGTTGGCGTTCAGGAAATTCACGATTGCGAAATCTGCACCGCTTCTTCCCCGGCCCTCTATTATTCCTACCGCAGGGAAATGGGACGCACGGGGAGAATGCTGGCAATGATGGCCCTGCTTCCCGGCTGATTGCCTCCGCGGTCTCTCGTGAGGCGTGGGGAAGGAAAAATCAAGCGTTCTTCTGGTCATGTGAAGCACAAGGCGATACCATCAGGACTCCCTTCCTGAACATGGATCCCAGTGCCCCACCGCAGGGGGAAATCAGCCCCGCCGAACAAAAGTTTGAAGAGTTCCGGAGAAGATCGGGCTTTTTGCTCGCTCCGGCCGGTTTTTTTCTCACCTGGTGGCTGGCCGCCCCGGCTCTCCCGCCCGAGGCCGCGCGATTGAATGCGGTGTTGGTGATGATGGTGCTCTTCTGGCTCACCGAATCGATCCCCCTGCCGGTCACAGCATTGCTGGGTGCCGCGCTGAACATCGTGCTCGGTGTTGCCGATGCCAGGACCGTGCTTGCGCCCTTTGCCGATCCGATCATTTTTATTTTCATCGGAGGATTCATATTGGCGCGTTCAATGACACGCCACGGCCTTGATCGACGGATCGCTCTCGGGGTGCTGTCGTTGCCCGGGGTAAGCCGCAGCCCGGGGCGCATTCTTGCCGCCATGGGGCTCGTGACAGCACTTGTTTCCATGTGGGTGAGCAACACCGCCACCACGGCCGTTTTTCTGCCAATCGCCCTCGGGGTGTTGGGCTGCCTGACGAACGGGGCTTCCCTGCACTCCCGGACGTATGCGACCGGAATGATGCTGATGCTTGCCTACGCGGCTTCAATCGGCGGCATGGTCACTCCTGTGGGTTCGCCCCCGAATCTCATTGCCCTCGGGCAACTTGAAAAGCTGGGCGGCATCCGGATCGGTTTTCTCACGTGGATTCTGGTTTGCCTGCCAATTTTCGCGGCCATGATGGTTCTGCTGTGGGGAATGCTCCGGCTGCTGCATCCGCCCGGGGAGGATATCGTGCGGCACAGTGGCAACCTCACCGAATTTCTCGCCGCTCAGCGCAAGGCTCTTGGCGGATGGACTCCCGGCCAGATCAGCACCTCTTTTGCCTTCGCCGTGGCTGTGATTCTCTGGATTGTTCCGGGCTTCGCCCAGGCGGCGATGGGAAAAGAGTCCGCCCTCGTTGTCTTTTGGAACCGGCATTTTCCGGAATCCATCGTGGCTCTTCTCGCCGCCTCAAGCCTCTTTTTCCTCCCCGGTCGAGAGGGAGAACGGGCCATGAACTGGGAGGAGGCGGCGAAGATCGATTGGGGAATTATTCTGCTCTTTGGCGGAGGTCTCTCGCTGGGTTCCCTGATGTTCAGCACAGGGGTGGCCAAGGCGCTGGGGGAGTTTGCCGCCGGCTGTTTTTTTGGCACGGGCTCCGGCTTGTGGGCTCTCACCGCACTGGCAATCGCGTTGGGAATCGTCATTTCCGAAACAACTTCAAACACTTCCTCCGCCACCATGCTCTGCCCGGTCGTGATCGCCCTGGCTGCAGCGATGAATGTGAATCCCACGGCCCCGACTTTGGGAGCCTGCCTCGGGGCCAGCATGGGTTTCATGCTCCCGGTTTCCACCCCGCCCAATGCCATGATTTATGGATCCGGTCTGGTCCCTCTTCCCTCCATGCTCCGGGCCGGCTTTCTCTTCGATCTCATCGGCTTCATTGTCATCTGGTGGGGGCTGCGTCTCATGTGTCCTCTGTTTGGCCTGAGTTGATGCCCGTCCTTCCTTGAAAATTGATGGGACACTCTGGCGTTTTGTGTCACAGATATTTACTGATGGAGACATTATGACTCTAAAAAGCGGGCGCAGTTTTCGTGTTGGAAATTTGCAAGTTGTTTATAAAGAATTGCATAAGAAAATTTATTCGATCGAGAACGCGACTTGCTGAATGGAAGAGGAGGTTTTTTATAACTATGGCAAAAATTTTAGGTATTGATTTGGGCACCACCAACTCCTGCATGGCAGTGATGGATGGTGGAGAGCCCGTTGTTTTGGAGAATTCCGAAGGAGCCCGCACGACTCCCTCGGTTGTGGCATTTTCAAAGTCCGGGGAACGACTTGTCGGCCAGGCGGCCAAACGTCAGGCGATTACCAATCCCGCAAACACCATCTTTTCGGTCAAGCGGTTCATGGGACGGAAATTTGACGAGGTGCGCGAGGAAGAGCACCGCGTGCCCTACAAGATCGTCAAAGCCGCAAATGGCGACGCGCACATCCAGGTGGAAATCGACGGCAAACCCAAGGCGTTTTCCCCGCCGGAAATTTCCGCGATGATCCTCGCGAAGCTCAAAGCCGATGCGGAAGCCAAGTTGGGCGAGAAAATCACCGAGGCCGTCATCACGGTTCCCGCCTACTTCAACGACTCCCAGCGCAATGCGACAAAGGATGCCGGCAAGATCGCGGGACTCGACGTCAAGCGCATCATCAACGAACCCACCGCCGCCTCACTGGCTTACGGGCTCGACAAAAAATCCGACGAAAAGATCGCCGTTTACGACCTTGGAGGCGGAACGTTCGATATTTCGGCCTTGGAAATCGGCGATGGTGTCTTCCAGGTGGCCGCGACGAACGGCGACACCCACCTTGGTGGTGATGACTGGGACAACCGTCTCATGGACTGGATCATCGGAGATTTCAAGAACGACACCGGCATTGATCTCACCAAGCAGCCGGACGCCGTCCAGCGCATCAAGGAAGAAGCCGAGAAGGCGAAGATCGCGCTTTCTTCCACGCAGGAATACGAGATCAATCTTCCATTTGTCACCGCCGACGCCTCCGGGCCGAAGCACATCCAGAAAAAACTGACTCGTTCCAAGCTCGAACAACTCACCGACGATCTTTTCGAGCGGACCATCAAGCCGGTCAAGGACTGCCTGGGCGATGCGAAGTGGACGAAGACCGATGTGAACGAACTTGTTCTCGTCGGTGGCATGACCCGTATGCCGAAAGTGGTGGACACGGCACGCGAAATGATCGGCAAGGAACCTCACAAGGGAGTGAATCCCGACGAAGTCGTGGCGGTTGGCGCGGCCATTCAGGGTGGCGTGCTTCGCGGTGACGTGAAGGATGTCCTCCTTCTCGACGTGACTCCGCTGACTCTCGCCATTGAGACAGCCGGTGGCATTGCCACGCCGATGATTCCCCGCAATACGACGATCCCGACCAAGAAATCGAACGTGTTCTCAACTTACAGCGACAACCAGCCCGGGGTTGAGATCAAAGTCCTCCAGGGCGAGCGTCCGCTCAGCCGGGACAACAAAAATCTCGGGACTTTCCACCTCGACGGCATCCCGCCGGCCCCGCGTGGCACCCCGCAGATCGAAGTGACATTCGATATCGATGCAAACGGCATCCTCAACGTCTCCGCCAAGGACCTCGGAACCGGAAAAGAGCAGAAAATCTCGATCACCGGATCCAGCGGACTGAGCAAGGAAGAAGTCGAGAAGATGCAGAAGGAAGCCGAGGCCCATGCCGAGGAGGACCGCAAGGCGAAGGAAGGCATCGAGATCCGGAACAATGCCGACACGCTGGCCTACCAGTGCGAGAAGCAGCTCAAGGATCTCGGGGACAAAGTCGACGGTGCGAAGAAAAAAACCGTCGAGGATTCCATCGAGAAACTTCGCGAGGCCCTCAAAGGCAGCGACATCGACGCCATCAAGTCCGGCTACGACGACCTTCAGTCGAAGTTCCAGGAAATCAGCGCCGAACTCTACAAGCAGGCCGCCGCGCAGGCCGGTCCTGCTCCGGAAGCCGGCCCGCAGCCCGGGGAACCCGCCGCCAAGAAGGATTCCGACGTCGTGGACGCGGAGTTCGAGATGGTCGACGAGGACAAAAAGAAATAACCGCACTTTAACAAACCGCCCCGGCTTCCGTTCGCGGAAGTCCGGGGCCTGTTAAAAAACAACAAAACCAAAACACAGGAGGAACAGCCAACATGGCCAATGTAAACATCAAGCCTCTCGGAGACCGCGTGCTCGTCCAGCCGCTCGAAGAGAAGGAAGTCAAAAAAGGCGGAATCATCATTCCCGACACCGCCAAGGAAAAACCCCAGGAAGGACAGATTGTCGCCCTCGGCACCGGAAAGCGTGACGAAGACGGCAAGCTCATCGAGTTCACCGTGAAGAAGGGGGACAAGGTCCTCATCTCCAAATACGGCGGAACCGAAGTCAAAGTGGACGGCGAAAGCTACCTGATCATGCGTGAGGATGACATCCTCGGCATCATCGGCTGAGCCCCACTTTTCCCACTGAAAACTGAAAACTGAATCACTGAACACATAATATATGGCAGCCAAACAACTCCAATTCGACGAAGCGGCACGTCAGTCGCTTCTCCGCGGTGTCGAGAAGCTGGCGCGTGCCGTCAAGGCGACCCTCGGGCCGTCGGGACGCAACGTCATCCTCGACAAGAAATTCGGAAGTCCCACGATCACCAAGGACGGCGTCACCGTCGCCAAGGAAATCGAACTTGAGGACGCTTACGAAAACATGGGCGCCCAGCTCGTTCGCGAAGTCGCCAGCAAGACCAGCGACATCGCCGGCGACGGCACCACCACAGCCACCGTTCTTGCCGAAGCGATTTATCGCGAAGGCCTCAAGAACGTGACCGCCGGTGCCAACCCGACCAGCCTCCAGCGCGGCATCACCAAGGCCGTCGCGGCAATCACCGACGAACTCGCCAAGATCTCCAAGAAGGTCAAGGACAGCTCGGAAATCGCACAGGTCGCCACCGTCTCCGCCAACTGGGACACCACGATCGGCCAGATCATCGCCGACGCGATGGACAAGGTCGGCAAGGACGGCACGATCACGGTCGAGGAAGCCAAGAGCATCGAAACCACGCTCGACGTGGTGGAAGGCATGCAGTTCGACAAGGGGTATCTGTCCCCTTATTTCGTGACGAATGCCGAGTCGCTCGAAGTCTCCTTCGACAACGCCTACATCCTCATCCATGAGAAGAAGATCAGCTCCCTCAAGGACCTGCTCCCGCTTCTCGAGAAGATCGCCAAGAGCGGCAAGCCGTTCCTGATCATCGCCGAGGACGTCGAGGGCGAAGCGCTCGCGACGCTCGTCGTGAACAAGCTCCGCGGCACGCTCCAGGTCGCAGCCGTCAAGGCTCCCGGCTTCGGTGACCGCCGCAAGGCCATGCTCGAAGACATTGCAGTCCTCACCGGCGGCAAGCTCCTCAGCGAGGACCTCGGCATCAAGCTCGAAAACGTCGGCCTCGAAGACCTCGGCCGCGCCAAGCGCGTCACCGTGGACAAGGAGAACACCACGATCATCGAAGGCGAAGGCAAGAACTCGGACATCCAGGGCCGCGTCAGCCAGATCCGCCGCCAGATCGAGGAGACCACCAGCGATTACGACCGTGAGAAGCTCCAGGAGCGCCTCGCCAAGCTCGCCGGCGGTGTGGCCGTCATCAATGTCGGCGCAGCCACCGAAACCGAGATGAAGGAAAAGAAAGCCCGCGTCGAAGACGCCCTCCACGCGACCCGTGCGGCCGTTGAAGAAGGCATCGTCCCCGGCGGCGGCGTCGCCCTCATCCGCGCCCAGAAGTCCCTCGACAGCCTCACCCTCACCGGTGACGAAGAGATCGGACTCCAGATCGTGCGCCGCGCGATCGAGCAGCCCCTCCGCACCCTGGCCGACAACGCCGGGCAGGAAGGCGCCCTCATCGTGCAGGAAGTCAAGAAGCGCAAGGGTGCCGAAGGTTACAACGTCGCGACCGGCGAATACACCGACCTCATCAAGGCCGGCGTCGTCGATCCCGCCAAGGTGACCCGCAGCGCACTCCAAAACGCCGCTTCCATCAGCGGACTCCTCCTCACCACGGAAGCTCTCATCACCGAGCTCCCCGAGAAGGACAAAGCTCCCGCCATGCCTCCGGGCGGCGGAATGGGTGGCATGGGTGGCATGGACTACTAAGTCCGCGCTCCAGGCCAAAACGAAAAACCGGAAAGCCGGGGTCGCAAGACCCCGGCTTTTCTGCGTTTCCGGTTCTTCCATTTCCGTTCTCGCCAGCCGGAAGCGCTTGTGCAAAGAACTGTGCCTGCCCATGCGTCTTCTTTGCCCGGTGGTTTTGTACGATTTATTGCTCTCAGGAAAAATGGTGATCTACAAGCCGCAGATGAACGCAGATTTTCACAGATTGATAATGGATGGCAAACGTGTTGGGCGAGATTTATCCCTTCACGTCGCAGGGGAAGTGCCCGGAATGTCCGTTTCTGTTGTCTGGCCTTCCATCTGTGGGAATCTTGGTAATCTGTGGCTGAACCTTCTGCTGTATTTGAGACAGGAAGCCTGATGTTCACTGCCGTGTCACAGTTGTTGGGAGAGGAAAAAACCTTCCGATTGGATGGCAGATGGCCGGCCGGGCTGTTCAAAGATCCGGCGGTCCGCAGCGGCATCAAGTTTGCCCTGTCTGGCATCCTGGCATTTTTCTTCGCTCTCCTGTTCCGGCTCGACAAGCCGGAGTGGGCGGTGACGACGGCCTTCGTGCTTTCCACACCCAAATTTGTGGGAGCCATCGGGGAGAAAACGGTCTTGAGAATTGGAGGGGCCATGGCGGGAGCGGTGCTGGGCTATCTGATCACCGCCTCGCTTCAACAGAATCCCCTCCTTTTTCTCGGCGCGATGGGCCTGCTTGTGAGCATCGGCACGGCAATGTATGGGGGGACGTTCATTCCCTATGGATTTCGCCAGTGCGGCTACACCGCAACCCTTGTTGCGACGCAGGGATTGTCGAATCCCGCGGCTTCCTGGCATGTCGGCTTGTGGCGTTGCGAGGAAATTTGCCTGGGCATCCTGGTCACCATGGTGGTGACCACGACGGTTTGGCCGCGCTATGCCCGGAAGGAATTTGGCGACGAGGTGCGTGGCACGCTGGCTGTCCTGGAGAAGCTCTTTCGCGGACGGGCGGAGGCGTTTCTGTCCGGAGCCGGGGATTTCCTGCCGGATGTGCTGTCCACGGTGGGAATCCGTCTGGCGAAGCTGCGAAAAATGATCCGCCTGGGGTGCATGGAGAGCAGCGCCTTCCGCCATCGGCGCACCCAGGTGGACGCCGTGGTCGCACAACTGGGGGTGCTGAGTTCCGCGCTTTCCAACTTTGGGCGCACGCTGCCGTCGAAGTCGCGTTTTCGAGATTACATCGAGGCGGAAGCCCGCGCCCTGCATGAATCGCTGGCCGGAGGCATCGGGGTTTTGGCTGATCCGGCGGCGACGGAAGGCATTCGTCGGGCACGAATCCACCATGCGGAGGAATGCCTTGGGAAATACCGGGAACGCCTGGTGGCGTTTCGCCTGGATGGCGTTGGGGACAGCGTGTCCGTGGATGACTCTCTGGAACATGCGGGATATTCCCTCTCGATCAGCGAGATTTTTGAGGCACTCTCCCGATTGGAAGTCCTGCTGCCGGAGGTTGAGGCCGGACAAACCGAGAGTTTCCCCATGATCCGGTTTGAGAAAATGACCCTGCCTTCTCCCGGATGGATCAAGAGCGGTATCCGGGGCGGACTGGCTGTGGTGGCGGGACTTTTTCTGCTGGATTGGTTGAAGCCTCCGGGCGGGGAATTGATCGTTGTGGGAACCTACTTGTTCACGGGGTTTTCCCTGGAAGCTTCGGATCGCAAGGGCGATGTCGGGGTGTTTCAGACCCTGGTGGCGTCCGTGGTGATCTGCATTGCCTATTTTTTCTTTCTGCTGCTGATGGCACCGCTGATGTCGAGCTACTCGGT
Organism: uncultured Chthoniobacter sp.; assembly: GCA_964585615.1. GTDB lineage: Bacteria > Verrucomicrobiota > Verrucomicrobiia > Chthoniobacterales > Terrimicrobiaceae > QYQL01. Next base: position 17,414 of record CAZPEN010000040.1, on the reverse strand, counting down.
CATGAACCTTTTCCTCGGGGTGATGCTCTTCTGCACGGGGTACTTGTTGGAGGCCGGAAAACTGGGGTCTTTCGGCACGCTGTTTGCCTTGTTGATGACGGTCATTCTGGTGGGGCTGAACGCGCAGAAATCCGTGGGGTTCGAGGCCATTGTGGGGCCGGTGCTCGGGCTGGCGATGGCTTCCGTTCTTTCTGCGCTGCTTCGGCGCTTGATTTGGCCGGTGTTGCCGCAGGATGCCCTGCGGGCGCGTCTGGGGGAATTGCTGGGGCTTCTGGAAAAGACCGCCCGGCATCCGGAGGTCTCGGTGCCCGTTCCGGAACGGGCAAAAATCGCGCTCTCATCGGCGGATGCCATCGTTCTCGTGGATGTGCTGGAGGAATGCCGTGTGGTTCAGGAAGGCGAGGCGGAGCGCTTGCGTTCCTACATCCGCTGGCTCGCGCGCCTGGGAGGGAGTCTGATGTTTTCGACCGGCCCCGTCGATCTGCCGCCGGAAGCCCTGGCGATCTACGTGGAGGAAAGAAAGCTGCTCCTGGCTTCCATCGCCGACCAGCTTCGAGTCCAGCGGAATGCGGTGGAAAAGCAGGCCGCCATTCCACGGGGCACGGAGATCCGTGATGTTCGGACGTGGACCACCCGTTGCCGGATGATGATCCGCCAGGCAAAGGGAGAAGTCCTGCGCACCATTGCCGCATTGGGGTTGCTCTACCGTCATGAGCAGGCGGCGCTCTCGGCTGCCGCGGCTTCCCGGATGGCCTCCCAACTTCACCCCGCGGATGATTTCTCCGATCATATCCTCTGATTTTCCCCTCGGCCCCTTCGTGGGGAGGGAGCTTCCACTATCTTTCTCGCCCCTCCGAAAAAATCCCGTATAGTGGTTCCATGGACAAAGCGGTGATCCCTGTGCAAATCAAGGCTCTGGTTCCGACGAATGCCGGATGCGCTGTTTTTCTGGGCAACGGGGAGAAAATTTTTGTCATCTATGTGGACCAGTCCGTGGGGGCCGCGATCGGAATGTTTCTGAGCGGGGCGAACAAGGAACGGCCGCTCACACATGACCTGCTCGCCCATGTGCTCGCCGCCGTGGGGGCGAAGGTTGAACGGGTGGTCATCAATGATCTGAAGAGCGGCACCTATTTCGGACGCCTCATCCTGACGGCGGAGAACGAGCTGCAGCAGAAAAAAATCATCGAACTCGACGCCCGACCCAGCGATTGCATGGCGATGGCCGCGCAGCAAAAGGCTCCCATCTATGTGAGCCGGGTTGTGTGGGAGGAAGTGGAGGATACATCGGAGCTTCTCAAACAGCTTCAGGAAGGTCAGGAGTCCGGCCCGGGGGAAGGTTGACACCTCTTTTTTCGCGGGGTTTTCCCACGGAAAAAAGAAGGGTGACATGAAAAGCGAAATATGGTTAATAAAAACCAATGCAGTGGGAGCTTTCCATGTTCAACAATGCCGGGTGCAGACCTTGTCACAAAGGGCCCCAAAAAGGGAGGCAGAGGCGATTTTTCCTGCCGGCCCTGGTTTTTGCGATGGTTCTGCCAATGGCCGGGGCGGCGGAGTTTCGGGATGACTTTGACCGCTCGGACAGCCAGCCCAGTAGTGATGCGGAGATTTCCATCGGCGAGCACTATTCCCTCGCAAGCGGAACGGATTCCACCGCACAACCCACTGCTGCGATCATTGGCGGGGAATTGTCCCTCGGACAGAGCGCCGTTGCGGCAAGGAACATCGTTCTGATTTACAACGGGCTCGAACTGCCTTCGCCACAAACGGGAGGAGCGTTCGAAATATCGACGGACATCAAAGTGCATCCGATCGAGAGCACGAGTCTTTTTTACGGGCTTGTTTTCAATTACCAAACCCAGGGATCGGAGAAAGGGAGCTTCTATACGATACGGATTCGCACGGGAGATGTCATCGCCCTGCAGATGGTACGTTTTAATGGAGAGCACGTCGCGACCGGTTCCAAATCAGTGACATGTCCCTCTCCGTTGGTGCCGGGAGCGGTTTACCATTTGGCGGTGAAGGGAACCGCCGGTGGTCCGGTCCGCTATTCTCTCTCCGGGGAAGGACTGGGGGCGAGTGGGATCGCCGGAGAAATGCCCCTGCTGGGAAAACCTGTCCTGACAGGCGGCGCGGCGGGGATCACCATTGGCGTGGGAGTTCCCCAAGTGCGCTTCGACAATTTTTTCTTCTCTGCCGGGGTGGCTTCTCCGGGGCAGTAACGCGGGGTATTCTGGGGCTGCGGAAAGGATCTCCCGCAGGTGCCTCACTTATTTGGAGAGAGAGGATAAAAAAGGAGTCAGGGCCAGAGCGGGGAAGGATAACCTCCGGTGGCAACAAGCTGGGAAAGGGCGGAGACAACCGTCGGACGGTCCTCGCGGTAGGTGACCCCGAACCATTGGCTTTCCACCGGAAGGACGTCCACGGTGGCGCGGTCCGCGTGGATCATGTCGGCAACGGCGGCAGGAATGTAAAATTCGGATTTTTCTCCTTCGCCGTGTTTGACAAGAAAGGTGCTGAAGAGTTCTTCCAGATCCGGAAAGACGGCGGGGGTGAATCCCCAGCAGTTCATGGAGACGAGTTCGTTTCCGGTGAAACGGGTGCCGTCCTCCTGGTTGACAATCTCGAGGGGAGTGCCTTCGATGCGGGTGAATTCGCGGATGTGGACCAGGCGGCCCTGGGGCGAGACTTCGCAGATGCCCCGGGAAACGTGTCCGCTGGGGGAAAGCGTGGTTGCGAGACGATACCCGGCCATGCAGAAGCCGGTGCTGTCGGGGGATTTTTCCGAGAGAAAATTCCCGGCGCCGGTGATCGCTCCCGCTCCATAAAAGTCATCCGCATTGATGGCGAGAAACGGGGAGTCCACCGCCGAACGTGCACACCAGATGGCGTGTCCCGTGCCCCAAGGTTTCGTCCGGCCATCGGGAACGCTGAATCCCCCGGGCAGATCGTTGAGTTGCTGGAACACATAGCCGACATCCACACGATCTTCAAAACGTCCCCCGACCTTCTCCCGGAAATCCTCCTCGAAGTCCCGTCGGATGACAAAGACGACGCGGTTGAATCCTGCGCGGAGGGCGTCGTAAACGGAATAATCCAGCAGGGTTTCCCCGGACGGCCCGACCGGGTCCATCTGTTTCAATCCGCCGTAGCGGCTGCCCATACCGGCGGCCAGAACCAAAAGTGTTGTCTCCATGACAATGAGAAGAAATCGGGCCGGCGAGATTCGAACTCGCGACCTCCTCGTCCCGAACGAGGCGCTCTACCAAGCTGAGCCACGGCCCGATGAAGTTTCCCCGCTCCTGTCCGGCAGGTCTTCGGGGAGGGGTAAAGTCTCACGCCGTCACTCCGGTAGCAAGGAAATAAAAACCGGGAATTTGTCGCGCGAGGAAAAGGCCGGGTCAAAACCGGTGGTTGAGCAGGCTTTCGATGGCTTCAGAGGCGGCGGGCAGTTCCCCGTCGAATTCAAACGGGATGCCGTAGGCTTTCTCGAACGCTTCCAGCAGGGACAGGAGGATGGGATGCCGGGCGAGGAGGCAGGCCGGGAGGAGGCCTCCCTGGCGGAGGATTCTGCCCAGGGCGTCCGGGAGGAGGACAAACCCGGAGTCCAGTCCGTCCTTGGTGGGGAGCAATTCCGTGCCCAAAATCATTCCCGATGCCGAATCGACCAGCATCAGCACCAGGGGGAAATAAGGAGCCTCTCCCTTCGGAACATCGGCGACAGGAAGCGGCATCACGGCCAAATCCAGTTCCAGGCGGAGGGGAGATCGCGAGAGGCCATCCGTCACTCCTTCCGGCAGGGCGGCACGGAGGACATGGGACGCAACGGGAAGGTCGTCCACTTCGCAGCGGGCGTCTTCCCACTCCCCGGCGGGATTTTTCTCCCGAAGGAAGAAGCTGTCGCTGTCGCAATCCTCCAGAACGGTGTCGGGGGATTCCATCTCGCGTTCGAGGATCTCAAGGGTTTGCCCGAGAAGGATCTCCATTTCCAGGGCTTCTTCTTCGGTGAGGAACCAGGGCATCCGAGCCGGGCGGTGGGAACGAAAAAGCGGCCAGCGTCCCCGGAAGGATTTGCCGACGGCCTTGAGGATGGCACGGTCTGCGGGGTCGACGTGGGCCCGGGGTTCGAAGGAGAGTTGAAGGTGCGGATTGGTGAGGAGGGTTTCCATGCGGAGGCGTTCCGGCAGGTCATCGTCCTGGGCGGACTGGAACTTGGCCAGAGCCTCGGCCCCCTCGTAGAAAGCGAGGGCGAAGTGCTGTCCGTTGGCGCCCATGGTGCTGACAAAATAAGTCGTGCGGCGGGTGCGGATGGCGAAGAGTTCGGTTTCGTCGAACACCTCCCACGGAGCGATTTGAAAGATCCGCTTCGCCTGATCGTACAGTTTGGTCCAGAGAGGGATGTTGGTTTTCATGTGGTATAGGAGGTCAATTCTTCGAGAAGGCTGCGTTCGTCGCCGATGGAAAACTCCTCGTCGGCCGCCATTTCCAGGGATTGTCCGCCGGGGAGGAGGAATTCGAGGAGGAGGGGGCGGGGGCCGGGGTGGCGCTTGACCGCTTCGAGGATGGTGAAGAGGTCCTCTTCTTTTAATTTTTCACGGGAGAGTCTGAGGCGGACCGGTTTGACGGAGGTTTTCGGCTTCAGGGCGGCAATGGCTCCGGCCGTGGCGCGAATGCTTTCCTCCCGGCGGGTGATCCGGGCATTGACCGAGATGGCCGATCCGGGAACGAGGAGTTCCGCGTTTTTTGTGAAAGCGTCCTCCCAGGCGGTAATCTCCAGCGACCCGGTGAAGTCTTCCAGCAGGAGGACGCCGAAGGGTTTGCCGTCCTTTTTTGTGAATTTTTTTTCCACGGTGGAGAGGAGGCCGGCGAGCTTGAAAGTGCCGGATTCCTCGGCCTGGAGGGCCTGGGCGATGGTCGAGAATTTCCCGGAGTCGAAATGCCCCGCGAAACGGTCGAGGGGGTGTCCGCTGACGTAGTAGCCAAGGAGTTCTTTTTCGTAGGCCAACATTTCCTGTTGCGGCCAGGGTTCGATGCCGGCGCTGGAGGCGCCGGTTTTTGCCGCGGCGGGGACATCGAGATCGCCGAAGAGCGAGACCTGGCCGCTGGCCCGGTCGCGCTGGACGGCCGCCGCGGCACCCATGGCGGATTCAATGTCGGCGAACAATTGCGAGCGGAATTTCCCGAACACATCGAAGGCCCCGCACTTCACGAGACTCTCCAGGATTTTCCGGTTCACCGTGCGGGAATCGAGGCGCGAGCAGAAATCTTCGAGAGACTTGAAGGGGCCGTTTTTTTCCCGTTCCGCAATGGCGGCCTCCATGGCACCGGAGCCGACGTTTTTGATCGAGCCGAGGCCGAAGCGGATGGCCTTGGCGTCTTCCTGCGGAGTGAACTTGAGGTCGCTGGAGTTGATGTCCGGAGGGCGGATGGCGATCTCCATGCGGCGGCATTCGCCGATGACCTCCGCAAGGCGCTCCGTCGTGCTGGCGTCGAAGCTGAGCATCGCGGACATGAACTCCAGCGGATAATGGGCCTTCAGATAGGCGGTCTGGTAGGAGATCCAGCCATAGGCGGCACTGTGGCTCTTGTTGAATCCGTATTCCGCGAACTTGGCGATGAAGCCGAAGATCGCATCGGCGACCTTGGGCGGGATGTTGTTGATTTTTCCGCAGCCCTCGACGAAGCGGGCGCGTTCCTGTTCCATCTTCTTGGCGTCCTTTTTTCCCATCGCCCGGCGGAGCAGGTCGGCGTCGCCCAGCGAGTAGCCGGCAAGGACGCTGGCCGCGCGCTGCACCTGTTCCTGATAAACGATGATGCCATAAGTTTCCGCGCAGACTTTTTCGAGGAGCGGGTGGAGGTATTCGATGGTTTTCTGGCCCTTTTTCCGTTCGATGTATTCGGGAATGAACTGCATCGGACCGGGGCGGTAAAGAGCCCCCAGGGCAATGATGTCGTCGATGGCTTTGACATCAAAATTTTTGCAGAAGCCGGTGATCCCGCCGCTTTCCATCTGGAAAATGCCGAGGGTTTCGCCCTGATTGTAAATCTCGAAGGTGGGCTGATCTTCGGTGGGGATGGTGGCGAGATCGAAAGACGGGTCTTTCTTGTGGATGAGGCGCACGGCCTCGTTCATGACCGTGAGTGTCTTGAGTCCCAGAAAGTCCATCTTGAGCATCCCGAGATCGGTGAGGGGGCCCATGGCATACTGGGTGACGACTTCGTTCTCCTTGCCCCGGCAAAGTGGGATGAATTCGTCGAGTTCACGGTCTCCGATGACGACGCCGGCGGCGTGGATGCCGGTGTTCCGGCTGAGGCCTTCGAGAACCGTGGCGTAGTCCCAGAGCTGGCGGACGGCCGGTTCGTTCTCAATCGCGGCGGACAGTTCCGGATTTTTCTTCGCGGCGCCCTCAAGGTCGATGTTGAGTTCGTTGGGAATCATCTTGGCGATGCGGTCGCCGTCCCCGTAGCTCCAGCCGAGAACCCGCCCGACATCGCGGACGACACTCTTGGCTCCAAGCGTTCCAAAGGTCACAATCTGGGACACCGCGCGTTCGCCGTATTTCTTGCGCACGTAATCGATGACCTCCCCGCGGCGGTCCATGCAGAAGTCCACGTCGATGTCCGGCGGGCTGATCCGTTCCGGGTTGAGGAAACGTTCAAAAATGAGCCCATAGCGCAGGGGATCGATGTCCGTGATCTCCAGCACGTAGGCGATGAGAGATCCCGCCGCCGAGCCGCGACCGGGGCCGACCGGAATGCCTTTTTTCTTCGCGTAGTCGATGAAGTCCCAGACGATGAGGAAATAGCTGACGAAGCCGGTTTTCTCGATGACCGAGAGTTCGTAGGAAAGACGTTCCTGCAATTCCGCGTCGTTTTCCGAACGATCTCCATAGCGTTTTCGCAATCCGGTGTAGCACAGGTCCCGGAGGTAGTCCTCGCGGGTCATTCCCGCCGGGGGTTCGTAGGCGGGGTATTTTGGTTTGCCGAACTCCATTTCAAAATGGCAGCGTCCGGCAATCTCCAGCGTGTTGTCGCAGGCTTCGGGAAGTTCCGCGAAGAGCGTGCGCATTTCTTCCGCGGATTTGAAATAAAGTTCCGGGACGTAGCGCATACGCTTCTCGTCGAGGACCATCGAGCCGGTGCCGATGCAGATCATGATGTCGTGCGCCTCGTGGTGGGAGCGTTCGAGGAAGTGGACGTCATTTGCCGCGACGAGTCCGAGGTCAAGGGACCGCGCGATGCGGACAAGGTCCGGGTTGCAACGCCGCTGGGCCTCGATCCCGTGATCGTGGAGCTCAATGAAGAAATTTTCTTTCCCGAAAATGTCGCGATAGCCCGCGGCCGTTTGTTCCGCCGCCTTGACGTTCCCCATTTGCAGGAGGGAATTGATTTCGCCCTTGAGGCAACCACTGAGGACGATGAGACCCTTGGAATATTTTGCCAGGAGTTCTTTGTCCACCCGCGGCTTGTAGTAGAAGCCTTCGAGATGGGCGGCAGTGACGAGTTTGACGAGGTTTTTGTAACCGTCGTCGTTCTCTGCCAACACCGTGAGATGAAAGGCCGCGTCCTTTCCCGAGGAGGCGTTCTTGTCGGTCATGGAACCCGGAGCCAGATACATCTCGCATCCGATGATCGGTTTGACGCCGGTGTCCTTCGTTGCCTGATAAAAGGGGACCGCCCCATACAGGTTGCCATGGTCGGTGAGGGCGACGGCGGGCATCCCGAATTCCTTCGTTTTTTTGATCAAATCCTCCACCCGGACCGCGCCGTCGAGCAGCGAGTATTCCGAATGGCAATGCAGATGCACAAATGACATGCGGGCAGTCTACGATGGATGGCTGCCCGGTGTCGAATTTCCCGGAAAAAAAAGGGAAAGGGGTGTTCCCTCAAAAAGCGGCCTGCCGGGAGATCAGGACTTCGTTGATCTGGATGACCGGTTCGATGTCGGTGTAGTTCGGGATGTCGCCCTGAAGTTCTTCTGCATGGGGGAGGAATGCTTCGAGAAAAGCCTCGCCGGACTCGAACGAAAAATGACACATGGCCACATGGGACGGCTCCGAACCGGGAACCGGTCCGCCGAGACCGCGTTCGACGGAGACTCCCCGGAAACCGGAGTGAGATTCCAGACGTTTCAGAGACATCGGCATGTGAACATTGATGTAGTAGTCCATGTCGAACCGACTGTCCGGGGTGTTCGGATAGAGAATGCTGATTTTGACCATGCTTTATTTTCCTTCTTTGTCGCCCTTTTGGATGATGGAACTGATGGCCGCAGCTTTGAAAATCAGCAGGAGTGAAATCGCCAAAACAAGCCCCGAAACAACCGGGCCCTGCCAGAGAAAGAGATTTGCAAGAACCTGCTTTCTGTCAGTTGCCTGGATAAGGGCAAGGAGCAACGAGGCCGTGGTTGTGGTGAATGTTGCGGTGTGGGTTGCCAGGAGATAGAGGCCGACCACCCGCACAAAGAGTGTCGTCCAGTCGTTCTTGCTCATGGCGCTCCTGTCGTTTTTCAAAACAGCTGTCGGCTTTTGGGGAATTCCCGGCGTCCGATCGTAGGAAGTTTTGGCGCGAGGGGGCTCAGTGGTTGCTGAGATAGTCAGCCGTGCCTTCTTTGCTGGCCTTCATGGCGTCCTTGCCCTTGGACCAGTTAGCGGGGCAGACTTCTCCGTGCTTCTCGAAATGCTGGAGGGCATCCACCATGCGGAGGGCTTCTTCGACGCTGCGGCCGAGGGGGAGGTCATTGACGATCTGGTGGCGGACGACGCCATCCCGGTCGATGAGGAAGAGCCCGCGGTAGGCGACGCCATCGGGAGAAAGCACATCGTAGTCCCGGGCGATGGTGCGATGGATGTCCGAGATGATCGGGTATTGGATGCCTTCGATGCCTCCCTGGTTTTTCGGGGTGGTCAACCAGGCGAGGTGGGAGAATTTGCTGTCGATGCTGCATCCAATGACTTCGACATTGCGGTTGTGAAATTCCTCCAATTTTTCCTGAAAGGCATGGAGCTCGGTCGGGCAGACAAAGGTGAAGTCCAGCGGATAGAAGAAGAGGACGACGTATTTGAAGCCCTTGTAGCTGGAGAGAACGGTTTCGGTGAACTGCCCGAGGTGGACAGCGTCTGCTTTGAAATCGGGTGCGGGTTTTCCAACAAGAACGCTCATGGTGATGGTGTGATTGAGAAAAGGACTGATAGCAGCACTTCCTGCCACTGCCAGCAGAAACCTTTGGAAAATTTCCCTTCCTGCCATCTGCTCCCGATTCGCCGGTGTCGAGATACGATTTTACATCGCGGGAAGAATCGCCGCATGCGGGAGCTCGTCCTTTGTCCAAGGGCAGATGTGGAAATTGGGATAGGCAAGAATGACGGAGGCCTCATGGAGCGGATCTTTGCTCTTCAGTTCCAGGCGTACCTCGTGCATTCCGACTCCGGGATTCACTGTAACAAGTGATCCCTCCGGGCTGCGGTGCGTTGCGGGGACGTAGGGCAGTCCGGCCGGGCATTCGATGACCAGCTTGTTGTCGATGAAAAGCTTTGCGCCTTCCCGCGCCATACAGATGATTTCCCGCGCTTCGTTTCCCGCGACATGCCAGGTCCAACTCGCTCCGCCCACCTGTTTGATCCTGCTCGGGAGTTCTCCGTTGGCCCAGACGACGGGCAGTCCGCCATCGGCGGGATGGAGGAGCAGAGTTCCGGGCAAGGCTTTCAGATCGACCGGGGGAGGGGATTGATTCCAAACCGAGCCGTCCCAGATTTTGGATTCCAGTTTGCCGATGAGAGCGGCGGTGCGTCCGGTCAACTCGGCGAGTGTCTTTGGTGCATTGATACCCAGGATGCCGGGCCCGACAAAAACCCCTTCTCCAATCGGTTTGATCCAGCGGGGTGGAATCCCTTCTGCGCCCACAATAAGTCCGAGCGTCGCACCCACCGTCGCTGCCGTGCAGTCGGTGTCGTAACCTCCGTTCACCGCCAGCAGGATGCTTTTCTCGAAATCGCCCCCGCCATACCACAGAGCCCAGATCGTCAGGGCGACGTTGAGGGGCGCGTGGGTGAAATTCTCGTTGCCGTGCCGCGCCAGCAAATCCTTCCAGCAATCCCATGCGGCCACCCCGGCGCGGTGGCTTTCGAGAACGAATCCGACGGCCCGGGCGGTTTCGCAATCGTCGGGGATAAACCTCATTGCCAGAGCGATCGCGTCTTCAAGGTTTTTTCCAGCCGCCACTTCGCTCTGCATGACCGCAAAGAGCACCTCGCCGGCGATCCCCTCAATGCCGTGATCAAGCGAAGCATCCAACGCTGCGTAGTGCGCCGCACTGTCGGGAGCGCCGGGGAACAGGCAGGCCCAAATCTCCGAGCGGATCGGCGAGCCCATGCCCGCGTGGAAAGGATTTTCAAATGTTCCCACGCTCTCCACCGGCACCCCGCGCCGGAGGTTCCAGCGGGTGCGGCCGTATTCGTCCCACATGTAGTGGATGTGATTCAACCAAGCTTTGGCGAAATCGGCTTGTGTCAGCGATGACTCCGCGTTTTCGACCAAATGCAGCCAGACAAGCTGGAGCTCCAGATCGTCGTTTGGCGGGGCGATCGTAGGAACAGGATCGTAGAATGAATAGTTCAGCCGTTCCATCTTGCCTTCGGCAGGAAGCCCGAGCGTGCCGCCAATGGATTTTCCCAGCCAGCAGCCATGGATGCGGGATTTCAAATCGGATTGAGTCGTAACAAGGTCGGGAGTGTTTGTGTTGATCATAGAGTGAAGGTTTTGTCAGAAATGGGCCAGAGCCCTTGGAGCCGGTCGACGCGGGCCGATTTTCCCTGCTTCTTGACAGGCGAGCCTGTGTGAATCATCTTGTTTCACATGAAAACAGCCACGGTCCGCGACCTCCGGCAGAATTTCCCGAAAATTGAGCGCTGGATTGAGGCGGGCGAGCCCGTGACGATTACCAAGCGGGACAAGCCGGTCGCTCTGCTGTCGCTTCCTCCTTTGACAACGACAAAGCGGACCAAGGCGGAAATTCGCGCACGATGGAACCGGCCGGCTTCCGGGCCACGATTGCCCGAGGGCATACTGCGGGAAGTCTGCGAGGAGCGCCATAGGGAGTTTGAAAATTAGCCGCCCGTGTATTACTCAGATACAAGTTTTTTGGCTGCCCTCTATCTTGATATCGACAGGCATCACCGGACGGCAGGGCGGTTCATGTCCGAAACGGCCCCGGGCATTCTCTTCACCCCATTCAACCGGGTGGAATTGCGAAACGCGATCCGGCAGCGCTTGCATCGGGAGCAACTCCACGTTTCGGACGCGGACAGGATCTTCACCGAAATCGACGCCGATCTTCGGGATGGGTTCCTTGTTCACCGGCCGATCAACCACACGGATGTTTACCGCCTTGCCGATGAACTCTCGGCAAAGCAGCCCGGCCAACGGACGTTGGATTTGCTGCATGTGGCTTCCGCTATCGCTTTGAAGGTCCGGACCTTCCTGACGTTTGACGATCCTCAGGCCGCGTTGGCTGCGGCCGCCGGATTGCGCGTCAAACCCTGACCGGCAGGCAAAGGCTATCTCCCCGACCCGTTGGACATTGGCTGGCGGATCGTTGTCTGGAAGGCCGCCATGCGGAGCGATGCTCGAAACAGGATCATAAAACGGAAAATGAGATCGCTCCATCTTGCCTTCGGCGGGGAGTCCGAGCGTGCCGCCGATGGATTTGCCGAGCCAGCATCCGTGGATGTGGAACCTCCAGTCCGGATGGCGTTTCGGAGTTGAAGCGGAATGACTGGTCATAAATACGATGGTTATTGCATTTGGAAACAGATGTGACCCATTGAGCACATGGTTTCCGTTTCGATTCGAGAATTGCATATGAACACCGGCAAGTGGGTTCGCGGAATCAGCGAGCCCATCAGCATCACGGAACGCGGCCACCCGGTGGCCACGCTGGCTCCCTTCGAGAAAACGCCGGGGCAGCCATTTCGGGATCGGAAGCTGGTCCCGGGTTTTGCCCGTCTGAAGGCCATCGATTCTGACTCCGGCAGGTTTTTGGAAGAAGACCGGCGGTGACCTATTTCGATACGTCTTACCTTGCGAAGTGCTACCTGAGGGAATCCGGGGCCGACGAGGTGCGTGCCCTGGCTTCGGCCTCTCCGGGCATTGCCTGTTGCCAAACCGGGGAAGTGGAACTGGCATCGATCTTCCACCGCCATTTGCGGGAAGAAAAGATCCGGGCCCGGGAATTTCAGATCGTCATCGCGCAATTCCTTTCCGACCAGGAGGCGGGAGTTTGGACATGGCTGCCCGTCACGAAGGAGCTTCTCGCGGAGTCCGCCCGGGCGTTTCACTCCCTGAAACCTTCCGTGTTTGTGCGCGCGGCGGATGCGATTCACCTGACATGCGCCCGACGGAGCGGACTTCGGGAGGTTTATACGAGTGACCGGCATATGCTTGCCGCCTGCGATGCGTTTGGGATTGAGGGGCGGAACATTCTTTGACGTTTGTCGCTCGCGTGGCCGATGCGCATTCAGGGGGCCGCGCAGAGGCGGAGCAACTCGTCAACCGTGCTGAGAGCCAGGGCCTCGACGGTGTCGGCTGCCCCGTAATAGATTTTCACTTCGCCATCGTCTTCGAGGATCATTCCCCCGGCGAAAATCACATCGTTTCGAAACCCCTTTCGTTCATAAGGAGCTTCGGGAGCAATGAGTGGCGCTTGGCTCATGCCGATCACTTTCGACGGATCATCAAGATCAAGAAGCATGATGCCGACATCGTAGCGCTTGTTCCAACGCGGCTCCCATCCGCCCAGATTTTGGCTGTCATCCCGCCAAACGGAATGAAATGTGGTCAACCATCCCTGCGGGGTCTTGATCGGCGGGGCGGATGGCCCGATTTTGTCATTGGCAAAGGGCACATCCTCCACGGCAAGAACCAGCTTGTGTTCGCCCCAGAAACGGAGGTCGGGTGAGCTGCCGGACCAGATGTCGAACCGGTCGCGTCCTCTGCTGTAAACTGTAAACGGGCGTTCAAGCCGGAAATATTCGCCTCCGATTTTTTCCGGAAACAAGACCATGTTCCGGTTGTCCGGCAAGCTGAGCGTGCGGATGTCGAAGCGTTCAAAATCCTCCGTGGTGGCGATGCCGCCCCGGATGCCATGACGGGTATCCATGGCGAAGCAGACGTGCATGACCCCGCCGATGACGGTGAGGCGCGGATCATAAACGCGACGGATTTCATCGGTGGAGATCTGCCAGCAGGGCTTGGGCTGAATATCCCATTTCACGCCATCGGCACTGAAGGCCAGGCCCAGGGAGGTCTCAAAAGGTGGTTGGTTTTCGGTTTCCCCTTCACGAAAGGGTCGCCAGTCGTCCTCGCTGGAGCCGTGGTCATTGCGAAAGAGCATGACGTAGCGGCCTTGGTATTTGGCGACTCCGGCATTGAAGGCCAGCGAACAAGGATAGGGGACCTGTGATGGCGCGAGAATAGGGTTCGAGGGATGGCGTTTCATGTTTGCTTGGTGAATTTTTCAGATCGGAAACTTGGGGTGGCTTCTCAACATCAGCCTGAGATCAGCGAAGTTTTGTGAAAATAAATCAGACGTTCTTCTTGTATGTATGCGATATTTATATAATATCTGATTTATTGTGCAAGGCGTGATTCCCTCGAAAGTTGAAAATGTTTATCGGGTGCTGGAAGAGCGTATTTTCAAAGGGGTTTGGCCGGTGGGGACGTTTATTCCGGCGGAGAGTGAGTTGATGCGTGAGTTCGCTTGCGGTCGGTCAACAGTCGGGACGGCGATCGCCCGGCTTGCACACGAAGGGCTGGTTGAGCGTCGGAAAAGAGCCGGCACACGGGTTCTGAGAAACTCTTTCGAGCGGGGAGCCGACCTCAATGCGTTGGATGCCTTTGCCTTCATCTACCCGGGCGAGCAGCACGAGGGGATCTGGCGCACAGTCAAGGGGTTTCAGGATGCCGCGCGGGAGAAGGGCCGACGGGTGTTGATGCTGAGCACGGGAGCTGACTACGCCCAGGAAGCGGAATTTATTGGACGCCTTTCGGAGTTCGACGTGCGAGGGGCGGTGGTGTATCCGATCATTCCTTCCTCCAAGGATCTGGTTCATTTCTCTGACATGCTGGTGAATTCGAAGTTCCCCATCGTTCTGGCCGAAATCAATTTGCCCGGGCTGGGTTGTCCGTCAGTGGTTGTGGATGGATTCCATGCTGGCTTCTGCATGACCCATCACATGCTCAGCCGGGGAGCCAGACGCATCGGCTATTTTTCCAATTACGCCTGGGCGCCATTCATGTGGGACCGCTATCAGGGATACCGGTGGGCGCTGGAGGAGGCAGGACTCCGGGAGCCCGCAAACGGAGTCTTCCTCAGCCCGGCGATGAACCCTGACTTCGCAAATCCGCTCAACGAGCCCACCCAGTTGGCTTCCGAATTTCTTTCCCGCGCCCCGAAACTCGATGGCGTCGTTTGTGCCGATGACTTTCTGGCGCGCGGATGCATGGTTGCGGCTAAAGCCCGCGGCCTGCGAATTCCGGATGATCTGCTTGTGACAGGCATCGATAACTGCTCAGGTCTCGAAAACGAGCCCGGACCCAGCCTGACGACTTATCGGGTCCCCTTTGAGGAACGCGGCCATGTGGCCTTCCGGATTCTCAACGAACTCGTCGTTGGCACGAGCCCCCGATCGTTTGAGACGCGGATCCGCGGGGAACTCGTCGTCAGGGAAAGCGCATGAATTTTTGTCTCTTTCAGCATGATCTCCCACATCTTTCCCCCCCCATTGGCATGTGCCGCCCCCGATCCGAAGTCTCACGCCTATTGCGGGCTCCGGATAAAATCAGATGCTCGCGGGATCGTGCGCTACGGGAAATTGCGAGGGATGTCGCTTGTTGAGGTTTTGGTGGTGATGGGGATTGTCGCCATCCTCGCGGCTCTCCTGATTCCCGCACTGGGAAAGGTCAGACAAAAGACCGATGCGGTAAAATCCGCCAGTAATCTCCGGCAGATTTTTGTCGCTTCCCAGAGCTGGTCTGCCGACAACGACGGACGGATTGTCCCGTGCTATTCGCCGAGTGAAGGAAAGGCGGCATCCGCGAGAAACTACACGGGGTTTCTTGCTCCTTACCTCGGGATTGACACAAAGCTTTTCACGGAGAATCCGCCTGCGGACCCTTTCACGCTGGCTCCCAAGATGCCCGTTTATGTTTTTCCCGGGCATCCCAAACGCTTTGGCTACGGGTATAACTACGCGTATCTGAGCATCATCAACACCCGCATCGGTTGGGACCGCAATGTCCCGTTTGTTGGGGCCGCCCATCCTGGCCAGACGGTCTTTCTTGTAACAAGCAAGAGCCAGGAAGCGGACGACGAGGACTTTTCGAGCTGGCGGGCATTTGTCCGGTCGCCGGGTGATGTGAAGCGGGGCTTCAATGATCACGAGCCGGATTTTGCGTTGCCGGGGGGACTGGCGCATGTCCTCTGGCTTGACGGGCATGTGACGGCGGAAAAAAAAGAGACGCTCATGGCTGACGACAAACTCTGGGACCTCGAATGATTCGCTGCCAGTGAAGCCGCACCGCACCACCCAACGCGATATCGCCGCACACCTCGGCGTGCATGTGACGACCGTGTCCATGGCTCTGCGGCATCACCCGAGCCTGCCGTCTGCCACGATCGAGCGCGTGAAAGCGGTCGCCGACAAGTTGAGCTATCTGCCTGACCCCGCGCTCTCCGCTCTGATGGATTACCGGCGTAACGTAACCTCGAGTTCTACAGGCTGGACGCTGGCCTATCTGACCTCCTGGCCGGAGCGGGACGCCTGGCGGAAACACCCTCCCCACGTGAGGTTTTACGAGGGGGCGAGCCGGCGGGCTGGGGAACTCGGCTACCAGTTCGAACACGTCTGGCTGCGGGAGGCAGGAGTGACGTCCGCCCGCTGGAGTCAGATCCTCCACGCCCGCAACTACGCGGGGTGGATCGTGGCCCCGCTACCGGTCGGTCGGGGGCACCTTCGTTTGAGTTGGGAAAAAGCCTGCGCGGTCAAGATCGACAGTTCGATGGTCTGGCCGCCATTGCATGGCGTGGGAAACAACCAGATTCAAATCATGCGGCTGGCCATCCGGCAGGCCATGCATCGCGGATACCGGCATATGGGATTTGCCAGCCGCCGGGCCAACAACGAAAGGGTGGACCGGTTTTGGACTGCGGCCTATTTGGACGAAGTCGAGCGCTTGGGCTCCCCCAAAAAAATTCCGCCTCATCTGCCCTCCCAACTCGAACGCCGGGAGTTTCTGAAGTGGTTCCGGCGGTGGAAGCCGGACCTCGTTCTCAGTCAGGATCACCGGCTTCCCGAGTGGCTGGAGGGGGACGGGGTGCAGATTCCCGACGAGGTCGGCTTCATCAATCTTGATCGCCAGGCGGCGCAGGCAACCCATGCCGGCGTGTGCCAGGAGCACGAGGCTGTAGGCGGCGCGGCGGTCAACATGTTGGATCTTCTCATTCGTCACAACGAGCGTGGCATCCCTGCCATTTCCCAGCTCACGCTGCTGGAGGGGCGTTGGACGGAAGGCGGGACGATCCGGCCCGCTTCGTCGCAAGGCCTCCGCCCCACCAAGCCGGTATCCCGTCCCCGCTCGCCTCGCTCTCTCAAACCAACAAAACCATGAAACCTGCAAACGCATCACCACACCCCCATCGGCCGTCGCATTTTCTGTCACGGCTTTGCCTCCTCACCTGTATGGCGGGAGCCTTTACCGGCACCCTGCTCCGTGCCGACACGGTCACCGATTCCTTCAAAGGTCATCCCGGCGGTTCCCCGCTCAACGGTGCCCTGCTCGAATCCGGCAACAAGGAATGGAACGCGTCCCGGCATTTCACCGTCGAATCGGACGGATCGAAAGCCTGGGTCGTCCCCGCCACCGGCAAGTTTGGCTCCGCCTTGCTGGAGATCCCTTCCGACGCCAAGCGTCTTCAGATCGACCTCAATGTGAAAGTGGTCGCCGACAATGCGGGATGGATCGCCATCGGCTTCGGCTCGGGCGGGAATCCCTCCGATACCGGCTTCCCGGGAGGATTATTCCTGTACCTCGATAATCACGGCGACAGCCAGATCCGGGCCGATGGATTGCGCCTCAAGCTGACCAGCAAACGTGTCGGGGATTTTCAGGTGGACGGCTTGAACCACCTGCGTCTGAGCTACGATGCCGAGAGCAACACCGTTTCTGCCAGCATCAACGACACCACCATTGCCGACAACCTGCCGATTGCCGACTTTCGTCCGGAACTCGCCGTGGCCGGGTTTTCCAACTTCGGAACCAACGCGGACTCCCAAATCTCGAACTTCTCCCTCACCATCGAGGGCGGAAGCGGCGCCAAGGTTTCCACCAGCCTGCCCGCCCTCCCGCCCAAACCG
>CAZPEN010000039.1:0-36282 GCA_964585615.1 uncultured Chthoniobacter sp. | reverse complement strand
GAATTCTCGAAAAGACCGCCAACTTCTGTAAATCAATAGTCTGACAGGACTCTAGTAAATGACCCCGGACCGGATGGAGGTCCCCGAAAGAGGAATGTTGGTGCGGCGGAATCTCATGAAATTTTCAGAAGCAAACGGCCTTTGGTTCCGCAGGGTGCCCCGGCTCTCCTGTTTTGCCAAGCAAAGAAACGGAAAGAATCATGGTTTTTATGCCGTGCATGGATGGAAAAGGAAAAAAATCCCCCGAAGCCGCCCCCCCCGATTGCCCGGCATTTGTTCCAAACAACCCGTGACGGCAGGAGAGATGGCGGATAGGAATGGGAGATGAACAAACCGACATTTGCGGGCCTGGGACTCTCGCCCGAGATAGTGAAAGCCACGGCAGACCTGGGATTTGAGGAAGCCTCCCCGATCCAGGCGGCAGCAATTCCCATCCTTCTCGAAGGACACGACGTGGTGGGCCAATCCCAGACCGGCTCCGGAAAAACCGCCGCCTTCGCCATCCCGGCCATCGAACTCTGCGAGGCCTCCGACCGCTCGGTGCAGGTCCTGATCCTTTGCCCGACCCGCGAACTGGCCACCCAGGTGGCGGATGAAGTCCACAAGCTCTCCTCCCACAAGAAAGGCATCCACGCGGTTCCCATTTACGGTGGGGCCTCTTACGAACGCCAGTTCTACGAATTGAAAAAAGGCGTGCAGATCGTAATCGGCACCCCCGGCCGACTGATGGATCACATGGACAAGGGAACACTGGCTCTCGACAGGGTCAAAATGGTCATCCTCGACGAGGCGGACCGCATGTTGGACATGGGGTTCCGCGATGACATTGAAACCATTCTCACCGCAACACCGAAAGAACGGCAGACGGTTTTTTTCTCCGCCACCGTGTCCAGGCAGATCCGGGACCTGATCGAACGCCATTCCAAGACTCCCAAGTCGGTCAAAATCGAACAGAAGGAAGTCACCGTCCCCACGGTCGAACAATGGTATTTCGAGACTCCCCAGCGGATGAAATTCGAGGCTTTGCTCCGGTTGGTGGACTATCATGGGTTCCGGCTCGGAATCATTTTTTGCAACACCCAGCGCATGGTGGATGAACTGGCCGATGATCTCATCGCCCAGGGCTTCTCCGCCGACCGCCTTCACGGGGGGATCGCCCAGGCCCAGCGAACGCGCGTCATGAACAAGTTCAAGAAAGCGGAATTCGAGTTTCTCGTGGCCACCGACGTGGCCGCCCGCGGGATCGATGTGGACGATCTCGAACTCGTGGTGAATTTTGACCTCCCCTACGATGCCGAGGACTATGTCCACCGGATCGGACGCACCGGACGGGCCGGCAGGAAAGGCATGGCCGTGACATTTGTCTCCGGCCGCGATATCTACAAACTCCAGTTCATCGAACGCTTCACCCGCACAAAAATCCGCCGGGGCACCATCCCGACCGCCGGTGAGGTGGAGGAACGGAAACTTGAGTCCCTGCTGGAAAAAGTCCGCGAAGTCCTCAATCGCGGCAACCTTTCCACCGCCCTGGTGGATCGCCTGCTGGAGGAAGGGTTCAACTCCACGGATATCGCCGCCTCTCTCTTTGAACTGCTCTCAGGCCCGGAAACCCCGCGCCCTCCGGCCGAAGCCCCCCCCCCCTCTCCCGCAAAGAAAGCCAAACACCAGCCTGCCCCCGAGCAGCCCGCCCTTCGCCCCCCGGCCCGGGGAATGCAATGGGTTCGCCTCAACGTGGGACGCGAAAGCCGTGTCACCCCAAGGGATGTTGTTTTTCTTCTCGAAGAAGCTCTCGGCCTCCCTCCCCGGTCGGTCGGCATCATTGATCTCTCCATCGGCCAGTCATTCGCACAAGTAGCGAATCAATTTCTCGACATCCTCAAAAACGGCCCCAGAGAAATCGAAACCAATAGCGGAAATGTGGAAATCTCCCTGATGCCGTTTGAACGAAAATCCGCTCACTTCCCAAAAAAAGAGCGCACCGGCGGAGCAAAACCCAAGGAAAAATATTTCCGTAAAAAGTAATCTTAATTAATTACAATTGAATACCTTGAAATATCTTTTCAAGACCCGTTTTCTCCAACGCTGAAATCTTGAACACAGAAACCTTGGGGTATTTCCTCTTGAAGACTTTGATGTTTTCCGCAGATTCCGCAAGATCGGCCTTATTCGCGATTACAGCGAATTCTTTCTTCAGGAGCGTGGGATCGTAAAGGCCCAATTCCTTGCGCAAGGCTTGGTAATCCGAAATGGGATCGCGTCCGTCGACACCCGCCATATCAAGAACAAAGAGCAGCATCTTGCAGCGAACGATGTGGCGGAGAAACTCATGCCCCAGCCCCTTGTTCTCATGGGCCCCATCAATGATTCCCGGAATATCAGCGACCGTGATCCGCCGGTATTCGGGAAGATCCACCACCCCGACAACGGGGTGCAGGGTGGTGAAGGGATAGGGGGCCGTTTTGGGGTGGGCCGCAGAAATGGCCCCGATGAGGGTGGACTTCCCGGCATTCGGATATCCCACCAGACCGACATCGGCAATCGTCCGCAGTTCGAGGTAAAACCAGCCTTCCTCGCCCGGAAATCCCTTGGTGTGCTGCCGGGGAACGCGATTCGTTGAGCTCTTGAAGTGGGTGTTGCCCTTTCCCCCATCCCCCCCTTTGCAAAGCAGGAACTGCTGCCCGTCTTCCGTCAGATCCGCAATAGGCTCCTCCTCAACAACATCCCCCGGCTGCTGACCTGCCCGATGCACAATCGTCCCCACAGGCACACGGACAATCGTGGGCCCGCAACTGCGTCCGTGCTTGTTCTTTCCCTTCCCATGGGCCCCTCGCTCCGAACGAACCAGCGGCTCGAAGAAAAGTGCGACGAGATTGTCGGTATCGTGGCTGGCCTGGAGAATGATGTCTCCGCCCTTCCCTCCATCGCCGCCATCCGGACCGCCATGGGGGATGAACTTTTCGCGACGGAAGCTGCAGCACCCGTTGCCTCCGTCCCCGGCCTTGGCGTGAATGCGAATCTGATCAACAAATCTCATGATCCCTGAAAGGTGCTTGAGAACAGAGAGGGAGTCGAACGAAATTCAATACCTGCGCAGAGAACGCCAGGAGATGGGCCTCAACGTCACAGCAAACCAGGCGGGCAACGCGAAACCGATCGCGATGATCAGGAATGTCATCACAAAAAACGGCCCCCTCGAACCGGAAAAACTGTCTCCGCCCGTCAGAAAAAACAGGCTTCCCACGGCAAGAATCAGCGCCACAGCCCCGCTCACGAGAGGAGCCCGGTCCGGCGACTCCTGCGGACGTGCATAGTGCCCTCCCAGGAGAACCGTGCAAGCCGCCGCCAGCGAGAAGCAAAAACCACTCCAAAGCAATCCGCCCACGGCATCCGAAGGCCGGTGCCAACCGATGAAAAGCACCGCTGTCGCATAGGAGACACTCAGAAAACCGGAGACAACAGCGCTCCAAGACCTCCATCCGGCCCCCGAAATCATGACCAGGGCCAGCGCAATCGAAGTGCCGATGGTGGTATGCCCGCTGGGATAGGTGTCGGAAGAAAAATAGCCGGGCACCGGTCCCACCGGGGGAACAAGCTCCAGCCGGGGCAGGTTGTGCTTCAAAAATTCCGCCCCAAAAACAGCCCCCGCCGCAGCCAAGACGGCCATCAACCCGGCCTCCGGACACCGGAACACGACCGAAAGCAACAAGATGGCCCCGAGAGCAATGAACAACGAAGTCCTGCTCACTTCATGCAGGATATCCGTGTCGTAAAGTCTGACCTCCCCGCCAATCACCTGCCGCCCGGCGTACCCCTGGTTGTCCCATCCCTGTCCAACGGGCGTTCCCACAAAAAGAAAGTATCCCCCGACCAGCAAAATCCCCATCACCAGCGCCCCCAGACCCAGCCCCGCAGCCGTTCTCCTCCGCAACAGGGTTCTTGATTGGTCGGGTGATGAAGAATGCCGGGAAGTCATTTCCCGGGGGCTTTCCATCCGGCGAGGCCGAGAACAAAACGCTCCGCCTGTTTCTCCAACGCAGAAAGCCGTCCGTCGTTCCACACCAAGTGCGTGGAACGGGCCATCTTCTCGGCAACCGGCATTTGGGAATGGATAATCTTCCGGGCAAGCGCCGGATCCACTCCCCGGGCCATGAGCCGGGTGTTCTGGACGTCGGGCGAGCAGGCCACCGTGATGATGAAATCAAAATGCGATTCGGCTCCGGTCTCGAACAACAGCGGAATATCGACTATCAAACGCCGGTTCTCCCTCCTGGCAAGCTCCGCCCCCCGCACCCAAAACTGGCGCACCCGGGGATGGAGAATGGCCTCCAATCGGGCCTTTGCCCCCGGATCGCTGAAAATCACCCGGCGGATCTCGGCTCGATTCGCGCGACCATCCACAGAATACGCCTCGCGGGAAATTCCGACTTCCACCTCGGACCGGACATCCGGATCCTTTTCCAGAAAATCCCGGGCAATCCCATCCGCATCCAGCACCTGCGAACCAAGCAGGGGAGCCAGAATGTCCCGGAATGTGGATTTCCCGGAAGCAATGCTGCCTGTGATTCCAATAACAGCCATAAAACCAATATGAAGAGCCGCCCCGGGAAGGTCAATCGGCCAGCACGCCTTTCCGCGGCAGGGGAGACGATTCCGTCGGAGCTTGCAAGCCGGTGATCTTTCCCGCGTAGCCGGTCATCTCAAGATACCCCACAGCTTTGACCGGTTTGGCATTCCGTGTGCCGGAGGCGGAAACGGCTCCCTCCCAATAGACCGTCGGCTCCGCGGTGAACTCCTGCCCGCGAAAACGGGCTTTGATTTCCACATCCAGCTCCAGCGCGGGAACGGAGAGACGCCACTCGACAGGATAATTTCCCCCGCTCTTCTCGCTGCGCCACCAGGCCGTCGGTTCGAGCTCAAACCCCGCCTGGCCGATTTTCAAATCCGATCCATCCTCGAAAACAAAGGTTCCGGAGGAATGGGGATCCCGCCGGGCATCATCCGTCCGGATCTGAAACAGCATCAGCTCCGTGCCATCTTCAAATTGGAGGCTGAACCAATCCCAGCCCTTTTGATGGGCGGCAAGCTGGTTGGTCGCCCACTCGTGATCAAACCAGCTCGCCCCGGAAACCTCGAAAGCCCGCCCCCCAACCATCAGACGTCCTTTGGTTTCCATCCGCGAAAGGGAATAATAATGCGACGCCCTCCCCTCGCCTTCCGCTTTTTGGCTCACGCCATTCCGCCCATGAAGGACCGGCGGCTTGGCGGACGAAAGTTCCAGATCCAGCGAAATCTCCCCTTCCTTCGCGGAGAGCCGGAACCCATGGGGGCCGGTACGTTCACACGTCCAATCCCGGATCCAGGCCACCCGGTCGCCCTGATCAAATCCCGCCTCGCCGAAAGCCCCGCGCACCAGACGTTGGAAAGAAAAAAACCTCTCCCGGGAGATGTCGGAAACGGCAAAGTGGGCGAACTTCACGTCCCCCACCACGAAACAGCTTTCAAACGCGGGTGCCCCGGGCTCGCGGATTCCCTGCCGGAAAAACGTGAGCTGGTATCCAAAATCCCTTCCCTCCCCGGAACGGAGATTCCCGGTGAAATACCACCACTCGGTCTTGAAACCCGGATGACTTCCATGATCGGCAGGAAATCGGTACTCCCAACCGGCCAACGCGGGACGCCACGCCGCAAGGCCCTCCCGACAAAAAACCGCAAGCATCACAAAAAAAAGAAACCGGCGCACAAAAGAAGAAATAGGCGGGAGCCTCAAATTCCGCCAACCCGGAATCCCGCCATTTCAAAAAACCGTCGGATCGCCTCCGGATTGTTGCCTTGGAATTCCACTTCCCGCCCCTGCACGGTTCCCCCGCAGCCACATTGCTTCTTGGCCTCCCGGGAGAATTCCAAAATCTCGGCGTCCGTGATCTCCGCTGAAAATCCGGAAACGACAACGACCGTCTTTCCGCTCCGATGGGCTTTTTCCTTCCGCAGCACCACCCGTCCCGGATTTCGCGGCTTCTTCTCCGGCGGAACATCCGCTCCCTCCGGCAACCCCGGAATGTCGAGCCCGGCGAACGGAGCTTGCAGGGCATCCTGAACGCCGGAGACCGGAATACGAGGCTTCGAGCCCATCACCTGGTCAGCATGGCCGCCCCGAACACCCCCGCGCTGTCCCCAAGACGGGGACGCAGAATGCGGGTGGCCAGCGAGGGATTGAACAGGAACCGCCCGATGACATGCCGGGTTTCCTCCGAATACAGCAGGTCGATATTCCCCACCCCGCCACCGATGACGATGGCATCGGGATCCAGAATATTGATTACTGCGGCGATGGCCTCGCCAAACTTGTTCTGCAGGCGCTCCAGCGTGGCCACAGCGATCCTCTCCCCTGCCGCCGCCCGCTTCACAATTTCCGGAAGCCGAACCGGTTCTCCCCCGGATTCCCTGTAAAATCTCTCCAACGAGGGCCCGGCAAAGACGGTCTCCACACAGCCCTTCCTTCCGCAGTAGCAGGGATGATTCTCCCCGGCCAACGGATTGTGCCCCCACTCACCGGCGATCCCATGCAGACCGTTGAGAATTTTCCCATGGACCACGATTCCTCCCCCCACGCCGGTTCCCAGAATCAACCCCATCACCACCGGCTCTCCCACCGCTGCCCCCAGCGTCGCCTCGGCCAAAGCAAAACAATTGGCATCGTTCGCCATGCGGATCTCCCGTGAAAGGATCCCGGAAAGATCCTGCCCCAGGGGCCGGTCATTGAGGCAGATCGTGTTGGAATTTTTCAGCGTGCCCAGAGAAGGTTGCACGGCCCCGGGAGTTCCCAGCCCCAGCACAGCAGGACAGGGCGTTCCAGAGACTTTCTCCAATTCGCGGACAACCGCCACAATTTGCGAGAGCACAAAATCATAGCCCTGCGCCGCCCCGGTTTCTTTTCTCAGACGATGCACCGCCGCACCCGGATTTCCCGGGTCGAGAATGGCACCCTCAATCTTCGTGCCACCAAGATCGATTCCCCACAACAGCCTGCTCACACGGAAACCCGCATCGGCATGATCACGTAAAGGAACGGCGACTGGATCTTCAGAACGCCGGGACTCATTTCGTCGATCAACTCCAGAAACACTTCATCGTTGGGAAGATTGCGGAGCGGATCCATCAGGAACTCGGGATTGAAAGCGATGGAAATATCCTTGCCCCGGTAATTGATCGCCATCGATTCCTTCGCCTCTCCGACCTCGGGAGTGTTGGCGGTGATATCGAGGTTGTTCTTTGTGAAATTCAGCCGGACAGAACTTGTCTTGTCACTGCTCAGGAGGGAAACACGGCGGACGCAATTCAGAAAGGCCTCGCGCTCCAGCGTGATGCGCTCCTTGGCCTCGGCGGGAATCACCTGGCGGTAGTTCGGATAATTCCCCTCCACGAGCTTCGAAGCAAGCTGCGCTCCGTTCAACTCGAAGGAAACAAGATTCTCGGATGTCGAGATGGTCACATCCCCCTCCTCCCCAAGAAGCCGCTGCAATTCCGTGACAGCCTTGGTGGGCAGAATGAAATCCCGCTCGTGACTCTTGGGAAATTCAATGTCGCTGTCAAACAGGGCCAGACGGCGTCCGTCGGTCGCCACAAGGGTCAGTTTGTTGTCGACCAACGAAAACAGAATGCCGTTCAGGACATAGCGGGTCTCGTCGGAAGAAATCGCATAGGACGTCTTCCGGAGCCCGTCCCGCAACTCGCTCTGCTTGAGCGTGAAAGACTTCGGTTCCCCAAAGGTCGGAAACGTCGGGAATTCCTCCTGGGGAAGTCCGTAAATCTTGAAGAAACTGGCCCCGCAACGGATGCTCGCGCAGTTTTTTGCGTCCACCTCGATCACCACTTCCGAACTCGGCAGCTCACGGACAATCGCCGCCAACCGGCGGGCCGGCAGGGTGGTGGAACCGGTCCGCTCCACCTTGGCCTCGATCGAGCAACGGATCCCGACTTCCAGGTCCGTCGTCGTCAATCGCACGCCGGACTCCGTCGCCTCAAGAAGCGCATTGGAAAGAACGGGGAGAGTCGCGCGATTGCTGACCACGTTTTGGATACGCTGCAAACCTTCGAGGAGGGCTTCTTTGGTGACCGCTAGCTTCATGGTAAAAACATAGTGTCTATGGACACTCGCGCCAGATGTCAACCGGATGTTGCGTCCCGTGCAAATATCATGTTGCAGAACAGCTTGGGAAATCCCGCCCCCCCTCAAAACACCGGGCCGCCCTGAAAGTGGGCCTCGAACATCTGCTCCACCTCGTCGAACCGCTCTTTTTCAATCACCCGCCGGGCCGCCGTCGCAAAACAATTGAGCAACACCACCGCGTTCAGGGAAACGTCTTTCTCCACAAAAGTGGTCAGTCTCCTGACAAAGGATTGATTCACCGTGTGAATCTCCTCGAAAAACTCCCCGATTCTCGTCAGATCCCAGTCGGCGGACTGACCGTTCTTGAACCGGAAATACTGCGCCATGAGATACATCGAAATCGACCGGTAAATGCTTTCCTCCGTGGTCGGAAAGGGAAGGTGCGTGAGAACCATCGGCCGGAGGCGGTCCATGATCGGACATCCGCTGGTGGCCATGAGAATCCCCAACAGGGAACCCACCGCATGGGTGTTGCTGACCCTCGCAGAATATTTTCTGCTGTTCGTCGTCACTTCCGCATCCACTTCCTCGTGCGAGATCCCGTCGCTGAACGCCTCCACCACATCCACAAGACTCACCGCCACCGGACAGTGACGATGCCGGTCGGCGGAAAGCGGACAGTTGGAGCACTGGTGATGCGTCAAAAGCGCCCACTCCGGCAGGCTGCTCTTCGGGCGGCTCCGCAACTTCAGGGAGGGCTTCTCAAGCTCCACACAAAACTCCTTCGAGTCCCCGTTGGAAAAATGAAAGCGATATTGGATCGAAAAGATGCTGCCCTCCACTCCCCCACTATGCCGGGATACGTAATATCACGTAAAGGAGAAACCCGTTGCATGTGTCGGCAATGTGACAGAATACACCATGCCGTCGTCCTTTTTCGTCTCCGTCGTCAGACGTCCCCCGTGGTTCCTCGCGATCAAGTGACAGGAGGTCAGAAAGACACCGAACTGACGGGGGGGATCGCTCCCCCGAAGCTGAAACGGATGGAGCAGTTCCTCCGCGGACATTCCGCGTGCCAGGGGAAAATAATCCTCGAACTCCAGCTTCACAAACCGCTCGCAACCCGGCTTCTCCTCCGTGGAAAGACGCACACTGACCCGGCTTCCCGCAGGCAGGGAAACCAGTTCTTCCGCAATCAGAAAACGGACCATTTTTTCGATATGGGGACCGAACCCCCGGATCGGGGGAATAAGCCCGCTGACCTGGGTTTCAAGCCGCAACTGCTTTTGCTCGCGCATGAGCGAGGTCTCCCGCAGCACCTCTTCCAGCACCTTCCCGATGTCGATGAATTCGAAAGCCTCCCGCACCGCCATTCCGTTGATCTTTTCCAAATCCCCAAGCGTTGACACGACATCATCCACGTGCTTTCTCACGCCCATGAGAAACTCCAAAGGAAGGAATTCCGACGAACGGTGATTCGCAATCAATTGGTCGAGCAGATAGGTGACAGGACAGAAGGCATTGTTGACATAATGCCCGATCTTCGAAGCAATAAAACCCGCCCGTGCAATCCGGAGATCGGACGACAACAGCATCTCAATCCGGTCCCGCCGCGCGGCAAAGGCCCGCTCCAGAGTCCGCTCCAACTCGTCCCTCTTCCACGGTTTCGAGACAAAGGAAAAGACGGCCCCCGTATTGATGGCCTGAATGAGCGTTCCGGCATCCGAACAAGCCGTGCTGAGGATTCCCACAACCCCGGGAAAGCGCTCTCTCACATGCTGCAACAGGGTCAACCCACTTTCACCCGGCATCCGCTGATCGGAAAAAACCACGCCGATTGTCTCCGCCCGGGACTCCAGGATTTTCAAAGCCTCCGCCGTCGAAACCGCCGTGAGAACGTCGAACCGTTCTCCAAACAGCCTGGCAAAATATTTCAATGCCAACGGCTCGTCATCAACAACAAGAAGAGCTTCGTCGGAGAACATGCTTCTTTTCCGAAAATCAAAGCGAGGCGACATCCCATCGCTCAAAAACCCCGCGGAGTGCATCCGCAACATCCCCGGCAGAGACATCATCCTGTTGCGACACGATCCGGAAGGCCTCCGGTTGCTCCACATCCAAACCGAACAACACCCCCGCCTCTGCAAATTTCCACAACGTCCGCAACAAAAGCAGGGACGCGGCCTGCGGATCCCGGGCAAAGAGCACGCCGGAAAGGGCCTCGACAAATCCCGCTCCGGTTGGAGACACCACCACCTTCACTCCGCCGTCCACCTCCACTCGCGTGGCACCCCCCTCCGGCAATGCGGAAAGCCACGCCCCCAGAACGGAGGCAAGCTCCGCCCCCTGTTCACCCAGGCGGAGCACCGCTTCGCTCTGCTCAAACCCCGTTCCTCCCCCCATATCCCCCGCCAAAACCTCTTTGATCCGGTTGCCGGCTTGCAACTCCCCCTGGATCAACGACACGGCATCGAACTGTGCCGCCCGGAAGACATTCTCCGGAATCTGACAAGGAACAGCCGCTTCCATCTGCGAACGCACCAGGGAGAACAAGGCTCTCCGGAAAGCCCCCGCGACCTTCCCTTCGCCTGTTCCAAACGCCAGCAGCAACCACTTCACCCGGTCGCAGCAAATGATGCGCTGCAAGGTGCTCATCTTCAGTCGCAGGAGCTCGTTCCGCTCGGAAAGGATGTGATGGTAATCCAACGCCCGGTGCAAAACCATTTCCAGCTCCGCAACCTCCCACGGCTTCACCACGTATTGGTAAATATACCCTTTGTTCACCGCCAAAATCGCACTCTGGAGATCGGAATAAGCCGTCGTCAGGATCCGCACCATCCGGGGAAATTCCTGTCGGACGGTTCCCAGCACATCCGCCCCGATCATTCCCGGCATTCGTTGGTCGGAAACCACCACTCCGATCTTGTCGCCCTCCCGGCGCAGGAGGGCAAGCCCCTCTTCCCCGGAAGAAGCGGTGAAAATCGAAAATTTCGGAGAGAAAGCCATGCGAAAATACTTCAGGGCTTTTTCTTCATCATCGATGTAGAGAATGCTGCGGCGGGTGTCGGGTGTCTGGTTCATGGGTTTTGCT
Organism: uncultured Chthoniobacter sp.; assembly: GCA_964585615.1. GTDB lineage: Bacteria > Verrucomicrobiota > Verrucomicrobiia > Chthoniobacterales > Terrimicrobiaceae > QYQL01. The sequence continues at coordinate 25,084 of CAZPEN010000039.1, read as the reverse complement.
TGTCTTCTGTGGTGAATGGAAGTGTGACGGTAAAAACAGCGCCTCCTCCGGGCCGGTTCCCGGCCCGGATGGAGCCATGATGTGCATTCAGAATGGTATGGCAAATACTAAGTCCCATGCCCATCCCGGCCCCGACATCGCGCGTGGTAAAGAACGGTTCGAAGATCCTGTTGAGAACCGGCTCCGGAATCCCCCCCCCCGTATCCGAAACCGTGATCGAAACGTCATCCCCCGAAACGGCCGCCTTCACACCAATCTCCCGCGGGGCCCCGGGCGGCAAATCCGCAACCGCTTTCCCCGCGTTACCAAGAAGGTTCATGAAAACATGGGTGATCTGGGTCTTCTGCCCTCGGACCAGCAACGTCTCCGGAATCTCCACATCCACGACAACCCCGTCCAGCTCCCGCGCAAGGATCTTCCGCGCAGATTGGAAGACTTCCCGCAGGGAAAAGAGCGATTCCGTCCCCGGCTTCTCCGGATACGCAAAATCCTTGAGGTGCGTGATCACGTCCCGGATGCGGTGCATCCCCTCGTCGATGTCCGCAAGGATCTCCCTCACCTCCGGTCCCAGCGACGATTCGAACTGCTTCGCAAATGAGATCGCCGTCATCGTGTAATTGAGCGGGTTGTTGATCTCATGGAGCAATCCCGCCGAAAGCGACCCCAGGGCGTTCATCTTTTCGCTCTGGATGAGCAGCGTCTCGGTTCGCTGCAGCTTTTCAAGCGTTCCGGTCAGTTCCAGATTCCGGGCCCTCAGTTCTTTCTGCAAATGCGCGGAACGGAAAAGATTGGCCACACGGGTCCGCACTTCCGCCGTGCTGAACGGCTTGGTGAGAAAATCATCCGCCCCCGCCCGCAGGGCCTCGATCTTGGACTCCTCGTCGATGCGTGCGGTCAGAAGCATGATCTTCAAGTCCGCCCAGTCCGGTCCGGCCCGCAGTTCCCGGCAAAGACTCAGCCCGTCCTTGCCCGGCATCATCCAGTCCAACAGCACCACTTCGGGCCGGTGCTCCCTGACCAGGTCGCACACCTGCAAACCATCCCGCGTCTGGACCACCCGGTGGTCCTGCGACAAAAGCGAGACCACATACTGGAGCATGTCACTTTCATCATCCGCCACCAGCACCACCTCTCCCCCTGTCCCCACCACCGGCAAAACCTCGTTTTCCACAGGATTTCGCCAACTTCTGTCTGCCGAACGGAATGCCTTTTCAAAGGGTTCCTCCGGGGAGGAATCCCCGGCCGTCTCCTCCACTTCCTGCAATTCCAAAACCCGGGGAAGAACCACCCGGAACACACTCCCTTTTCCCAACTCGCTCTGCACATCGATCCGCCCCCCGTGTTCGGTCACCAGATCCTTTGCGAGAGCCAGGCCGATTCCCACGCCCTGGACCCGGTTGGAGGCATTGCCACGAACCTGGTGGAAACGGTCGAAAATCTTCGGAAGATCGTCCGCGGGAATTCCCACGCCGGTATCCGCCACTTCAATGCAGACCTCGTCCGGGGAACACCGCCAGCGGACCGTCACGGAACCGGAAGCCGGCGTGTATTTGATCGCGTTTGTCAGCAGATTGATCACCACTTTCTCCATTCGCGCCGGATCGGCCAACACCTCGTCGCTCTCATTTCCCGGCTCCACCCGGATCTTCAGATTCTTCGACAAACCAAGATGCCGCACGGAATCCACGATCCCCCGCAAAAACGATCCCAAAGAAAGGTTCCTCTTGCGCAGGATCTCGGCCCCCTGCTCCAACCGCATCAGATCCAGCAGGTCGTTGATGAGCTTCAACAGCCGCAATGCATTCCGGTGAACAAGAATCAGCCCCTCGTGTACCCGGGCATCCAGGGAGTCCCCCCCCCGGCTCAACAACGTCTCCACCGGCCCCAGAATCAGGGTCAGCGGTGTCCGAAGCTCATGGCTGATATTGGAAAAAAACTGCGTCTTCAGCCGGTCGAGATCCTGCAATTCCCTGTTTTGAATATCCAGCTGGTGCCGCAAACGAAATTCTTCAAAACGCGCCCGGGAAAGAAAATAGGTGATGGTGATGCACACCGCCGTTGTGATGAGGATAAACGATGTGTTGTAGGAAAAGATTGACCAGATGTTTTCCCTCCCAAAAGTGGGATGCAACAAGCAGGCTCCCGCATAAAGAACCAGAGAACCGATACACATCACGGTCGTCTCCACCACCGTCCATGGCAGCATGGTTGCCATGGCCATGATGATGAGATTCAAGGCGGGAAAGTAGGGGGACCGCGCTCCATCGGCCAAAAAAATCATGAGACAGAAACAGAAGTTGATGACCAGCGCCGAGAAAACCCCCAGAATCTTCAACTCTGTCAGCCCCGGAGCCTTTCCCACAACCAAGCGAAGGAACAACACCAGCAAGATCCCGTCAGCGCCAAGACGAATCAGGAAAAAGGGAAAAAACCAGGACGGATAAAGCACATAATCCAGCAGCACCCCGAACAAAATACCAACAATGGAAATGACACAGGTAATGGCCAGCCTTCTTGTCCGCAGCCTGATGTCATACGCCAGATAAGCTTCCGTCAAATTCTGTTCTTCTCTCCCCATGGCTAAATTCCCTTGCGGATGGACATGAACACATTGACTCCGGTCTTATCCACATAGATCTCTGAATCGACCCCCTTCGGAACCAAAGAAGCCATTTGCTTCTCATCACGATAAATCAAATACCAATCCAGCAGGTATTCCATTGTGAATCGATCGGGATTCACCGTATGCACATTCGTTGTAACAAGCAGCCCCCCGGGCCGGACCCATCCGTGATAAAGATTCACCAAATTCCGGCACACGTTGTCCGGGAAATAGTCGAACAATCCCGCACAATAAATCATGTCGTACACGGGCAGAAATCCCTCCTGTTCCTGATGGATGTCTTTCAAAAGCTCGTCGATGGACTTCTGAATGAACTTCAGCGTTGGCTTGCGTCCGGAAATTTCCACAGCCAGCCCTGTGCGCAGCTTGGCGTATTCAATGGTTTCCTCATTGAAATCCATCAGATGCAGGACCGCCTGCGCGGAAACCTCATGGTTGCGGATAAATCGCTGAACCTCCACAGCCGGGCCACAGCCAATGGTCAGCGCCGTAAATATCCGCTCCTCGTCATGAACTCTCTCTGCCTCCCCGGCAAGATAGTCCTCAAGGATGCGAACCCGGTTTCTGTGTGCGGCAGCAGCCGCGACATCAGTGGTCAGATCATGGAATATTCTCGCATAAGTATTGTTCCCAATGGTGTCGGACTCCTTGAGCATCATGTTGACCATCTCGTAGTCACCGGCATAGCCAAGCGGCTTGCTGAACGAGCGAAAGACAAATGGGGCGCACAACATGTAAGGATGCAGTTCCCTCCTTGCAAAAGCTTTATGGATCAGGGATTCCTCCTCCGAAATTTGGGAAGACTCCTTCTCAAATGCCTTCATCATCTCGCCCAGCTTGCCGGCGACAGGCCGCTCGACAGAAGCCCGGAATATCCCCATTTTCTCCTCCCCATCGGGCACTTTTCCAATAATGGCCGTCTCCGCCTCCTCCAGCCAGCGACTGACTTCCGCCATGAAGTTGGAAAACCGGTTGACCACCAGTTGGAAACTGTCGGAAATCTGAAGCCCTTCCTCCCAATCCAAGATAAAGCGCTCGACTTCCCCGCTGAGAGCCGGTCCCGGTTGAAGATGGGCCAGGGCACTCCACGAATCGGTCAATGTCACAGAAGCAATCACCATCAAGCCGGTCGCCACGATACTGGTCACCACTCCCTTTCCGCGATAAAGGATTCGCTCCCCGCGCATGATGAGCAGTTCCTGAAGCACCTCGCTCAGTTGAATAATGGAATAAGGATTGTACACCTCAAAAACCGCAACCGATCGGGAGATATGGATCAATGTACCGCGACCTTTCTGCCCGGAGGTGTTTGTGAAAGTGACAAGACTGTCTATGCCGGCGAGTGCTTTTTCCACGGGAGTGTTATTGGGTTGAGGATTGGGTGTGTGTCATCAGGAAGAAATTTTCCAGAGCTTTTGCTCGGCCATGGCGGCCAGTTGGCGCAGGTTGGGGCCTTTCAGAAACTCCATGGCGGAGAAGGTGATGCCGATCTCCTCCTTGATCCCCAACCCCAGTTCCAAAACCATCAGGGAGTCCACCCCCATTTCACTGAGTTTTCGGTTCGGGGACACCGCCTCCTGCGACATCTTCAGGATGCGCGAAAGGACGCCTTGAAGCCGACTTTCCAAGGCGGCCACCCGCTGCTCTTTGGTCAGGGCGGCCATCTCGGCGCGGATGGCATTCCCTTTCTCATCCCCTTCTTCGCCTCCGGCGGTCTGAAACAATTCCCGGAACCTTGGATCTTTGTCCAGCTTGGGCTGGGATTCGTTCCATTTTTTCCAATCCACCAGAAAGACGCCCGTTTGCGGGCGGGAAGAACGCAAAACCATGCCAAGCGCCCCGAAAGCCTGCTGGTTTGTCAACCCGGTGATTCCCTCCGAGGAAAGAACCGCGCCCAAACGCTCATCCCGGGCCACAACCCCGGTCTCTGCCAGCGCCCCCCAATTGATGGAACAAGCCGGCATTCCCTCCGCCCGGAGTTTTTTTGCCAATGCATCCATGCAACTGTTTGCCGCGACATAATTCGTCTGTCCCCGATTGCCGATCAACGCGGAAATGGAGGAATAAAATACCAAAAACTCCAGTGTCCGACAGTCCTTCAAGACAGAGGCAAGATGCCAGGCACCGGCCACCTTCGGCAGGAAAACCTTCCGGAAGCGTTCCGGGGAAATATCCCGCATCATGGCATCATCCAGCACCATGGCCCCATGAATCACCCCCCTCAAGACATGCCCTCCATGGGAACAGCCGGTCACCAAATTACGAACCTGCTCCTCGTTGGTCACATCCACGGAAACGGCTTCCGCCTCAACTCCCATGGCACGGATGGTCTCCAAAGCTTCCCAGGCTCCCGGCGCAGAGGTCCCGGAGCGGCTTGCAAGAATCACCTTTCCCGCCCCCTGCGAGGCAATCCAAATGCCGGTCGCCGCGCCAAAACCTGACGTCCCGCCGGTGACGATGTAGCATCCATCAGATTTGACAAGCGGCTCCTCCACCTCCACGCTGCCTTTGGAAAAATCCAGCAAGAGTTTCCCGGCATGTCTGAAAGCCGCCATCTCTTCGAAAGCCTCCTGCACAGAAGTCGCAGGAAAAAACCGGGACGCTGCTGGATGGAAATCCCCTTTTTCCATGTGGGCCAGGACTTTTTCCAATGTGGAGCGAACCAGCTCCGGGTTCTGCACCATGAGACGCTCCACCTCAATGGAGGCAAACACAAGGTTTCGCTGGAAAGCCCGCAATGGGAGACGACTGTCAGAAGCCATGTCCACATTACCAAGAGCGATGTAGCGACCACCGGAACGCAAGAGTCCCAATCCGGCGTGGAGAGCCGGTCCATTGACAGCACCAATCACAATATCCACCCCCTGATCCCCCGTTGCTTCCCGGATTTGCTGCGCAAAATCCAGAGTCCTGGAAGAATAGATGTTTTTCACCCCGAGTCCCTGAAGAATCCGACGCTTTTCTTCCGAGCCTGCGGTTGCAAAAACCTCCGCCCCCTTCCAGCGGCAGATTTCCAGTGCGGCCATTCCAACGCCTCCGCTGGCATGGTGAATCAACACCCGCTCTCCGGGCCTCACCCCCGCAACATCGACCAGCCCCCGATAGGCGGCAAAAAACACCAACGGTATCCCGGCAGCCTCGAAGCCGATATTCTCCGGCAACTTCAACACAAACTGTTCCAACGCGGTGACATGACTGGAAAATCCATCCACAGTCAAAGCCACCACGCGATCCCCCGCGCAAAATCTGCTTCCGGGTGCGGTCCGGACAACCTCCCCCGCACATTCAAGCCCGAAGCGGCCCTCCGTGAAAGTTCCCTCAAGATCCAAGGTATGGAGGCGGCCCTCCCATTTGAGAAGATCCCGGTGGTTCAACGCCGCTGCGTGAACCCGGATTTCGATTTCTCCGGCCGCCAGCTCTTTCCTTTCCGCCTTCCGCCAGGAAAGCGTCTTGCCCTTTGTTCCTGTCTGGAGCCTCAGCGGCTCTTCCAGAGACACCGACACCCGCGCCGGTCCTTCGTTTTTCTCCAAGACAGGTTGGAGACAATTTTCAAATCGCTTCCCGTCGTGAAAGGCGATGTCCCCTGCACGACCTGCGACAATCTCTCCGGCGATCCAGCGGGCCGCTGTATCGGCATCCGCATCCTCCCCAATATCAATGCTTCGGCAGTGCAGATGCTCATATTCATTTTGCGCCACCAATCCCAGCGAGGCCACGGGAGTTTCGGAAAAATTCTTCCAGCCTCCCGGTGAAGAAATCACCCCGCGTGTGACCAGAGTGACATCTGCCTTCGGACAGGTCCCTGCCGCCTGGAGCAGGGCAACCACCCTCTCCCCAGCTTCGCATGCCGCCTGCCATCCCGGCATCCCGTCGAATTTTTCACTGCCCGCAAAGAAGACAATCCGGCTCGTCTCCTCCTCCAGGCAGGACAGAAAGGTTTCGCGGTCAGAACCTCCGGTCAGCTTGAGCATCGCCCCGGGCATTTGTCCGGCAAGCGCCCTTGCAAAATCGGCATCCGGTCCTTCCGACTCCGCAATAATCACCATCCCCGCCCCATTTCCCGTTTTCTCCTCCTGGGCAGCCTCTTGCCAAGCCGGAGCGTAAAACAGATTCTCCCGTGGTTTTTCTGCCCCGGTCTCGATGGCCTGGCAGGAAATCCTGCGCGCGCAGGCATGGACGCGACCACGGGAATCTGTCAGCCAGACATCCGCAACAATCAGAGTCTCCGATTGGCTGAGCAATCTTCCCACCGCAAAGCACTTCTCCTCCTGAGGCCGGGAGTAATATTCAAACCGCTCAAAGGAAAATGGCACAAACAACCGATCCCCCTGTGAACAATAAAGAACCGCCTGCAAAGCCGCATCAAACAGACTCGGGTGCAGGGGATGGTCTCCCTCCGTCCCATCCGTCCGGATTGTCATCAGGAAACACCTGTCGCCTGTCATAATCTTGGAAGGAGGTCGAAAGGCCGGTCCATAAAACAGACCCCTTTCCTCAAGGCGGTTGTAAAATTCCGGAATGCCCGCCTCCACGGAACACTCTTTCTGAAAAGCCCCCAGATCGCATTCCGGCACCGGAGGTTCGGACATCTGGAGAATTCTTCCCCGGCAATGCCGTTGCACGCTTTCCTCTTCCCCTTCAACCCGGCTGGAAATCCTGAATCCTCCGTCTTCCGCATCCCATTCCGTCATCAAATACTGGAGCCGCGCCGGATCCACCACGAGCACCTTTTCAAAATTGACGTTTTCCAAAACCACGGGCACCGCTCCAAAAATCCTGCCGGCCAGGGAAAGCGCGGCTTCCACATATCCCATCCCGGCAAAAACCGTTTGATCCTGCACGCCATGATCCATGAGGAACGGAAAATACTGCCGGTTGATCTCCACCTCCCAGGAAGGCGTTCCCGACAGGAGGGTTCTGTTGAGATACACCGGCCCCGGCAGTCCCAGGCGCTCCATTTTGGAACGCGCGGATTCCGACCAATGAAGCTCCCGCTGCCAGGGATATTTTGGCGTGGAAAGGAATCGTCCCGAGACAGGCGCCAGCGCCCGCCAATCCAAGTCAAACCCCGCGCAGTAAAGCTCCGCCGCTGTTGTGAGAATCTGGCGAACCTCCGGCTCCTTGCGTCGCAGCGAGAGGAAGCAGGTGATCTGCTTCTCCAAATGGGAAGCACATTCCTTGATCGAATTTCCCAGCACCGGATGCGGACCAACTTCCAGGAAATGCGTGAATCCCTCCTCAAAAAGAGTCTGCATCCCGGCGGCAAAATGCACGGCCTGGCGGACATTCTGCCACCAATACCCGGCCCCCCACTCCGCTCCCGGAATTCTTTTTCCAAAGGCCGTGGAATACAACGGGAGCGTTGCCTCGCGGGGGGCCAGCACCGCCAGCGCCTCATGCAACGCCTCCTTCAATGGCTCCATTTGCGGACTGTGGTAAGCCACCTCGACCCGCAGAAATTTCTGAAAGATTTCCTCCTTCTCCAACCCCGCCGCAATCTCCCGCAACTGATCCGCGTCCCCCGACAGGGTCACTGCATGGAAGCTGTTCACCGCCGCCACCGACACCCCCGGAAAATCCGCGATCCGCTTGGATGCCTCCGCCTCCGGCAGCCCCACCGCCAGCATCGCCCCCCGGCCGGCCATCGTCTGCTGCAACCGGCTCCGGTGAAAGCTCACCCGGACGGCATCCTCCATCGAATACACCCCCGCAACATAGGCGGAGGAAACTTCTCCCACACTGTGCCCGATCACCGCAGAGGGACGGATGCCAAACGATTCCCACAGACGCGTCAGGGCCACCTGAATGGCAAAATTTGCCGGTTGTGCCAGCTCAGTACGCTCCATGCGGGATTCCTTTTCGCCCGCCAGCATGGCCTCCTTCAGGGACCATCCGGCCAAGGCCTGGAAATGCCGGTCCACCTCCTCAATCGCTGTCGCAAACACCGGTTCGGAGCGGATCAATTCCTGCCCCATCCCCCACCACTGCGGCCCCATCCCCGTATAAACAAACACGGGGCCCGCCTTCATCACCTCCGGGGCCGTTCCTGTAACAAGGCCCTCGTGAGGCTGTCCCGTCGAGGCGGCAATCCACTGCCCCCGCAGCGTGTCCATATCCCCCGTGATCGCCACACAACGGCTGAGCGCATGCGTGCGACGGAAAGCCGTGGTATAGGCCATGTCCGCAAGCGCCCCACATTCCTTCTGTCCCGCTGCAAAAGCAAATTTCGCTGTCAGATCCCGGAGCGCCTTGTCGCTGCCGGCAGAAAGAGGAATCAAACAGGGGCGCGCAAGCCCCTCGGAAGTTGCCGGCGGCGTCACCGCCGGGGCGGACTCCAAAACCACATGGGCATTGGTGCCTCCGTAACCAAAGGAATTCACAGCGGCATACACCACCGGCTTTTCCTCTCTCGCAGGCAGGGACATCGTCTCTTCAACCACCCGCAGGCAATAATCCTCAAAGGGAATCTTTGGATTCGGATTTTGAAAATGCAGATTGCGCGGAATCTCGCGGAATTTCAGGACGCCAATCGCCTTCAGCATCCCGGCCACCCCGGCCGCGGCCTCCAAATGGCCGATATTGGTTTTCACCGATCCCACCGGCAGCTTGTTCTGTCGGCCTTCCGAGAACACCGCATTGAGCGCGCGGGTCTCCGCCGGATCACCCGCCTGCGTTCCTGTTCCATGCGCTTCGACATAATCCACCTCTCCGGGAGCGAGGCCGGACCCGGCATAAACACTCCGCGCAAGAGCCTCCTGCGCTTCACTGTTCGGAAGGGAAATCCCATCGGTATGTCCGTCCTGGTTCACCCCTGTGGCCCGCACCACCGCATGGATCCCATCCCCGGCCGCCAGCGCATCCTCCAACCGCTTGATCAAAAAAACTCCGGCCCCCTCACCCCGCGCGTACCCCGCAGCCGTCACATCGAACGTGTGGCATTCTCCATGATCCGACAAAAAATGCCCTTTGCTCATCATGATTGGGAAATCCGGACGCGCCATGACATTTACTCCACCGACAATCACCATGTCCGACTCCCGGTATCGCAGGCTCTGGCAGGCAAGATGAACAGCCACCAGAGACGAGGAACAGGCCGTGTCCATCGTGAGACTGGGACCCCGGAGATCAAAAGCATGGGAAATCCGGTTGGAGAGCAAAGTCATCGAGGCCCCCACCGGGGAATGCGCCTCGATCAGATGCCGGTTGGCCGGTTGCATCTGATGCAGAAGGTGGTCCATGCAAAACCCTCCAATGAAGACCCCCGTGCGCGTTCCCGCAACCTTTTCACGCGGGATCCCCGCGTCCTCCAGCGCCTCCCATGTCACCTCCAAAAGCAACCGCTGCTGGGGATCCATGCAGGCCGCCTCACGCGGGGAAATCCCGAAAACCATCGGATCAAAAAGTTTGATGTCCGACTCCAACATGGCGAATTTTGGAGCGTACATCTTCCCCGGCCGCTTCGGATCCTCGTCGAAATACTGCCTCACGTCCCATCGGTCCTTGCGAACCGGCTTCAGCGCATTTCCCCCTCGGAGAAGAAATTTCCAGAATGTTTCCAGCGATACCGCCGAGGGAGGCATCCGGCAGCCAAGGCCGATGATTGCAAACTTGTCGCGATCCTGGGTGGCAGAGTGCATCGCGGTCTTCAATAACAGAAAAGAAAAATTCGCGCGAGCCGAGAATGCACGATCGGGCTTGTTTTCCAAAAAAATTTCCGCCGACATTTACAATGGCCGGGAGCCCTCTACGAATAGGGGAATGTCTTCATCCATCTTGTCCGCCCGGGATCTCCGCCTTGCCTATGGAAACCAGCTCCTGCTGGACGGCGTGTCCCTGACCGTCGCTCCCGGGGAAAAGGTCGGGCTGGTCGGTCGCAATGGCTGCGGGAAGACCAGTCTTTTCAAAATCCTCGCCGGGGAAGCCGAAGCGGATGCCGGGGAGATCTCGCGCCGCCGGGGACTGCGAACCGGCTACCTTCCCCAGGAATTTGAATTGGATGGCTCAAAGACCGTTCTGGAAAACATCGAGGCCGGGGCCGCCGACCTCACGGAGTGGATGCGAAAATACGAAGCCGGGGAAGGTTCGGAGACCGAACTCCACGATCTCCTTGATTTGATCCAGCACGCCGACGGCTGGAACCTCCACACCCGGATCAAGGCCGAAGCCGGCTCCCTCGCCGCCCCTCCTCTGGATGCTCTGGTCGGCCCTCTTTCCGGCGGGGAGAAACGTCGTGTCGCCCTCTGCCGCGCCCTTGCCTCCCAGCCCGATCTCCTCCTTCTGGACGAACCGACCAACCACCTCGACTCCGAATCCATCCGATGGCTGGAGGACTTTCTGGGCAGCTTCCCCGGAGCCCTGATCTTTGTCACCCACGACCGCTATTTTCTCGAAACCATCGCCACACGGATCATCGAGCTCTCCGGCGGACGCGCCTACTCGCACCCGGGAAACTACACGGCTTTTCTCGAAGCCAAGGCTCTCCGACAGCAGATCGCGGAACAATCCGAACGCCGCCGCCAGCGCTTCCTGCGCGCGGAGCTCGAATACGTGCGCGCGGGAGTCCGGGCACAAAGATCAAAATCCAAACACCGCCTGGACTCTTTCTACCAGGTCGCCGGAATGGAAGCCCCCCCGGAGGAGCGCGAGATGGATCTCCTCATCCCCCCCGCACCGGAAATCGGAAACACGGCGGTGGAACTCACCGGTGCCGGGGTGCGGGCCGGAGACACAGGCCGCTGGCTTTTCCGGAATCTCAACCTCTCGCTCCGCCCCGGCCAATGCACGGGCATCGTCGGAAGAAACGGCGTGGGCAAAACCACCCTCCTCCGCGTCTGCCTGGGCGAACTTCCGCCCGCGGAGGGAACCGCCGTTGTGGGAAAACGCGTGGTCTTCAATTACATCGACCAATCACGAATGCAGCTCGACGGCAGGGGAACCGTCATGGAGGAAGTGTCGGACTCCGGAGAAATGGTCTCCTTCGGCAGCCAGACCCTCACCGCCCGCGCCTATCTCCGGAGATTTCTCTTCGATGAATCGCGTGTGAAAGAGCGCGTGGACAGGCTCTCCGGCGGCGAACGGGCCCGGCTTCTCCTCGCCAAGGTGCTCCGCCGCGGCGGCAATGTCATCATTCTCGACGAACCCACAAATGATCTCGACCTCGCCAGCCTCCGGATGCTGGAAGAAGCCCTTGCGGATTTCGACGGCACCGTTCTGGTCGTCAGCCATGACCGCTATTTTCTCGACCGGATTTGTGACCAGATTGTCGCCTTCGAGGACGGCGGAGTCTTCGTTCAACCGGGAAATTTTTCCTACTATTTGGAAAAAAAGAAAGAGCGGGACGCCCGGGCCCAGTCTGCCCTGAAGGCCCTCTCTTCGCCAACTCCCCAGGCAAAACCCGTCCCGAAAACCAGACGCCTCGGCTACAAGGAACAATTCGAACTGGACCACATCGAAGAAACGATTCTCTCCGCGGAAAAATCTGTTGAAGAACTTGAAACAACCCTCAACGACCCCGCCTTCTACGCCGCCCGGGCAACCGAGGCCCCGGAACTGATCAAAAAACTCGATAGTGCAAAGGCCGAAGTCTCACGTCTTTACGCCAGATGGGAAGAACTGCTCGGCGGAGTTTGAACATCCGCGCGGGAAGGTGTGTCCAACATGACAACACATGAAAAACTATTACCGCAAAATCAATCGCAGCAAATACTCTCTGGGCGATCTGGTCTCCATCGTGGGTTCCTGCACCCGGGACAGCAAGGAAACGCTGGCCGCTCTCGTGGATCTGTTTGAAAGCGGACGCGTTCTTGTGAAAAACCACGGCCAACTGAAACGGGTCCGCGTCGCCACCGCCCGATAAATCCCGCCCGTCGGGAGAATCCCGGTTGCTTGTCAGTGTGTTGAAAACCAACCGGGGCTCTGTCAGACAGAGGGTTGTCCCGGTTGGGGGAAGAGTCGTCCGTCGTGGAGACTCTCCCCCAAGTCTTTTCAGCCCGGATCCGAGGTCAATGCACCCGGAACTCCGCCGGAAAAAATTGATTGATTCCCCGACAGGCATGGGACACGATATGTCCCATGCCAAGAAAACTTTCCCCCGCCACTGTCCGCCTGCCCCGCGGCAACGGACGTCCCCTGCCCCCGGCCGGACGCACAACCCGTCCGCCTTACGCGCGGATGATCAAGATCCACGAACTGCTCGCGGCGGGAAAATTTCCGAACTGCACAACTCTGGCCGGAGTCTTTGAAGTCTCCTACAAGACCGTCCAGCGCGACATCGACTTCATGCGCGACCAGATGCTGCTGCCCATCGATTATGACTCGGTGCAGCATGGGTTCCACTACACAAAGCCTGTGGGTTCGTTTCCGGCGGTAACCATCACGCAGGGCGAAGTGGTCGCCCTTCTGGTGGCACAAAAAGCCATCGAACAATACAAGGGCACCCATTTTGAAAAAACTCTCCGCTCCGCTTTCGACAAGATCACCGCTTCGCTCAAGGATGAGGTTTCCTTTTCCCTGGAAGAGCTGGGCGGGACCTTTTCTTTCCACCCGCTGGGAGCCGCGGAACAGGAACTGACGGTCTTCAACCTGCTGGCGGACTGCATCCTGGGAAACACCACGGTCGAGTTCGACTACCATGCACTCAAAAAACCCAAGCCGGAACGCCGCCGGGTCGAACCCTACCATCTGGGCTGCCTCAACAACCAATGGTACCTCATCGGCAACGACCTCGTGCGCGGACAGATCCGCACTTTCGCCCTCACCCGACTGACCCGTCCCAAGCCCCTCAAGCAGACATTTAAAAGACCGGCGGATTTTTCCCTTTCAAAAATGATGAAGGACAGCTTCATGGCCTTTGAATCCGGCCGCACGAGGAAAATCCGCCTCCGTCTGGACGATTTTGCCGCCCGCCTGGCTTCCGAACGGAGCTGGCACAAGTCCCAAAAACTCGCACCCCTTCCCGGTGGGGGAGCCGAGCTGACGCTGGATGTCGGCATTGCCCCGGATCTGGAAAACTGGATTCTTGGGTGGGGAGCCCATGCGGTGGTGCTGGAACCCGCGGAACTCCGGGAACAAATCGCCGGCACCGCCCGCGCCATGGCCCTGCAATATCAACGCTGAAACAACGGAACAAACTCAAACGTCCGTCCGTCGAACAACCCCCGATCCCCGAGCTTGAGTTCGGGAATCACCAGCAGGGCGAGAAATGAAAGCGTCATGAAGGGGGCTTCCAAACGGGAGCCCAACCTCCCTGCAAAGCGGGTCAGTTCCGAATACCTCGCAGCCACCTCGCGCCCGTCGAGATCGCTCATCAACCCTGCCACCGGCAAAGGCAGGAGCAGGGATTCCCCACCATCCACAGCCGCACACCCCCCCCTTGACTCCATGAGGAGATTCACCGCACGACACAGATCGTCATCATTGGCGCCCACGGCCACGATGTTATGGGAATCGTGCGCAACGGAAGAGGCCAGCGCCCCGCGGCACAACCCCATGTTTCGCACAAAGGCCACGGCGGGAGGAGCACTGCGGTAACGATTGACGACCGTTATTTTCAGCACATCCCGCCCCGGATCCGCCTCGACAAACGGCCGCCCGGCCTCCAATGGAACCCGTCCTTCCCGGGTGATCAACTCCCCGTCCTCGACATCGATCGTCCGCAGGATCGTTCCCCCTGCCGGAACGGAAAAATCGGCGGGAGAAAGAACACGCGAATGGAAATTGTTCGGAAGCGCGGAGAAACTCCCCGGAATGAGACTCTCCCCGTCACACGCAATGCATTGGCCGGCCATCCAGGCGGATTCAACGGAAAACTCCCTGAGGTTGGACACCGTGAGAAAATTCGCGGGATCCCCCGGCCGCAGAAAGCCCGCCGGCAGTCCGTAATGTTCCACGGGATGCACGCAGGCGATCCGGAGCACATCAAACAAGGGAAAACCCGCGGCCACGGCATCCGCAACAACGCGGTTGATATGCCCGACAAGCAGGGCGTCGGGATGCTTGTCGTCACTGCAAAACATGCATTCCGAGGGACGCTCGCCAATGAGCGGCAGCAACGCGGCGAAATTCCTCGCGGCAGATCCCTCGCGGATCAGAATCTTCATCCCGAGAGCACATTTCTCCCGGGCCTCCTCCAGCGTGCTGCACTCGTGGTCGGAAGAAATCCCCGCCGCCACATACCGGGCCAGAGGCCCGCCGCGCAACCCGGGGCTGTGCCCATCCACCGGCTTGCCGAGAGCACGGGCGGCACGGATTTTTTCCAGAAGCTCCGGATCGCCAGCAAGGACACCGGGAAAATTCATGACCTCCGCAAGGTAACCGATCTCCGGCCGGGCCAGAAGCGCCGTCACCGCCGCGGCGTCCAACTCCGCCCCGGACGTCTCATGGACGGTGGCAGGCACACAGGACGGGGCTCCGAAACAAAAATGCAGAGGCGACCGGGCGGCCTCTTCCAGCATGAACTCCACTCCCTTCAGACCGCACACATTCGCGATCTCATGCGGATCCGACACCGTCGCCAGCGTCCCGTGCACCGAAGCCAGCCGGGCAAATGCGGACGGCGGCAGCATCGAACTCTCCACATGCACGTGCGCGTCCACAAAACCCGGCAGAAGAAACGGCTTCCCGGCAGCTTCCGTCGTCGTCACGGATTCCACGTCCGCAATCTTTCCGTTTTCCCAGGAAATGCGGGCGGGACAAATTTCCCCGCGAAGAACATCCACCACGTTTCCCACCATCCGGCCCATGGGGCAACCATGCCGCAAACCCCCGCCCCTTGCAACCGTGCAGACATCCGGCACAAGTCCTGCTTGAACAGAGCACCTGAAAACTCCATTTTCTTCCATGCCCTTGCACAAACTCGTTGTCCTCGACGGATACACCATGAACCCCGGGGACCTCTCCTGGGAAGAATTCCGCAGTCTCTGCCCCTCGGTGGAAATCCACGACCGCACTGCTCCGGAAGACGTGCTGTCCCGCTGCCGGGGAGCATCGGTGGTTTTGACGAACAAAACCAAATTGCCTGCGGAAGTCATCAACGCCCTCCCCGACCTCCGTTTCATCGGGGTTCTTGCAACCGGCTTCGATGTGGTGGATGTCGCCGCCGCGCGGGCCCGGGGCATCCCGGTTTCCAACGTCCCGGCCTACAGCACCGCTTCCGTCGTCCAGATGGTGTTCAGTTTCATCCTGCACTGGACAAACAGCGTCGCCCATCACTCGCAACGGGTCCGCGACGGCGCCTGGGCTTCCTGCCGGGATTTTTCCTTCTGGGATTTTCCGCTCCACGAACTCGAAGGGAAAACTCTCGGCATTGTCGGCTTCGGACGAATCGGACAGCAGGTGGGACGGGTTGCCAGGGCTTTTGGAATGCAGGTCACTGCCGTGGTCCGCTCTCCAAAATCCGTGGATTATCCGGTCACCTTTGTCCCGATGGAACAGATCTTTTCCGAATCCGATTTTGTGTGCCTCCTCTGCCCGCTCACCCCGGAAACCCGCGGCCTGGTCAACACCGCACGCCTCCGCACCATGAAACCCTCCGCCTGTCTCATCAATACTTCCCGCGGGCCGGTCGTTGTTGAGGAAGATCTTGCCGCCGCGTTGAACGAAGGCCTTCTCGCGGGCGCGGCTGCCGATGTCCTGTCCGCCGAACCTCCCTCCCCGGAAAATCCCCTGCTCACAGCCAAAAATATGGTGCTCACACCCCACTGCGCCTGGGCGACGGTCGAGGCCAGAAAACGCCTGATGTCCACCGCCATCGGCAATGTGCGCGCGTTTCTCGCCGGTTCCCCTGTTCATGTTGTCAACGCGGTGCCTTAGAGCGGTTTAAATAATAATGTAGCCACAGATTTGCGAGCGCCGAGCGCCGAGCGCCGAGCGCCGAGCGCCGAGCGCCGAGCGCCGAGCGCCGAGCGCCGAGGGTTGCAGGGGTGCGGCGGCAGTGAAGCGGCTGTGTGAAAACACACTGCCCGAACTGCTGACGCAGCCCTGCGGCTCTCGCCGCCGCAAAGCGACGGCTATAGAATTGTTTAAACAGCTCCAACCCGGAAACGGCTTTCAAACAGGATGGACAAGATTTGCAGAAAAGCCTTTGCAAAAAGCGGCGTTGAAATTTTTCCCGCCCGCCGCGCATTCGTTGCACACCCAGCCTTGTCAGTCTTGCTCATCCCGCCCAAAGTTTCCTGCCGTGGGATCTGGGCTCAATGAACCAATTTCCCACCGTTGAGAAACCGACGCAGCAGGCTGCCGGGATGCGGGTTTGAAGGAAAAGAAACCGGGCGGAAACACCGGCACGATATCTTCGGGAAAAAATCCCTTTCCACTTCGCGTCCGGGAGCTTGACACTTCGGCCTGCAAGGCATCGTCTGGACACCATGAAAAGCCCTCTCCTCCCGCTTGCCGCCATTGTCGGCCTTCTTCTGGTTTCTCCCGCCGCCCGGGCCTGCACCCGCGTTCTCTACTCCGGAACAGAAAGCACGGTGGTGACCGGACGCTCCATGGATTGGGCACAGGATATGGGAACAAACCTTTGGTTGTTTCCCCGGGGCATTGAGAGAAATGGCAATGCCGGACCGAATTCCATCCGCTGGACCTCGAAATACGGCAGCGTCATTTCTTCCATCTACGAAGCGGCAACAGTGGACGGAATGAACGAGAAGGGCCTCGTGGCAAATGTTCTTTATCTGGTGGAGTCCGACTATGGAGCAACCGGGGAACATCCGACACTTTGCATCAGCATGTGGGCGCAATACGTTCTGGACAACTTTCAGTCCGTCTCCGAAGCCGTCGGTGCCCTGTCGAAGGAACCCTTCCGGATCGTGGCTCCGAGCCTTCCCGACGGTTCGCCCGCACAAGGCCATCTCGCCATCTCGGATTCCAGCGGAGATTCCGCCATTTTTGAATATGTCGGCGGGAAACTCGTCGTCCACCACGGCCGCGAATTCACGGTCATGACCAACTCCCCCATCTTTTCCGAGCAACTTGCCCTGAACACCTACTGGCAGAGCATCGGGGGAACCGTCTTCCTGCCGGGAACGAACCGCGCGTCCGACCGCTTTGCCCGCGCCTCTTTTTTTGTGGGTGCCGTGCCGAAAAAAGCCGATCCCAACTATATCTCGGCGGTACCGGACCGTTCTTTCGATTTCCAGGCCATCGCCAGTGTCCTCGGCATCATGCGCAGCGTGAGCGTTCCCCTGGGAATGACAACCCCCGACCAGCCGAACATCGCCTCCACCATCTGGCGCACCGCAGCAGATCAGAAAAACCTCATCTACTATTTCGACTCCGCCACCACCCCGAACACCTTCTGGGTAACACTCACCAATCTGAATTTTTCCAAGGATGCCCCCGTCCAATCCCTGACTGTCGCCGGCGGACGGGTTTACTCGGGCGATGCCGCGAAATCCTTCGCTCCCCAAAAGCCATTCACATGGCTTGTCGGAAATCCTGCCGCAAAAAAATAACCCCCTCCCCGGGCCTCAGCGCGTTTTCCACCCGGGGTCGAGGTGCGGATCATACTCCCGGGGCTCATCGGGGCGGAACCCTTCGAGGTATTCGAAAAGATCGACCACATGCCCCTGAATGAAAGCACGCCCGGTCCGGGCGCAGCGGCGGAACTCCCAGGTGTGCTCAATGCGGGCTTTGATCTGGCAACTCACCGGACTGTTCTCAGGACGGTGCCGACAGGTCCACAGCATGTGGGTTTTTGCCGTTGTCACGGTATCTCCCACAAAAATCCGGATGTCGGTGTATTCGTGCAATTCGTCGAAGAACTTGCGTTTGGTGATCTGGTGCCTCTCAAAATCGGCATACCCCTGCCAGCGCTGTTCTCCGAACTGCATGTAAAATCCCTCTTCGGCAATGATGGGAATGAACGCCGAAAGCCCGGCCTGGAGATCATGGAGACGTCCCCACTGCAAAATCATTCCACGGGCTTCTTCCTCGGAAACGGGACCGGAGTGCACAGCAACTCAGCGGCCGATCTTCCGAAGCCTCAGCCCGGACATCAGGTTCTTCTCGATGTGCTCAAGCGAGATCCCCTTTGTTTCCGGGACAAAGATCAGGAAGAAGATGATGAAGAGCACGTTCAGCCCGCCGTAGAGCAGGAAGGTGTTCCCTCCCCCGAAGGTCGCCAGCATGGTCAGGAATGTCTGCCCGACAATCGCATTGCTGATCCAGTTTGTGGCCGTGCTGCAAGTCACTCCCAGATCGCGGCCAGCCAGCGGATAAATCTCGGAACAAATGACCCAGATGATCGGGCCTGCGCTCATTGCAAAACCGATGATGAACACCAGCAGGGCTCCAATGGCAGGATAGCCAAGCTCCGGATGCTTTTCGATGTCCATGTTGAAAAAGGCACCGACGGTCAACAGGGCCAGTCCCATGACCACGAACCCGGCATACATGATCGGCTTGCGCCCGAGACGGTCCACAAAGGCAATGGCGATGAAAGTGGCCAGCACGTTGGTGACCCCCACAATGACCGTCCCCCACATCTGCTCGTTGACATTCTCAAACCCGGCAAGGGAGAAAATTTTCGGGGCATAATACATCACCACATTGATGCCCGTGAGCTGCTGGATGATCTGGAGTCCGATTCCCAGACCGATGGCCCGGCGAAAATTGGAATTCTGCATGAACATCTGGAAGCCGTTCTGCTTCACTTTCATGCTGTCCTCGATTTCCTGAACTTCCGCGGCGATCTCCGCATCATCCAGATGCATCCGCTTGAAAACATTCACCGCATGTTCCTTCAGTCCCTTGAGAAAGAGCCAGCGGGGACTCTCCGGCAGCATGAGAACACCCAGAAACATGATCGCGGCGGGGATGGCGATCACACCGAGCATGATGCGCCAGTGGCCGCCGGTCACTCCACCGAAGGTCGCATAGGAAGCCAGCCAGGTGTCGCTGAGGAAGGCGATCACGATGCCGATCGTGATCATCAGTTGGTACATCGAGATCATCGACCCGCGCACGCTCTGCGGTGAAATCTCGGAAAGGTAAAGCGGCGCGGTGAAGGAGGCCACCCCGACAGCTATGCCCAGAAAGAAACGCGCGGCAATCAACACATTCTCATTGGGAGCAATGGAGCAGGCCAGCGAACCGAGCACAAAAATCACCGCGCTCACCAAAATCGTGCGACGACGCCCGAAATGACTGGAAAGCACCCCGCTGACGAGCGTTCCAAAAACAGCGCCCCACAACAACGCACTGACAATGATTTCGATCTGCTGGTCCCCGATCTTGAACTCCTGCTCGATGAAATGCTGCGCCCCCGAAATCACGCCCACGTCCAAGCCGAACAACAGGCCGGCAAGCGCCGCGGTGAAGCCGATGAAATAAACGATGAAACTGACTTTTTTGTGCGGGGAGGGATGAGCCATAGGGAGAGGATTTGAGGGGATTATCTCCCGCCTGCCCACCGGGCACAATCCTTCTTTTACGGCTTCGCCAATTTTTCGGCAAAGTCACCAAACCTCCGCGCTGCATAGGCGGACAGGGCCGGACGGACCAGCGGAAGGGAAAGCCTGGCAAGCGAAAGGAAAATTCCGAACCACCCGCGCGGTTTCTTTTTGTCCGGAACGGATTTCCCACGGGCTTTCCCACGCACAAATTTTGTCACCGTCTTCGTGCGGGTTTTCGGTCCGGCCAGGATGTAGCCGAGAGCGGCAGCACCCCCCAGCCAGGCAAACGGACGCACACGAATCGCATTCTGGATCTTTTCCGCGACATCAAGCTCTGTCCGGACCGCCGAAACATCCCGCGCAATCGCCACCCGGCTGCGGGCCAGTTCCGCAAGAAGCTCCGCTTTGCTTTTCATGGCTTCCGGACTCCTTTCAAAGATTCCAGATCCCGGGAAATCTCCCCCTTCGTGGCGGAAAAAACCGGTGTCCTCCAGTGATTCCGGACATGACTCGCGCACAGGAACGCGCCCAGAAGATGCAGCACAGTAAAACCCAGCAAAATCCAGATCCACGCCACATGAAAAACCAGGGCAATCAGAAACGCGGCAAAGAGAAGCAGCAATACATACCCGAATGCCGCAAAAAACAAGGCGGCCGCAAGCATGACCGCCAACCGCAGATAAAGCGCCCCCGCTTCACGGGCCTCCTCACCGGCAAGCGCCCCAAGTGCTTCAAAATACCGGCCGAAGGAACCGAACAGACTGAGCAGTTCGGCCACCAGCCCACGCGGCCCGGCGGGCGGATGTCCGCCGGGAAGAGAAGTGTTGCCCGTCGTTTCCAAACGCGATTCAGCGGCGGAAGATGATTCCCAGGAGGAAACCAACGCCGAGAGCGATTCCGACGGCCTTCAGGGGATTCTGCCGGATGTAGTCCTCGGTTTCGTTCTGATAAGTCTGGGCACGGGAAGCCGCATCGCCCCAGGCGGCCCTGGCCTTGCTCTGGTATTCGCCGGCTTTGGACTTTGCGAGCTCGCGAACATCCTCATAGGTCGCCGTGGCAGCCTCTCCGAGATCCTTGGCAGCAGCAGAAATATGCTCCTTGCCGGTCTCAAAAGCGACATGCGCATGTTGTTTGACGGTCTGGCCAACCGCCTTGGTGGCTTCGGCGGCGGCATCGAGCGCCTTTTTGGCGTGTTCGGTGCTGCTTTCGAGTTTCTGGGCGGCAATTTTGGTTTCAGTGGATTCTGGCATAATGTTCTCCGCGTTATTTTCCTTCTCAAAAGTGCCAGAGATTTGCCTCTTGGCAAGCTTCGATGCTAAAGGAATGATGCTCCGGTATGTCAGACACCCAGTCTTTTGCTCCCGGCCGCGTTGAACTTCTTGGCAACCACACAGATTACAATGGAGGCGTCGTCCTTTCGGCCGCCATTCAAATGGGCATTTCCGCCACCGGAAAACGCCGCGACGATGACCGGATCGTCCTCACCAGCGAAGGCATCGACGGGGTTGTCGCGGTGAATCTCCGGGATGGCCTGAAAGCGCATGACAGTTGGGAGGATTACCCGCTCGGTGTGGCGGAGATGCTCTCCCGGGCAGGAGCGGCCATCGGGGGATTCGAAGCCCATTTTTCCTCGAACCTTCCTCTGGGAGCCGGACTTTCCAGTTCCGCCGCCATCGAGGTGGCCACGGCGGTCCTGCTCACAAAACTGTTCCCCTTCAAAATCTCCGCTCTCGATCTGGCCAAACTTTGCCGCCGCGCGGAGAACGAGTTTGTCGGCGTCAGTTGCGGCTTGCTGGACCAGGTCTCCTCGATCTTTGGAAAGAAGGACCATGTGGTTTATCTCGATTGCCGGGCGGAAACAGTCGAGCCAATCCCCTTTCCCGGCGATCTCGGGCTGCTCATCGTGCATTCGGGTGTCAAGCACGCGCTCACCGGGGGGGAATACAATGAGCGTCGGGACCAGTGCTTCGAGGCGGCGGAAAAAATGGGAGTGCCCGCTCTCCGCGATGTCTCTTCCGCCGAACTCGCTGCCGCAAAACTTCCAGACCTCGTCAGGAAACGTGCCTCCCATGTGGTCGGGGAAAACGAACGTGTCTTCCAGGCACTCGAATTCCTCCGCGCCGGCAACGGCGATGCCTTCGGGAAGCTGATGACCGCCTCCCACCGCAGTTCGATGGAAAACTTCCAGAACAGCACCCCCGAGCTCGATGCCCTTGTGGAAATCTCGATTGCGCAAAAAGGCTGTCACGGTGCCCGGCTCACCGGCGGCGGCTTCGGGGGTGCCATCGTCGCGCTCGTCGATCTCGACGCCATCGAACGTCTTTCAGAAACCATCGTCTCCGAATACCGGAAGACCACCGGGCATCCCGGAAAAGCCTACCGGTGCCTGGCCAGCGACGGTGCCCTCGCCGCATCCGGTGCCTGATTCCAACCTACAGCCCTCGCCCACCAAAAGCGGGGCTTGATCGGTGCCCGGAATTCTGAAACCGTCCGTTTCGATGCAACAAACCCTGTCCAAGATGATTTGGCTTGCCCGTCCGCCCGGACCGGCACGGCAGGGTTTGTAGTTTTTTCCAACCTCTTCACCGCCCGCCGGGAAAATTTTCCGGCGGGCTTTTTTTATGCCCCGACATCCCGATCCATCCCCGCCTGTCACTTTTGGCATCGTTGCCGCGAGTTCGATCCTCTTTTGTTCGAAAGGTGTCTTTGCCAAGCTGGCCTATGAATGCGGCGCGGACGCACTCACCGTGCTCACGTTGCGCATGGGCTTCTCCCTGCCGGTCTTCCTGTTCCTCGCCATCCGGACCTCGAGGGGCACCGCCCCCCTGCCGGGAGCGGACTGGCTGCGCCTGGGGGCACTGGGCTTCCTCGGTTACTATGTCTCCTCCCTGGTGAATTTCACCGGCCTCCAATACGTGAGCGTGGGACTTGAGCGGATCATCCTCTACACCTACCCCTCGCTCATCCTGCTCTTCTCCGCCGCGATTCTGCGCAAAAAAATCCGTCCGGCGGTCTGGCTGGCCTGCCTGGCCGCATGGGGCGGCATCATCACAGCCTTCACCGGAGAGCTGCAGCATCCCGTGGCAAATGACAGGACACTCTTTGGATCGCTTCTTATTTTTTGCAGCGCCGTAACGTATGCCGCGTTCCTGATGCTCGGCGGCACCACCATCCGCCGCGTGGGGGCAATCCGCTTCACCGGAATCGCCTCCGGGATGTCCTGTGTCTTCATGCTCCTCCATTTCGCCACAACCCGGTCGCCGGGCAAATTGCTGCACCTTCCCGCTCCTGTTTACGGATACGGACTCATCCTCGCCGTCTTTGGAACCATCCTGCCCATGCTGCTCATGGGGATCGGGCTCCAGTGCGCAGGCGCCCAGCGCTTTGCCATCATTTCCATGATCGGTCCCGTCGCCACCCTCATCCTCGCCTGGTTCACTCTGGGAGAACGCCCGAACCTCCCGCAGGTTCTGGGTTTCCTCCTCACCCTGGGAGGAGGTCTGGCCATCACGCTCATCCGGGACGCGCCTTCGGGGATTTCCAGAAACGAACCGCCCATCAAATCGTCCAACCAGTCTCCCGGGGAATGACCGCCCCGCTTGAAGTCCGGATTTTTCAGCACAAAGAACCCTGCTCGCTTTTCCGCAAGCCTCTGAACCTACAAGGGAAAATGAAAAGATCGCGCTGATGGCGCAACTGACGCAAAGTCAGTGGGATGGAGAAGCTTTCCGAGGTTCTAGGCGCAGCGCACGAGCGCAGCCCTCGTTGTCTTTGATCAACTCGATTTCCAAGAGCCGGGCTGCAGCAGGGTATTTGCCCTGCCATCGGCCGATACGCCGTCCAATCTTCTCGAGATCGCTCTGAGCGCGGCAGCGCAAAGAACTGTCGATTTTGATCATCTCCTCGGTGAGTTGTCCATTTGCCGCTCAAGCATGGCGCGTTCTTTGCTCCGCGGGCACTGCTGCGGCAAAGAACGTAACGCTCCTGCCCTTTTCCATCGGGATGATCGACCAGGCGGGCTTCGACGCCTTTTTCCACTTCGATCCAGTTTTCCTTTTCGGTCAGTTCGGCCTCGGAGACGCGGATCTGGCTTTTCGGGGTGCCCACGATGTAGAGGGCTTTGCGCTGCCGCAAAAGCTCGATGCTGGCCTCACTGACCATGTCACGATCCATCACCCAGATGCGCTCGGTTACGTCGGCGCGGTTGCCGGCAAAGACCTCGAAGTTCAACGGCAGGCCTTCCGGCGTGCAGACCAGCCCGATGCACACCTGTTTGCAATCACTGCGCTGATCCCGGCTGTAGCCGCGGGCTGCCTTGGTGTTCTTCTCCGCCAGCCCTTCAAAATACGTGCTCGTCACATCGTAGAGCAAAAACTCAAAGCGCACGCCGAACCATTGCCGATAGCGTTCCATCAGGTGTTGGCAAAGCCGATCCTTGTGTACGCCGACTTTGTCCAGCGCCCGGTAAAGCCGGTCGTCGTTGATGGCTTCCACCGGAATGCCGCACAGGTCTTCTCCACTACAGCCCCCCCCCGCGCGACCTGCGGATGGGATAGCCCGACATTTTTCGCTTCACCCCTCCGGGGCCATGGCGCCCATTTCTCGCCGGAACCCGGACATCGAGGATCTCGCGGCAGATGGAAGCCAGTCAAAGCGGCAGCGCCTCAGGGTGAAAGGGCTGGCATGACAGCCAGCTTGCGACGGATGACGCGCAAATGGGTTTTGAACTCGTCGAGCACGCCTTCGATTTCCCAGCGCTGCGGATAGAGGGCGGCCAGTTTCTTCTGCCGGTGCTTCTCGGGGATCGTGCAGGGTCGTCACCAGGCGGTAAATTGAGATCTCCGACCAGACCCTGCGCCAAAGTGACTTCATGGGTCGTGCATGGTTCCATTCGCACGGCGAAGATCGCATGCGGCCCGCATTCGCAGAGATCCGGCCCCTGCTGCCCAGCGTCATTGCGGTGCGTACCATGGCGGCACAAGGAATTTCAGAGAGCTGCAGTCCCATCAATAGTTAGTATTACTACGTTAAGTATTGACAGTTTTTCTGTGCCGCATGATTCTTCGGT
>CAZPEN010000038.1:0-36656 GCA_964585615.1 uncultured Chthoniobacter sp. | reverse complement strand
ACGTTCGGATTTATTCCCGCGCGTTGTCCTGGGATGAGGTGCTGGATCTGGTCAATCCACAGGATGGACTTCCCTATTGCAGCGCCTATCAGGAGTGGCTTCTGACCAATGGGTTGTCGATGGATGTGCACGGCACCACCGCCATCCCGGATGGCAACGGTTTTCCAAAGCTTCTCAAGTACGCACTGGGACTCGATCCCGCAGTATCCGGCAGCGGCGACCATCTGACGCAAGGTTTGCTGAGAGAGCCAGAGGAAGACTATCTGACATTCTCTTACACCCGCCCGGAACCTGCTCCCACAGATATTTCTTATTCTGTGGAGGCCAGTGCCGACCTCTCTGCAGGAAGCTGGTCGGGCAGCGGTCTTTTGGAAATTGGCAGCACTGTGAATGGAGGGTTCCGCACCATCACCATCCGGGACACGGTCCCCCTTGCAAACGGCAGCCGCCGCTTTATGCGGTTGCGCATTGATCAACCGTAGTCCCGTTTTCCAAGTTGTTGCAGCCGAAGGGAACGGGGAACTACGTTGCGGGACTCTCCGGACTGGGGTGGACGGATTGGATGGTTTTTCCGGCCAACTCCACGAAGGGTTTGTGCATTTCGTTGAGGAGAGAAACCATGGCGGGGTCCGCTGTTTTGGGGTCTCCGCCGCCGGGAAAGGGCGGATGTGGGTCATACTGCGCAAGCAATTGAACGCCCTTTGCATAGAAATCTCCCCGATAGTGTCGGACGAGAGCCAATCCAAAATCCAACCCGGCTGTGACACCGGCGCTGGTGACACGGTTTCTGTCAAACACCACGCGTTCGGATCTGGGTTTCGCTCCGACCAACGGCAGAAGTTCCAGTGTCTGCCAATGGCTTGTTGCCTCATATCCATCCAGCAGGCCGGCGGCTCCGAGCAGAAGAGAGCCCGTGCAGACGCTACCGACCATCGCAGCTCCCCCTCCGACCCGGCGCAAAAAGTCCCGCGTCTCGGAATCTTCAATCGCATTCAACGTTCCTGTGGTTCCACCGGGAACGATCAACAGTGTCGGATTCGGCGGGCACTGCGCGAATGTCAGGTTGGGGACAACATCAAATCCCGTTTCGGAGGGAACCGGTGCCGCCGACTTGGCAACAAATTTTACCGTTGCCCCCGCCATCGAGGAAAGCATGTGTTGGGGGCCGATGGCATCCATGGCTGTAAAGCCCGGATAGATCAGGATCAGGACGACTTCCTGTCCCATTTGGAGCAGGGAGTGGGGATCGTTGACTGGGTGAGCGGCATTCGAACTTGGCGGTTCCTGCTCCGCCAGCAGGCGGCGGGGCAGCACGCCGAGCGCGGAAGAGCCACCGAGTGCAGTGAGCGCAAGAAGGAATTTCCTTCGTGTGAATCGGTTCATTTTTTTCATTGGATTTCAGTAATAGTAGTTTCCCATGACGTGCTTGATCTGGATGGAGCTTCCCCCGAACTGGATGGCTTTGCGTGGAACCCATTCGGCGGAGCCATCCGACCATCCGCGGTAGAAGCCTTCCACTTCATTCTGCTTGAAGACGAAATTCGGGTAGGCAAAGACGGTGTCGTAGTGGAAGCACTCGAATCGCCGGGGATCCGCGGTGGCAAATTCCGTCAGGAGAGTTGCCCAAAGCACGCCACGCCGCAGATTTTTTCTATCGGCAGAATGCTCCGGATTTATCAGGGTGCCCAATCCCAGCTTGACCATGGGAGATTCTTCGATCCGTCCTACATACATATATCCGGTGTATAATCCTCCTCCGATGGTGAGCCCTTCGGCTTTTCCGGAATTCACGGCAAGGGGATCGTTGATCCAGCGTGGTTGCTGGCGGCGTTTCGGCCATTGGCTTGCGGAGCCCGAGGGAATGGAGACATTGCAATATTCCGCGATGATGGAGAGTCGCGCGGTGGAAATGCTGCTGGGCACCCAGGTATCCATGGCCGGAAACTCTCCTTTGTCGCCAAGATAGAGCATGTCTGCCTGCACGTAAGTGCGCAGGTTGTTCAGGCTGCCCGTCTTTTGGGCTTTGCGAACGCCCTTGATGGTGGCCGGCAGAAGCAGGGCGGCAAGAATCGAAACAATGACAATTGAAACGATTAGTTCGACCAAGGTAAACGCCTTGGTGGAGCCCTCGTTGGGGCCTCGATGTCGGATCGAACATTTCACCCAGATATGGCGGCTACTCGTCTCTCCGGCGCCTCAGGAGGCCGAGAAGGAGAGCGCCCGATCCCAAGAGCGCCCATGTGGAGGGCTCGGGGATAACCGAGGCGGTCAAGTTGAAGTTACCGAAGGCCTGTCCGATCGTGGCCGAGTTATCAAGCAGCCAGAGCCCTTCGCCCACCAGAAGATCGCCGCTAAGTGTCAGGGTTCCGCTTGCGGCGTCGCCGGTGTAATTGAAGACCGGGTTTCCAATAACGACAAACTCTGCATTCAAGAAATCGATATTGCTGGTCAGGACGAGTTGCCCGCCCGTGTTGTAGCGCAGCGCGAAATCTCCGTAAACCAATGAGCCAGTGAAGGGACCGCCCCAACGCTGCATGGAGGTGAAGGCGATCTGTTCTCCCAGAACTGAGCCGCCGGTAAAGGCGAAGCCATCGTTGGACGTGGACCAAGTCCCCAGAATATTGGAGGGATCGAAATTCAGGGTTGTTGCCTGCCGCGTGCGCGACGATCCAGGGGTACCCGGGGTGGTGCCCCCGGCATCATTGAGAGGAACTTCCCCGAATGGGCGGATCGTATCGACCACCTGAACCTGGCCGGGTGTGCCGAGTACGCCCATTGTCGTGGAGTTTCCCAGTGTGCCGGAACTGCCGGTGATCCGGTTGTAGGAGGCGTCGCCCGTGGCTGGTTCGGAAAGGACTTGGGCGCGGGTTTTGGAGGCGCTGAAATTGGAGTCGAGCCAACCAAGCGAGGAGGCAAAACCCTCATTGACCGTCCATGTTGCCGTCCCTCCGGTGATTACCGCGGCTTCAAGCTGTCCCGCATAGGTAAGGGCTGCGAAAAGGAAATATTTCGTGATTTTCATAAGTTGGAATTTTCTGTGCTTCAAGCGCATCGGGTGACCCCCTTCGCACGGTAGCGCGGGGTTGGTTGTGTCTCACAGGAGAATCCCGAAGCGGTGTCCGTGATTCGGACAGGATTCTCCGCGCGTTAAGTTTTGGTGCACGCATTGAGCCCGCACTCAAATCGCATGGGCAGGATGCCCATGCCACGACCGGTAGTTTTTGCCTAAGCGGTTATGGGGACCGGCGCCGGCGGGGACGACGGGAGCGCGAAAGCGACCTCGTCAAAAGCAGGGGGATATGAAAAGTTTGTTTCCGGGACGCGCGGGACCACCCGGCCAGATCGCACAAGAAACTTGTCCGACGACTTGTCGGGTTTGACACTTGTCGGCAGATGGGACTCCTGTTTTTTCCCTGCCTCAATCGTTTTGCACAGGTGGCAGGGGGCTTCGCCGCTGAAGGTTTTGACCACAGCCGCACCCAGCGTGGAAGTTTTTGAATATTCAACAACCATCCCGGCCCATGCCACACTTTGCAGCACCGCCCAATGCCCGCCCGCGATGGAAACCATCGCGAGAATCATGAGCGGATAGCCAGTGAGACGAAGCATCTGCTTCTCATGTCACTTTTATTGATCAAAGTCAAAAGAGAATCCCGTCGACTTTCAGATCAACAAAAAGCCCTCCCTCGATTTCCCTCTCGTAACGAGTAAGCAAGTCAGATGTCGCTTGCATGAAACGAGAGCGGACAGAGAATTGTTAAAAACCCGAAAACCTCGTTTGCCCGGGGCAGTCTGCCGCAATCTGCTGGCCGCGAATGGCCTTTCTCAGTGCTCACCGGATCACAGCGGATCCGCCTCGCTCTTTGGGCGGCATCTTGCGCCACCCCCCCTCCAAGCGAGGTTTTCGGGTTGAATCATGAAACAACTTGCCGACTGGAAGAGTGGGGAGTAGAGCAGGGGGATCGTTACACCAGCCAAAAACCCTTGGTGGCCTCTCCCCTCCCGGTCGTTGCACCTCTCCCGCATCAGGACCGTTCTCTTTCCCGGAAAACCCAACAACAAAACAGACACCCATGAGCGCAATCGACATTGAGAGCAACGAATACAAAAAGCAGTTCCTCCACGAGGCCACCCGCCTGGCCATCGAATCGGTGGAAAAAGGATGGGGCGGGCCGTTTGGTGCCGTCATCGTCAAGGATGGCAGGATTATCGGCCGCGGGCAGAACCGCGTGCTGCTGACCGGGATTCCGGTGTATCACGCCGAGGTGACGGCCATCATCGACGCATGCGGACGCATCAATTCCAAGGCCCTTCTGGGTTCGGATTATCATGAGGGAAATCTCAAGATGATTCCGCGTCCGGAAGGATCGCCCGATCCGGTGCCCGAGCGGGCGCAGATGCTCAAGGGGTGTGATCTTTACGTGAACGGTGCTCCCTGCCCGATGTGCATGAGCGCCATTTACTGGGCCCGCATTGATCGCGTGTATTTCGGCACCCGGCTGTCGGACACGAGCAAGATCGGTTTTGACGATGAGTTCCAGTACATCGACTTCAAGCTTCCGTGGGAGGAGCGGAAGGCGATCCAGTGCTTCCCGGATTTCGAGCGGGAGTTTGCCCTCAAGGCCTGCGAAGCCTGGCAGAACAAGGCGGACCGGCATCCCTATTGAACGCTGGAGCGGGATCCGACCCGGGACGTGGCGAAGCTGCGGTTTCGTCACCATCCTGAAGGCCGCCCTGTGCGCCGCATGAGCACGCCATCCTTCATCATCGCCACCGCCCGGGTCCGCCCGGGAGCGGATGCCGAATTCACCGCCTGGAAGGCCCGGCACGATCTTGTCATCGGGAAATTTCCCGGTTTCATCAGCAGCGACATCATTCCGCCGACGCACAAGGGAAGCAACGAGTGGACGATCATTCTGAACTTCCAGTCCAACGAGGATCTTGTCGTCTGGCAGAGGTCCAAAGAGCGGGCGGAGATCGTTGCCGCGGGGATGACGTTGTTTGAGGGCGGAAATTTCGGCGAAGTCGTGCAGGTCGGTGCCGGTGGGGAGCGACCGGACAATCAGGTCACGGAGGTGATTTTTTCCAAGATCAAACCCGGCAGGGAAGACGCCTATCGGGAGTGGGCGGCCCGGATGCAGGCCGAGCAGGCGAAATACCCGGGCTATCGCGGCACGTTTCTCCAGCCTCCGGAAGAGAATGGCGGGCTGTGGACGACCATCATGCGATTCGACACCGCCGGGCATCTTGAGGCCTGGATGGATGCTCCCGAGCGCAGGGAGATGTTGCGGGAGTCGAAAGGGTTCATCGAACACGAACAACTCACCCGTCTGGCGACATCTTTTCCGGGCTGGGTGCCGCTTGATCCGATGACCGGCGAAGGGCCTCCGAACTGGAAAGCGGCGATGCTCGTCCTTCTCGGGCTCTTTCCCATCGTCATGTTGGAGATGAAATTTCTCAGTCCGATCCTGAAGGAAGCGGGGCTCCATGCCTCGCTGGCCACGTTCATTGGCAATGCCATCAGCGTTGCCCTGACGAGCTTTCTGACCATGCCCTTGTGTGTGAACTGGTTTGGGTGGTGGCTTTTTCCGAAAGGGCCTTCCTCCGGTGCGCTGACGGCCGGGGGGGTCGGCATTCTCTGTGGTCTCTTCGCCCTGGAAGTGGCCGTTCTCTGGGGCCTTCTGCCCTGGTGAGGTACACGCTTCCGGCCGCATGTTATGAAAAAAAGCTCCTTGTTTCGCGGCGCTGCCCGGGCACTGACATTCCGGCTGAGGGTGCTCTTTGCTTTCAGGCTCCCCGCACCTGGAGCATTTCGGCGGCGATGCTGATGGCGATTTCCTCCGGGGTGTCCTTTCCGAGAGGCAGGCCGATGGGGCAGCGGAATGAGGGGTCGGCAATTCCAGCTTCACGCAGTTCGCGGCGAAGGACAGCCGCCTTGGAAGCACTGCCAATCACGCCGAGGTAGGGAAAGGAACGGGTCTTCAAAAGGCGTTCGAGTATCGGTTTGTCCGTGCGGTGCCCCTGGGTCATCACGGCGACAAAGGCTCCCCCGGGCACTTCACTTGCGGCATTTTCCAGCGGCTCGACAAGGCGGGTTTGGAGCCGGGGTGTGATGGGGAGTTGGGCGAGCAGGGCCGGGCGGGTGTCGAAGACGGTGATCCGGCAATGCAGGTTGGAAAGCACGCGGGTGAGTTCCCGGGCGACATGGCCGGCGCCAAAAATGGCGATGTTCCACGAGCAGGGACGGAAGGCCTCGAAGAAATAGGTCACCACGCCTCCGCAGGTCATGCCGATGTCTTTTTGAAGATTCCATTCCACCAGTTCGCAGGAGATGCCGGGATGCCCGGAAAGAAGGGCAAGGGCGCGTTGGATGGCGGCTTCTTCCACGCGACCACCACCGACTGTCCCGCAAACAGCCCCCGAACCGGTGACGAGCATTTTCGCACCGGGTTCCTGCGGCACGCTGCCCTTGGCTTCCGCAAGGGTGACGCAAACGAAGGACTCGCCGGATTCCTCCAGCCGCAGCATGGCTTGCAGGATTTCCGATGTCCGGCTCATGGAGGGCGGTGGGGAGTCCACCCGGCAGCCGGATTTTTCACCGGCGGGAATCACAAATTCTTGTCCGCTTTTGTCCATTTGTTCGGGTTGTCGCGAAGGTGAAGGGTTTTTTTCTCCCGGGCAAGGGAAACAAAACAGCGGGAGGCTTTTGGAAAGTGCCCCGGGATACAGATTTACAAATCGCGCGGAAAAGCTGCATTCTGGTCCATTGCCGTTTTTTCTATGTCATCAGATCTTCCACAGAAGTCCCCCCGCGTGAGGGAAGCCAGAATTCCCCGCCCGGTATCCATCGTTGGAACGGGCAGCTATGTTCCCGAGCGGGTGCTCACGAATGCGGATTTGGAAAAGCTCGTCGATACGAGTGATCGCTGGATTGTCGAGCGCACGGGAATCCGTGAGCGGCGGATTGCGGCGGAGGATGAATTCACGAGTCACATGGCGGCCGCCGCCGCAAAAAGTGCCCTGGAGAATGCGGGGATTGCGGCGACGGAGGTGGATTTGATCATTGTGGCCACCGTGACTCCGGACACTCTGGTGCCGGGGACGGCCTGCCGGGTGCAGCGGATCATCGGAGCCTCGAATGCAAACGCCTTCGATGTGAGCGCGGCCTGCGCGGGATTTCTTTTTGCGATGGACGTGGCCCGCCAGTTTGTCGCCGGACACACCTGTGCCACGGCGCTTGTGATCGGGGCCGACAAGCTGAGTTCCCTGATGAACTGGAGCGACCGCAACACCTGTGTGCTCTTCGGGGACGGAGCCGGGGCCGTGATTCTCCGGTCCCGCGATGACAGGGCGGGGATCCTTGCCACCTTCATGGAGAGCAACGGAAATTTGGCGGAGATTCTGCAGGTGCCCGGCGGAGGCTCCGCCCTGCCGGTGACGGCCGAGAATGCGGACCAGAACCTGCGCACCCTGCAAATGAACGGGCGGGAGACATTCAAGCACGCGGTGACGGCGATGGTCCGTTCCTCGCTCAAGGCCCTGGATGCGTGCGGGCTTTCCCCGTCCGACATTGCCTGTGTGATTCCCCACCAGGCGAACATCCGGATCATTGAAGCGGTTTCCGACCGGCTCGATCTCCCGCTGGAGAAATTTTACATCAATCTCGACCGTTTCGGAAACACCTCTGCCGCCGCGGTGGTGATTGCCCTGGACGAAGCGAACCGAAACCGGCGGATCCATCCCGGGGACAAGCTGTTGCTGGTGGCCTTCGGGGGGGGGCTCACGTATGCGGCTTCGGTGATCGAGTGGTGACGGGTGGTGGTTTTTCCGCCGCCCCCTGGCAGCAGGCGCGGAGCGGCGGAGTCCGGCGCAAGCTGTCGTCGCCCCCCTCAAAGGGCATCGCCGTCGTGATCCTCGCCCCGTAGCCAATGGCTCCCAGCCAGGCGAAAAAGGACACCAATCCTCCAAACGGCGTCACCGCCTTCGCCGTGCTGCTCATTTTGAGCTCGCTTCCTCCAAAGAGCGGGGCAAAGTTGCGTGTATCGTTTTGTGCGCTCGCGGAAGTGCTGGTTTTTTCACTCATCACTGTGCATCAACCCTTCCGCGCAAAACGACTTTTTCCTATCGCTGTTTTCGGGTTTATTCTCCCGGTTCTTCTTCAAAGAGGGCGGCGACGTCTTCGGCTTCGTTGCTTTTGACGATGTAGAGCCAACCGTCCTCGGTTCGGAGAAGATCGATCCATCCGGCCATTTGCAGGGAGAAGAGGAGTTTGGAAAGGCGGGCGGGATCGGGGAAAAGGGCTCCGAGGGAATGCCGGAGGCAGCGTTTTTCCTCGAAGATGTGTCGCAGCAGGGTTTCGGCTTCGGATTGTTCCGCGGGGCTGAGGCGGATGATGGCGGCCAGTTGGTGGCCGATTCCGAAGGTCAGTCGCGCGGGAAGAAGCAGAATGTCCCCGAGCAGGTGCCAACCCACCACGGGACGGTCGGTCACCGGCTGGTAGCGCCGTTTTCTTTCATCCACGGCAGCCCAGATGAGGAGCACGAGCGCCGCGGCCAGGGCCGAGGGTTGAACCCATGCGGGGAGACTCAGCAGGCGTTCTCCGGTGAGAACTTCCTGTCCGTGGATCACGGTGAGAAAGCCGAGAAGGATTCCGATGAAGAACGCATAGGCCAGTGTCCAGCCCACCCAGGCACCGAGGAGGCTGAGCAGGGCGGCCACAACGGCGTGGCGGTTGTGGGAAGTGATCCGGTGGCGGAACCCCGGGTTCATCGGTAGCCGTCCGGGTCGATGATCACGGAAGCGAAGCCGGCCCTTTTCAATCCCTCTTCGATTGTCGCCGAAAGCGGGGGAAGGCGGTCCATTTCCGGCGGGGCGATCTGGACTTTGGCGGTGGCGGGGGAGAGGTAGCGGACGCGGAAGATGCGAAAGCCGAGCGAGCGGACGAATTCCTCGCCTTTTTCCACAAGAGAGAGGGCTTCGGCGGTGACCCGCGTGCCGTGGGGGATGCGCGAGGAGAGGCAGGGTTGGGCGGGGGCGTCGTGCGTGGGGAGGCCGAGTTCCCGGGAAATCTCGCGCACTTCGGCCTTGGTGAGTCCGGCTTCCCTGAGCGGGGCGAGAACCCGGAATTCCGCGGCCGCTTTCGAACCGGGGCGGAGGTCGGCGCAGTCGTCGGCATTCTCCCCGTAGGCGACGGCCCGGAATCCGCGTTCGCGGGCGAGGGATTCCAGGCGGGAAAAAAGCTCGGCCTTGCAGAAGTAACACCGGTTCGGCGGGTTGGCGAGGTAGTCCTCGTTTTCAAACTCCGCGGTGCCGACAACTTCGATCCGGGCACCGAGACGTTCCGCATTCAAAAGGGCTTCTTCCAGCGCGGCGCGGGGCAGGCTCGGGCTGTCGGCGATGACACCCAGCACCCGGTCCCCGACGGCCCGCGAGGCGAGGGCCAGAAGGCAGGTGCTGTCGACGCCCCCCGAGTAGGCGACGAGGAGCGGCGCGTGGGCGATGACAGACGCTTCAAGACGCGCGACTTTTTCTCCGGTGGTCACAGCATGAGGCGGTGGAAGAGTGCGTCCAGGGGCATCTGGATGCCGATGAAAAACTCGCCGAATTCCGCGTAGACGGCGCTGACTTCGTCGAAGCGCATCTCGTAGACGATGGATTTGATTTCCGAGGTGGTGTGCGAGAAAAGCGTGACGCCCCACTCGCCGTCATCAAGGCCGGTGGAGCCGGTGATGAGCTGGAGCACTTTGCCGGCGTAGGCGCGACCGACCCGGGCGTGGCCGCCCATGAGTTTTTTTCTGTCCTCAAAGCCGAGAGAATACCAGTTCTGCCCGGGGTTGCGGCGTTTGGACATGGGGTAGAAGCACACGACCGGCCAGTCGGGAAGGTTCGGGGCGAGGCGGTCTTTCAAGTATTTCGCCATGCGGGTGCGGAAGGCTTCGAGTTTTGCGGCGTGTTCGGGCGAGCCCGCCGGAAGGCCTTCCTCCGTCTCCAGCGTGCGGGCGTATTCCTCCTCGCCGGTGGTGTATTCGCTGCTTTCCGTCATGGAGAGCCAACTGAAGACCGGCGTGAGCAGCCCCGGGCCGAGAGCCAGGCCCAGGCGCTTTGAAAAACTGTCCGCAACCTGAAGATCCGGGGTGAGCAGCATGAACCCCATGTCGGCCTTGGCGCTGACGACACTGAAGAGCAACAACTGGGTGTCCGGGGTGGATCGGATTTCCTGCACCAGGGCGGACAGGGCGGTCTTGGCGGCAATTTTTTCCTCCCGGTCGAGCAAATCCCAGAGGGAATGTTCAATTTGGAAGTAGGCATGGACGACGTGACGGCCCTCGTGGGGCAGAATTTCGGGAAGCGCTTGCATGAGGCAGGTCAAAATAGCGGGCTCTTTTTCAAAAAACGATTGCAATCTGGCGTGGGAAATCCAAATCTGACCCCTCAACAATTTATCCAAATGGCAGACGCAGCAAACAAATACAGCGAGAACGCGAACGGAAAATTCTACGTGGACGACCAGTGCATCGACTGCGACCTCTGCCGTGAGACGGCACCGGCGAATTTCATGCGCAACGACGACGGCGGGCACAGCTATGTTTACAAGCAGCCGGAGTCTCCCGAAGAGGAGGCACTCTGCAAGGAAGCCATGGAAGGTTGCCCGGTGGAAGCCATCGGAAGCGACGGAGAATAAATTTCCCCTTCGAAAGAGGCTCCCGGGTCATTCCGGGAGCCTTTTTTTTGTGGTTCGCCCGGCAGGGCACCCCCACTTGGGGCTTTCCGGCAAGCGGTAAGATACAAACTCATCCGACCAATCACGGATTGGGTGAAGAAGCGCGTTGACAAACGGGGCTGGGACCAGATTGTATTTCTTGAGGAAACCGTTCCAGATTTGGAGCCGGTTCCCATCCGGTGGCCGTAGCTCAATGGTAGAGCTCCAGATTGTGGTTCTGGCTGTTGCGGGTTCGAGTCCCGTCGGTCACCCGGTTTTATTTTGAGGCAAATTCGCCAGCAAACCCTGATAAATACAGGCTATACTGGTGATCAGGTGAAAAAAGTCGCAAGCGCAGGAAAGCGCCGTTTCCGCGGAAAATTTGTCCTGTTTTGTCCTGCATTGCCGCTTGCGGGTTTTCAGCCCGTAATCAGCCCAACGTTGCTCGTAGGTCGCCGCAACTTTTGCCGTCAGGGCGAAATTCGCGATGGTGAAAGGCTCTCCACTGGAGTTGCAGTGGACCCCAGGCCCCCTTGGCATTTTTGAGCGCGGTTCGCGCTGAACGGTTTGATTCCTCTGCTGGGAGGGAAAAATGCAGGCATTCGACGACCAGGGATTCATGGTTGCAAAAGATGCGGCGGCATTTCTGGGCGTTCCTCTGCGATCCCTGCACCAGTATGTCCAGCAGGGGTTGCTCCCAAGCTACAAGCTGGGGCGGCATCGGCTTTTTCGGCGATTGGAATTGCTCAATGCCCTTCGCCGCACCACCAAGGCAACCCGTGATGAAATTTTGCGACAAACCCGCTCAAACGAGCTCGTTTTCCAGATCGGAATGTCAAGTAAATGCGTGCATTTACTTGACATCAACAATGGGCAAATGTCCGTCAGGGACGACTTCTCTTGCTTATATTGAGAGAGCCCTTTTTAGGTCGTCATGCTCGAAGGCGCTGGCCATTCGATTGATTTCCGCAGACCGGGCGCCAACCTCTTTGGCGGTGTCGCGCCAAGTCGCCGTCACCGTCGCAATTTCTTTGATGATCGTGCGGGCCTGTGACAATGAGAGCGCGAAGAATCCCGCCGCTTCTTCCAGCAATTCGAGGGAACAGGTGCCTTCTTCGAGATTGATATTCGTCGTCAGGACACGGGCTTTAATGTCCGCAGGCATCGGGTTGAGATCATAAGCGGGCGACAGGGACCATCCCGTTTTTCCCAGCCAGAGGAAACCATGATTCCGCAGGTGATCGTCAACATTTGAGACAAGGACATTGAAGACAACACGCCGGTAGAGGGCATGGGCGTCCGTTCGTGCTTGGGCACCATGCCGGGTGAGGGCATCGACGATTTCCGGGTAACTGCCTCGCTCGCCGTCTTTGGCCGCCATCATTGCCATTGCCGACAAAAACGGAATTCGTGCGGTTCCGACTCGATCAAATCGCCGTGAGAGCAACACGGCTTTCCCGGCAACCTTTATCAATTCGTGCTTTGGTGTGGCGATGCCTGCCCGCCCAGCCAGCCGCAAGGCGATTTCTTCCCAAGTTTCCATGCTGTAATCGTCGCTCTCCTTCGGAAACTTGGCGATGGAGAGATGTCCATGTTGGTCGATCACCGATGCTTTGGGACGTGCCCCACCCAGAGACGAAGCCGGCGCAAAAATCAGCTGAAGGTCTTCATCTGTTTCTTCGTCCCGGAGGATGCGTTCGGTAATCTGGAGAAGTCGGCCAAGCTCGACCAACGCGGGAACGCCAGCACGAACCGGCGCTTGAAATTCCTCTTCACCCACCCAACGAAATCGCAGCGCACCGAGGCGTGTCTCGTCCGCGACGCCAAGGAGAAACCCGCTTTCCGCCAATGTGCGAACGGCACGGCCTTCGCGTTCAGCCAATCGCCGTTCGGCTCGTTGCATGAGACGCCTCCCCCAAGTATCGGGCGCAGAATCACCGATGGAACCAAAAACCGCTTGTCCGCCGGGTGGGACAAATGCTCCCGGCGTCTTCGCAAGGGCGGGTTCAAGCGAAAAGCATTCGGGATCGTCAAGCCATGACGGGACGTATTCAAAGAGGATGGTTTCCTTGCCCCGAACTCGGTTGCCTCTCGCCAGTCCAACCAGTCGCGTCTGGCCGTTCAGATCAATATGAATCTCGAAATCAGCCATTGTTAGACGATGTGGCTTTTCGCCTGAGATGAATGTGTTTGGGCAACCCGGCGCTGGCGAGTGCCTGACCAACACCATCGTGACTGATGTCGGCAATTTGACTCAGTCCGTCGAGAAGGCCGAGCGCCTGAAGGACGGCGGCGTAAATGCCAATACTGACATTGGTATCTCCTGCTTCGATTTTTTGCAGGGTCGAGCGGGACGTGAAGGCACGTTC
The DNA here is from genome assembly GCA_964585615.1 of uncultured Chthoniobacter sp. Taxonomy (GTDB): domain Bacteria; phylum Verrucomicrobiota; class Verrucomicrobiia; order Chthoniobacterales; family Terrimicrobiaceae; genus QYQL01. Next base: position 23,588 of record CAZPEN010000038.1, on the reverse strand, counting down.
CGCCACGACCGCCATAGGGAGACGGCGGTGGCGGCGAGCGTCGTGGATATCCGCACCGAGCTTGCGCAAGGCACGTTGCACAGCGGCAGAAGCATGGTGAGGCGTTGGCATATTGTATATATCGCGCTACAGATATCGAAAATATGTAGCATGAAGCTTACATTTTTCAATATTTGATTTTCCCGTTGGGGGTCGTTCTGCAACGAAATCTTGAGATAGAGGAGATCAAATTGTGGCGGAAATAACCAATGCTCTGGCTAAATTGCGTCGCAATGGCAAACTCATCGTGTGCACCCACCGCCTCCTTGCGCATGGGGGGCCAGCCACTTCGCCAGAACTGGCAGAATCGGTGCGAGGCGACGACTTGGACGCCTTGATTTCGATGACATTCTGCCCAAAACGAACTTCCGGCCATTCCAGCCGCACGATTTCCGCAGTTCTCAGGCCAGCAAAAGCTCCAATTGCCACAAAAGGCGCAAGACGTGGCTCGATCTTGGAAAGCAGAGTGCGGAGCTTTTCCGGAGTGTAGATCCCGATCTCTCCCCCCTTGCCGTCATACCGCTTGGAAAACTCGGCTTCCGTCTGGACTCCACGCGGCAAATATCCTTCCTCGCGAGTGTAGGAAAGCAGCGCAGCCAGGGAAGAACGGTAGCTGTTCTTCGTCCTCCCGCTGGTGTGCTTCATGTCTTTGAGCCAGATGTTTATGTCCTTGGCCTGGATGCCCGATCATAGGCCGTGCCGTTGGCTTGCGCGAATGTCTCCAAGACATGTTGGCCATTGGAGAAGAGGAGGGCTTGCGGAGATGGTGCGCATGGCCTGCGGCTTTCGCAACTTCCATTACTCCCGAATCGTCGCTTACCTCAAAGCGGGCGGTCTTGAACTCAATGTTGTTCATGCTTGAACCCCCTCAAAACGTCGATGCGGCAAAGCCCGTCACTGTGCGTGTGACGGGCTTTTCAAAAATGATCTTTATGCCGTGTCTGGGCGGGTTATTTTGTTGCTTCTTCAACCCAGGCGATGAAGGCCTTGGGGCCGCCGGGGAGATAGCCGCCATTGCGGGCGATTTCCTTGCCCTGGCTGTTGAGGAGGATGAGGGTGGGGAAGCCGTCCACGCCGTATTTGGCCTGGAGAGCCTCGTTCTGTTTTTTCACTTCGGCGGACTGGGGTTTGTTGTTCGGGAAATCGAGTTCGACCAGGATCAGGTTCTTTTTGGCGAAGCTTTTGAAGTCCGGCTGGGAGAATGTGTCCTTGACCATTTTGATGCACCATCCGCACCAATCCGATCCGGTGAAATCGAGGAGGACGGGTTTGTTTTCTTTGGCCGCCTGTTCCAATGCGGCTTTGTAGTCGGTTTGCCAGTCGTCTGCCGCGAAGGCGGCGGAGGTGGCGAGGAGGAGGGCGGAAAGAAGGAGGCGTTTCATAAGGCTGCAATTTCGCGCGGTTTTTTCAAATTTCAAATACAAAGAGCGGCGGGGTCGAAATTGGGGGTGATGTCCGTGTCGGCGGGGTGTCGGTGCCCCGCCGCCAGGTGATGCGCGGCGGCGTAGGCGATCATCAGGGCGTTGTCGGTGCGGAGTCCGTCGGGGGCGAAGCGGAGGGTGGCTCCTGTTTTTTCTGCTGCGGCAGAGGCTGCGGAACGAAGGCAGGCATTGGCGCTCACGCCGCCGCTGATGGAAATGGTTTTCTTCCCGCAGGCCTTTGCCGCGCGGAAGGCTTTGCCGACAAGGACATCGACGACGGCCTGCTGGAATGAGGCGCAAATGTCGGGAAGGGAGGATTCGGGGAAGCCTTTTTCGAGAAAAATGCGCACGGCGGTTTTGAGTCCGCTGAAGCTGAAGTGGAAGTCGCCGGAGTCGAGCATCCCGCGCGGAAAGTCAAAGCGGGCCGGGTCGCCTTCCCGTGCAAGCCGGTCCACTTCTGCTCCGCCGGGGTAGCCGAGGCCGAGCATCTTGGCCACCTTGTCGAAAGCCTCCCCGGCGGCATCGTCCCGGGTCCGTCCGAGCAGGCGGTATTTTCCAAAGGTCTGCACGTCGAAGAGGAGCGTGTGTCCCCCGCTGACGACGAGCGCGACATGGGGGGGGATTTGCGGTTCTCCGAAAAACGGGGAAAGCAAATGGCCTTCGATGTGGTTGACCGCCAGGAACGGTCGGTTGGCACCGAGGGCCAGGCCCTTCGCCGCCGAGGAGCCCACGAGCAGGGCTGCGGCGAGTCCGGGGCCGCTGGTCGCCGCCACGGCATCGAGGTCGGGGATCGGAATTCCCGCCACGGCCAGGGTGCGGTCAACAATGGAGGGAAGAAACTCCAGGTGGTTTCGCGAGGCGACTTCCGGAACAACCCCGCCGAATGCGGAATGAATGTGCGCCTGGCTGAAGATTTCGTGGGCCAGAACATGGCCGAAGCCCTCCAGCACGGCGGCTGCGGTTTCGTCACAGGAGGTCTCAAGGGCGAGGATTTTCACGGCTTGCGCGGGGCCGAAGCGGGTTTTCCGGATTTCGCGGCGTAAAGAAGCGTGCCTTGCAGGGCGTCGATCGCCCGTTCCAATTGGGGATCCAGAAAAACAGATTTTCCCTTCGGGCCGTTTTCCTTGTCGCGGCGTGCGCGCAGCAGATCCGTTTCTTCATCATAGGTCAGCGTGGCGCGAATGTGGGGACTGACGCCGTGTTCATGAATTAGGTTCTTGCCGGGGGTGAAGTATTTTGCCGTGGTGAGCCGGACCGCCGAGCCGTCGGGGAGGGCGATGACGCTTTGGACGGAGCCTTTTCCAAAAGTTGTGTCGCCGATCAGAATGGCCCGGTTCAGATCCTTGAGGGCACCCGCCACGATTTCGGAGCCGCTGGCGCTTGCGTAGTTCACCAGCACGGCCAGGGGATATTTCCGCTGGGGGCCTTTGCGGGGCTGCGTCTTGTATTCCCTTGTCGGGGTGCGTCCTTCGGTGAAGGCCACCATGGTATTGGGCGGGAGGAATTCCCCGCTCACGTCCACCGCGCTGTTGAGCAGTCCGCCGGGATTGTAGCGCAAATCGAGCACCAGAGCGTCCATGCCCTGTTTTTCGAGTTTGTCGAGCGCCTTGGAGAGTTCTCCGGCAGTGGGTTCGTTGAATTGGGTGATCCGCACATAACCGATCCGGGATCCTCCCTGCGGGGGGAGGATTTGGGCGTCCTTGACGCTGGGGACTTTGATCACCGCGCGGGTGAGATCGTAGTCTTTGATTTCTTTTGTCCTGGGCCGGTTGATGGTGAGGGTGACTTTTTCTCCCACCTGACCGCGGAGTTTTTCCACCGCTTCCTGGAGGGTGAATTTCTCGGTGGTCTGGCCGTTGATTTTCAGGATCTGGTCGCCCGGAAGGATGCCGGCGGCGAAGCCCGGGGAATCTTCCATCGGGTTGATCACGGTGAGGATGCCGTTTTTCTGTCCGAGCACGACGCCCAAGCCGCCGAACTCGCTTTTCGTATCCTCCTGCATGCTTTTGAAATCCTCGGGATCCATGAACTGGCTGTGGGGATCCAGCGCATTCAACATGCCGCGCATGGCGTCGTAGGTGAGATCCTTGTAGGAAATCTTGGAGTCGTCGACATAGTCCTGCCGGATCAACTGCATGGCGCGGGCAAGGATCTGCATCTGCTCGTAGGGGGAGTCTTCATCGGGAGGCGGGGAGTCCTGGGCGATGGCCGTCGTCATCAGGGCGGCAGAGAGAAGAAAAAGAGAAAATCTGCTCATGCGAAGTGTCAAGATACGCGGTTTTTCAGGGGCCGGGAAAATTTTCTCACAGCCACTGGCGGATTCTTTCCGCGTAGCGGTTGTAAAGGTAGCCGAGCACGAGAAGAACTCCTCCCAGGATGAGGAAACTCAGGATCCGGAACGGAGGATCGAGTTTCCAGACATCGAAGAGAACGATCCGGCACAGGGCAAGGCCGAGAATTCCCAGGCCGCCCAGCCGGAAAAGGCGGGCGTGCATCAGGAACCCGGCGAAGAAGAGTCCGAGTGCCAGAAGGGCCCAGGCGGCGGTGAGAGGGATGGGATCGTGGAAAAACCGGGTGCCCGAAGTCACCCAGGCGAGAAGGGCGGCCAATCCCGCCAGTCCTTCAAAACGGGCCAGTGCCACCGGAGTTTTGACAAACCGGGCGACTCTTTCCCCGCCGAGGAGCAGAAGGCAGCCAAAAAGATCCGCGACCGCAAAGCGTGCCTGGGGACCGACTCCGTGTCCCAGAAAGAGAACAAAAGCGGCCAGGGCGAGGATCGCTGCAAGCGCCTGCCGGAGTGGTTTTTCCCGGGCCATGGAAAGCATGAGGAGAGAGACGAGAGCGGGCGGCCAGAACCGTTGGCTTTCCGGCAGGTGGAGGCCCACCCAGGCCCAAAAAAGAAGGGCCGACGCCACGGCCAGCACCCCCGAAAGCAGGCGGGCCGTCCTGTCCCCGCGGGCAAACAGAGTCCCCGTGAGGGCGGTTCCCGCCAGGAGGCCCAGTGCGACAAGCGAGGGCAGGAACATCAAGGATTCGAGGAGGGAGAGCTGGATGAGGCCGGAAATTCCCGCAGCCAGCAGCCCGGCAAAACGCCATTCCCGGCATTTGTGGAGAGGGAAGCCCGCGGCAAGAATCAAGCCCAGAAAAGCAGGCCCCGCGGCTTCCCATTCATCGGGGAGGCGATCCACCAGAACTGTTGCGGCAAGGGCGACACCACAGAGCGAGAGGGTGATGGCGCGGGGAGAAAAAGTGGTGTTCCGCGTGCAGAACCAGCCGTTGGCAAGGAGGAGCACTGCAGCCAGACCCACGGCCCAGGATGTTCCGAATTCGGAGAGAGAAGCCATGCCGGCGAGCATGGTGAGGACTCCGGCTGCCGGGCCGGCGATGGAAAGGACACGCGAGGGAACCTGCTTTGCCGCGAAGACCAGCAGCGAACATTCCACGGCCAGAATGATGGCGAGGCTGTCGCCCGTGAAATGGAGAAGGAGGGCCAGAGTGAGGAAGAAGAGCGCCTTGGCAAGCCATGCGGAGGCCAGCGGTGTGCCCGGGCCGTGAACCGTGCGGGCGGTGAAGGCCAGGGCGGATTGGAGCAGCCCAAAAGCCAGCGCGACCAACCAGAGGCTGTCGTGGTGGGCGAAGGAAATGGCGATGGCCGCCAGGGAAAAGAAAGCCGCGTCATTGAGGGTTGAAAAAACCACTCTTGCCGGGCCGGAAATTTTCGGGCCGCCGGACAGGAATGCGCCCACCGTGAAAACGATCCAGTAAACGGACAGGAACGCGAGGCGCATGGTGAGATCCGCATCGTCCGGTCCGCTGACCTCCCAGAACTTCCAACTTTCCGCCAGCCGCCAGTAGAGATACGACCAATAGGTTGCCGCCAGGGCCAGGAACGGCATGATCATCCAGCGTCTGCGGACCATGAGGACCACAGCTGCGATTCCCAGGATGGCATTGGAGCACAGGGTGAAATAGGTGAGAGGATTCACCGCGGAGGCGTAGAAGGCCAGGATGATGGCCAGTCCGGCGGTAGCCTGGGAATTTCTCCGATCGGCCAGCCAGCCGATGATTCCCGCGAGGCCGACGAGGAGGAGACCGGCAAGAAGCGGGCTGCCGATGATCTTCAACGACGGGACATAATGGGCGGCGTAGGTCGTGTAGTAAATGGCGGCCAGTCCGCCCGCAAGCAGAACCCGGGCGTAATTTCTGAGGGATTCGCGTCCCCGTTCCAGCACCAACCCGAGTGCGCACAACGCGCCTCCCGCCAGATAAAGAAGGCCCAGCTTTGCGAAAGCGCCGAAATTTTCCACGAGACTCCGCCAGGCGTAGTTCCCGAGAAAAACAAGCCCGGTGAGCACGATGACAATGCCGATCCGGGCCAGCCAGACCGTGCCGACCTTCATTTCCAACGAGGTTTCCGGAGGGCGTCCGGGAGAAGGCAGGGGGGGAGGAACCGGTGCCGGGGGCGGCGGGAGAGGGGTGGATTCCGGAATGACCACCGGTGGAGCAAAGTCGGGAATCGGCGGAGGCTGGGGCAACGGTTCGTCGGACAGACCGGCTTTCAGCTCTGCGAGAGAGGAGTCCAGCGCAGCCAGTTCCTGCCGGAGCAATGCCTGACGGCGCTCGAGGGATTCCAAGCGGGCTCGCACGTCGTCATTCATTCCGCCAACAAGCCCTTCTGCGGGCGTTCTGTCAATCCCCACAGTGAGCGGAATCAGACGGAGATCAGGGTGCCGCATTCGTCGGCGGACGAGCTGCCCGTGCCGCCGCGGGCACGTCGGTTGATGAGAGAGCGGAGAACATCCATCGGAACGCTGAGCCAGCGGGCTTCCGTGGCTGGCATTCCTTCAACCAGGTCGAGCAGGACATCCGGATCTCTCTGGATAGCGTTCGAGACCTGCCCTTTGGTGAGTTGGACGGAATTGCAGGAGGTTCTTGCGAGGATGTAATCCAAGTCGCCTTTCAACAGTTCGAATTGTTCTTCGCTCAAAAGCATAACGGTCTCCAGTCCTGACGACGGTGAAAATTGAGTTCCTCATGGGGAGATGTCGAGGAAAGAACGGGGGGACGTCCATCGGTCCAGGCATCGTACCGGCAAAACGAGGCTTTCCACCGGGAAGCCGGGGAGAGGATTCCCGCCAGGTCGATCAGCTCTGCGGGAATGTGCACGTCAACGGTCCAACCGGATGGGGTGGCTGCCGTCCGGCTTTGGAAACCGGGTGGCCGGATCATGAGATCGGAAGGGGTGAGGATTTTTGCTTTCATGGCCTCGTAGTCCCCGGTCCGGATGTGGAGATGCATCCGGTGGTTGTCGGGAGAGACATGCAGTTCGGAGTAATATCCCGCGCCCTCGGCTTCCAGAAAAACTTCAAAAACATCGCCCAGTTCCCAGAGGTGCTGGCTGTCGCCCGTGGCCTTGGTCGTCACATTTTCATCCTCCAAATCCCCCCGGATCCGGAGTTCCCGGGCATTCCATGCGATCCGTACCGTGGTTTTTGCGGGGGCCGGGCAGGCAGGCCAGGTGTGAGCCAGGAGCACCGGTTCGGCACTCTCCAGGGCATCTTCCAGAGAGTCTTTTGCAAAGGTGGCGGGGATCATGCGTGCGTGGGTTTTTCTTCGACAAACCGGGTGAGCCCCGCGGCAATGAGGAGGGAAATCCCCCCCACAAAGACCGGGGCGAGTTGATTGCCCGCACCGAGCCTGACGATCATTTCTCCCAGAAAGAGCGACATGACGATTTGCGGGATGACGATAAAAAAGTTGAAGACTCCCATGTAGAAGCCGGTTTTTTCCGGCGGGAGGGAAGCCGCCAGCATGGCATAGGGCATGGCCAGGATCGAGGCCCAGGCCACCCCCACCCCGGCCATGGCGGCCAGCAGAAGATGCGGATGGGGAAGAAACGGCACCGAGGCCATGGAAATCCCACCCGCCAGAAGACAGAAAGTATGGATGTCCTTCGCGCGGAAGTGACGGACCAGCCAGAGCAGAACGAAGGCGAAGGCAAAGGCGATGCCGTTGTAGGCCGAAAAACAGACCCCACCCCAGGCCACTCCCTCCGCATACGGTTGGGTTCCGGGAGTTCCCTGGAAAATCCTCTCCGCAATGCCGGTGCCGAAGTAGATCCACATCGCAAAAAACGCAATCCAGGTGAAAAATTGAACGACCGCCAACTGCCGCATGGTTTTCGGCATGGTTTGGATGCCACTCCAGATTTCTTTGAATGCATGGGAGAGTCCGGCGGTGGCGGCATTTTGCATGCGGAAGCTTCCGATATCCTCGGGGGGATACTCCGGGGTCGTGACAATCGTATAGAGCACGGCTGCCAGGAAGATTCCGGAGCCGATGTAGAACGACAGTTTTACGGCTGCGGGAATGGCGGACCCCGCCCCGCCCTCGAAACTCATGCCGAACCAGTTCATCAGCATCCATGGCAGGGAGGAAGAGACCACCGCGCCGAAGCCGATCAGAACACTCTGCATGGCAAATCCCGCGGAGTGTTGCTCCACGGGAAGCTTGTCGGCAACAAAAGCCCGGAACGGTTCCATGCTGAGGTTCACGGAAGCGTCCAGAATCCACAGCAATCCCACCGCCATCCACAGAGCCGAAGAATTGGGCATCAGGACAAGCGCCGTCGAGGCGCAGAGGGCTCCCGCGAGGAAATAGGGCCGCCGACGCCCGAGGCGGTTCCACGTGCGGTCGCTGCAATAGCCGACAACCGGCTGGAGAACCAGGCCGGTGAGAGGGGCGGCCAGCCAGAGGAGGGCGAGATCCTCCGGTTTTGCCCCGAGGTATTGGTAGATGGAACTCATGTTCGCCATCTGCAACCCCCAACCGAACTGGATTCCAAGAAATCCAAAGCTCATGTTCCAGATGGCCGGGAAACTCAAACGGGGCTTGTTCATGGGCGGGATGAGATTCTTTCAATTTTCCGGGGCGGGATCAATGCCGTTCGCGTCGTTGTGCGGCGGGTCCGGTGAATTTGCGTTGTCAACCGCGAGGGAAATCCTGCAATGTGACGGGAGTGCTTGATCTTCAGGATGTCACATTGTTTGTTGGCGGCGGCGAAGACCTCCATCCGCTGCTTTCCGACGTCTCGGTTTCCTACCCGAAGGGGCATTTTGGAGCAATCATCGGCCCCTCTGGTTGCGGGAAAAGCACCCTGCTCAAGGTGATCACCGGCATTGCCTCCGGCGAGGAAGAGGGCACGATTTTCTGGAACGGACGCGATGTGGCGGAGGTGGATTTTTCGCCGTCGGAGATTGGCTACGTGCCGCAGTTCAGCATCGCCCACGAGGAGCTGACCGTTGAGGAATGTGTTTCCTACGCGATGCGGCTCCGGGTTCGGGGGATGCACGCAAAGGCGCTCCGGGAAGCGGTGGCGAATGTCCTGGAGGAGGTCGGCATGGCAGAATTTCACGACCGCCTGGTGAGCGTTCTTTCGGGAGGCCAGCGTCGCCGCCTGGCCCTGGCGATGGAGTTGGTGAGCAAGCCGGCCATGCTTCTGTGCGATGAAGTGACCAGCGGGCTCGATCCCCAGTCCGAGGATGGGATTGTGAATCTTTTGCACGGTCTTTCCCGCACCGAGGGCCGGGTGGTTCTTTCCGTGACACACAGTCTGCGGCACCTGGAGCTGTACGATTCGGTTCTGGTGCTCTATGAGGGAGTGGTGGTCTACCACGGGCCGCCCCAGTTTCTTGCCCATTATTTCCGGGCGGAGGACGCCCGGGACCTTTATGCGCAATTGGAAGTCCGCACGGCCAAAGAGTGGGCGCATTCCTGGAAGAAGCACCGCCGGGCCTTTTTGCAGACCCGCGGAGGGTTGGACATGGTGGAGTCGGTGACTTTCGACAGTGTCGCGGTGGGGGAGGCCGCCCCGGCAGCCGTCGATCCGACGGAACCCACGCCCTCGTCCGCGCTTCCCGTCCCGGGAGCGATCAGCCAATTCCTCACCCTCCTTTCCCGGCGGCTGAAGATTTTTTTCCGGAACCGCGCCCAGTTGGCCCTCCAGCTCGGGTTGATTTTCGGCTTTCCCATCCTGGTGGCCGTCTTCGCCTGGAATGGCCTGCCTGCGGTGAAAAACCTGAGCATGGGGTTGAATCTGGATGTCATCCAGCAGCTCGTTGAAGCAAAAAATTTCCTCATCCAATCCAGCAAGGTCGGCAGCCTGGTTTCCGGGATCGTCATGTTCCAGGTCGTTCTTCTCACCCTGATGGGGGCGAACAATTCCGGGCGCGAAATCGCCGCCGAGCGCCTGATTTTTGAAAAAGAAAAACTCTCCGGGCTCAGTCCCCTGAGTTACCTTGCTGGCAAGGCGGTGTTTCTCGGGTTTCTGGTGCTGGCCCAATCGTTGTGGATGGGGCTTTTTGTGCATTATGTCTGCGGGTTTCCCGGAGAGCTCGGTCCGCAGCTTCTGTTCCTGGCCCTGGTGAACGGGGCCATGACCTCGGTTTGCCTGGCGGTATCGAGTTTCCTCGGATCCGCCGAGCAGGCGTCCCTTGTCTCCATCTACCTTGTCGGTTTCCAGCTTCCCCTCTCGGGAGCCGTCCTGGCCCTGCCGGATTTTCTCGGCAACTTGGTGAGGCCGTTCATTGCGGCTTATTGGAGTTGGTCGGGGGTTTTGCAGACGCTCAAAGGCGAGCGCTATTATGATATTGTGCAGATGGTCGTCCAGACCGCCCTGTCACCCGCCGCTCTGTGCGTCTGGGTGCTGTGTTCCCACATTGTCATCGGGCTTTTTGCGGCCTGGATCGGCTGCCAGCGCCGGAACCTGGTTTAGTGACTTGTTTGACAGAACACTGCATGTAACCCCAATCTCCGTTTACAGAGAAAATGGATGTTCGGCTTGGTTGAAAAAGCGGGTTGCCAATTTGAAAACAAAGACTTTCGCTCCCGGCACGGACTGGTTGGTCGCCAAGCCTGAGGCTGGAGCGGCGCACCTTGGGTCAGGATGGGGATCTGATTGAGTCGCATGGACGGAGGGCCGCTGGGTCTGCTCCGCAGAGAAGTGTGACCCCGGAATCGTTCGCCGACCAAGGACGAAAATAACTGGTCTTTGACCGGTTGTGATGAGGCTCTTGTTGCCACCGGCCAATTCCTCCTTCAGCCATTTGCAGGAAACGCTGGTTTTCTCCCCTTGCTGCCGGAAATCAATTTCCCAGCAGTCCCAGCGCGGAAATGGTCCGTGCAGTGGCCCCTTGGTGGACGTCCAGGCATTTTTCGGCATGGGCCGCCATTTCCCCGCGAAGAGAGGGGGTTTTGAGCAAACGGTCCACCACGGCCTGAAGCCCGGCGGCGTCCTGAACTTCCTCCGCTCCCCGGTTCCGGAGAAACTGGCGGCTCAGGGTCGCAAAATTCTGCATGTTCGGTCCGAAGATCACCGGCACGCCGGCCATGACCGGTTCGGCCGGATTTTGGCCGCCTTTGGCGCAAAGGCTTTTTCCAATGAACACGACCGTCGCGCAGGCATACCAGTCGCGAAGTTCGCCGGTGGTATCCACAAGCAGCACATCCGGCAAATTTTCCGGCGACGGTTTGGTCCGCAGGGCCACCCTGAATCCGTTTTTTTCAAGTTGGGTGGCGACTCCGGACGCACGCTCAAAATGGCGCGGAACAAGGATCAGAAAAAGCCCGGGGTGTTCCTTGCGGAGTTCCCGGAACACGGAGGCCAACAGAAGCTCCTCCCCCTCGAAAGTGCTCCCTCCCAACAGCACCGGTGCCCCGTCGGGAACTCCGAGCGCACGCAGCACCGGACGAAAATCCCTCGGAGCCCGGCGCTCAGCCGTGCCCTCGTCGAACTTGATGCTGCCGGTGACCTGCAGGCGTTTCTTGTCGACCCCCAGGGCCTCCCAGCGTTCCTGATCGTCCGGTTCCTGCAGGCAAAGCAAATCCAGTTGGTTGAACACCGGCGCGGCAATCCACCGGACGGCACGGAAACGTCTTTCGGAGCGGGGAGAAAGCCGGGCATTGACCAGAACAACCTTCGCGCCGGCCGCACGGGCTTCGCAGACGATGTTCGGCCACACCTCCGCCTCGACGAGGATGAGCATCTTCGGGCGGATCGTCCGGACGGCCCGACGGGCGGTGAAATAGAAATCGAGCGGATTGTAGACCGGCTCCAACCAGGGGCACTTCGCCCGTGCCGCCAGTTTGAAACCGGTCGAGGTGGTGGTGGAAAGAACGAAGGCCACAGAGGGATCTTTTGCCCGCATGGCCCGGATGAGTTTCATGGCAATCAGAACCTCTCCAACGCTCACCGCATGGACCCAGACCCGACGGTCTCCCCGCAACCTTTCCCTCACCCGCGGCGAGTAAAACCCGAAGCGCTGCCAGAATTTGTGCCGGTATTTCCCGCGCCGCACCATGCGGACGAGAAAGCCCGGCAGCAGGACCAGCAGGACCACGGGGAAGGCCAGGTTGTAGATCCAGCGGATCAGAAAAATCATGGTTTGAAAAAGAAATGCACTTCGCTGCCGCCGTAGCGTTTGGTGCGGCCGGCTTCGAGGACGCTCGCGGGGATTTTTCCGCCCGCCTGTTTTTCGAGCACAAAGACCCCGCCCGGAGCCAGGGCGGCGGCGAGTTTCTCCGAGAGGACCAGCGCGGAGGCATGGTCGGGATCCCCGGCTTTTTTTGAATAAGGGGGATCGGCAAAAATCAAATCGAACGCGTCCTCGCCGGCGTAGAGGTCAAGGAACCGGAAAACATCCATCGCCTGGACCCCTGCCTCGACGCCCGCCCGCCGGAGATTTTCCCGGACACACCGGACGCATTGGTCGTTGGAGTCCACAAAAATTGCGGAAGCGGCTCCGCGGCTCAAAGCCTCGATGCCCATGCCGCCCGAGCCGGCGAAAAGATCCAGCACCCTGGCCCCCGGCACCAGATCGCCAAGGCTCGAAAAGATCGCGGCTTTCACGCGGTCCATTGTGGGACGGACTCCCTCGGGCGGTGCTTTCAACGGGCGGCCGCCGGCTTCTCCGGCAATGATTCGCATTGCGCGTCAACCGCCTCCCGGTTCCCTGGCTGCCGGGGTGTCGCTCTTTTTTTTCTCCGTTGGCGCCCGGAACAGGTTTTTCAACAACCCTCCGACATCCTGTCCGATGCGGAACCCCGTGAGCTTGTCGAGCAAGTCGGTCTTCGGCCGGGAGACCGTGCCCGTGATCGAGAACGGCAGTTGCTGGTAGCCCTCCCGCTCGGAATCCTTGAAATTGTCGCCCAGCAAGCCCGCGAGATCCTTGCGAAGCCGCTCGTTGAGGAGGAGCCGCGCCTGGAGCTTCATCTTTCCATCAAATCCCACCGGCCCCCTGGCATCTATCACGAGATTTTCAGATTCCATGACCAGCGTGTCCGTCGTGACCTTGCGGTCGCGGATCGTGAAGACCGCTCCGGCGGTCTTGAGTTCGAGCATCTGAAGTTCCTCGATGTTCAGGAGCTCGCCGATCTGCCGGATGAAATCGAGCGGTTGAAACCGCGCCTGTCGGAGGGAGACTTCGGCCCCGCCTGCGAAGGACTCCGGTTTTCCCGCCACACCCCGCAGGTTTCCCTTGAGGAAAACGTTGCCGCGCGCACCTTCTCCGTTGATTCCGGCATCGGCCGCGAGCTTCTTGATCTGCACGTCGGCGGCGGCAAGCTCGATGGAGAAATCCCCCGCCGGATTCACTTCCAGGCGGCCCGTCAATTTCCCGCCCGCCCAGTCCGCCTGGAGATCGGGAACAACCAACCGGCCATTCTGCCATGTGAAGGTTCCCTTCACATGCCGGGGATGAACAAAGAGCCCGATCCCCGTCCCGGCCACCCGGAAGGCTCCCTTCACACTCCGGTCCGGCAGGATTTCTCCCGTGACTCCCACTCCCGTCGTGGAAAAGGTCGCCGCCCCATTCGAGTCAAAAAACCGCGTGGATCCATCGGTCACCAGAAACCGCCGCACCTCGACCATGGCGGGAGCGGAAGAATGTGGAGGCGGAGGCGGCGTGATCTCCACGACCGCCGCACCGGTTCCGGCGGGTTTCTCCGGGGCGCTCTCCGGCTGCGGAGAAGACGGCGTGCGCACTTCGGGTTCCGGTTTCTTTTCGACCGGGGGAAAGGACACCAGAGAAGGACTCGCGATCACCACCTCGCTGATCGCCAGCCGACCCTGCAGGAGCGCCAGCAACTCGAACCGGAAACTCACCGAGGACGCCTCAAAAAATGGCGGCCTGCCGGGCGCGGTCTCTCCCGGCACCGTGATCCCCGTGACACTGAACCCCGACCAGGGCGTGTAATGGGTGCACCGGATCGTGACCGGACCACCCGCGGCGGATTCCGCCATTCCGCGGATGCGTTTCTGGAGGGTTTCGGACTGGAGATAGATGTTCAATCCCAGCACCGCCAAGGTATACGCCAGCAGGCAGGCTCCTGCGGTGATAAGAATAGGCTTGGCAAACTGGCGCACGTGGGGAAGCTAGCCGACCTGTCCCGAAAGTGAAGAAAGTTCTCATCATCCTCAACCCGGCCGCCCGGAGCGAACGCGCCCGCGCCATGAAAGAAAAGATCGAGGCCCTCTCGCTCCGGATCGTCGTCCGGATGACCTCCTCCGCGGGAAATGCCCGGGAATTGGCGCGTCATGCGCTCAGCGAGAACTTCGGGGCCATCGTGGCGGCGGGCGGCGACGGCACGGTCAACGAGGTGGCCAATGGAGTGGCCGGGTCCGGCATCCCCTTCGGAATCCTTCCGGTCGGAACCATGAACGTCTTTGCCTCCGAACTCGGAATTCCCCAGAACAACCTCCCCGCCGCCTGGCAGGTCATCGAAAACGGCTTCATCCGCGAACTCGATCTTCCCATGGCCAACGGAGCCCACTTCGTTCAACTCGCCGGCATCGGCCTCGATGCCGAGGTCGTCCGGCTCACCACCCCGGAATCCAAAAAAGCCCTCGGCCCGGTCAGTTACCTCCTGACCCTCGCCCAGGCGGCCGCCGTCCGTCCCCCCGCCATCTTTGTCGACCCCGTGGACTCCCATCGTCGGGAGGGCAGCTTCGTTCTCGTGGGGAACGGCCGCCTCTATGGCGGACCTTTCGTCCTGTTCAAAGATGCCCGGCCCGACGACGGCCTGCTTGACGTTCTGGTTTTCAAGAACCAGAGCCATTGGGATCTCGTCCGCTACTTCCAGGCCATCGCCTTCGGAAATCACCCCGACCTCCCCGACGTCGAGTATTTCCAGACAAAATCCATGGACGTCCACAGCACGGCCCCGGTTCCCCTCGAGCTGGACGGCGAACTGGCCGACACCCTGCCCTGCCAGTTTTCCTTCTCTCCCCAAAAATTCCCCGTCCTCGCTCCCGGATCACGCTGACCCATGGGCGGAAAAATGCCGCCTTGTCATCCGGGGAAAATTCGGACAAGGAGGGGGCGGATTTTTCCGTCTGCATGAAACAAACCACACAAGCCCTGCGCGCCGGTTTGCCCGCGGTTCTCCTGGCGGCGTGCGGCGGCCTGATCCAGGGGTTTGACACGGGCGGCATTTCCAACGCCAGCGCGGAGATCATCAGCCGGTTCCATCTGCCTTTGGCGGCGCAGGGATTGGTGACAAGCCTGGTTCTCGTGGGGGCAATGCTGGGGGCGGTGGCGGGCGGCACCCTGGCGGATCGCACCGGCCGGCGCGGGGGCCTGCTGGTGTGCGGAGCGGTGTTTTCCCTGGGCGTCCTGGCCGAGGTGCTGGCTCCGGCGCTGTTTGTCCTGCTGGGCGGGCGGGTGGTGGCGGGCCTGGCCATCGGGGCGGCTTCGATTGTTTCGACACTGTACATCGCGGAAGTTTCCCCGCCGGAAAAACGCGGAGGGTATTTGTCATTTTTCCAACTGGCGGTGGTCTTCGGCATCGTCTGCGGTGTGCTGGTGGCCATGGCGGCGGGAAACCATCCGGAGGCCTGGCGGTTCATCCTGGGAGCGGGGATTGTTCCGGGTTTGCTTTTGTTTTTCGGGATGCTGGCGATGCCGGAAAGCCCGGCATGGCTCCGGCAACGGGGGATCAAAAAAATGGCGGAAGGTCCGAAAGTCGGGTTTTCCACCCCGGCCGTGCAACTGGCGCTGGTGGTCGGCGTGGGCATGGCGCTCATCCAGCAAATCACCGGAATCAATGCCGTGATGTATTATGCTCCGGGGATTTTTGAGAAAGCCGGTTTCGACAGGGCCGGAGAGTCGGTGCTGGACGATCTGGCCCTGGCGGTGCTCCTGACGGCTGTCACATTCGTGGCATCCCGGATCGTGGACAAGTTCGGCCGCCGGGCGCTTCTGCTCTGGGGAATGGGCGGCATGGTGGTGGCGCTGGCCATCCTGGGAGCGGCCTTCGGACACACCGCAACGCTGCCCGTCGCCCGCTGGTTCGTGCTGGGAGGATTGCTTCTCTACATCGCCGCATTTGCCATCGGCCCCGGGCCATGCATCTGGCTGGTCATCGCGGAGATCTATCCCATGGACGTGCGCGGTCCGGCGATGAGCCTGGCCACGCTGGCGAGCTGGCTGGCGAACCTCCTCGTCTCGTCCACCTTCCCCGCCTTCAGCATGGGCGTCGGCGAAGCAAACGCCTTTTTCATCTTCGGACTCGTGACCTTTCTCTCCTGGCTCTTCACCTTCGGATTGCTCCCGGAGACCGCCGGACGCACCCTGGACGACATCCAAACCATCTGGCGCGAACGGGCCGCCACGCTTTTCCCACACCACCACAAAAAACAAACACCATGAAACTCGAAGGAAAAACCGCACTCATCACCGGCAGCGCCCAGGGCATCGGGCAGGCCATCGCACTCCGCCTCGCCAAGGAAGGCGCCGACATCCTCATTGACGACCGCCCCGGCAACAAGGGGGCGGACGAAACAAAACAGGAAATCGAGGCTCTCGGACGCAGGGCGGTCGTCCTCGGAGGCGACCTGGCCAACACCGCCGACGACCGCCGGCTTATCCAGCAGGGCGTCGAAGCCCTCGGGAAGATCGACATCCTCGTCAACAACGCGGGCGTCGAAAAACACGCGGACTTCTGGGATGTCACCGAGGAGGAATTCGACTTCGTCCTCAAGATCAACCTCCGCGGCACGTTCTTCCTCACACAGGATTTCGTGAACCACCTCCGCGCCACAAAGCGCCCGGGAAAAATCATCAACATCAGCTCGGTTCACGAGGAACTTCCCTTCCCTCACTTCTCGACCTACTGCGCCAGCAAGGGGGCTCTCAAAATGCTCTGCCGCGACCTGGCCATCGAACTGGCCCCGCTCGGCATCACGATCAACAACATCGCCCCCGGAGCCATCCAGACCCCGATCAACACCAAGCTCCTGAACTCCCCGGACCTCCTCAAGGCCCTGCTCTCCAACATCCCGCTCAACCGCCTCGGCACCGGCAATGACGTCGCGGGCGTCGCCTCCTTCCTCGCCTCCCCGGATGCGGACTACATCACGGGAACAACCGTCATCGTGGACGGCGGGCTCCTGTGGAACTACTCGGAGCAATAGAGAGTGACCTCATCATGGACGGGCATCTCCGATGCTACGCGCTGCGTGAAATCGGGATTTCCGAAGTGGAGTGTCTTGTTTCAACCGAGGACGAGAGCTTCACCTACAACGCCCGCATCAACCGGCTGTCTCCCATCCAGGAACACGCCATGATCACCCGAGCCGTGAAGAATGGAGTGGCTGCCGAACGCATCGCATCCGCACTCGACCTCGACGTGAAGGAAATCAAATCGCATCTCAACATGCTTCGCGGAATCCATGAGGAGGCGGTTGTCGCCCTCCGGAAACGGAGGGTCGCTTTCGAAGTAGGTGCTCGTGAGCTCGTAAAGCAGGACTTCAAATTTGGCGTTGAAAAGGGTTTTCCAACGCTCGGGGAGATGATCAAAGAGGGCGGTTTTATGTTCGAGCAACTTGTCGTGGCACTCGTAGAGGCGGTGGATCTCGGCCAAGCCAAAGTCGCCGCCGAGCAGGTCGGCCATCGCGCTGTGTTCGAACCAGTGCCGGTGAAGCGCCATTCGCTGCCGGGGCTTTTGGCCGCCGAGGCTGACTCGTAGGGCCATGCAAGAAACGACAAACCAGGAATGGGCGGAGGTCTTGTCAGCTGAGCCGCTCCCGCCGGAGCAAAATCCCATCAGGAAACTCATGCTGGGGTTTCTCGATCCTTCGGAGATGACGCCCGAGGAACGAATGGATGAATTGGCATCGATCTTGGCCGCAGGATTCCTCCATTTGAAGGGCGGCATGAGTCTGCCGACGCACCACCAAGAGTGCGTTGATTCGATTGGGCAGACCAGTGGAAGGGACCATGTTCAGACGCAGCGCGGACTGGATGGGTTACCGAGTCTTCCGCGCCAGGTATGGCAGGCCGCCGGCGAGTTGGAAGGAAGACGGCAGGGGGCTTGAATCCGGGCTCAGACATCGATGAATTCCTCCAGCCTCCCGGGGCGTGATGAAAACCGGGTGAGGCGGGATGCACCAACGGTGCATCGTCTTCGGAGCCCGGGGTTGAGGCGAGCCCTACCCCGGGATATTGGTTTTCTCGGGGATGAACCCGGAAAGGGTTCCGTCGATTGGGAGGGACGCAACACCGTTGGTGTTGGATTCTTGTTGGTGGTGTTCCCCGGGTAGCTCGTGCCTCGCAACCCGGGGCTTTTGGACTGTTCCCCGCTGGGGAACTTGATTGCTTCACTCGGTTTTCATCACACCCGCCACCCACCTCAAGCAACCTGTCGCTTGACTTGAGTATTCTCGAATGAGATGTCGTTCGTCATGCCACGCGTTCACTTCCTTGGTTTTCTGGTCGGTCGTCGAGCCATGCGATTCTTGAATCGGGTTGTTTTCCTGGCCATCGCACCCTTGGTGGTCACCGGGGCTTATGCCCAGAAAACCTGGGTGGGTGGAGTGGGCAGTTTTTACGACGGTGCCAATTGGAGCGGTGGGGGCGTTCCGCAGTCCTTTGATTCGATCTTCATCGAAAACGGCGGAACCGTTCAGTCGTCGCTCACGGCGGACGTTTCGGATGTGAGCATTGGCGGGGGCAGCACATACGACGTCCTGCCGGGAATGTCATCCTACTTCACCCCGGACAGCATCTATCTGGGAACATCCGGCCTCGGCACGCTCACGATTGGTTCAGAGGCCCTTGTGGCGGCGGCCGGCGATCTTTATCTCGGCTATGCAACCGGCTCGTCGGGTGTGGTGAGCATGAATGGAGGCTACCTTTCTCCGTTTACCACCTACATCGGCTACACTGGGAACGGAACGATGACGCTGGAGAGCGGTTCCACGCTGCAGAGCACGACGGGATACGTCGGATACCAGGCGGGTTCCCAGGGTCTGGTCACTCTCAACAACAGCACATGGAAAGCCGAGGACCAGGGGCTGCCGGTCAATATCACAGCCGGCGAGCAGGGAAGCGGCACGGTTCAGGCCACGGACTCCCTGATTTCTGCCCAAATCCTGACCCTCGGCAACGCCACCGGCTCGACCGGCACCGTTTCCTCCAGTGGCGGCACGGTCACCGTGCAGCAGGCCGTTCTCGTGGGCAATGCGGGCACCGGTAATTTTTCTCTCCTGAATTCCGCCAATGCCACTTCCTCGGGCGCCACACTCGGAGTGCTGCAGAATTCCAGTGGAACGGCGACCCTCTCCAACAGCTCGTGGACGATGAGCGGCGATCTGGATGTCGGTCTTGCCGGAGAGGGAACCCTGAATGTCACCGCTTCACAACTCGAGGTCCAGGAATTCTTCCTTGCCAGAAATCCCGGCTCCACGGGAACGGTGACGATTTCGGGAGGAACGACAACGGTTCACAAGGAACTCCATGTCGGAGCCGTTGGGTCCGGGGAATTCACCCTCGAAGCAAATGCCATCCTCAACTCCGACAAGGGGAATGCCGGGTTTGATGCCGCGGCGACTGGAACCATCAACATCGTGGACAGTCTCTGGACCGTGACGCAGGCCGTCTTTGTCGGCGTTCACGGACAGGGAACCGTCAACATCAGTTCCCAGGGGGGCATCAGCAGCGAGAGTGGTTATATCGGCCAGAATGCCGGCGGACAGGGAACCGTCCAGATCACCACCGGAGGCTCCTGGAGCGTGACCAACACGCTCGCCGTCGGCGTTTACGGCACCGGCAACCTGACCGCGTCGGGGGGTGGCGAGGCCAATTCGGTCTGGGGGCAGATCGGCTTGCAGGCAGGCTCCAGCGGCAGCGTGCATCTTGACGGTGGAATGTGGACGACGCAGAACACGCTCACCATCGGCGAGGCGGGCAACGGGCAGTTCACCGCCATCAATGGATCCACGATTTCCGCTCAGCAGATCGAACTGGCCGCGTCGGGAGGGACATCAGGCAGCCTCGACGTCTCCGATTCCACCGTGGAGACGGAAGTGATCACCCCCGGGGGCGGCACGGCCTCCCTCTCACTTTCCGGGGCACGCATCAACTTGCGTGGCGGCTCATCCGTCCTCGACACCCTGCTGATCAGCGGTTTTGCGGCCGACGCGGCCGTGATCGGCTCCGGAGGGTTGATTGTTGACACCCAGGGCGGCAATGCCCAGATCACGACGATCCTGAGCGGGACCGGAAATCTGACCAAAGAGGGAGCGGGCCGGCTGCGCCTCACCAACGCGAACACATTTGCCGGGGGATCACTCATCAACGCGGGGGTCCTCGAAGTCGCCAACGACCTCGCGCTGGGGGAGGGCAACATCGCCCTGGGGTCCGGAGAACTCCGCGCCTTCACCAACACGACCCTGTCGGGAAATCTCTCGTCGGGTATCCAACTCATTTCCGTCAACGCCGGGCAGACAGGAACATTTTCTGCCGTGAACGGGCAGACACTCACCCTGAACCCGCTGGACTTCCTGCTGGTCGCCGGTTCCACCATGCGGGTCGGAAGCGCGGGGAATGATGGCAAGGTCCTCTTTGCACCCACCGGCGCGGTCGCCCTCCCCGCCGACGCTCAAATTTCCGTGGACTACGGAACGCTTGAGGCGGGCAACAACAGTCTCCTCTTCATGGCAGGCATCGCCGACTCGGTAACCGTGGCCGCCGGAGCCACGCTGGATTTCAATGATCAGGTCGCCGGCGGCGCCATCGGCAAGCTGCTCGGCGGGGGGAACCGTCAAAACCGGGTCCTCCCCGGGCAGTGTTCTGGCCATCGAGTCAGGAACGTTCTCGGGCAGCATTCAGGGATCGGGAAGCCTCGCCAAGCAGTCCACGGGAACGCTGGTTCTGAGCGGCACAAGCAACATTGCCGGGGGAACCACCGTCAGTGGCGGCCTCCTGCAGGTGGATGGATATCTCGGAGATGGCCCGGTGGAAATCGCATCGGGCGGAACCCTCGGGGGGAACGGCACCGTGGTGGAGGTCTCGCTTAACGGCGGAACCCTCGCGCCGGGTTCCTCGGCAGGCACTCTTACTGTCGGCGACCTCTACTGGCACGATGGAATCATGTTTTTCGAACTGGGCCCTTCTTCGGATCATCTTTCGGTGGGCGGCCTCCAGGGATTCGGCGGACCGTATCTCTTCACGTTTGCCGATCTCGGGTGGACAGAAGGAACGACCTACGACCTGATGACCTTCGGCGTCAGCCCCATCGGTTTCGACCTTGCGGACATCGGCTACACCAACTCCGGAGGCTTCTCCGGATCCTTCGCCCTCGACAACAATGGTCTTCAATTCACTCTTCACACGATTCCTGAACCCTCCGCTCTGGTCCTCGCATCGCTCGCCCTACTGGGAGCGGCAGCCCACCAAGCCCGTCGGTTGAAAAAACAGCGTCCATCGTCCGCCAAGACACACCTTGGTGCCGGGATGGAACGAGCCTGATTAACAGCCACACGGCTCTCGGGAATGGATATTCTCAACACCATGGTTCCCGTTTTCGGGATTATCGGCCTGGGGGCGCTGCTGGCCCGCATAGGCTTTCTGAGCGATGCGCTGGCCGAGGGACTCAACCGGACTGTTTATTATGTGGCACTTCCCGCGGGCAGTCGAACGGCGTTCTCGTCTGGTAGGATTGTCGCGTGACGCGACTCGCCATGCAGGAGCATGGCTCCGGAGGTAGGACTCGAACCTACGACCAATCGGTTAACAGCCGACCGCTCTACCACTGAGCTACTCCGGAATGGCGTTGGGGAGGAGGAGTAAACAGCAGGGGCGGGGGACGATCAAGAGGATTTTGGGGAAATTCGATTCGGATTCAGCCGGTTTGAGCGGCTTCGTGGAGGGAACGCCAGTAGGCGAGTCGTTCTTTGACGCGTTTTTCGAGTCCGTTTTCGGTGGGCTCGTAGTAGATCCGGCCTTCCGGCAGGTAGGCCTGGGGGACGTAGGAACCCTCGAAGTCGTGGCTGTATTTGTAACCCTTTCCGTGGCCGAGTTGCTCGGCGCCTTTGTAGTGCCCGTCGCGGAGGTGCAGGGGAACGGCGAGGGTGCGGCCTTCTTTGACTTCTTTTGAGGCTTTGCCGATGGCGACGGTGCTGCTGTTGCTTTTGGGGGCGGTGGCGAGGTAGACGGTGGCGTGGGCGAGGAGGAGGTTGGCTTCGGGAAGTCCGACGAACTCCACGGCCTGCTGGGCGGCCATCGCGACGACGAGGGCGTTGGAGTCCGCCATGCCGATGTCCTCGCTGGCACAGATGACGATCCGCCGGGCAATGAAGCGGATGTCTTCGCCGGCGTGGAGCATTTTGGCCAGCCAGTAAAGGGCGGCGTCGGGATCGCTGCCGCGCATGCTTTTGATGAAGGCGCTGATGGTGTCGTAGTGTTCGTCACCGGTGCCGTCGTAGACCACGGCCTTTTGCTGGATGCTTTCCTCGGCAGCCGGGAGGGTGATGTGGACGGTTCCCTCGCTGTCCGGCGGGGTGGTGAGGGCGGCGATCTCCAGGGCATTCAGGCATTTTCTGGCGTCGCCGTCGCTGAGTTTGGCGAGGTGGGCGGAGGCCCCGGAGTCGAGGACGATTTTCCGGCTTCCCAGGCCGCGCTGGGTGTCGGAGAGGGCGGTTTGCATGAGGGTGGCCAGATCCTCTTCGGAGAGGGGTTGCAGTTGGAAGACCTGCGAGCGGGAGAGGAGGGCGCTGTTGACGCTGAAGAAGGGATTCTGGGTGGTGGCACCGATGAGGCGAACGATGCCGTTTTCGACTTCCGGGAGGAGCACGTCCTGCTGGGCTTTGTTGAAGCGGTGGATCTCATCCACAAAGAGGATCGTCTTTGCATGGGCTCTGCGGAGGGAGGCGGCGGCGACGACGCGGCGGATGTCGGCGACATTGCTTTCCACACCGCTCAGGCGCTCGAATTTGGCCTGGGTGGCTCCGGCAATCACTTGCGCGAGGGTGGTCTTGCCGGTGCCGGGGGGACCGAAGAGGATGAGCGAGGAAATCCTGTCGGCTTCGATGGCGCGGCGGAGGAGTTTGCCTTTTCCCAGAATGTGTTGCTGGCCGACATATTCCTCCAGTGTGCGGGGTCTCATGCGGGTGGCCAATGGCGCGTCCGGTGCCACCTCCGGGGTTGAACTTTGGAAAAAATCCTCCACGCGGGGCAGTATCGCGGGTTTTTCTCGCAAGCCAAGGATCGATGGGGTAGAAAAAAATCATGGTTACTCTTCTTGTTCCCCTTGATACCAGTGAGATTGCCACCCGGGTTTTGGATCATGCGGAGGCACTGGCCGTCCGGCTCCAGGCCGGACTCATCCTGTTCCATGTGATTGAACCGGTCGCTTCCTATGTCCCGGTGGGCGCGTCCATGGATGTGATGGCGGCTTCCCCTCCGGTTATGGAGAGCGAGCAGACCGATGTGGTGCGGAAGCGTCTGGAGCATCTGGCTGCTCCGCTCCGGGCAAAGGGGATTGATGTGACCTGCAAGGCGGTGTTCGGGCTGGCGGTGGATGAGATTCTGGACGAGGCCGGGGAGAAGAAGGTGGATTACATCGTGCTCGGTTCCCACGGACATGGGGCGCTTTTCCACCTTTTCAGCGGAAGTGTCGTGACGGGAGTGCTCAAGAGCAGCCCGTGCCCGGTGGTGGTGGTGCCGGTCCGGAAGTAAGGCGCTGTAAATCAGCCGCCAAAATCCCTGCGCCATCTTGCCACCTTTATTTATTTACAACACCTAGAGCGTGTCATGCACTTTGATGAAAGAAGGTATTAAGCATGAGAGTGAG
>CAZPEN010000037.1:0-37286 GCA_964585615.1 uncultured Chthoniobacter sp. | reverse complement strand
CTCCTTGAGAATCCTCACTCTTCATAAGGCTAAGCACACTTTTTGCGGATGAACCTCTTTTGCTTGGGCCTCGCGCTTCCGCAGACTGGCCAGAGACTACGAGCGACTGCCTCAAACCGTGGCTGGGCTCCATTGGCTCGCCTTCCTCACTCTCATGCTTAATACCTTCTTTCATCAAAGTGCATGACACGCTCTAAGATCGGAGTCCAGCGCCCAGCCATCCTCGCCATCCATCTTCCCATCGCCATCAGTGTCCCATTTCGTCGGGTCGATTCCAGCCTCCGCTTCCTCTTGATTGGTGAGTCCGTCCTGATCCGGATCTTCGTCGGGCAGGGAGGCAATCAATTCACTGTAAGGGGATTTGGTCCCGGCCTGGAGGGAGATGCCTGCCATGAGCAAAAGCATACCTGCAATGGAGCAAAAGCGCCTCATGTTTTTCAATTGAAGGCCGCGACCCGGTAGAAATAGACGGTGGAGGGTTGGACGGTGGCGTCGGTGAAGGTCGTTTGGGTGCCGGGGACGACCCCGACGGTCTGCCAGTTTGCGTTGTCCTCCGTGCGTTCAACAATGACGCCATTTGCGACGCTGTTGTTGGTCCAGGTCAGTTCATTGTGACCGGATTCCAAGGTCGTCAGGGCCAAACCGCTGGGAGCAAGGGGAGCGGGCGCTCCGGCGTTGGGGGCGGAGTCGATGGTCAGCGGGTCGGTGCCGTCGAGGAATTCCTGGGCGTCACTGCGTCCGTCGCCGTCGGTGTCCGTGATCGTATCGCTATAGGGGTCGAGTCCGTAACTCACCCACCAGCCGTCGGAGGTGCCGTTGTTTCCGCTGGAAAAGAGCAGGGGATCGGTGTTGTAGGTGGCTTCCATGTCGTCGGGGATGCCGTCCTGATCGGTGTCGAGGGGGGTGGTGATGGTGATTTCTTCGGAGCTCTCCGAGGCATCGGGGCCCTGGAGGGCGCTGATGCGGTAGGCGTATTCCGTGCTGCCAACGATATTGATGTCCTCGAAGGTGTTGGTGTCGGCGTGGGTGGTGCCGATGGTCGTCCATGCGCCGCCGATGCCGGTCCGGCGTTCGATGGAAAAGCCGTCTTCTATTCTGGTGTTGTCATTCCAGCCCAGGACGACGGCCAATGGGACTTCCAGTGTGGCCGTGGGCCGGGAGGGGGCGAAGAGATCTTCCACGGCACCGGGGGAAACGAAGAGGTGCAGGCGGTTGAACCATCTGTCGAAGGTGGCGGGGGCGTTCGGATTGTCGACCGAGACCAGGCGGAGCACCCCGTCATCGGAGAGGACCGTCCGGTTGGTGACGTTGGGGGTGATCCAGTTCTGCAAGTCGGGGGTGGATTCCTCGAAGTGGTAGAGGAGGTCGCTTGCCGCGACACGTTCGGGGTGGGTGAGGGAGAGCCCGTTGGAGGCGGTGGCGGGGAAGCTGCCAGCCTGATCGGAAACGTGGGGGTTCAGCCCGAAGGCGTATTCGAGGAGATTCTGGTTCCCGTCTCCATCCGGGTCCGCGTTGGCTCCGGAAATAGCAGGGTCGGCAAGCTCCCCGGCGCTGAACACTTCCGTCTGCCATTCCGGGAAGGTCAGGGCGGAGGCCAGGGAAGCAGAGACAAGAAGCCCGGCGGAGAGGGAGAGGAGGTGCTTCATGGCGCGTGAAGCGTTTGCGAATTTCTTGGAAGAGTCAAGTGAAGAAGGAGGTCGGATCAAACAATGTTTGGGGAAGCAAGGGATTACGGAACCAGGGCGGACACTTCTTCGCCGGGTTGGGCGTAGCCGGCGGTGTTGGCGCTGAGGATGCGGAGTTTGACGGTCTGGCCGGTGGGGAGTCCGGTGAGGGTGGCGTCGCTGTCGGTGACCTGGACGGCTTCGAGGAATTCGGGGTCGGCGGTTTTTTTGATTTCGACTTTGTAGCGTTCGGCGCGGCGGGCGTCGGCCCAATCGAGGTGGAGGATGCCGGGGGCTCCGGGGGTGACGACGAGATCGACGGCGACAGCGGGGGTCTCGGGGTCGTCGGGGCGGTTGAGGCCGAAGGCGTACCAGCGGGCGTCGTCGCCTTCGAGGAGTTGGGTGAGTTCGCGCACGAGGCCGATCATCCGCTGGCGGAGGGCTTCCATGGCACTGTCACGGGCGGCTTTGGCCTGCCCGGCGGTGGCATTGGCGGCGTTCATGGCGGCGGTGGCGGCGGAGAGGGCGTCATAAACCGCCTGGGCATTGGTGGCGGTGACTCCGGCGGGGGCGTTTTCTTTCGTGGGGTTGGCGGTGAGGTAGGCCTTGATGGCGGGAAGAAGCCCGAGGCGTTCGGGGGTGGAGGCGGGAACAACAAGGGAGGGGGTGGTCCATCCGGCGGCGGCCCACTCCGCGCTCCATTGGTTGCCGAGGGAAAGGGAGAGGATTTTCTTGGTGGCGGCGATGAAGCTCTTGACGTTTGAGTCGGCGATTTGCCGGGTGGAGGATTTCGCATTCTTGTCGGCGCGGGCGGCCTGGAAGGTGCTCCCGGCGGCCTGGGCGGCGGTGAGGGCGGAGCGGATGGCGGCCTCGGTGTTCTGGAGGAGCCCGATAGCGGCTCCGTGGGCCTGTGCGCCGTCGGCCATGTCTTCGGCGAGGGCAAAGAGGCGTTCGATGGGTGTGTATGGGATTTGATTGGTAGCCATAGGGGGCCTGAATAGAAAATGAATACGGCCTACAACAAGCGGACTTTTGTGACAATTTCGTCACAATGGAAGCGGCGTATCGGAGGTCTGCTTTTTGGAGGTGCCGGAGATTGTGGCGCAATCCAGCAAGACATGGGCAGGATGCCCATGTTACGGGGGAGGTTCGTGGGAAAAAGAGGTGATGCGATGAGGGTTTTGGACGTTGAAAGGGGCTCCTGTCGTGGACAGGTGAGGGTTTTTGGCGTCGAAAAGGGCATCTGTCCGCGACAGGTAAGGTTTTCAGGCGTCGAAAGAGGCATCTGTCCGCGACAGGCGAGGTTTTCGAGCGTCAAAAGGGGCATCTGGCCACGACAGACGAGGTTTTCGAGCGTCGAAAAGGGCATCTGTCCACAACAGGCGAGGTTTTCGAGCGTCAAAAGAGGCATCTGTTCACGACAGGCGGGGTTTTCGGGCGTCGAAAGAGGCATCTGTTCACGACAGACGAGGTTTTTGGGCGTCAAAAGGAGCCTCTTTCCACGACCCTCCGCGCCGCATCGTCCTTCGCCACGGAACGCCGCTGAGGTTTTCCTTCAGCGGTCCCCGTGTCCCGACGGCGGAGCCTGCCCGGCCCAATGGGAACCCTTCGCACGACACCTTCGGGAGGGTATTTGCTGCGATGGCAAATCACGGACATCCCGCAACTGCGGCGCATCTTGGAACTCACGGAATGCATCGTCACCATTGACGCCATGCACGCAGAAAGAAATCGTCGCGAGATCCGGGAGGAAGCTCCCACTGGACAGGGTGGGGAGGATTCTTCATAATCCGGTTCTGATGATGAAATCCCTGCAAGGCACATGGGCGATCGGGTGGAATACGTTCACCGAGCTGGTCCGGATGAAGGTGTTTTATTTTCTGTTGATCTTCGCGTTGCTGATCATCGGAAACTCGGCCTTTGTGGCGAAGTTTTCGTTTCAGGAGCAGTTCCAGATGTTGAAAGACATCTCGCTGGGAGCGATGTCGGTTTTCACCTCGATTCTGGCGATTCTGGCGACGGCGAATTTTTTGCCGAAGGACATCGAGGACCGGACGATCTACACGCTGCTGGCGAAGCCGGTGCCGAGGTTTTCGTATCTTTTGGGGAAACTGACGGGGATTTTGTTGTTGCTGGCATTTTCGATTCTGCTGATGACGGGGCTTTTTCTGGCCGTGTTGTGGTTCCGGGAGCAGGGGGTGTTGGCGGAGACGCGGGCGCAGTTGCAGGGGGCTGCGCCGGAGGAACTGGCGCTGGCGCTGAAGGAGGTGACGTTGTCCACATTCAACGCGAACCTTTTCCCGGGGATCGTGATCATTTTTGCGAAGGCGGCCCTGTTGGCGTCGCTCACGCTGTTTCTGTCGACCTTTGCGAGTTCGGGGCTTTTTGCGATTTTGATGGCGACGGCGATCTATTTCATCGGGCACCTGCAGGCGACGGCGCGGGAGTTCTGGTTGGCGGGGGCGGACATCCAGTGGTGGTCGCGGTTGTTGGCGGCGATGGTGGCGCTGTTGTTCCCCGACTTGCAGGCGTTCAATTTTGTGGATGATGTGATTGCCGGTGCCGCGGTGCCGGCGGGGCTCTTTTTGCAGACGCTGGCACTGGGAGGACTGTATGTTGCGGTCTATTTCTTTCTGGCGGCGCTGGTCTTCTCCGGTCGCGAGCTATGATGGTGCGTCGGTCGCTGGCTGTGATTTTGCTGGCTGCGTTCGGCGCGGCGGTGCTGCCGTTGCAGATCCGGCTGGCGGAGGAGGCGAAGGCGGCGCATTTCCGGAAGACGGCTCTGAATCTGGATCTGCGGGAGCGGATCGGGCAGATGGGTTTCCTGGCGGCATTGAGCGGATTTCGCTCTCCGCTGGCGGCGTTCCTGTGGATCGAGGCACATACCGCGTGGGAGAACACGGAGTGGGGGAGGATGGCGGGGTTGTTTGACACGGTGACCACGCTCCAGCCGCGTTCGCTTCTCTACTGGGACATGGCGGCCTGGCACATGGCGTGGAATGCGAGTGTGGCGGCGATGCAGGATGAGAAGCAGCCGAGCGAGGCATTGCGGATCCGGGCACAGAGGCAGTATTTCGAGCTGGGGCGCGATTTTTTGGAGCGGGGAATCCGGAACAATCCGGACCGTTACCAGCTTTACCTTCAGCTCGGGGTGTTGTTGCGGGATAAGTTCGAGGACCATTGCGGTGCGGCGGCGGCGTTTTTGAAGGCTTCGGAGTTTCCCGATGCCCCGTCATATTGCCGGCGGTTTGCGGGGTATGAGATGGCGAAATGCCCGGGACGCGAGCGGGAGGCGTATGAATTGTTGAAGAAACTGTATCGGGAGGGGGACAGCCAGCGGCTGCCGACGCTGATCAATGTTTTGCGCGAAATGGAAAAGAAACTGGATATTCCGGCCTCCGAAAGGGTAGAACCCTCGTGATCCCGCACCAAGCGGGCAGATGACTCTCTCTCCATGCGCTTTGCCATTTTCGGCGACATTCACGCCAATCTCCACGCCCTCCAAACGGTTCTTGCGGATGCGCAGGAGCAGAACTGCACGCACTACGTGTGCATGGGGGACATCGTGGGGTACAATGCGTTTCCAAAGGAATGCCTGGACATCGTGCGCAAGCTGGAATGTCCGGTCGTGAAGGGCAACCACGACGAGCAGGCCTCGATGTTCGGGTTTCAGGAGGGGTTCAACGCGCTGGCGGAGGAGGCGATGAACTGGACCCGGGAGCAGTTGCCGGAGCCGGACAAGGAATGGCTCCGGGCGTTGCGGCTCCAGCGCCAGGTGCGGGATTTCACGATTGTCCACGCGACTTTGGACACTCCGCACAAGTGGGGGTATGTTTTCAACCAGCTCGATGCCGCGGCGAGTTTCAGTTACCAGCACACGGCGCTGTGTTTCATCGGGCATACCCACTCGCCGAAAGCCTACATCCGCGACGGCAGTGTGCGCACGATCGCCCTGGAGACACTTGAGCTCCAGGCCGGAAAAAAATATCTGATCAACGTGGGAAGTGTCGGACAGCCGCGGGATGGCGACTGGCGGGCGGCGTATTGCATCTATGACACGAATGCCAACCAGATCACCCTCCGGCGGCTTCAATACGACATCGCGGGGGCGCAGAAGGCGATTCTTGACGCCGGGTTGCCGGCGAAACTGGCCGACCGGCTGGCGGTTGGCCGGTGAGGGTTGGCCATGGACTCCGGGGCTGACAAAGGCGCGAGGTCCCTGTTGTTGATCAAACCGGGGTCGATGGGGGATGTGCTCCATGCGCTTCCCGTGGTCTCGGCGATTCATCGCGCCCGGCCGGATGTGGCGCTGACGTGGGTGGTTGATCCGCGGTGGGCTCCCTTGTTGGAGGGACATCCGGCGGTGACCCGGCTCTGCCATTTTCCCCGGCAGGAATTCCGGGGGATCGCGGGGTGGGGACGTGCCGCGGGGTGGTATGCCGGGTTGCGCGAGTTGCGGCCGGACTGGGTGGTTGATCTCCAGGGGTTGCTGCGGAGTGCGTTGATGGCCAAATGCAGCGGGGGACGGGAAATTTACGGGCTTTCCGATGCCCGCGAGGGGGCGGGATTTTTTTATACACGGCGGGCGAAGACGGAACCGGGGGAACATGCGGTGCGCCGGTATCTCCAGTGTCTGCCGTTGCTGGGGATCGCGGAGCCGGAGACATGCGAGTTTGTGCTTCCGGCGGGGGTGACTCCTTCCGGTGTTCCGCGGGATTGCCTCGTTCTCCATCCGTATGCGCGGGGGGCGGGGAAGTCGATGACGCCCGAGGCCATCCGGGCCTTTGTGGACGGATGCGGGAAGGGGCGAACGATCGTGCTGGTGGGAGTCGGGCGTCCGCCAGGTTCCCTGCCGCCGGAGGTGCTCGACCTGACCGGGAAAACGTCTTTGGTGGAGTTGATCGGGATTTTCCGTGGAGCCCGTTTTGTGGTGAGCGTGGACAGCGGGCCGATGCATCTGGCGGCGGCGCTGGGGGTGCCGCTGCTCGGGATCCACACGTGGAGCGATCCCCGGCTGGTGGGGCCGTATCGCGGGGATGCGTGGATTTGGCAGGGCGGGGAAATCCGCCGACAGGATCTCAGGCGACCGCCTCTTGCGGAAAAGCCTTTCACTCCGGAGGCAGCCGGTGATGTGGCGCGGTTTGTGATGGAGGAAGGCTGACTTTATCCCGAAAACGGCGATTGAAGTAAAAGGCAGGGAACGTTGCGTAACTACTTCTACTTTGTTAAGATAAGTCTTCTATAGCCGTTGCTTTGCGGCGGCGAGAGCCGCAGGACTGCGTCAGCAGTTCGGGCAGTGTGTTTTCTCCGCCATCCGTTCCTCGATCTGCCCGCGAAGTGTCATGTAGAATTGCGGATTGCGCAGGGCCAGGATTTCGATGGCTGCGAGGGCGGCGTTCGAGGGTTCCAGAACAGTGGTCACCGGAACATTCGATGGTGTTCGCAGGCACGACCACACATCCTCCGGAAACTCCTTGAAGCTTGCTGGGACGGTGATCACCGGGACCGTGGTGCAGGCTGAGAGTGTCGGACCGGCTCCGTTTGAACGTCCGATATAGGCGATCACAACGGTGTCCGGCACCTGCTGCACAAGCCGGTGGAGTTCATTCAGCCCGCGAACCGGTTCTTTGTGAATCGAACAGGTCGCGGTGGTGACACGCAGGCAGCCGGGTTTGTCCACAGAACCTCCACACAGTTGTTGGAGCGCATTGACAAGCGGCGAGACATCGTCCTTTTCGGACCCGCGCCAAATGACGACCTGTTGGAGAGGAAGCCGGAAGTGGTCGGTGATCCCGGCGACCCGGCGGTATTTCTCCGCCACATCGTCAAGATCCCCTCCGTCGCGGTAGGATTGTTTGTCGATGTAGGCACCGTTTTCAAGCACCCGCCACGAGTCATTGTCAATCACGTCGGCAAGAAGCAGCGTGCCATCGTTTGTCAGACCAAATTCCACCTTGAAGTCCACCAGCGTCCGGCCTTCGAGTTGCCAGGCTTTTTCAAGAAGGAGGAAAGCCTGCCGGGCGATCTTCCGGATATCTGCAAACAGCTTCCATTCCCCGTCATGGCTGAAAACCTCATTTTCCTGAAGAACCAGAAAAGGCGTCTGTGCAAAAACCGGTTTTGAGGGTTCGAAGAGGGAGATCGTTCCCGGCGAGTGTTCCATGAGCGGGTCATCGCAGAGGAGGGAGTGTGCCTTCCATTTTTTGCCGTTTGTCTTGAGGAAAAACTCCACCAGAAGTTTCGGGAAGAGATGGCCTTTGGCGAGGCCGGGCATGCGTTTGAGGGCGGAGCCGTGGGCTTCTCGCCGGATCACCACCTCGTAGGGAAGCATTTTGCACCGGGGAGCGAGGAATGTCGTCGGATCGATCTGCCCTTCGAAGGCCACGGGAAGACCGGCGGCCCTGAGGAGTCGGAACACATTGCAGGTTGTTCGGGTCGAAAGCGCGGCTTTGCCTTCAATGAGATCATGTTTTGCTCCATCGCCCGCCGTGATGTCGTCCTTCGAGCGGACCAGAACCTTCTGCGGGTCCTGTTTTGTCGCAAGGATGACTTTGGTTTTGCCTTCGGCGATCAAGTCGCCCCCTTCAAATTGCTCTGGTTTCTGTGTCATAAGGAACTTCTTTCAAGAGCAGGAGACATATACACGCCTGTTCCAAATGGGCCAGAAAAACTGGTCGGAAGAGGTCTGCCCGGCCGGAAGGCACCCCCGTCCCCGCCGTCAGCGTTTTCCCTTTTCTCAATCCCCGTATTTGGCGTGCCAGTCGCGGTAGACGAAGGGGGAGATTTCGGAGGGTTTGATTTCGCTGCGGCCGCCCCAGAAGACGTTGGTGTAGGTGACGGGGATGCCAGCTTCTTCGAGGTGGCGGTCGATGGCGGCCTTGTGGGCGAGGACGCGGTCTTTTTCGCCGCCGTGGGCGACGGCCATGATGTTGACGTTGTTGAATTCGGGTCCGCCTTCGCGCCAGTAGCAGTGGGTGAGGATGTCGTGGCGGCCGACTTCGGAGCCGGCTTCGATCTCGCGTCCGGCGGGGACGGCCCAGTGGAAGAGCCCGTTGAAGCGGGTGACACGGACTCCGGCCTGCGAGGGTTTCACGTGTTCGAGGAAGGTGGAGAAGCGACCGAGCAGTTTCCGCTGCTGGAGGGATTCTGCGACGCGGAAAAATTCTTCGAGCGGGACGCCGGCTTCGCGGGCGCGGCCTTCCCACGGGGATTCGCAGATTTCTTCGGGGTCGAATTCGCGCTTGAGGGCCATGAGGACGCGCCATTCGTGGTCGTCGAGATGGGTGACGCCGGTTTGGATCATGCGGGCGGGGGCTTCGCTGCGGTCGCCGGGTTCGATGGTTTTCCTGCGGACATGGCCGACGCCGAGGGCGAAGATGCCTTTGGCGGGCATGATTTTGAAGGCTTCCGCGCCGGTGAGGCGGAGGAGGAGGTTGCAATGGCGTTCGAGGGATTGGCCGGCGGGGACTTTGAGGGTGGTCCAGAGGCGGTAGGCTTCGCCGGGGATTTTGGCATCGGTGGAGCGGATGACGACATGTCCTGAGAAGGGGTCTTCGCGGAACAGGAAGTCGAACGCGGCGTCGAGCTTGTCGGCGGGGATTTTCCAGGCGACGAGGGCGCCTTCGGCAAGGTTGGTGGCGAGGAGGGTCTGGCGGACGCGGCGGATGGTTTTGGCGTGCAGCATGGCCCGGATGCGTTCGAGCACGACGGGGAGATCAACGCCGCTTTTTTGGGCAATTTCCTGAAAAGGCTGCCGGGAGAAACCGGAGATCTGGTCCTCCGAGACGGCAAGGATGCGGGCGTTGACGGGGTCGGTGTGTTCGGTCATGTCCCCGCAGACTGTGCAAATCCCGGCGGGATCTGGCAATCGCTATTCTTCCTCGCCGCTTCCGCGGGTGAACCACAGGGCGATGACGAAGATGATGAGCAGGAGAGTGCCGAGGGCGGCTCCGAAGGGCTGATTGCGGCCGGAGGTGAATTGTTTGAAAATGACTTCGCCGATGGTGGGGTTGGCTCCGCCGCCCATGAGGGTGGTGATGGCAAACATGGCAATGGAGGGGATGAAGACCAGGAGGGCTCCGGCGGTGATGCCGGGGCGGGTGAGGGGGATGATCACCTGCGCGAAGGCACGTGTGGGGCCGGCACCGAGGTCGTAGGCGGCTTCAATCATCGCGCCGTCGAGTTTTTCCACGCTGGTGTAGATGGGCAGGATCATGAAGGGCAGAAAATTATAAACGAGTCCGAGCACGATGGCGAAGGGGGTGTAGAGCAGGGTCACGGGCTGGGAAAAAAGACCGGAGGCCATGAGGAGGCTGTTCACGAGTCCTTCTTTGCTGAGGATGGTGATCCATGCGTAGGTGCGGATGAGGAAGCTGGTCCAGAAGGGGACCATCACGAGCATGAGGAGGATTCCGCGCCAGCGTTCGGGGGCGCGACCGATGAAGAAAGCGGCCGGATATCCGACGGCCATGCAGATCACGGTGGCGAGAAAGGCATACCAGACGGATTCCAGCAGCACCTTCAACCAGACCCAGTTGAAGGCACGGATGTAGTTGTCGAAGGAGAACTGATAGACCACCCGCCCGAGAGCGTCGCGCTCGGCGAAGCTCACCACCACGAGCATGATGGTCGGAACAACGATGAAGAGAACCAGCCAGGCAAGCAGGGGCAACAGGACGAGCCAAGCCGCGAGGCCGGGCTGGCGGCGGAATCCCTTGGATCCCGCCGCTCCGGGGTTTGTTGCCACCATGCCGGCCATGGGATTACTGGACTTTCAGGGATGTGACGATTTCGTCGATTTTCGAGGCCTGCTGCCCGATGTCCTCGAAGGTCTGCATTTTCGCGATTTCTTCCGTGCTGGGAAAGCTGGCGGGGTTGGCGCGCTGTTCGGGGGTGAGCAGTTCGCGGGCGGCGAGGTTCGGGTTCGTGTAGGGGAAGGCGTCGGAGATCTGTTTGCTCACGTCCGGGCGCAGGATGAAGTTCATGAACGCCTCGGCGTTGTCGACATTCTTTGCGGTTTTCGGAATGGCGAGGCTGTCAATGAAGAGGTGGGTGCCTTCCGCGGGCAACACCCACTTGAATTTTTTGTCCTCGTTCAGGAGGATGGCTCCTTCGCCGCCCCAGACCACACCGAGGGCCACGTCCCCGTTCAGGAGCGCGGTTTTCGGGCTGTCCGAATCGTAGACTTTCACCAGCGGAAGCCATTGGGCGATGAGGGGTTTGACTTTTTCGAGGTTCTCATCGGTGACCTGGTTGATCGGGGTGCCCTGGGTGAAAAATCCCCAGGTGACGATCTCCCGTGCGTCGTCGAGGACGACGATGTTCTGTTTGTATTTGTCCTGGAAGACATCGGCGAAGCCCTTGATGTCGTCCTTGACGAGGTCGGTGTTGACAACGATGCCGACGGTTCCCGCCATGAAGGGGACGCTGAACTTGTTGCCGGGATCAAAGGACATGTTCAGGAACTGCGGGGCGATGTTTTTCAGATTCGGGATTTTTGCGTGGTCGATCGGGTGGAGGAGGTTTTCCTTCACGAGTGCGCCCACGACGTATTCGCTTGGCTGAATGATGTCGTAGCTTCCTCCGCCGGCCATGAGCTTGGCCAGCATCTCCTCGTTCGAGGCGTAATTCTCGACGGAAACCTTGATGCCGGTCTCCTGCGTGAACTGCTCGATGACAGATTGCGGGATGTATTCCGACCAGCAGAAGACATTGAGATTCCTGCTGGCGGTTTCGGTTTTCTGGGCGGGAGCCGGGGGCGGAGTGGAGGCGGTCTTGGTCTCCGTGTTGCTGCCGGTGGCCGGGGGTTTTCCGCAACCGGCGAGTGCGAATGCTGCCAGTGCGGCCATCAGGGTGACGTGTGTTTTCATGTGTTTTTCCTTCTGCTGATCAGTTGACTGCAAATAACAATACCCATTGTGCCCAGAATGAACAGGGTGCTCAGGGCGTTCAACTGGGGGTTGAGTCCGACCTTGGCCATGCCGAAGACCTTGAGGGGAAGCGTCTGGGTTTGTGCGCCGGTGGTGAAGACGCTGACGATGTATTCGTCGAGCGAGAGGGTGAAGGACATGAGCGCACCGGAGACAATTGCCGGCATGAGGTAGGGAACGATGACTTTCCAGAAGGCCTGCACGGGGGTGGCCCCGAGGTCCATGGCGGCTTCCTCCAGAAACGGATCGATTCCCTGCAACCGTGCCTGTACGCCCACCAGGACGAACGGGAAACAAAAGGTCGTGTGGGCGATGACGAGGGTGGTGAACCCCAGCGGGATGTTGAGCAACTGCACAAAAAGCACCAGCAGGCTCACTCCCATGAGCACTTCCGGCATCACCATCGGCACGAAAATCAGGAGACCGATCGCGCGCTGGAACGGGAACCGGTAGCGGTGGAGCATCCAGGCCCCGATG
Source organism: uncultured Chthoniobacter sp. (assembly GCA_964585615.1). Taxonomy (GTDB): domain Bacteria; phylum Verrucomicrobiota; class Verrucomicrobiia; order Chthoniobacterales; family Terrimicrobiaceae; genus QYQL01. Next base: position 25,216 of record CAZPEN010000037.1, on the reverse strand, counting down.
GTGCCGAGGGTTGTGGCGAGGACGGTTGTCACGCAGGCCACGATGAGGCTGTTTTGGAAAGCCACCACGAGGGTCTTGTTCGAGAACAGTGCGTCATACCACTGGGTGGTGAACCCTTCCCACCGGATGTTCAGCTTCGAGGCATTGAAGGAAAAGACGACCAGCAGGAGGATCGGGATATAGAGAAACGCAAAAACCAGAAGCGTCCAGAGCCCGAAGAAGCTGCTCTGGAGCCGCGGTCCGCTCAACCAGCGTTTGACCTCCCGGAGTTTGAACGGAAAAAACGACGAAGCAACCGCCGACATGCCGTCACTGTAGCAATATCCATGCCCCGCGTCCAGCGAATGGCCGGTCTTTTCCGGGGCGGACGATTTTTAAGGCGCCGGTTTCTCGAAGCGGCCTTCCTCGTCGACCTTGGTGACGGCGGCGGTTTCGGCGGCGTTGGCGAGGTCGCGGACCCTGGCAACCTGTTCCTTGGTGAGCGGTTGTTCGCCGGCTTCGAGGAGGAGTTCCCGGATTCCCTTGATGCGTTCGGTGAGGGTCTGGACGAACTCGGTTTTTTTCAACCGGGGATGGAGGGTGGAGAGGCGGTCGAGAAAATATTCGATGATTTCGGGGTTCCCGAGGATCCGGGCCTTGACGGGGGTGTAGGAATCGGCGGTGCTGTTGGCTCCGAGTTGGAAGCCCCGGAGCCAGCCACCGAGGCTGATCATGTGGGCCATTTCTTCGTCGCGGAGTTCGAGCATGGAGGTCTCGACATCTTCCTGTGTGCGGACGAGTTCCTGCCTCATGCCGACCCAATCCCCCTTGTCGCTGTATTCGAAGAGGCTCTTGCTGCGCTTTGTGAGGCGTTCCCCGACACCGAGTGCCCGGGCCTGGCGGATGAGCGCCCGTCCCACGTCCTGGACATCCTGCGGACGCTCCGCGAGGGTGAGCATGAAGCCGTCGGCGACAAGCGAGCCGAAGTGCATCGAGGTTTGCAGGCGGTTGTTGAACGTGGCTTCGCGGTTTGCGGAGTCGATGAGCGCGAGGGGAACGGGACGGAACACCTCCAGTTGCTTGAGGATGTCCTGGATCGAGGGGGTGGTGATGGGGTTGACCCCGAGTTCCTCGCGCATGTGCTCGTCCGAACTTTGCTGGAGTTCGGTGTCGATGTTGTCCTGCGCAAAAACCGCGAGGGCCTGGAAGCCAACGGTCAGCAGGGAAAAAACAAGCGCCCGGTGCATGGAAGGGTTATATCCCATGTTCCCGCCTCCTGTCCAACGAATGCAACGCCCCCCGTTTTCTCCCGGACGCCGTCCTTGCGGACAAGGGCAAGGTGGGCGATAGTCGGGGCATGATCATCGGGGTTCCCAAAGAAATCAAAGAACAGGAGCACCGGGTGGCTTTGCTTCCCTCGGCGGCTTATCAACTCATCAAGCACGGGCATCAGGTTCTCGTTGGAAGCCGGGCGGGGGCGGGGATCGGTTTCGAGGACGCGGATTACCGGGCGGCCGGCGCGGAAGTGCTGGAAGAGCACGGGGAGATATTTGAGCGGGCGGACATGATCGTGAAAGTGAAGGAGCCGCTGCCTTCGGAATACGGTCTGCTCCGGAAAGGCCAGATTCTTTTCACCTACCTGCATCTGGCCGCGAACCGGACGCTGACGGAGGCGTTGATCAAAACCGGGGCGACATGCATTGCCTACGAGACTGTCGAGGTGAACCACCGTCTGCCGCTGCTTGAACCGATGAGCGAAATCGCGGGGCGGATGTCCGTGCTGGTGGGCGGGTATTTTCTGGCGAAACACAACGGCGGAAAGGGCGTGCTCCTGGGCGGCGTGCCAGGGGTGCTGCCGGGCAAGGTGATGGTGATCGGCGGGGGAACTTCGGGGGTGAATGCCGCGCGCATGGCGACCGGTCTCGGGGCGGATGTCACGATTTTGGAAGTCGATCTGGAAAGGATGAGGTTCCTGGACATCACGATGCAGACTGCCCACACGCTGTATTCCAGCGAGGCAAGCATTCTGGAGCTTCTGCCGGGGGTGGATCTGCTCATCGGGGCGGTGCTGGTGCCCGGGGCGCGTGCTCCGAAGCTGATTTCCCGCGAGATGCTGCGCCTCATGAAGCCCGGCAGCGTGCTCGTGGACATCGCCATCGACCAGGGCGGCTGCGTGGAGACATCGCATCCGACGACGCACCACGACCCGACATTCGTCGAGGAGGGAATCACGCATTATTGCGTGGCGAACATGCCGGGGGCCTATGCCCGCACGGCGACCCAGGCGCTCACGAATGTCACCAACCGCTACATTGAAACGCTGGCGGATTTTCCTCTCAAGGAAGCCATGCACCGCCAGCCGGGACTGGTCGGCGGGCTCAATATTCTGGATGGCAAGGTCACCTGCAAAGCCGTTGCAGAGGCGCACGGACTCGAATACTCTCCGTTCGCCGCATGAGTTCGCTGAAAGACACCATCCATGACATCGGAGCCCGTGCCCGCGCCGCCGCGCGGGAACTGGCCAAACTGACCTCCGCCGAGAAGTCCGCAATCCTCCGGGCCATGGCGGATGAACTTGTGGCGGAAACCGACGCCCTCGTCCGCGCCAATGCGGAGGATCTCGCCCGGGCGGAGCAGAACGGACTCAACAAGGCGGCCATCGACCGGCTCCGCCTCACCGCGGAACGCATCGCCGCGATGGCCGACGGCGTCCGGCAGGTGGCGGAGTTGAACGACCCGGTGGGGGAAATCCTGAAAGAATGGACCCGCCCGAACGGCATCCGGATCACCAAAATCCGCACCCCGATCGGGGTCATCGGGATCATTTACGAGTCCAGGCCGAACGTGACAAGCGACGCGGCCGTCCTGTGTCTCAAGACCGGAAATGCCGTGATCCTGCGCGGGGGTTCGGAGGCGATCGCCTCGAATCTCGCCATCGCAAAGGCCCTCCAGACCGGCGGCGGCAGGGCGGGGCTGCCCGACGGTGCCGTCCAGCTTGTGCCGACGACCGACCGTGAGGCGGTGAAGATCATGGCGCAGATGGATGAGTTCATGGACGTGATCATTCCGCGCGGCGGACATTCTCTCATTGAAAATGTGGTCACCCATGCGCGGATGCCTGTGATCAAGCATTACGACGGGATCTGCCATGTCTATGTGGACAGGGCGGCGGACACCGGCATGGCGCTCGACATCGCGCTCAATGCGAAATGCCAGCGGCCCGGGGTTTGCAACGCCATGGAAACCCTGCTCGTTCACCGCGACATTGCGGCATCCTTTTTTGAGAAAGCGGTTCCGGCCTTCGGGAAATATCCCGTGGAAATGCGCGCGGATCCCGTGGCTTTCCATCTGCTCTCCGGCTCCGGCTATCCGGCTTTGAAGGAGGCGGATGAAACCTCCTGGCGGACCGAATATCTGGATCTCATCCTCTCGGTGAAAGTGGTGGAGAGTCTCGACGAGGCTGTCGCCCACATCGAAAAGTTCGGATCGCATCACAGCGACGCGATTGTCACGGAAGATCCTGCCGCCGCGGAAAAATTCCTTCGGGAAGTGGATTCCGCAACGGTCTATTGGAATGCCTCGACCCGTTTCACCGATGGCGGGGAGTTTGGATTCGGCGCGGAAATCGGGATCAGCACCGACAAATTGCATGCCCGGGGGCCGATGGCTTTGGAGGAACTCACATCCTACAAATACCTCATCCGCGGAACCGGCCAGATCCGTTGACCGGGACCTCCTGCAAGAAGCTGTTTCCACACGCAGATTCCCTCCCGCCGCACCGACCCGGTCCGGATGCCTGTGAAAAGAAAATCTTGACATACAAGACGACTGGTCTAATTTCCTTCCCCGTGACGAAGACTGCCACCAAGGAACGCATTCTGGATGCTGCCGAGGCTCTCATGCTTGAGAAAAGTTTCCACTCGGTGGGGCTGAATGAGATTCTTGCCGCGGTCAGGGTTCCGAAAGGTTCCTTCTACCACTATTTTCAGTCGAAGGAGCAGTTCGGGGTGGAGATGCTGAAGCATTACGTGGCCCATGCCACGGCCTGGAAAGAAAAACAGTTGCTTTCGGAATCTCCCGAGGCGGACCCCCTCAAACGTCTGTTGGCTTTCCTGGAAGGCATCGCAAAAGAACACCGGACCACCAAAGGGAAATGCCCCTGCCTCGTGGTCAAATTGACCTCCGAAGTGGCCGATTTCAGCGAACCCATGAGGAAAGTGCTGGCCGAAGGCAACAGGGAGTGGATCGGAATTCTCGGGAAGCTGCTGGAAGAGGGAATCCGGAAAAAGAAAATTTCCAAACGGGTGAAGCCTGCGCTCATGGCCGCGGTGATACAGGACCTCTGGACCGGCGCCCTGCAACGGGCTGTGACGCAGCGCAGCACGGCCCCCCTGCGCCAGGCCATCGACTACTTCAAAGCGGAACTTTCCCCCTGAAACCCCGGCCCGCACATCCGCTTCTCATTTTCATAAGAATAGACCGGTCTAATTTATTTCAACCAAACCAATAGAAAATCCAAATCCATGAACCTCGCACAACGTCCGCCCCGCAGTCCCCGTGTCCGCCTCGGCGGGTATGTCATCCTCCCTCGCATGCTGGACAAAGGCCGCGCCACACTGGCCGGCACGAACGGGGAGTATCACTATGCCTGTCCTCTCGACCAACGCTTTCTGGGCTTTGTCGGTATTGATCCGGAAGCCTTGAAAGAGCAAATCGCCGGAGGATTGGGAGACGGGGCCATTCTCGCCTGGGTGCAGGCCAATGCGGGCATCAAGCGCACTGAGTGGGAGATCGCCCAGTGGAGCGCATTCCGGGAGTCCGCCGCACCCGGGGATAACGAGAGCCGCGCGTATTTCAACGAACAGATCGCCTCGGTCGGAGGAGCCGGTCGCGAAGACATTGTCACTTGGTTCGATTACCTCGATCTGGATGACCATGCGACCTTTGGAGGGAAAGCCTGATTCTGCGTTCGAACAAATCCGATCCTGTTCATGTGATCCAAATACTCTTTTGAATATGAAAAGTGAAGTGCTTCACAAGAAAGTGTTGGTCATCCATGCCCATCCCGAACCGACTTCTGTAACGCGCCAGCTTGTTCAGGTTACGATCGAGACACTTGAGGAACAAGGGCACGAAGTCATTCAATCGGATCTTTACGGCATGCGCTGGAAGGCTGTCTTTGACGGGGATGACTTTCCCACCCGGGCCAATCCCGAGAGGCTTTCCTTTGTCGCGGAGTCCGCGAGCGCCTATGCGATGGGACGGCAGACGGAGGATGTTGTGGCGGAACAAGCCAAATTAGTGAGCGCCGATGCCGTCATCATGCAGTTTCCCCTTTGGTGGTTCGGTGTGCCGGCTATCCTGAAGGGCTGGATCGAGAGAGTTTACGCTTTTGGATTCGGCTATGGCTACAAGGATGGGAGCAATCATTACCGCTATGGCGATGGTGCCCTGAAAGGCAAGAGGGCTCTGGTTTCGGTCTGCACGGGGGGCGGCAAGGCAGATTACGGACCACGGGGCATCAATGGCCCGATTGATCAACTCCTCTTTCCCCTGACTCACGGAGCCCTGTTTTACCCTGGCATGGACGTGCTTCCGACACATGTCGTGTATGGGGCGGCGCATTTTAAGACGAACGAGGAGGTTGAGTCGGCCAAGGCTTCCTGGCGCTCTCGTGTCGGGCGTCTCTTCGAGGATGCTCCCATTCCTTTCCGTCCACAAAACGGCGGTGACTATCTGGATCGGCATACGCTCCGGGAAGACATCTCGCCGGGCCAAAGCGGATTGTTGGCACATGTGGTCAACGGGATAAGGGCATAGGCATTTTCACATTCTCAAACATCAATCGAATCCAAAATCCATGAACATTACCTTCAAAAACAAAGTTATTCTCATCACCGGTGCCACGTCCGGAATCGGCAGGGTTTCCGCGCTCGCTTTCGCGGCATCTGGAGCGCAAGTCGTCGTCAGCGGTCGCCGCGAAGTCGAGGGCCTTGCCGTTGTCGCTGAAATCAAAGCCGCCGGAGGGGAAGCCACCTTTCTCCGCGCCGACGTGGCAAAGGAGACCGATGTTGCCGCTCTCGTCGCCGGAACCCTTGAAACGTATGGGCGGCTGGACGTTGCCTTCAACAACGCCGGCATCGAGTGGGGAGGCCCACTCACAGCGGCCGGTGAGGCCGACTACCGCCGCATTTTTGACATCAATGTGTGGGGCGTGCTCTCCTCCATGAAGCATGAAATCCCGGCGATGCTCAAAACCGGCGGCGGTTCCATCATCAACACCAGCAGCGTCGCCGGCAGTATCGGCCTCCCGGGAGCGTCCGTCTATATCGCCAGCAAGCATGCCGTTGAGGGGCTTACCAAGGCCTCGGCGTTGGAAGTGGCCTCCCAGGGCATCCGTGTCAATGCCGTTGCCCCGGGCGGCATCGTCACCGACATGCTGGATCGCTTCGCTGGCGGCAGGGAGAGCGAGCTCGCAAAATATCTCACGTCCCTGCATCCCATCGGACGCCTGGGCCTGGCGCATGAAATCGCCCAACCCGTCCTTTGGCTTGCCAGCGAAGCCGCCAGCTTTGTCACCGGACAGATCATCAAGGTGGATGGAGGATGGACAACCCAATAACCGACAACCCGAAAAATCACAGACCATGATCATCGAAAAGGACGAAGGTCGCTGGTCTCCAGACATGTGGAGAAAGGCCTGGAGCTGATCTGTCTTCTGAGAACATGAAACACAGAAAGTTGGGCACACAAGGATTGTCCGTTTCGGCGCTGGGCCTCGGCTGCATGGGCATGAGCGCTTTTTACGGGAAACGCGACGATGCGGAATCCATCGCCACCATCCATCGCGCCCTGGATCTCGGCGTCACATTGCTTGATACCGCGGACATGTATGGGCCGTGGACAAACGAAGAACTCGTGGGCAAGGCCATCAAGGGCCGGCGCGAACAGGTGATCCTGGCAACAAAATTCGGAATCATGCTCGACCCGGATGACCCGATGAAACGGGGTGTCTGCGGGACGCCTGGCTATGTGCGCAGCGCGTGCGATGCGAGCTTGCGGCGGTTGGGTGTGGACACAATTGATCTTTATTACCAGCATCGTGTTGACCCGCAGACGCCCATCGAGGAAACCGTCGGGGCGATGGCCGAACTCGTGCGCACCGGCAAGGTGCGCCATATCGGACTTTCCGAAGCCGGGCCGCAAACCATCCGTCGTGCCCACGCGATTCATCCCATTGCCGCGCTGCAGACGGAATACTCGCTCTGGTCGCGCGACCCGGAGGACGAAATTCTCGGCGTCTGCCGCGAGCTCGGCATCGGCTTCGTTGCCTACGCACCGCTCGGACGCGGCTTTCTCACCGGCCAGATCAAACACTTCGAGGATTTCGCCCCTGACGATTACCGACGGAATTCCCAACGATTCCAAGGCGGAAATTTTCAAAAGAACCTCGTCCTGGTTTCGCACATCGAACAAATGGCGGCAGAGAAAAACTGCCGGCCCTCGCAGCTCGCGCTGGCCTGGGTGCTTGCGCAAGGCGATGACATCGTGCCGATCTTCGGCACCAAGCGCCGGACATATCTTGAGGAAAATCTGATTGCCCCCGACGTGCGGCTCACGGACGCCGATTTGAAACGCATCAACGAAATCGCTCCGCGCGGCGTCGCCGCTGGCGAACGTTATCCCGAAAGCATGAGGCGACTCATCAACGGCTGATCCACACGAACCAGGAACACACCCATGACATTGCGACTCCCCTACGACCAACTCTCACCCGACACCTACAAGGGACTCTATGCCACCTACACACAGATCAGCAACGGCCCGCTCGAAAAACCTTTTCTCGAACTGATCTACTTGCGCGTCTCACAAATCAACGGCTGTGCCTATTGCATGGAAAGACACGCCCAGGCACTCCGCTCCCACGGAGAAAAAGACCACCGCATCGACACGCTCGCCGGTTGGTCCCTCAGCCCGCATTTCACCGATCGCGAACGCGCAGCCCTCGCCTGGGCGGATGCCGTGACAACCATCACCGAAGGCCATGCTCCGGATGTGCTGTTTGACGCTCTTCAAAAACACTTTTCGGATACCGAGATTTCCAACCTGACCTTTGCAATCTCGGTCATGAATGCACTCAATCGCCTGGCGATCAGCATGCGTCGGTAGCAGAAGACCATGAACATCGAACATCAGGAAGGGAGAGACGCAATCCAGCCGTCAGGGAGAGAGGAGGAAGTGGTTCGCAGGATTGTGAATCGTTATTTTGAGATGGTGGGAACCGGTGAAGATCCCGAATCCATCGCTTCCCTGTTCAGTGAGAATGTCGATTGGAACATCCCGGGGCACACGGCGCTCGTTCCGTGGATTGGACGCCGGACGGGACGTTGCGGCGTCGCGCAGTTTTTTTACGACCTTCGCGAACAGGTCGAGCCGGTCCGCTTTGACCTTCACTCGATCGTTGTGGAAAAAGACAGGGCCGTCGCACTGGGGGAACTTGCTTCGCGGGTCAGGGACACCGGCCGTGTGATCGAAAGCGAATTCGCCATCGAATTCACTGTCCGCGACGCCTTGATTATCCGTTACAGACTTTATGAAGACAGCTTTGCCGTGGCGCAGGCGGTCGGGCAGGCAACAAACCCGTCACCTGTCCCGGAGCGGCTGTCCCCGGCAATTTCCCCCAGTTCTGATCCCGTTTTTTCATCGACAAAACCATGAAGGCCTCTCGGCAAGACAAAACTGACATCCATCACACAATCATGACCACCTCCACCCTCTTCGATCCCCTCCAAATCGGTGACTGGCATCTGCCGAACCGCATCATCATGGCCCCTCTGACCCGCGGCCGGGCCGGGGCGGAACGCGTGCCAAACGCGCTCATGGCGGAATATTACGTGCAACGCGTTTCCGCCGGACTCATTTTGAGCGAAGCCACCTCGGTGTCACCGATGGGCGTCGGTTATGCAAACACCCCCGGCATCTGGTCGGCGGAGCAGGTGGAAGGCTGGAAGACCGTCACCCGGGCGGTGCATGAAGCCGGGGGGCGCATCCTGCTCCAGCTCTGGCATGTCGGCCGCATCTCTGATCCGATGTTTCTGGGAGGCGAACTGCCGGTTGCTCCCAGCGCCATTGCCGCGGCGGGGCATGTCAGCCTTGTGCGTCCCATGAAAGCCTTCGTGACCCCCCGCGCGTTGGAAACACAGGAAATTCCCGGCATTGTCGCGGAATATCGCCGGGGTGCGGAAAACGCCCTGGCCGCGGGATTCGACGGCGTGGAGATTCACGGAGCCAACGGCTATCTGCTCGATCAATTTCTGCAGGACAAGACCAACCGGCGCGACGACGAATACGGTGGGTCGCTGGAAAACCGCGCACGCCTTATGCTGGAAGTTACCGATGCGGCCATTTCGGTCTGGGGCGCATCGCGGGTCGGCATGCACCTGGCTCCGCGGGGAGATTCCTACGACATCGGTGACTCTGATCCGGCGGCAACCTTCGGCTACGTCGCCCGCGAACTCGGAAAACGCAGGATTGCCTTCCTTTTCGCCCGGGAATCGCTCGGAGAAAACCGGATCGGACCGCAATTGAAGGCAGCATTCGGCGGTCCCTATATCGCAAACGAAAAATTCACAAAAGACACCGCGGAGCAGGTGCTTTCAGCGGGCGAGGCAGACGCCGTGGCGTTTGGGATTCCCTTCATCGCGAATCCGGACCTGCCCGAACGCTTCCGCCTCAACGCACCGCTGAACGAACCCGATCCGGCCACCTTTCACGGACCGGGTCCGAAGGGTTACACTGATTACCCGTTCTTTCACCCAAAAAATCAACCGGCATGATCGGGATACCAGACGCGCAATGTTGTCGAGCTGCGCGATGTCTGCCACTTGAGTGAGGGGCCGGCTCTATTTATCCGTCGAAACAGCATTGGCCCGGTCGATATCGGGGCTGCGATACATGGATTCCGGAATCTTCGCCAGGAGCGAGGGCGAAAGCTCCGGCCCCAGCCCGTAGAAGCGTTGAAAACTCATGATCAAGGGACGCCAGCGGTTGGGGTCGATCCGGTTTGGATGCCCCTCCAGCAAAACCGAAGGGTGTGCGTAAACACGGGTAATCCTGACCTCGATACTCAGGATGCCATGCACTGTGCATTCTGCGCTGCGCTCGTGGACAGAGTAGTCATACTTGTCGGACATAACCGGGTTGAGCCGGACGAATTTCGCCTCCATTTGAATCGGGCATTCCTTTACACGTGGCGCGGCGACAGTTTCGGAAGCAACCGGAGTCACCCGGGAAATTCCGAACTTGTCCGGCTCATACCGGTAGCCCCGGGTTTTCTTCCCTTCCGGCACCGGATTGGAACCGGTAAGAAGGGCGAGGCGGTTGACGATGTCCACTTGGTCGGCGGACGGAAGATTGATCACACATTCGCCGGTACGAATGATGTTTTGTGGTGTCTTGGAACTCGCGTCAAAGCCCAGCAGGCAACGCCAGCCCAGCCAAAATTCCGAGGATATGGGCGCAAGATTGAAAGATCCGTCCTTGTTGACGGTACTGACAAGGATGACAGGGGTGCCGAAATAGAGAATGGCCGGCGTTATATTTTTGTGAATCGGTTCGGATGATGAGGCAGTATCCATAATGGTTTTTTTCGTTGGAATGACATTGATGTTTCGTTCGGCTCCCCACAACGGATGCAGGGTCGGGCAATGTTGTAGAAGCGATGCGGGAGAAAAAAACTCCGCATCTTGCTCTTTAATTCTTGCGCCCGGCTCACGCTGGCCCGGGTGCATTTGCCCATCCCCGAATGACGATGGGCTGGCAGCTTTTACCGTTTGCGGCAGTCTTTTGCAAACGGCAGTCCTCCGCAATCAATCAGACTCAATCGACCTCCACAGATACCAACTCGCCACCGAGCGATACGGCTGCCAGCGCCGTGCCTGTTTGATGATGGCGTCATGGGTGGGGTCTTTCCGTTTACCATAAAGTTTCTTGAATGCCTGCCGAATGGCGAAATCGCCCGTGGGCAACACATTCGGCCGCCCCATGTGGAAAATGAGCACCATGTGTACGGTCCATGCCCCGATGCCGCGCACGGCGGTTAACCGCATCACCAGCTCATCATCGCTGAATTTGTGCGCCTCTTCAAAAGTTGGAATAGTCTTGTCGTCGCACTTGAGCGCAAGGTCCCGCATTGCAAGCAGCTTGTTGGCTGACAGCCCGGCCTCACGCAAAATGGCATCAGAAATTTTCGTCGAAACTTTGGCCTCCACTCCGCCGTGTTGTGACAGTGCTGCCAACACGCGGTTGTGTATTGCTCCAGCAGCTTTGCCATGCAACTGCTGGTAGATGATCGAGCGCAGCAAAGCCTCGAACATGCTGCTTTCAGGCATCAATTCCAAGGTGAAAGGACCGATCCGATTTATCAGTTTTCCGAATGTCTCATCGCTGGCGAGAAGGTGTGCCACCGCCTTTTCCGGGTCGAAAGCAAATCGAGGTTTCATTATCAACGTGATTCAAACCCCATAACCCAGCCAGGCCGAACCTGCTCCGTCCTGGTAGGTTTGCGGCCAAAATCGAGGCTCGCCGGAATACTGGATGGATTCGTCGCAAGTATCGTTCGTGATCCGCTCCGTCACAAGCGGGCAATGCGGGGTGGTGAGAAGGTGATTTTCGACATTTTCCCAGTCCTCATTGGAGAATTTCATTTTCGGTCACAAATTGAGATTTGTGGTTTTTCTGTCGGCGGCTCGGTTCAGGCCGTCTTCTCAAGTTGCAGCAGGGAGCGTTTCCGTTCGACGCCCCAACGATAACCGGAAAGCGTGCCGTCTGTGCGCAATACCCGGTGACACGGAATCGCCACGGCAATTGTGTTTGCCGCGCAAGCGGAAGCAACGGCGCGCACAGATTTTGGAGAGCCGATCTTCGCAGCCACCTGGGCATAACCTGCCGTCGAACCGGCGGGAATCTCACGAAGTGCCTGCCAGACTCTTTGCTGAAAGGCTGTGCCGCGCACATCGAGCGGCAAATCCAAACCGAGGCGCGGCGCTTCCACAAAACCAACCACACTGGCAACGACCTTCTCGAATTTCACGTCACCACCAAGTAATCGCGCCTTGGGAAAACGATCTTGAAGCTCTTCACAGAGTTTGTTCGGGTCATCCCCCAGCGAAATGGCGCAAACACCTTTTTCAGAGGAGGCCACGAGAATCGAACCCAGCGAGCATTCGCCGACGGCGAAGCGAATAGTTTCTCCCGTTCCACCGCTGCGGAATTTTCTCGGTGTCATGCCCAACATTTCCGACGACTCTGCATAGAAGCGTCCGTTGGAGTTAAAGCCGGCTCCATAGATCGCCTCGGTTACGGTGTCGCGTTTGAAAAGTTCTGCGCGCGTCCGCTTGGCACGATTGGCCCTGGCGTAGGCTTTTGGCGTCAGGCCGGTCATTCTCTTGAACACGCGATGAAAGTGAAATTTGCTCATGGCTGCCGCCTTCGCCAGCGTGTCCAGATCCGGTGGACTTTCGGCTGTTTCAATGGCCCGGCAGGCAGCCGCGACCTTCATGGCATGCTGTTCGTCCAGACCCGGGCCGTTGGGCTGGCATCGTTTGCATGCGCGAAACCCGGCGCGTTCGGCGTCCGTGGAAGAGTTGAAAAATCTGACATTTTCGCGTCCCGGCAGGCGCGATGGGCATGAGGGGCGGCAATAAACACCGGTGGACTTCACGGAATAAAAGAACCATCCGTCGGCTCTGGCATCACGCTGTCGCACAGCGTCCCACTTCCGATCCTCGCTCTGGCAGGAGTCGTCGTTGCTCTCTGTCGGGTGTTTCCAGATGACCGTTTTCATTGCGTTTTCTTTGCCGGTTCAGGATGGCAGATTTCGCGATGCAATACGCTCCGTTTCTTGCTTTTTCATTCCGACTGAAGGGAAAATGCGTGGAGTGCCGGAAAGCCGCCCGAAGCGATTGAGGCTTGTCGCCGCGGCCGGGTTCTTTATTGTCGAGGTCCTTGAATTTTTGACATGGCGAAACCGCAGACAATTCTCCTTGTGGACCGCGAGACGGACTTTCTCGACTGGGCTCAGAACCAGTTGAAGAGTCCGACAGCCCGCGTGCTGCTCGAAACCTCCGCCGACGCCGCCTACAAGACTTTCTGCATGGAGCAGCCGGAACTCGTTCTGGCGGAGATGAACCTCCATCCCTTCACCGGCCTGGAGCTTCTGGCCCGCATTCGCAAGCATTCGCCGAATGCCATGGTCATCATCACGAGCGCCTTCGGCACCACGCAGTCGGTCATTGAGGCGATGAAGATGGGGGCGTTTGACTTTGTCCGCAAGGAACAGCTTCCGTTCAATCTCAAGGTCGTCGTGGATTCCGCCCTCAAGGCAGCCGCGGAGTTGCAGAGCGCCAGCGCTTTCAAACCCCAGCTCACCGTCGAGCAGCACCGGGAGGACATCGTCGGACGCTCGGATGCCATGCAGCAGGTCTTCAAAATGATCGGGCGCGTCTCCGGCAGCGAGGCTCCGGTGATGATCACCGGCGAGAGCGGTTCCGGAAAAGAACTCGTCGCCCGCGCGATCCACAATTACAGCGGGCGCAGCAACAAGAGTTTTCTCGCCATCAACTGCGCGGCCATCCCGGACAATCTTCTGGAGAGTGAACTCTTCGGCCACGAGAAGGGATCCTTTACCGGGGCGCACAGCCAGCGGATCGGACGCTTCGAGCAATGCGACAACGGCACGCTCTTTCTCGACGAGATCGGGGAAATGCCGCTCCAGGTCCAGAGCAAGATCCTCCGCGTGCTCCAGGAGGGGGAATTTTCGCGCGTCGGGGGCAACCAGACGCTTCGCACCGATGTCCGCATCGTCTGCGCCACGAACAAGAACCTGGAGGAAGAGGTCGCCCGCCGGACTTTTCGCGAGGACCTTTTCTACCGGCTCAATGTCGTCCGCATTCACCTGCCCCCGCTCCGCCAGAGGCAGGACGACATCACGCTGCTGGCCGAATATTTCCTGCAAAAAATCGCCAACCAGAAGCATCGCCCGCCGCTGAAGCTCTCGGAAGAAGCGATCCGCGTCCTGGAAGCCTATCCCTGGCCCGGCAATGTCCGTGAACTGGAGAACACGATGCAACGGGCCTCCGTGCTTGCCACCGCCGATGTTCTGCTGCCGAAGGATATTCCCCTCGGGCAAAATTCCGGCGATGCGGGGACGAACGGGGGAGCCGGAACCGGCGAACCGCTCACCAAGGACAGCGCCATCGAAGCCCTCTTCCAAATTGCCTCCGGGGATGACTCCCTTCCGCTCCTGCCCTGGATTGAACGCGAATTCACACTCCGCGCCATGGAAAAAACCGAAAACAACCAGGTCCGCGCCGCCAAACTCCTCGGCATCACCCGCGCCACCCTCCGCAAACGCCTCGACCGCAACGGCGGGGCGGCGGAGGAAGAAGAGTGAGAATGGGCCCGACTTCATAAAGTGGACTCGAAGACATCGGCATTTTATTCCGTGAATGCCGCGACTCTGGGCCACGAGTCCCACCGTACTTCGCGCGGCAGTTTTTTAGCCTAGCCAATGGGAGGCCTTTGCGTTTATCGTGAGAGGTTCCATTGACTCTCTTTTCATGAAAACCAAACGATCCACGAAACCTTCCGCCAAATCCGCGCCGGAGCGCGGGAAAGTCATGAACGGGGCGGAGATCCTCGTTGAATGCCTTGAGCGCGAGGGAGTGGATGTCATTTTTGCCTACCCGGGCGGCTGCTCGATGCCGATCCACCAGGCTCTGACAAAGACAAAAAAAATCCGGACCATTCTTCCCCGCCACGAGCAGGGCGGGGTGTTCGCCGCCGAAGGCTATGCCCGCGTGACCGGGAAAACCGGTGTTTGCATGGCGACCTCCGGCCCCGGAGCCACCAACCTTGTGACCGGCATTGCCGATGCCTTCATGGATTCCATTCCGCTGGTGGCCATCACCGGCCAGGTTCCGCAGGAAATGATCGGGCGTGGGGCCTTCCAGGAAACCGATGTGTTCGGCATGACGCTTCCGATGGTGAAGCACAGTTATCTGGTGTGGGACATCAACGAGATTCCCCGCATCGTCAAGGAGGCCTTCCATATCGCCAACTCCGGCCGCCCTGGTCCGGTGCTCATCGACATTCCGAAGAACATCCAAATTGCAACCAGCCAGCCGATCTTCCCGAAGACGGTGGATCTGCGTGGCTACAATCCCGTGAAGAAGGCCGATGACGTGGCCCTGCACGAACTCATCGGGATGCTGGAGCACGCCAGGAAGCCGATGATCTATTGCGGCGGAGGTGTGATCTCCGGAAGTGCCTCGGCCGAGTTGCTGGAATTTGCGGAACGCACCCGGATCCCCGTGGCCACAACACTCATGGGCATCGGATGTTTCCCTGAGACGCATCCGCTTTCGCTCAAGTGGCTGGGCATGCACGGCACTGTTTACGCCAACAACGCGGTGAACGAGGCCGACCTGCTTCTGGCCATCGGCGTGCGCTTCGACGACCGGGTGACCGGAAAGGTCGAACATTTCTGTGAGCACGGAACGATCGTTCACATCGACATCGACAACTCGGAGATCAACAAAAACAAGCTCGTGCGGCTTCCGATCCTGAGTGACCTGAAATATGCCCTGGCCCGCCTGAATATCCTGTTGGAAAAAGCCGGATTCAAGCGCGATGCCAAGGCTCCGGGTCGCTACGCCGAGTGGCGGCGGCAGATTGCCGCCTGGAAGGAAGCCCATCCGCTCAGCTTCAAGGACACGCCGGACACCATCCAGCCGCAGCATGTGATCCGGGAACTCTACGAGCTCACCAAGGGCGATGCCATCATCACCACCGGCGTGGGGCAGCACCAGATGTGGGCCGGACAGTTCTATAATTTCAGCAAACCCCGTACGTTTGTGACCTCGGCCGGGCTCGGCTCGATGGGCTTTGGATATCCCTCCGCCCTGGGGGCGAAAGTGGCCTGCCCGGACAAGGAAGTCATCGACATCGATGGCGACGGTTCGTTCCTCATGAATGTGCAGGAACTGGCCACCGCGCACATTGAGGGCATCGCCGCCAAGGCGATCATCCTCAACAACCAGCATCTCGGCATGGTGGTGCAATGGGAAGACCGCTTCCACGGGGGAAACCGCGGGCATACATTCCTCGGCGATCCGAAGGATCTCAAGAGAATCTACCCCGACTACGTGCAGCTCTGCAAAGGCTTCGGCGTTCCCTGCGAGCGGGTGGTCCACAAAAAGGATCTGCGCGCCGCCATTCAGCGGATGCTCGCTTCCAAGGAAGCCTACGTCCTTGACGTGATGACTCCCTACACCGAGCACGTGCTGCCGATGATCCCGGCCAACAAGACTTACAAGGACGTCATCCTCAAGTAGCTTCCGGTTTCCCCGGAGACAACTCTGTTCCGGAAAAAGTCTCAGGCGACCGCGAGTTCGATTTCCTGTTGTCCCGGTGTGATCTCGAAGAGCACCGGGACATCCGTGAATTCCTCCAAAAGCGAACGATTTGTCTGTCGGGACTCGTCGGCATCGGATGAAACGGTGTTGAGAACAATGCCCCGGCAGGCAAGCCCGCGGGAGCGGATGTTTTCGATGGTCAACAGGGCGTGATTGACGCACCCAAGGCGATTGGCCACCACAAGGAGAACCGGCAAACCGAGGGTGGAGGCCAGATCGGCGATCACTTTTCCCCCGGCGATCGGAGCCAACCACCCTCCGGCTCCCTCGACCAGTACGGACCGGCGGCCCTGTGAGACGGAGTGGAACCATTTTTCCAAGTCGGGGAGTGAAACACTCCGGCCTTCGAGGCGGGCGGCCAGGAGCGGGGCCACGGGGGCACGGAACCACAGGGGATTGATCCCGTCGAGATCCAGTTCGCCATCGCAGGCCTCGCGCAAAGCCACGGCATCGCCACGGTCGCCGGAACACAACGGTTTGAGCGCGATGGTGTCGAGTCCGGCCTGTCGAAGGGCGCGCGCCAACAGCGTGGTGACAAAGGTCTTGCCCACCCCGGTGTCGGTCCCCGTGATGAAGGCTCTCATTTCTTTTCGGACGTCGTGGACTCCAGAAAAACCCCTTCCAGGTCGCGTTGCGGGCGGCGGGCCCCGACAAAACGTCCGCCGGATTGGCGGATCAGTTCCTCGATCTTCTCGCGGAGTCCCTCGGGTGCATCCTCGACAATGAACTCCGTCTGCCGGTCGATGGTGGTCAGCTCGTCCAGGCTTCCCTCGCGCACCATTTCCCCGCGGGCCATGATTCCCACCCGGTCGCACACTTCCTGAACCTGCCCGAGCAAATGGGACGTGAGCAACACGGTCTTGCCGCGTTTTTTCAGATCCAAAATCAGATCGCGAATCTGGCGGGAGCCCACGGGATCGACCCCGGCGGTCGGCTCGTCGAGAACGACCAGTTTGGGATTCTGGACCAGAGCCTGCGCGAGGCCGATGCGTTGGAGCATTCCCTTCGAGAATCCCCCCACACGACGGTGCCGGGCATCCTCCAGCCCCACCAGTGCAATCAATTCCGAGATCCTCGCCGTGAGTTCCTTCGAGGGAATGCCACAAATTTTTCCGTAGAACCTCAGGGTTTCCTCTGCGGTGAGAAACTTGTAAAAATACGGATTCTCCGGCAGGAAGCCGACCTCCGTGCGACTCCGGTAATCCCGGCTGTCCTCCCCGAAGATGGCGGCTTTTCCCTGTGTGGGTGTGACAAGCCCGAGAAGCACCTTGAGCGTCGTGCTTTTGCCGGAACCGTTCGGGCCCAGAAGTCCGTAGACCTCGCCCTCCCTGACGTGAAGGTTCAGGTTCCGAACGGCGACCACCCGCTGCCTCCGCATCGGAACCGGGTAGATCTTGGTGAGATTTTCGACAGTGACAGCATTCATGTGATGATGAGAAAACCGCGCAAGCCCTGCACACGGGGGATGTCTTCCGTCCGCTCCTGTTCGATGTGCCCGGCCAAGGCGCTCGTGCGGATCGCTTCGAGAAATTCCCCCGCTTCGTCCCCCTGGGCCACCAATTCCACCCGTCCGTCGGGCAGATTCCGGACCGTGCCGGAAACATCATACTCCCTGGCAAGGTTCTTGACCGTCCAGCGGAACCCCACTCCCTGCACGCGGCCATCGTAATGGACTCGGACGGATTTCATATCGGGGAGAAGAATGGACCCTGCCGCATTTTTTTTCAAGTTCGCCCACCGGCTCCTTTCCGCTCCGAATGGACTCATGAAAAACCCTTTGTTCCAACCGGTCGGTTTGATATCACCAGCCAATGGGGTTATCCTACGCCATGCTGACACTTTCCAATCCCCGCTTTTCCGGGCAAAAGCCGGTTGATGTGGAGGCTCTTGCCGACACGGGGGCCACGTATCTTGTGATTCCTGATCACATCCGCATCCAGCTTGCACTTGAAGAAACGAGCAAGAAGGAAATCACGCTGGCCGATGGGTCGAAGAAAATGGTCCCTTACGTGGGGCCCATCGAAACAAAATTCAAAAATCGCGTGGCCTATGTCGGGGCCATTGTGATGGGCGACGAGGTGCTCCTTGGTGCCATCCCGATGGAAGACATGGATTTGGTGGTTGTTCCCCAGCAACGCATGGTGGATGTGAATCCGTTGAACCCGAATTACGCAGCGGCGAAGGTAAAATAAGCCCGAAAACCTCGTTTGGAGGGGATGGGGTGGCGCAAGATGCCGGCCGATAGGGCCAGCCGAAGCGCGAGGCGTATCCGCTGTGATCCGGTGAGCGCTGAGAAAGGCCCTTCGCGGCCGGCAGATTGCGGCAGACCGCCCCGAGCAAATGAGGTTTTCGGGATAAGAGGGAATCCCGGGGTTGACGCCTCTATTTTCCGTGGAGTGCGGCGATTTGTTCCCAGAGCTGTTTTTCGGCGTCGGTTTTGGAAGGCGGGACCGTGACGGCGATAACGGCATAGAGATCGCCGCGTTTGCCGCCGCCGAGCGGGAGGCCCATGCCGGGAAGGCGGAGTTTTTTTCCGGAAGGGGTTCCCGGGGCGAGTTTCAACTTTGCGCGGCCTTCCAGGGTCGGGACATGGACGTCGCAGCCGAGCGCGGCATCCCAGGCGGGAACCTCCAGATCGTAAAGCAGGTCGCCACCGTCGATCTCAAAGTCCGGGTGCCGTTGGAATTTGACCCGTAGGTAGAGGTCGCCGGCTCCGGCGGCTCCGCTTTCGCCCTGTCCGGCCAGGCGGATTTTTTGCCCTTCGCGGATGCCTTTGGGGATTTTGACCGTGTAGGTCTCAATCTTTCCGGAGTGGCCGCGCCGGAAGGAAATCTGGCGGGTGGAACCGTGGAAGGCTTCTTCGAGAGTGACCATGATATCCGCCTCGACATCCTCGCCGCGCTGGGGAGGCTCTTCGTAGCCCCCGAATCCTCCGAAGCCGCCCCGGCCGGCTCCCCGTCGGCCGCCACCAAACATCTGCTCGAAGAAATCGCTGAACCCCGTGCCACCGAATTCAAACTCCACGCCGCCTCCGCCGGGCCGGGCTCCGCCGAAGCCTCCCGCGCCCTGTTGCCAGCCGGGAGGCGGTCCGGCCTGCTGCCAGTTGGCACCGAATTCATCATATTTTTTCCGTTTCTCCGGATCGCCGAGCACCTCGTAGGCCTCGTTGATTTCCTTGAACTTTTCTTCCGCCGCTTTTTTGTCTTTGGCGGTATCGGGGTGGAATTTGCGGGCGAGCTTGCGGAAAGCACTCTTGATTTCGTCCGCTCCGGCGGTCTTGGAAACCCCGAGCGTCTGGTAATAATCACGGTATTGCGCTGACATGTAAAAAATTTGCTTATCCCATTGTGCCAATTTTGTTCATTCTGTCCAACTCATGCTCGACATCCGACTTCTTCGCGAAAATCCTGAATCCGTCAAAGCGCGTCTGGCCACGCGCGGTCCCGGCCACGAATCCGCCGTGGACGAGGTGCTGGCCATCGATGCGGAACGCCGTGCCGCCGAGACGACCCTCCAGGGTCTCCAGGCCGACCGCAACCGCCTGAGCAAGGAAATTGGCAGGCTGCGGGCGACGAAACAGGACAGTTCCGCCCTCGAAGCCCAGGTGAAGGCGTCCGGTGAGCGCATGGAGGAACTCAACCGCTCTGTCACGGAGTGGGACGCCAGGCAGCGCGGGATTCTCCTCAACATCCCGAATCTTCCCTCGCCCGGCACACCGGTCGGGCGCGATGCCGCGGACAATCCGGTTCTGCGCGAGTGGGGCACGAAGCCGGTGCAGGAACGCATCGAGGACCATGTCACCATCGGCGAACGTCTCCGGCTTTTTGATTTCGAGCGGGCCGGAAAGATCAGCGGAAGCGCCTTTGTCTGCTACACCGGAGCCGGGGCGAAACTGGAGCGTTCCCTCATCAACTTCCTTCTGGATCTCCACACCACGCAGCACGGTTACTGCGAGATCCTTCCGCCGCTCCTTGTGCGTCCGGAGATGTTGATCGGCACATCGCAACTTCCGAAGTTCGGGGATCAGCTCTACCGCTGTGCGGATGACGACCTGTATTTGGTCCCGACAGCGGAAGTTCCTGTGACGAATCTGGAGCACGGGGAAATCAAGACGCTGGCCGAGTTGCCGAAGAAATACGCGGCTTACACGCCCTGCTTCCGCCGGGAGGCCGGTTCCGCGGGACTGGGTACCCGCGGGCTCATCCGTACGCACCAGTTCGACAAGGTGGAGCTTGTCAAGATCACCACGCCGGAGACATCGGAGGCGGAATTGGAATCCCTCACGGCGGATGCCGAAAAGGTGCTCCAGTTGCTCGGGCTGCACTACCGGGTCATCGAGCTTTGCACGGGGGATCTGGGGTTCGGCTCGACGAAGACCTATGACATCGAAGTCTGGGCACCCGGGCAGAAGGCGTATCTGGAAGTGTCGAGCTGCTCGAATTTCGGCGACTACCAGGCCCGGCGGATGAATCTGCGCTTCAAGGGAGAGGATGGAAAAAACCGTTTCTGTCACACGCTCAACGGCTCCGGAACGGCACTGGCACGGCTCTACGTGGCACTGCTGGAGTCCGGCCTCCAGCCTGACGGTTCCGTGGCACTCCCGGCGGCGCTCCACTCCTACTTCGGTGCCGAAGCCATCACAGAATAGTTCCGGGCGCGTGGAGGCGGAAATCTCCGCCGCGCTGTCCGGACTTTCCCGGAATCGGACCTGTCTTGTCGGAGTTTCCGGAGGGAGGGATTCGATGGCATTGCTCCGGGCTCTGAGGGAGTTGGGATTCCGGAAATTGGTGGTCTGCCATCTCGACCACGGTTTGCGGAGGTCGTCGCCCGGAGATGCGCGGTTTGTCGCGAAGCACGCGGCGGGGTTGGGATGGGAAGCCGCGCGGGCCAGGACCGGGGAGTTTGCAAAATCCCGGGGGCTTTCGATCGAAACGGCGGCCAGGGAGCTTCGGCGCACTTTTTTTCTCGAATGCGCCAGGCGCCGCCACTGCCGCACCCTGCTGCTGGCCCATCATGCCGATGACCAGGTGGAAACCTGTCTTTTCCAGTTCCTGCGCGGTTCCGGCGCCGCCGGGCTTGGTGGAATGAAGCCCGTGAGCCTCCAGAACGGACTGCGGATCATCCGTCCAATGCTGGGTATTTCCCGGGCCGCGATTGATGACTACGTGGCCGAAAAAAGCATTCCGTTTCGCGAAGACCCCACCAATGCCGGGCACGGGCACACGCGGAACCGGATCCGGAACCTGGTGATCCCCGTGATCTCGCAGGCGTTCGGGGACAGCTTTCGTGTGGCGATTTTGAGAGCGTCACAAATTTTCCGGCAGGAAGATGCCTGGATGGAAGGGCAGACTCCGGAAGTCGGGAAGACTCTCTCCTGCTCCACCCTTCGAGCCATGCCCGAAGCCCTGCGGCACCGCACTGTCCTGCGGTGGCTCCGCAGGAACCGGATCCCCGAAGCGGGGTTCTCCGAGACCCGCCGCGTGCTCTCGCTTCTGGATGTCACCACCGGCCCCGCCAAAGTGAGCCTGCCGGGAGATCATTACGCCCGGCGACGTGCGGGGGAGATTTTCTCCGGGAAGGAGAAGGCATGATGGGTTTTCGCCAATCCCTGCGCCTGGCGGCGGCGGCGGCAAAGGTCAATCTGCTTCCGGGGCTCCTGTTGCAATGCCTGATGCTGGCGTTTTTCTCCCTTTATGTCGCCCATGAGGGAACCAGGCGGTTTCTGGAAGAAGTCGCCCAGGTGAAACACGAGGCGGGCTATCTCTTTTCGTTTTTCTCGTATGTGGTCGCCGCGGCGCTGCTTCCCGAAGTCATCCGCATTGTTTTTTTCCAGTCCGGAAAACCCACTGTCCGCAATCTCCGGACATTCCTCACCGCGGCTCCGGCCTGGGGTCTCCTCGGCGTTCTGGTGGATTTTTTCTATCACTGGCAGATCGTCTGGTTCGGCAGCGGCACCGATTGGGCGACTCTGCTTTGCAAGATGTTCGTGGACCAGTTCCTCTTCAGTCCGTTTCTGTCGAACCCCCTCATTCTCGGATGGTTTGTGCTCCGGGATGCGGGATTCCGGACGTCGGCGTGGCGGAAGATTTTTTGCGCGGATTTTTTTCTGGAGAGAGTCTTTCCGGTCCAGGTGGCGGGATGGTGCGTCTGGATTCCGGGGGTGCTGCTCATTTACTTCATGCCTGAATTTCTCCAGATCCCCGTGGCGGTGCTGATCCAGATTTTTTGGGTCCTCCTCTTCACAACGATCGAGGAATCCCTCCGCCGGAGGGGGAGATCAGTCCCGAAAATTTTGAAAGCCCAGGGCCACGCCAAAGTCCCGTCCCCGGCAGAAACCGATCACTCCCTGTAATTCATCACGGCTTTTTCCGGTGACCCGGATCTGGCGGTCCTGAAGCGAACTTTGGACCTTGAAGCCACCGGCCTTGATCTCCTTGATGATCTCCTTGGCCTTGTCGCCCTCAAGTCCCTGCTTGATGAGAAAATCCTGCGTGGCGTGTCCGAGCGGGGAGATGGCGGGATCCTTGCGTTCGACATTGCGCAGGTCGATGTTTCGTTTTGCGAGTTTCCCGGTGACCATGTCGTGGAGGGATTTGAGGCGCGAGGCGTCCTCGGCCTTGAGGGCGATTTTTGAGTCCTTGGCGATCCATTCGATCGTTGCCGTGCTTCCCTTGAAGTCAAAACGCGTGGCCAGTTCCTTGACCGCCTGGTTGACGGCGTTGTCGATCTCCTGGCGGTCAATTTCCGAAACAATGTCGAACGAGGGCATTTCTGAAATCTAATGAGAGCGGGCCGCGGGGTCAATTTCGCCTTCACCATCCGGGTTTCCTCGGGCACAACAGGGGGGAATCCATGGAGCCAGCCCGAATCGAACAAGCCGGAGAGATTGCCGCGGAGGTGAAAAAAGCCGGCGTGGTGGCCGTCCATCTGGAGACGTTTGCCCATGGGAAAAACACGGAGGACGATCCGTGGAACGGAGGCATCCGCGCCATGGTGCTTGCCCTTCCCGAACGTCCTCCCCGGTTTCTCGATCTGGAAGCCTGGGGAACAATTCCGGAGGATCTGGCTTCGGCCATCGACTCCTCCCTGCTGGTCGCCCACGGAGCGCAATCCGTGCTTCTCTGGCTGGGAGTGAAACAGGCGATCCATCCGCGGAAGGTGTTTTGCACACGCACGGCCGCTTGGTTGCTTTCGGCGGGAATGGCGGAGGATCTGGGGCTTGATGCCGTCCTGGCGCGATACCTCCGGCTCTCTCCCTCAAGCCGTCCGGCTCCATCGGACTGGGGGGGGCTCTTTCTCACGGAGGAGCAGGTTTTTTCCGCCACCGACCGGGTGGACCGGCTTCACGAGCTTTGCCGGGTGTTGAAACGTGCGATCACTTCGGCGGGTCTCCGGGAAGTCTGCCGGTTGGAAATGGAGCTGATCTCCGTGGTGGCGGCCATGGAGGAATGCGGGATCGCCGTGGATGCGAATTTTCTCGGGCGCGAACGGGAAGAGGCGGCGCGGGCGATGCAGGAGGCGGCGCAATTTCTCGCAGCGTTGCTCAAAACGCCCGCTCTCAATCCCTCAAGCCCCACCCAATTGATCAAGGCGCTGGCACGGGTCGGCATTTCCGTCGAGGACACCGGAGAGTCCAGCCTCAAGGCCGTGGACGAGGGGGTGATCGTCCCGGCGATTCTCGATTACCGGGCAAAGGAAAAGGTGTTTCAGCAAGCGGGAAGCCTGCTGGCCGGCATCCGGGATGATGGACGGATCCATGCCCGATTCGATCCTGCCGGAACGGATACCGGACGATTTTCCTCCCACTCCCCGAATCTCCAGAACATCGGTCGAGGGAACATCCGGGCCGGTTTTGTGGCCCCTCCCGGCAGCGCACTTGTCATCGCGGACTACAGCCAGATCGAACTCCGGGCCGCCGCTGCCATCTCTGGAGAGGAAAAAATGATTGCCGCCTATGGGAGCGGGGTGGATCTGCACGTTCTGACGGCCGCTGCCATCCTTGACAAGCCGGTGGAAGAGGTGGACAGGCAGGATCGCCAGATTGCCAAGAGCGCGAATTTCGGACTCCTCTACGGACAGGGGGCCAAAGGCCTCGTCTCGTTCGCGCGCCAAGCCTACGGCGTCACCCTCACCACTGACGAGGCCCTCGGCATCCGCACGCGTTTTTTTTCCGCCTATCCGGCCATCGCCCGCTGGCATGACGCCTGTTCGAGAATGGCGGGCGCACGGGCTCCCGAGGCCAGGACTGTCACCGGTCGCCGCCGCCTCATCCCCTCCGGTGCCGACCGCTGGCAGAGGTTCACCACACTCATCAACACCCCCGTGCAGGGAGGTTGTGCCGATGGGTTGAAGCTGGCCATGATTGCCCTCTCCCGCGCACTTCCTCCCGGGGCCCGGATGGTCAGCACCGTTCATGATGAACTGCTCATCGAATGCCGGGAAAACCAGCAGGAAGAAGTGTCGGCGATCACCCGCGAAACCATGACCGCCGCCATGCAAAAACTCTTTCCCGATGTCCCGATCCAGGTGGACATCGCCGCAGGCCCGAACTGGGCGGGAAAATAGGACCCGACCAGGAACGCGAACGGTCTGTCACAACGGAACTTGTCTTTCCGGTTGGCTCTGGAAGGAAGTGTCTTTTCATGAAATTCTCCACGTAATTACTGCGATGTGTTGGAGTCACCATGTTCATGGTGTTTTCCCTGTCATACCGTCTCTCATAAATAACGTGACATGCGTGTGTTTGGACGCGAGGATGAGGA
>CAZPEN010000036.1:0-39929 GCA_964585615.1 uncultured Chthoniobacter sp. | reverse complement strand
ATTCGTGCCATCCAGAAACTCGTCCGCATCACTGCGTCCGTCGCCGTCGGTGTCCTGTGTGGAGGGACTGAAGGGATCGAGCCCGTGGCTGATCCACCAGCCGTCGGAGGTTCCGTTGTTGCCGCTGGAAAACTTCATGGGATCGGTGCCGTAAGCGGCTTCCAGGTTGTCGGGGATACCGTCGCTGTCGCTATCCACCGGGGGAAGGAGGGTGCTGGTATCGAAGCTGAACGCCATTTTGAGTTGGCCGAGGTTGGCGGGGGCGTAGTTTTCTTCGGTGGGGGTGGCGGGGGTCCAGGGGTAGTCGGAGGACCAGTTGGCGGGATAGCCGTGGGCGATGAGGTTGGCGCGTGTGTCGTATCCGGCGGAGAGGAGGCGGTCGTAGAAGGGTTTGGAGACGGCTTTGAGTTGCCCGAGGTTGATGGGGGCGTAGTTGGCTTCGCGCTGTTCGGCGGTGAGGTTGCCGCCGAAGCCGGTGACGAGGGTGTCGATGGCGGTTCCGGCTCCGCCGGGCAGGGTGGCGTCGAGGTGGGTCCTGGCCTGCCTGGCGACGTATTTCAACTGCCCGAGGTTGGCGGGGGCGTAGTTGTCCTCCGTGGAATTCGTTGCATCGAGGATCTGCGTCTGCGGATCGTTCCACCACGCGGGGGGAGCGGCCCACAGAACTGTCGCGCAGACTGCTGAGAAAAAGAAAAGAAGAACCTGGCGTTTCATGGAAGGTGAACCACTGAATTTCACTGATGAGTCACTAAATCAAGGTGAGTGATCCTTAGTGGCTTTGAGTGGTTCAGTCTCCGTTGCCGAATTCTCCCATGAGGATGTCGCCCTGGCGGGGCATCTTGATTTTGCCGTCGGCGTAGACTTCGAGGGCGTTGGAGCGGTGGGCGGAGTCAACCCCGTTGCCGATGGCGAAGAGCAGGCCGGAATTGCCTGACATGCTTGAATCATTGTACCCGCCAAGAACTGTGCTGCGGTTCCATTTGTTGACAAGACCTTCTCCCAATGTGGTGGAATACCAAACCTTGTCGGCAATGTTGTTGGCTCCACAAATGAAGGAGTCGACTACCTCTCCTTCTGCATAGTTTAATTCACCTATCATTAGGAGATACACTGGATACCATTCTTGCTCTGCGTTATACTGTGCGCTATTTTCCCACCCGATGACGGCAATTCCGTCACCTTCGACTTCGTTGCTTTCACCCATTGCCATGCACGAAAGACTCTCTCCAAAATAGTTGCCTAGCCCTACTGCAAATGAAGAATTTGAAATTGCTGAAAAATTGTTTCCTGCTCCAATTGCGAGATTGTTTGAACCGTAGATAAAGTTGGCGTTTCCAATCGCCAAATTGTTTGAACCAGCATTTGTATTTGCTGCCCCAACAACCATGCTGCCCACTCCCGAGACATGATTTTGATAGCCGACAGCCAATCCATATAAGTTAGAGACTTGGTTGTTATATCCTAATGCTCCAGAATGCAGACCGGTCACTTGGTTGGAGCCGGAAGAGCCGATTTCGAGTTCTGTTCCGGCGACGGATTGTGCCCGGAGCGTGGGGATGCAGGTGAGGGCAAGAAGAGCAAAGAGGTGAAGTGGGGTGGTTTTCATTTTGTGGGAAGGGATTCCGCGGTTTTTCTGGCGGCGCGAGCCTGGTTTTGCAGGGCGGTGAGTTCGGGTTGGCGGGCGTCGATGGCGGCGATGCGGGCTTCGGGGGTCATGGACTTGGTTTGGTCGAGGAGTTCGCGGGTTTTGGCGGCGAGGAGGCTTTCCGGGGTGGTGGGCGTGTTGTTTGGGAGCGGGGCTTGCGGGATTGGACGAGCGTTTTGGAGGAGGCGGCGCTGTTCGCGCAGGGGGGCTGTTTTTTCGAGAACGGCGTCCGTTTGACGGATGCGTTCTTCGGGAGTGAGATGGGCCGCCCGGAGGGGTTGGAATTCCTTTTCGATGGTGGCGTCGATTTTTTCGAGTTCCGTCACGGGGGCAGGACGGGAAACGGGGATGGGTTGCCGGGCGGAGGATTGGCGGTGGGCCTGCCGGAGGGCTTCGAGGCGGGGGCGCTCGGTTTTCTGCCAGGCGTCCACGGCGGCGATGCGTTCTTCCGGGGTGAGGGTCTTTGTCCGGGCCTGGAGGGCCTGCCAGTCGGCGGCGATCTTGAGGGAGAGGCTTTCCGGTTCTTCGGCAACGAGCCGGGAGAGGCCGGGGAGGAGAAACAGGAGGCAGAGGGTCAGGCGGAACATGACACGCGCCACTCTTTTGGTCGACTGGCGCACTATCAAGCCTGTCTTTGTGACAATTTCGTCACATTGGAGGATCGCGCCACAGGCCGCTTTGGAAAATGGATGTGGGTTGGGGGAGAAGGGACCGAGGCAGTTTGTCTTTGCGCCGAATCCAGCAAGACATGGGCAGGCACCCATGCCACGGCGATTTGGCCGGAATTCACTCCAAAAACTGTTGCGGGCTCTGCGTGAGGGATTGCCGGGCCGGGTTTGCAGCACAAAAAAAGACGCCGCCCGGGAGCCGGGCGGCGTCTTGAAGGTAGATGCTATGAAGTCCTTCTTTTTTACTTGGTCGGGACAGTCGCAATCGTTTGGAGAATGCGGCTGGCGATCTTGTAGGGATCGCCCTGGGAATTCGGACGACGGTCTTCGAGGTAGCCTTTGTAGCCGTTGTTCACGAAGCTGTGCGGAACGCGGACCGAGGCTCCGCGGTTGGCAACGCCGTAGTTGAATTTGTCGATCGACTGAGTTTCGTGGAGACCGGTGAGGCGCAGGTGGTTGTCCGGGCCGTAGACGGCGATGTGTTCGTTCTTGTATTTGTCGAACGCTGCCATGAGGGCCTCGAAGTATTCCTTGCCGCCGACTTCACGCAGGTATTTGGTCGAGAAGTTCGAGTGCATTCCGGAACCGTTCCAGTCGACATCCTTGCCGAGCGGTTTGCAGTGCCAGTTGACATCCACACCGTATTTTTCGCAAAGACGGAGGAGGAGGTAACGGGCCATCCAGACCTGGTCGGCCGCGGTCTTCGAGCCTTTGCCGAAGATCTGGAATTCCCACTGGCCTTTGGCCACTTCGGCGTTGATGCCTTCGTGGTTGATGCCGGCTTCGAGGCAGAGGTCGAGGTGGGTGTCCACGATTTCGCGGGCGATGTCACCGACGTTCTTGTAGCCGACACCGGTGTAGTATTCTCCCTGCGGAGGAGGGAAGCCGCCTCCGGCCGGGAAGCCGAGCGGAACGCCGTCCTGATACAGGAAATATTCCTGTTCAAAGCCGAACCAGGCGTCCGGATCGTCGAGGATGGTGGCGCGGGCATTGGTGGGGTGCGGGGTGCCATCAGGCATCATGACTTCGCACATCACGAGGACGCCGTTCGTCTTCGTGGGGTCGGGATAGCAGGCCACCGGTTTGAGGAGGCAATCCGAGCTTTTGCCTTCGGCCTGACGGGTCGAGCTGCCGTCGAAGCCCCACATGGGGAGTTCGGCCAGAGAGGGAAAGGTGTCAAAGTCTTTGACTTGGGTTTTGCCGCGCAGGTTGGCCACGGGTTCATAGCCGTCCAACCAGATGTATTCGAGTTTATACTTCGCCATATAATATGTAGCAGTGTCTGATTTTGAGCAGTTCACGCCGGGGAGAACTGACTGATGTTGATTTTTTCCCTGATTTTCCAGCCGGCGAGTTGAATGAAGCAAGTTGGATGCCAATTGTAAACAAGTTCCCGGGAAACTTCGGGCCGGGAGAGAAAAAAGGGAAAAATCAGCCCAATTCAAGGGAGGTTGCTGCCAGGGCATGGGAACCCGGCGGGGAGATCCACCATTGCAGAAAGATTTCCCTTTTTGCGGGGAAAAACCGCCTGTCGAAGGCGAGAATGGTTCCCATGTCAAAAGAAGCCAGAGGGTACAGGGGGCTGTCGATTTTTGCGCAGAGTGCTTTGGCGAGTTCGAGGCGCGTATTTTTCCCTGCTTGCCGGAAGCCGTGGCGGCCCCCGTATTTCATCGGAATGCTGTGGCGGGGCTGGACAGTTTTCTCTTTTGCTGCAAAACACGGGGAACGAAAATCATGGACGTGCTGAAGGCCTATCCCTTTTTGGCCGGGATTCCAGCAGGAGATCTTTGTCACCTTGATGCGGGGGAGATTTGGTTGCCGGACGGGGACTGGATTTTTCGGCTGCGGGAGCTTGAGCGGGAATTGAACTCTCATGTGGTGGTTTACAAGCTGGAGCGACCGCCCCGGGAGCCCGGCAGCGTGCAGGTGTGCGAGGTGATCCATGCTGCAAAGCTGGGCGTTCGGGAGCGGAATTTGTTGCAGCAATTTGAATGTTGGCTGGGAAGAGGCGTGGTCGTCGCCTATGCCCGGCCGATCGTCCTGCGCCGGAAATTTCGCCGGGTTGGAAAAGAGAGGAGGGTCCGGACTTGCGCGGAGGGGAAGCTTGGTGAAGAGTTCCGGCCTATGGCAAAAGATCTTGTTCCGGGAGACAAGGCTCCCGGTTTTTCCTCCATTGCGGTGGGGGGCGACTACGGGGAGGGAACCCCGGTCAAACTTTCCGATTTCCAGGGGCGCACGGTGGTCCTGTATTTTTATCCAAAGGATGACACGCCGGGATGCACCACGCAGGCCTGTGCCTTGCGCGACCGGTATTCCCATCTGACGGAAAGGGGAGCGGTGATTTTTGGGGTGAGTGTGGACCCGGTGGAAAGTCATCGCAAATTCATTGAAAAATACAGCCTGCCCTTTCCGCTTTTGAGCGACGAGTCCCATGCCATTGTTGATGCTTTCGGGGTGTGGGTGGAGAAGAGCATGTATGGGAAAAAATACATGGGCACGGAGAGATCGACATTTGTCATTCGTCCAGACGGCACGATCAAATCCGTTTTCCGCAAAGTGAAACCTTCCGAGCACGTGGAAACCGTGCTCAATGATCTCGCTCACTTTGAACCGTGACTCCCTGCTGACGGTTTATGACCGGCTGACCGGGCTTGTTGAGAAGCTTCCCGGCGGGCTTCAGAAGCCGATTCTCCGGGAGCTGACCCCCATCCGGCAGTTGTTTCTTGAGCAACGACCCTCCCGGCTTCTGTTGACGGGAGACCGGGGTGGAACGGTGAGGGATGTTCTCACGGCCCTTGGTGCGACAGGGCTGGAAACCGGGGACAGTGACAACGGATGGCGGGCTCATGCCGTTCCCGGGCGGGGGGAAATCCGCATCTTGGACGCCCGGGTGGATATTCCCGTGGAGGCGGTCCGAGTCGGTCTGGAGAGGCACTCTCCGGACGTGGTGATTTTTCTTGAGGAAGGGGAGACATCCGAGGCGGTTTGGAAGAAGACGGTGGAGCGCTGCCTGTTGGTGGATTCGCCCGTGATTGCGCTGACTTCCGGGAGTGCTTTCCGGCTCCAGGCCAGACTGGCGGCGGAGCAGGCGCTTGCGCACCGGGTTCCGCGTGTGCTTTCCCTGGATGACCCCGCCTGTGACGAGGCGATCTGCGCTTCGTTGCCGCTTCCGGCGCAGTTGGAATTTGCGCGTCTCACGAATGCCCGGCGGGCGCAGGCCCATATTGCCGGTTCGTTGCTGAAGTCCTTCAGCGCGGTTTGCGGGGTCATCGGGGTTCAGCCGATTCCACTGGCCGACATGCCGATCCTGACGACGTTGCAGACCCTCATGGTGGGGTTGATCATTCACACGACCGGGCGTCCGTTCAGCGTGCGGCTGGTGGCGGAGTTTCTCGGGGCGCTCGGCTTCAACATCGGCGCGGGGCTGGTCCTGCGCGAGGGGGCGCGTGCCCTGGTGCGGGTTGTTCCGATCTGGGGAAATGCCGTCTCGGGGTTTGTTGCGGGAGCCGGAACGTATGCCATCGGGAAGGCGGCGATCGCCTACTTCATCGAAGAGACTCCCCTCACGGAGACCCGCCGGATTTTCCGCACCTTTCTGCCGCGGTGGGGGAAAAGGAAATCGCCTCCGGAACTGCCGCCTCCGCTGCCGTAGTCGGAGAGGTTGACATTGTCTGCCGAGCGATGGTTTTTGTGGCGGAAGACTTTCCCATTGATGACCCCGGGCTTGCCTGTCGGAGGATCCGGCCCGACACTGTTTTTTCATGAAGACCGGCATTGGCGTGAAGCGGGCGGGGGTTGTCCTTGCCCTTGTTTTGCTGGCCGGGGTGGTGGAGTGGAGAATCCGCTCGGCTCCGTTGCCGGAGGCGCTTTTTCAGCCGGTTCCTTCGACGCCCGTGCTGGAGGATCTGAGGGGGCGGCCCTTTTCGTTGCCGGCGACCGATTTTGCGCGGGACGCGAGGCCGGGGCGGCTGAAGGATTTCGGTCCCTGGCTGCCTTTGGCGACCGTGGCCATCGAGGATCGCCGGTTTTTCGAGCATCCGGGCATTGATCCGGTTTCCACCATCGGGGCGGTGCTCCGCAATCTTCGGAATGGACGCATCATTTCCGGGGCATCGACCATCACGCAGCAAACCGTGAAGCTGGGTGTGGCCCGGACCCGGAGGACGTTCGATGCCAAGTGGCGCGAGGCTTTTGCCGCGCTGCGCCTGGATCGCGAGTGGTCGAAGGACAAGATTTTGGAGAACTATCTCAACCGTCTCGACTACGGGAACCGGCGCATCGGGCCGGTTGCGGCGGCCCATGCCTACTTTGGAAAAGCTCCCGCGGACCTCACGTTTGCCGAGGCGGTCTATCTGGCGGGCATCCCGCAGTCCCCTTCCCGTCTCAGCCCGTGGCGGGATCCGGCGCAGCCCCTGGCGCGCTACAGGCGCAATGTCCTGCGGATGGAAAAACAGCATCTTTTGCCGGAGGGCATGACGGCCGCGACATTGCTTGCCTCTCCCCCGAAGCCCGGGTGTTTTGAGTTGCCGACGGTGGCGCCGCATTTTTCCCGCGAGGTGCTGACCCGCCTGAGACCGGGGGATGTCAACCGCCGGAGCACGCTGGATCTGGATCTTCAGATCGTGGTGCAAAGAATTGTCGATGCTGCCGGGAAGGCGCTGGAACCTCTGGGGGCTTCGGCCTGCGGGGTCGTCGTTCTCGACAATGCCACGGGGGGAGTGCGTGCGATGGTCTCCTCCTCGCTTCCGCAGCACCGGGACATCAATGTCACCACCACGCCGCGCAGCGCGGGGTCAACGCTCAAGCCATTTTTGTATCTTGAAGCCATCGACCGGCGGATTCTGACTGCGGCAAGCCTTCTGCCCGATACCGGGGAGGCGATCCGGGGGACCTATGCCGATTATGATCCGCAGAATTACAACCACCGTTTTCTCGGTCCCGTCCGTGTGCGCGAGGCGTTGGGAAATTCGCTCAATGTCCCGGCGGTGGTCACCCTGGGGAAACTGGGAGCCCGCGAGACCTTTTCCAAGCTGGAGTCGTGGGGGTTTCGGTTTGCCGGGGGCTTTGATTCCTATGGGGCGGGGTTCATTCTCGGCAACGCGGAGGTTTCCCTGCTCGATCTTGCCGGGGCGTATGCCTCGTTGGCACGGGGAGGGGAAGCTTGGCGGGCAACGGTCCTTGTCGGCGAGCCCGTGGATGTCCGGCGCTGCGTGTCCGCGGAGAGCGCCGCCATCGTCACGGACATTCTTTGCGACAACGATTCCCGCCGGATTTCCTTCGGGGAGAATTCGCCATTGAACCTCGGCGCCCGCGTCGCGGTGAAGACCGGCACGAGTTCCGGCTTCCGGGACGGATGGTGCGTGGGTTTCACCAAAGAGCACACCGTGGCGGTCTGGGCGGGAAATCCCGATGGTTCCCCGATGAATGCGGCGCTCGCCGTGCATTCCGCCGCCCCGGTCTGGAGCGTGATTTCCCAATATTTGCTTTCCCGGGGAGACAATCCTCTTCCCTCTCCGGAAGCTGGACCGGGATTGGAAAAAGGCGAAGTGGCACGGGAGACGGGGCTGCTTCCCCGGCCCGGTGAGCCGACGGTTTCCGAATGGTTTCTGCCCGGCACTGCGCCGGCTGCCTCCTCGGCGACGATGTATGAACGGCGGGGGGACCGCGATGTGCTTGTCCTCCCGGCCGAATATGCCGGATGGTGTGCGGGGTCGCAGAACCGGCTGGGCGCGGTGACGGAGACCGGGGACTTTGAGATTCTGTTTCCGAAAAACGGCGCGGTTTTTGTCTTCAATCCCAACCTCCCCGCCGCCAGGCAGATGCTTGTTCCCGCCGCCACCGATCCGGCCTGCGAGTGGTTCGTCAACGGCGAAAAAATCGACCCTGCCCGCTTCCCCCTGCGTCCCGGAGACTGGACGCTCACCGCAAAATCCGGTGCCCGCGAGTGTCGCGCCACGATTCGCGTGGAGTAGAAAGCTGGCCGTGGAAAAAGAGAACGGGAAGCACACGGTGAGGCGGGGATTTTGATTTGAACCCGAGAACGTCCTTTGCTTGGGGCGATCTCGCACGATCTCTTTCCCTCCAGAGAGCGTTTTCGGGTTGAAGATCCATTCCGTTGTGTAGAGCGGTTTAAACAATTCTATAGCCGCTGCTTTGCGGCGGCGAGAGCCACAGGACTGCGTCAGCAGTTCGGGCAGTGTGTTTTCACACAGCCGCTTCACTGCCGCCGCACCCCTGCAACCCTCGGCGCTCGCAAATCTGTGGCCACATTATTATTTAAACCGCTCTAATGAAACGGCGGTTTTTGCGGGCAGGGTGTTTTTTTCGGGAAAAATGCCG
Source organism: uncultured Chthoniobacter sp. (assembly GCA_964585615.1). GTDB lineage: Bacteria > Verrucomicrobiota > Verrucomicrobiia > Chthoniobacterales > Terrimicrobiaceae > QYQL01. The sequence continues at coordinate 31,277 of CAZPEN010000036.1, read as the reverse complement.
GGAGTTCCCGCAGGATGCAGGGTGATGCGCGTTGTTTTTTGTGGAACAGGAGAGATCGGGGTGCCTGCGATGAAGGCGGTGGGGGATTCTTCCTGCCATGAACTGGTCGGGGTAATCACCCAGCCGGACCGCCCGGCGGGGAGGGATCTGCGTCCGCGTCCGTCGGCAGTGAAGACCGAGGCGCTGGCCCGCGGAATTCCGGTCGTGCAGCCCGCGCGGATCCGGAACGATTTTTCCGCGCTTCGGGAATGGGCGCCGGATGTGATGATTGTCGCCGCCTACGGGCAGATTCTTCCGAAGGCGGTTCTCGATTTGCCGCGGCTGGGGTGCCTGAATCTTCATGCCTCGCTGCTCCCGCGCCACCGGGGGGCTTCCCCGATCCAAGCGGCGATTCTGGCGGGGGATGCGGAAACAGGGATCAGCGTGATGTTCATGGACGAGGGACTCGACACAGGTGACGTCCTGTTGATGCGCTCGCTGGTTATTTCTTCCGTGGAATCCGCCGGAGAGTTGCACGATCGTCTCGCTCACCTGGCTCCCTCCGCCCTGCTGGAGGCACTGGATCTTCTTGCTGCGGGAACCGCCCCCCGGGTTCCCCAGGATGCGGCGCTCGCCACTTACGCGCCGAAACTGGAAAAACACGATGGACGGATCGACTGGAGGGAGTCCGCCGGCGCTCTTGCCCTGCGGGTGAGGGCCATGAACCCGTGGCCCGGCGCTTCGGCGCGGCTGTCCGCGGGGGTGGTCGTCAAGATCCATTCCGCCGCTGTTTCCCCGGAGTCCGCCCCGCCCGGCGTCGTGCATTCGGCGGGAGCGGAGGGCATCTGTGTGGGAACGGGAGACGGGTGTCTGCTTTTGCGGGAACTCCAGCTCGAGGGGAGGAAGCGCCTGTCCGCGGGGGATTTTCTCCGGGGATTCCCCCTGCCGCCGGGAACGAAGTTCGATTTGTCCTTTTCAGGTCCGTCCTGATGCGGTTGGATGCGTGGAGATTTCCATGTCCATGCCAATTCATCCTCGTTACAAACGGGTTGTTCTCAAGCTCAGCGGCGAAGCTCTCCGCGAGCCCGGCAGCCGTGACAACATCTCACCACAGATCGTCTCCGCCATCGCCGGACAAATCGCGGAGGTTCAGAAGATGCATGTTGAACTCGCGGTGGTGATCGGGGGTGGAAACATCTGGCGCGGGCTCTCGGCAAGCCACCGGGGCATGAACCGCACGACGGCGGACTACATGGGGATGCTGGCCACCGTGATCAACGGACTCGCCCTGATGAGCGCGCTGGAGGGACTTGGCGTGAGTGTTCGCGTGCAGACAGCCATCGAAATGAACAATGTCGCCGAGCCGTTCATCCTCCGCCGGGCGATCCGCCACCTCGAACTCGGCCATGTCGTGATCTTCGTCGCCGGAACGGGAAATCCCTTTTTCTCCACCGACACCACGGCCGCCCTGCGGGCCAACGAGATCGGCGCGCAGGTGATCCTCAAGGCCACCAAGGTGGACGGAGTCTATGATTCCGATCCCATGAAAAATCCGGACGCCCAACGGTTTTCCCACATCACCTACAGCGAGGCCCTGGCCCGGCGGCTCCAGGTGATGGATTCCACCGCTTTCAGTCTTTGCATGGACAACCGGATGCCGATAATCATTTTCGATATGAATCACCCAGACAACATCCGGCGGGCCATCACCGGGGAGAAAGTGGGAACCCTGGTTTCCGAAAAGGCGGAGGGAGAGGAATGAGCGCGGAAGAAATCCTGTTCGAAGCCGAGGAAGGCATGGAAAAGGCGGTGGAGTTCATGATGCATGAATTCAATGCCATCCGCACCGGCAAGGCCTCGCCCGCCCTCGTGGAAAATCTCGATGTGCAGGCCTATGGGTCGTCCATGAAGCTCAAGCAGCTCGCGCTTATTTCCGCGCCGGAGCCGCGCCTGCTCGTCATCCAGCCATTCGACGCCGCGACGGTCCGGGACATCGAGCGGGCGATCAACGAATCGCGGCTCGGCATCAATCCCGCGGTGGATGGAAAAATCATCCGCATCCCGATCCCGGAACTTTCCGAGGAACGCCGGAGGGATCTTGCCAAGACGGTGAAGCAACTGGCCGAGGAGGGGCGTGTGCGCGTCCGGGCCTGTCGGCGCACCGCGATGGATTCCTCCAAGAAACTCGAAAAAGAGGGGGATCTGACCGAGGACGCCCTGCGGGACACCGAGGAGGAGATCCAGAAACTGACGGACCGCTTTGTTGGCAGCATCGACAAGCACGCGGCCAACAAAGAAGCGGAGTTGATGAAAATATGAAATCCCTGTTTGCGATCCTTTTTCTCGTCCTTGGGGCGGGATTTTTGCAGGCCGACGTGGTCCGCCCGGCTCCCGAGTTTTCCTGGGTGGATTCCACCGGAGCCCGGAAGAGCTCGAAGGACTTCCTGGGCCGTCCGGTGGTGATCCTTGTGGCCGAATCCCCGCGCCAGTGGGCGTTTCGTTCCCAGGTCGGGCAGCTTCAAAAAATGTATGAGCGCCTGGCCGCGGAGAAGATCGTCTGCGTTGCGGCGTTTTCCATGACCCCCGGCGTGGTCCGCTCGAACATTCCCTTCGTGACTGCCGCGGACGGTCCGCGCCTGGCTTACGATCTCCAGGTGGACAGGGGCTTTGCCATCGCCATCATCGGCAAGGACGGCAACTTGGATTACGCCGGACGGAAAGTCCTGCCGGTGCAGCGCATTTACGACATTCTGGACAATTCCTACACGGTGCAAAAAGCTCTCCGAAGACTCTAGCGCCCGCTTTTCCCATGGTCTCCGACATCGCGAAAGTCCTCTACCATGAGTCCACGATCCTGAGCCGGTTGGACGAACTGGCCCACCAGATCACCAACGACTACCGGGGCAGGGAACTGACCGTGGTGGCGATCCTCAACGGGAGTTTCATTTTCATGGCCGACCTGCTCCGCCGGATTCCCCTGCCGCTGCAGGTGGATTGCTGGAGTGTTTCCAGTTACCATGGAACGAAAACCACCGGGCAGATCAACTTCCGCCAGACCCAGCTTGCGGATGTGCGGGGGCGGCATGTGTTGTTGCTGGATGACATTCTGGACAGCGGGCTGACCCTCCATGCGATCCGGGAGCGGCTTGAGAAGGAATCCGGGGCGGCCAGTCTGAGCGTGTGCGTGCTCCTTCGCAAAAATGTCGAGCGGACATGCCCTGTGGATGCGGAATATGTCGGGTTTGACATCCCGAACGAATTTGTCGTCGGTTACGGGTTGGATTACAACGAACGCTATCGCAACCTGCCATACATCGGGGTGCTGAACGACGAGGGAATCCGCCGCTATGCGCATTAAAGTCGAGTTTTACGACATGCTGCGGGAACTTGCCGGGCAGCGGGAGTGGTTGCCGGATGTGCCCGATGGGACGACCGTCTCCGGGGTGATGGCTATTGCGAAGCGGGTCTTCCCCGCGCTGGGCAGTTTTCCCGGAAATCCGGTCTTCACTTCCGGCCTGGATTACGTCGAGGCGGACCATGTCCTGCGCGACGGGGAAACGCTCTCGGTTCTGCCGCCGCCCCCGCGCTTTTGACTACGGGAGAAGATCCGGGCGTTTGGCGCGGGTGATTTCCCGGGCTTTTTCCTTCCGCCATTTTTCGATGGCTCCGTGGTTGCCCGAGAGCAGGATTTCCGGCACTTCCCAGCCGCGGTAGTTTTCCGGCCGCGTGTAGTGCGGGTGGTCGAGCTGTCCCGCGACGAAAGAATCCTGTTCCGCGGATTGGGCATCTCCAAGGACGCCCGGGAGAAGCCGGACGATGGCGTCGGTCACGACCAGCGCGGGCAGGACTCCGCTCGTGAGCACGTAGTCTCCGATGGAGATTTCCCTGTCCACCAAATGATCGGAAACCCGCTGGTCCACACCCTCGTAATGCCCGCAGAGAAAGATGAGATGCTTCTCGCGGGAAAGTTCCGCGGCCATTTCGTGAGAAAAGCGTTCTCCCTGGGGAGAGAGGAAAATCACCTTCGATTCCGGCGTGCGGAGGTCGGAAAGCGCCCGGTCGATGGGCTCGATCTTCATCACCATGCCCGGTCCCCCTCCGTAGGGTGCATCATCCGTGCTCCGGTGCCTGTCCGTGGTCCAGTCCCGCAGATCCCGCGCTTCCAATTCGGCGAGAGCCTTGTCTTGGGCGCGTTTCAGAATGCTTTCCCCGAACACGGCACGGCAAACGTCGGGGAAGATGGTAAGGATTTGGATTTTCACAAGGTCGGTGAACTTCCTTGAATAGCCGATCCGCCCGGAGACTTCACGGAGAAAACCCTATTCGAAACGGGCGATGAAATCCCGGCTCCGCTGGTCCGAAAAAATCCGGTCCGACAGGAACGCATTGTATTGTTCCGGTGACAGGATCTCCGAAGCCTGTTTCAGCAGGGCCGTCACGTTCCCGGCATCCCCCGACTTCATTTCCATGGCCGCTGCGGCCAGGATCCACCCCGCCTGGGAGTTCTGCAAAGTCCGAACTTTCGCGAGGGTTCGCTCGAACAGAACGTGGTCTCCCATTTCAATGGTGGTGAAGAGGAGTTCGTGGGAGACCCGTTCATCGTGGGGACGGAGTCGAAAGGCATCGTTGAGGTCCTGGAAGGCGCCTTTCAGATCATTCATGGTCCGGCGGACAAAGCCCCTTGCGGCAAAATGTTTTTCCCCGGTCACATTCAAACGACAGGCCTGGCTCAATGCCGCCAAAGCCCCGGCAGGATCTTTTTGTGCAAACAGAGCCCGGCCCAATCCTCCCCAGGCACGGTCATTTTCCGGATTGGAGTCGGTGATGGCTGCAAAAAGGATGGCGGCTTCGTCAAAATGGCCTTCCTGCTCCAAAGATTCCGCGCACTCCAGGCGCTGGATCAGCAAAACGGGATCGAGTGGGGGCTTGGAAGGTTGCGATTGGGAGGATTGAAGAACGGGAAGGGATGGTGTCGAAGGGGGCGCAACATTGTTGCGAAAGAGGAAAAAAATCCCGACTGCTGTCGGAAGCAGGAGGGAGGGGAAGACCAAAAAGAGAAAAATCCGTTCCTTTCCCATCACCTTGCACCCAAAAAACTCACGGAGACCGGTAAAGATGTTCACTGCCCTGAGAAAGTAACAGGGAAGGCGGGAAAAACAAAGTGTTATGCAACAAGTTAATCTGTTTAAAACAAGGTAAATGCATAATTGTTGCGTTGGGTCAAATTTTACGCTTCATGCAACGCAACAAAATTGATGCCGTGAGGAGAAATAACCCCTTAGGTCGCGGACCTGGCCCCGCGCAGTTGGTCGGCGATGCTCCAGAGGGTATTTCCCAGTTGCTTTTGGTTGGTGTCGGTCATTTGGTGGCTTTTGGTGCGGGTGCATCCGGTGCAAGAAGCTGCTGTTCCTCCGGTCTCACGTTTTTCCACTGTCCGCAGGGGAGGGCTCCGAGAGGGAGGTTTCCGATGGCGGTGCGGATGAGGCGCAGGGTGGGGTGTCCGGTGGCGGCGGTCATCCGGCGGACCTGGCGGTTGCGGCCTTCGACGAGGCGGAGTTCGATCCAGAAGTCGCGGACGTTTTTGCGGAACCGGACCGGAGGGTCGCGGGGAGGAGGAAGGGGTTGGGGATTCAGGAGGAAGGCTTTTGCGGGGAGAGTGCGTTTTCCATCCAGCAGGATGCCGGTTTGCAGAAGGCGGAGGGCTTCCGGACCGGGTTCTCTCTCCACGAGGACCAGGTAGGTTTTTTCGACATGGCGGCCGGGGGTGAGGAGGAGGGAATTCCAGTGCGGTTCGTCGCCCAGCAGGAGCAGGCCCTCGGAATCTGCATCCAGGCGGCCGATGGGAAAGACATGCGGGGGAAACCCGAACTCCGCAAGCGTGCGGTGCGGGCTGCCGTCGGGGGTGAACTGCGAGAGGACGCCGAAGGGCTTGTGAAAAGCCAGGAGCATCGGGTTACAGGATCTTCAGCCGGGTGAGGTCCTGGGAATCCACGATGCCGATGGGTTCGTTCGCTTCGTTGACCACGACGAGGTCGTCGATGCGGTGCTGTTCGAGGATCTGGAGCACCTCGGCCGCGAGTTTGTCCCCGGGAATGACGACGGGATTTTTTGTCATGAACTCCCCGACTTTCCGGGGGCCGATGTCCGGGTTTTTGGGGAAATGCCGGGCGAAGTCCCCGTGGGTGAAGATGCCGGCGAGTTTGCCGTTCGCGGAGATGATCACGGCCGCACCCGCCCGGCGGGCGGTCATTCCCTGCACGGCGTCGAGGACGGTGTCCGCGGGGGTGAGAATGACCAATTCCGTGGCGGGGCGCATGATTTGGTGGACGCGGAGCAGGAGGCTGCGCCCGAGGCTGCCGCCGGGGTGGAAGCGTGCGAAGTCTTCTTTTTGGAAGCCCCGGGCTTCGAGGAGAGTCATGGCGAGGGCGTCTCCCAGGATCAGCATCGCTGTGGTGCTGGAAGTGGGGGCGAGATTGAGCGGACAGGCTTCCTGGGAAATTTTCACATCCAGCACCGCGGCGGCCGATTTGGCGAGGGTGGAGTCCCGGCCCCCGGTGATGGCGAGGATCGGGAGGCCCATGCGGGCGAAGGCGGGGAGCACGGCCAGCAACTCGTCGGTTTCGCCGCTGTAACTCAGGGCGAGAACGACATCCCCGTCCGCAACGACGCCGAGGTCCCCGTGCAGGGCGTTGAGGGAATTCAGGACCACCGCGGGAGAGCCGGTGCTGGTGAGTGTGGCGGCGATTTTTTCCCCGATGTGGCCGGATTTCCCGACCCCGAGCACCACGACTTTCCCGCGGTTCTCGACGGCGTTTTTGATCAGATCCACGGCCCGGGAGAAATCTTCATCCAGCCGTCCACAAACGGCGGCGGCTTCCTGAAGTTCGATGTCAAAGACCCGGCGGGCCCGCTCAAGATAATCCATCGCACCATCCTGCGACAGCGGGGGCCGCCATGCAAAGCGCAAAGCGAATGGTGCGGGGGGATGAAAAGGGAGATGGAAGGAGCGGCGGGTTTGATTATGGTGCGCGGATGATTTGGTCCTGGATTTTTGCATTGCTGAGCGGTTTGGTGATGGCGCTTTGCTATGAGCCGGTGGGATGGGGGGATCTTTGCTGGGTGGCGCTGGTGCCGCTGGTGTGCGCGGTGTGGCTGATGAAGCGTCCAGCGCGGCGGCAGGGGTGGTATCTGGCGGCGCTGGGGTTTGTCTTCGGCTGCGTGTATTTTGGCGGGAGCCTGTTCTGGCTGACGACGCTGACCGTGCCGGGGTGGGTGGCGTTGTCGCTTTACCTGGCGTTCTATCCAGCTCTCTGGACGGTGTTTTTGGGGACAGTAGCCGGGTCCGTGGGGGAAGACCGGGAGGGACGCCCGGGGTGGTTGAGCTCGGCGCGGAACCTGAGGATTTGCGGGTTGGGGGCGGCGGGCTGGGTGGCCATCGAGTGGCTGCGGGGCGTTCTGTTTCCCCAGTTTCCCTGGAATGATGTGGGAATTGCCCTCGGAAAAAACATCCCGCTCATCCAGATCGCCGACATCACGGGTGTCGGGGGCGTTTCCTTTCTTGTCGTGCTGGTGAATCTGATGCTTGTTGCCACGGTCAGGCGGCTGGTTCTGGAGGTGGGGCGGGGTGTCCGGCGTCCGCATTATGATTTTGCGCTGACCGTGGCCCTGGTGACCCTGGCCTGGGGATACGGATTCCGGCAGATCATCGCCCCGGCCGGGGAGACCGTCGATTTTTCGTTCGCCGCGGTCCAGGCGAACGTCCCGCAGAATGTGCGCAACAATCTGGATTTCGAGACCGATGTCCTGAACCGCTATTTCCGGCACACCGAGGCGGCGATGGCCATGAAGCCGGATCTCATCCTCTGGCCGGAATCCGCCACGCCGCGGCCGCTTTTCAATGACCAGGGGACATGGGATTTTGTGCGGGGAATCGCGGAGCGATACGACGGGGATCTGTTGCTCGGGACGGTGCATTTTTCCGAACAGGGGGACTACAATTCGGTCGCCCTGCTCAGCAACCATGCGAAGGAGGCGCAGATGTATCACAAAATGCATCTGGTGCCTTTTGGCGAGTATGTGCCGTTCCGGAAGGGCTTTCCGTTTTTTGCCTGGCTTGTCGGCGAGCTGGTGCCGGATGATTTCGATCCCGGTCCGTATCCCGTGGTCTTTGAATTGTCTTCCCGGCCCGTGAAAATCGGTCCCCTGATCTGCTTTGAGGACGTGTTGGGCGATCTGGCCCGGGAGTTTGCGCTGCTGGGTGCGCAGGCCTTTGCGGTGGTGACCAACGACGGGTGGTTTCTGGAGAGTGCGGGCTCCCGCCAACATGCCGCGCACGCGGTGTTCCGATGCGCGGAGAACAAACTGCCGATGATCCGCGCCGGGAATACCGGCCTGACGTGTGTTGTGGACCGGTTTGGACGGATGGGGGAGGTTTTGAAAACGGCGGAAGGCAACTCCTTTATCGAGGGGGTGCTCTTTGGCCGGGTGGCGGCTCCGCTGCACCCGGTGCCGACGTTTTACGCGCGGAACGGGGATGTTTTTCCGATGGGCTGTCTGGGGATCTCCCTGCTGGCCGCGGCGGTTTTTTTGATCCGGCGCCGGAAAAACAAAAATTCCGCTTGTCCAAGCCCCTCCGAAACGGAACCCTTGCCGCGATGAAAGCACTCGTGACCGTCATGCCCAAACCCTCCGTCCTCGACCCGCAAGGTGCCGCCGCTGCCGAAGCCATGCGCCATCACGGCATGGAAAAGATCGGGCGCGTGAGGATCGGCAAGGTCATCGAGATCGAACTCCCCGGGGGAGCCGACGAGGCCCTCCTTCACGAAATCTCCCGCGACCTGCTCTCGAATCCCGTCATCGAGGATTACTCGGTGAGTATTTTGAACCACTGAAGGCCACAAAAGCACACTGATGCCAGCCCATGAGGATCCGCTTTTCAAGCAGGAGGGATATGATCTCATGGGAGCTGCTTTCGAGGTTTACAAAGAGAAAGGGAGTGGATTTCTGGAGGACGTCTATCAAGAGTGCCTGGAAAAAGAACTGGCGGTCCGGAAAATTCCATTCCAGGCAAAGCCATGGCTCGAGATTTTTTACAAGGGAGAGCCTTTGCGGCAGGGATACGAGCCGGACCTGTTGGTATGCGGGGGATCGTCACAGAACTCAAGGCGGCAAAGCAGCTTGTTTCCGAGCATGAGGCCCAACTTCTCAATTATCTGCGTGCCACCGGAAAGCGTGTCGGATATCTCATCAACTTTGGTTCGTTTCCTCAACTGGAGTGGAAACGCATGGTCCTATGACTTTGAGTGTGATTCAGTGAAATTCAGTGGTTGAAAACAAATGAAATTTGCCGTCCTTCGATTTCCCGGTTCCAATTGCGACCAGGATTGCGTGCATGCATTGAACGCGATTCCCGGGGCCTCCGCCGATTATGTGTGGCACAAAGACACTTCGCTTGCCGGTTTTGATGCCGTGGTCGTTCCCGGGGGCTTTTCCTACGGGGATTACCTGCGCTGCGGAGCCATCGCCCGGTTTTCCCCGGTCATGAAATCCGTGAGGGAATTTGCCGCTGCCGGGGGACCGGTGATCGGGATCTGCAATGGATTCCAGATCCTCTGCGAGAGCGGGCTTCTGCCCGGTGCGCTGGTGCGGAACCGCGGGCTCCATTTTCTCTGCGAGCATGTCCGGCTGCGGGTCGAGCTGCATGACACGCGTTTCACGAATGCCGCCTGGACGGGGCAGATTCTGAACATCCCCATCGCCCATGGGGAGGGATGTTATTTTGCCGATGACGAGACGCTGAATCGTCTCCGGATCAACGGGCAGATCCTCCTGCGTTACTGCGACAGCCAGGGACGCGCCTCCGACGAGGCGAATCCGAACGGTTCGCGCGAAAACATCGCCGGCATCCGCAACGAAGCCGGAAATGTCTTCGGCCTCATGCCCCACCCCGAGCGGGCTTGCGATCCGCTTCTCGGCAGCACCGACGGGCTTGTCATTTTTCAAAGTCTCATCGCCGGATGACCGCCACGGAAATGGAATCAAGCACCCTTCTCTGTTCTCCGCCCTTTGTGGTTTAATTTTCACATTCCATGCCTGAAATCACTCCTGAAATCATCGCCAAGCACGGCATCACTCCCGACGAATACGAGCGCATCCGCGAGATCCTCGGACGCGATCCGAATTTCACCGAGCTCGGTGTTTTTTCGGTCATGTGGAGCGAGCACTGTTCGTATAAGAACTCGAAGCTGGAGCTGAAAAAATTCCCGACCACCGGTCCGCGGGTTTTGGTGAAGGCGGGCGAGGAAAATGCGGGGGTCATCGACATCGGGGACGGATGGGCGATTGCGTTCAAGATGGAGAGCCACAACCACCCGAGTGCGGTCGAGCCGTTTCAGGGGGCCGCCACGGGGGTGGGAGGGATCATTCGCGACATTTTCACCATGGGAGCCCGTCCGGTGTTTTCCATGAACTCCCTCCGTTTCGGGGACATCCGCGGCGATTCCGCCGAGGCGCGCACGAACCGGCGGCTTTTTGCAGGAGTGGTCTCGGGGATCTCGCACTACGGAAATTGCATCGGCATTCCGACCATCGGGGGCGAGGTGTATTTCGACGACAGCTATGCCGGGAATCCGCTCGTCAATGTCTTCTGTCTCGGGGTCCTGCGTCATGAGCAGATTGCCCGCGGTGCGGCGCAGGGGATCGGGAATCCGGTCTTCTATGTCGGCGCGGAAACCGGTCGCGACGGTCTCGCCGGGGCGGCTTTTGCCTCGCGCGAACTGACCGAGGAATCGAAGGAGGACCGGCCCGCCGTGCAGGTGGGCGATCCTTTCCGCGAAAAGCTTCTTCTCGAAGCCTGTCTGGAGCTTCTGGCCAGCGGATGTGTCGCCGGCATCCAAGACATGGGGGCGGCCGGGCTCACCTGCTCGACCTGCGAGACCGCCAGCCGCGGAGGCACGGGGGTGGAAATCGACGTCAATCTCGTTCCGAAACGCGAGACCGGAATGACTCCCTACGAGATCCTGCTTTCCGAATCCCAGGAACGGATGCTCGTGATCGTCAAAAAAGGCGAGGAAGACAAAGTGCGTGCGATTTTTGAAAAATGGGATCTGCCGTATGCGGAAGTCGGGACCGTGAATGACGACGGGATGATGCGTGTCTGTGAAGGCGACTCCGTTGCCGTCGAGATCCCCGCCCGCAAGCTGGCTGATGACGCGCCTCTTTATTCGCGTGAAGTCGCGGAAAAACGCCCGGTGGCACCGCTGGACCTGGACGCGATTCCCGAAGCGGATTGCGCCGCCGCGCTGCCCGCGCTCCTGTCGCATCCCAGCATTGCTTCCAAGCATTGGGTTTGGAGGCAATACGATCACATGGTGCGTCTCGGGGCCACGGTGCTCCCGGGATCCGATGCCGCGGTTTTCATCGTCCGCGAAGCCGGAAAAATCCTGGCTGCCAGCACGGATTGCAACGCGATTTACTGCCGGCAGGATCCCCGCGAGGGCGCGAAAATTGCGGTGGCCGAGGCCGCGCGCAACATCGCCTGCACGGGAGCCCTGCCGCTGGCCGTCACGGACAACCTCAATTTTGGAAATCCGCACAAGCCGGAAAATTTCCTCCAGCTCCGCGAGGCGGTCGAGGGGATGGCCGAAGCCTGCCGGAAATTCGACACACCGGTCACCGGCGGCAATGTGAGTCTTTACAACGAGAGCCCCGCGGGAGCTATCGACCCCACCCCCACGGTCGGCATGGTCGGCATTGTCGAGGACGCGAAGCACATCACCACGCAGTTTTTCAAGGAATCCGGCGATGTCATTGTTCTTGTCGGCGAGCCCGGGGACGAGTTGGGCGCTTCGCATTATCTGCTCGCCATCCATGGCCTCAAGGCCGGGCCGCCACCGCGGCTCGACTACGACCGGGAACTCGCCGTGCAGGACGCGGTTCGCTCGCTTATTCGCATGGGACTTGTGAAAAGCGCCCACGATTGCGCGGAAGGCGGACTGGCCGTTGCCCTGGCCGAATCCTGCATGTCGGGGGAGAAAATGCTGGGAGCCGCCGTGGAGATTTCCTCCGCGGCCACGCGTGCCGATGTCGCCCTTTTCAACGAATCGCAGTCCCGGATCGTGATTTCGGTGAAAGCCTCCAACGCCGCCAGCGTGCTGGCTCTTCTCGAATGGCGCGGAGTCCCGGCCTCCCGGCTCGGAACCGTCACCGACACACCGGAGCTGGCCGTTGTCGCCGCCGGAAAGTCCTTCACCTGGCCGCTTCGGGAACTCCGCGACAAATGGGCCTCGGCCATCGGTGGCCTGATGGAAACCGGGAGCAGGACAAATTTCTGATGACACAGGAGAGCCGCCTGTTCGACAACTGATTTTGGAAAAGAACGCAAGGTATTGAGCCACAACGTGGCTGAATCTTGGAGCCCCGGGTTGCGAAGCTACCCTGGGTCTATGGCAGTCCCTCCATCAACCCTGAAGGGGTTGCCTCAGTCCCACAGGTATCGCTCGTCAAAGGCAACGCCGTGCTTTTCCAGAAACGCACGAAACTCATCCTGAAAAGAAACCCTGGCATGGTGTTCCGGCTGGTTTGCGATGTAGGTGCGCACGGCCTCCACATTCGATGGGCTTACAGAAAAAGCCCCGTATCCCGCCTGCCACGCAAATTTTGCAATATGCGGGAAGCGCTCTTGGATCCAAAGGCTGGACCCTCGCTTGAGTTCTTTCACCAGATCGGCCTTGGAAATGCTGCGACCCAACTGGACCAAAATATGAACATGATCGGAAACTCCGCCGATCAAAATGGGCGGGCAATGGAGTCTTTTTGCGATTCCCCCGAGAAAAGCGTGCACTTGCCGACGTTCGTCTTCATCGGACAAAAACGGAAATCGCCCTTTGGTGGAGAAGACGATGTGCAAAATGACGCTGGACAACGATTGGGACATGGAAACAACCCCGATGGGGTTGATCGCGGTTGATACAATACCCAGGGTAGCTTCGCAACCCCGGGCTGAGAGAGTTCATCCCCTTCGGGGATTGCCCGAAGAAATTTGTCCTCCACCCATGGAAAGCTGAACGCCGAAATTCCATTCGACCCGGTCCGGAATCTCGGGCATGGTGGAAGCCCTATGACTTTCCAAGCCCGTATCGACCAGGACATCAAGGCCGCCATGCTGGCGCGCGAGACGCTCAAGCTCGGAGTGCTGCGCATGCTCAAGGCTGCATTGATGAACTCCGCCATTGAAAAACACGGTGCGGGGGGAGCTCTCGACGAGGCCGATGCCCTGGCCATCGTCCGCAAGGAAATCAAGAAACGCCAGGACTCCATCGAGGGGTTTGAAAAAGGCGGTCGTCCGGAAATGGCGGCAAACGAGCGCGCGGAGATCGAGATCCTTTCCGTCTATCTTCCCCAGGCTCTCCCGCCCGAAGAGATCGCCGCCATCGTGCGCGATGCCATCGCCGAGGCCGGTGCCACTTCCCGGCAGCAGATGGGCGCGGTGATGAAGCTTGTCAATGCCAGGGCCGCCGGCCGTGCGGACGGACGTGCGCTCAGCGCGGAAGTGCAGAAGCAACTCGGAGCCTGATCCGGAATTTTCTCGCGCGGAGCCGCCCTTCTCAGGCCGTCTTCTTCTTTGCGAATTTCCTGATGATCACGTAAAAGACGGGCGTCAGGAAGATGCCAAAGAAGGTGACGCCGAGCATTCCGGAGAAGACGGCGGTTCCGAGAGCCTGACGCATCTCGGCACCGGGGCCGGAGGCGAGGACGAGTGGGACGACGCCGAGAATGAAGGCGAACGAGGTCATGAGGATCGGCCGGAGACGGAGACGGCAGGCCTCCGTGACGGCGTCGAAGCGGTCCTTCCCGCCATCTTCGAGCTGCTTGCCGAATTCCACAATGAGGATGGCATTTTTGCAGGCGAGGCCGACGAGCACGATGAATCCGATCTGGGTGAAGATGTTGTTGTCCATCCCGCGGAGAAGGACGCCCCCGATCGCGGAAAGAAGGCACATGGGAACGATCAGAATGATCGCCAGCGGGAGAGACCAGCTTTCATATTGCGCGGCAAGCGTCAGGAAGACAAAAAGCACGCACAGGGGGAAAATAAAAAGCGCCACATTGCCCGCAATGATCTGTTGGTAGGTCAGGTCCGTCCATTCATAGCCCATGCTGGGAGGGAGATTCTTTTTTGCCAGATCCTGCATGATGCTGACCGCCTGTCCGGAGCTCACGCCGGTCGAGGTGCTTCCCACGATGTCGGCGGCCGGGTAGAGGTTGTAACGCCGCACGGAGCCGGGAGCCGCCACCTCGGAAACGGTTCCCAGTGTGGCAAGGGGCACCATCGCCCCGGAATTGCTGCGGGACTGGAGTCGGAGGATGTCCTCCGGAGCAAGGCGGAACCGGGATTCGGCCTGCGCATTGACCTGGAAAGAACGCCCGAAGAGCGTGATGTCGTTCACATAGGAGGAACCGAGAAAAATCTGAAGCGTGCTGAAGATGTTGCTCAACGGCACATCGAGGGACTTGGCCTTGACGCGGTCGATGTCCACAAAGAGCTGGGGTGTTCCGGAGCTGAAGCTGGAGAAAACATTTGAGAGCCGGGAATCGTCCGCGGCGGCGGAAACCAGATTCTGCGCAGCCTCCTCCAAGGCATCATAGCCCGCCCCGGCGCGATCTTGAACCATTAGACGGAATCCCCCGGTGCTGCCAAGTCCTTCCACGGGCGGGGGGCCGAACACTCCAGACACCGCCTGGGGAATCTGGGAAAGCCTGGCATTGAGCTTCCGGGCAATGGCCGCTCCGGACAGCTCCGGAGATGTCCGTTTGGCAAAATCATCCAGAATCACAAAGACCGTGGCGGCGTTGGAAAGATTGGAATTTGACACGATGGAGAGACCATTGATGACGATGGCGTGGGCGACGCCGGGGGTCTCGCGGATGATCTTGTCCGCAACAGCCGTCACTGCCTTTGTCCGGTTGATGGAGGCGGCATCGGGAAGCTGCACATTGGCGATCAGGTAGCCTTTGTCCTGCTGGGGAATGAATCCCACGGGAGCCTTCAAAAATCCAAATCCTGTCAATGCCAGCAGTCCCAGATAGACGAGTCCGACCAGGGCGGTCATGCGGGTCAGGCGGGCCACGGCATTTCCATAATGACGGCCGACTGTTTCAAAAAAGGCGTTGAATCCGCGGAAAAGCCAGCCGAACAGGGTGTCAAGCAACCTGGCAAAGACGTCCTTTTTTGCCCCGTGGGGCTGGAGGAGAATCGCCGCCAGCGCGGGGCTGAGGGTGACGGAATTGAATGCGGAAATGAGGGTGGAAACGGCGATGGTCAGGGCGAACTGACGGTAGAATTCCCCGGAGATGCCGGTGATGAAGGCCGTTGGAACAAAGACGGCGGTGAGGACAAGCGCCACGGCAATGACCGCCCCGAAGACCTCATCCATGGCCTTCCTGGCGGCTTCCACGGGCCCCATGCCAAGCTGGAGGTTGCGCTCCACGTTTTCGACCACCACGATGGCGTCATCCACGACAATCCCAATCGCCAGCACGAGGCCGAAGAGGGAAATGTTGTTGAGGGAAAATCCGAAAACGGCCATGGCGGCAAACGTGCCGATGAGGGACACGGGAACCGCCACCAGGGGAATGATGGTCGCCCGCCAGGATTGCAGGAAGAGCAGGACGACAAGGATCACCAGCACAATGGCCTCGAAAAGAGTGTGGACCACGGATTTGACGGATTCCAGCACGAAGCCGGTGGTGTCGTAATCGATGCGGTATTCCATCCCGGCGGGAAACCGGGTCTTGAGTTCCTCCATGAGTTTCCGGATGTTTTTCGCGGTCTCGATGGCATTGCCGCCGGGTTGCTGGTAGATCGCCAGGCCGACTGTCGGACGGCCGTCCAGCGTGCTGTCGATGTTGTAAGTCTTGGCCCCCAGTTCGGCATGGCCGATATCCCCCAGGCGGACAATTTCCCCACGGGAGCCCTGCTTGACGACGATTTCCTCAAACTGCTGGGGACTGGTGAGGCGGCCTTGGGCGTTCACCGTGTATTGGAAAGCAATTTCGTCCGGAGCCGGAGGTGCGCCGATCATTCCCGCGGCCACCTGGACATTTTGTTCGCGGATCGCCGCCACCACGTCCTCTGCAGCCAGCTGCCGGGCGGCCAGTTTTTCCGGATCCAGCCAAACCCTCATGCTGTATTCGTAGCCGAAGATGCTGATGTCCCCGACGCCGTCCACGCGGGCCAGGGCGTCCTTGAGTTGAAGGATCGCATAGTTGCCGAGATACAGGGCATCGAAGCGGTTGTCCGGGGAGACGAGATTCACGATCAGCATCATCGACGGCGACTGCTTCTTCACGGCCACGCCGGTCCGGCGGACCTCCTCGGGCAGGAGCGGCTGGGCAAGGTTCACGCGGTTCTGCGTGAGAACCTGGGCGGTGTCGAGGTTGGTGCCCAGCTTGAAGGTGATGGTCAGCGTGTAGGTGCCGTCGCTGTTTGACTGCGACGACATGTAGAGCATGTTTTCCACCCCGTTGATCTGTTGCTCGATCGGTGCGCCCACCGTCTCGGCGACCGTCTTCGCATCGGCCCCCGGGTAGCTGGCCGAAACCTGGACGGTCGGAGGCGTGATGTCCGGATATTGCGCGACCGGAAGGGTGACCATGGCCACCACCCCCACGAGGGTGATGACAATGGAAAGCACCGATGCAAAGATCGGGCGGGAAATGAAAAAATGGCTGATGTTCACGGATTCGCTCCCGTGGCGGGTGCCGTTGTCACAGGGGTTTCCCCGGTCGCAGGAAGAGTGCCGCCAGTCCAGGGCTTGGCCGTCACTTTTTCCCCGGGCCTGGCTTTCATGAGCCCCTCGACAATGACCGTCTCCCCGGCTTTCAAATTCCCCGTTACGGCGCGCCATCCGTCATCCTGAAGTGCCCCCGGCTCCACACGCCGGTAATCCACCGTGCCATCGGCGGCAACCTCAAACACATACTTCTGCCCCTGATCGGTGCCGATCGCCTCCTGGGGAACCAGCAGGGTCCGGTATTTCGGGCCTCCGGGAAAGCGGAGCCGGACAAACATGCCGGGGCCGAGGAGCCGGGAATTGTCCTCGAAGACGCCCCGGAGCGTGATCGTTCCCGTCGAGGTGTTCACGCGGTTGTCCGCAAAATCAATGTAGCCCTCGTGGGGGAACCCCTTTTCATCCGCAAGCTGAAGGTGGATGGGCACCCGGTCCGAATTTTTCTGGGAATTCTCCGCGGTGCCTTTTTCGGAATTTTGAAGACGGATGTAGCGCAGAAGCTGGCGCTCGTCGATCTCGGCATACGCATAGATCGGGTTGGTGGAAACGATCACGGTGAGCGGATCTTTCATTTCGGGGGTGATCAGATTTCCCGGGGTGATGGCGGCCCGGCTTGCCTGTCCGTCGATGGGGGAAATGATGCTTGTGAACTCCAGGTTCAGCTTAGCGGTCTCCACGGCGGCTTTGGCGGATGCCACGCCGCTCTGCGACTTGAGAAATGCGGCGGACTTGAGATCGAAATCCTGCGCGGAAATGGTGTTCTTCGCCCGCAGTTCCTTCGCGCGGTTGAGTTCGACCGTGGCAAGCTGGAGGTCCGCCTGCGCCCGGTCATACTCCGCCTGCGCCCGGTCGAGGTCGGCCTGGTAGGGCCGCGGGTCGATGATGAAAAGCACATCACCCTTCTTCACTTCCTGACCGTCCTTGAACTTTGTTTCCGTCAGATAGCCGCTCACACGGGCGCGGACGTCCACTGTCTGAACCGCCTCCGTACGGCCGGTAAAAACCACAAAATCCTGCACTTCCCGCTCCTGCACCGCGGCCACGGTCACCGCGGGCGGCGGAAGTTCTGTCGCGGTTTCCTTTTTGCATGCGGGGAGGGCCAGGAGCAACAGGCCGACGGACAGGGCGGGGAGGGATCTCATGTTTTTATTTCATTCAGGGAGCAGGATTGGCGCGGATAAATTTCTGGAACCACTCGCCGGAAGGTTCGATGACAAGCTGCATGTTGGGCCGGTCCACATGCGTGAGCCCGAAGTTCGCGGCATAGCCTTCCGCCCATTCGTAATTGTCGATGAGCGTCCATGGGAAATACCCGCGGACATCGACGCCATCGTTCATCGCACGACGCATCTGGTTCACATGCTCGCGGAAGTAGCGGATTTTTTTCTGCTCGCTCTGGGTGCCGATGCCATTTTCGGAGACGACGATCGGCTTGCCGTAGCGTTTGTGAACATTCGTGAGTGTCTCGTAGAAACCTTCCGGATCGATTTCCCAGCCGTTCTGGGTGTAGTTCGATGTGAGTTCCCCGTGCGGACGCTTGATGAAGCGGATCGTGGAGGCGTCCTGCGAGTAGTAGTAATTCACGCCGATGACGTCCATCGTGTCCACGACCCGGTCGAGGTGATCCCAGTTCTGGTGCATCATCATGTTGTAAACAAACTGGGTCGGATCCTGAAGGTAGTTCCGCCGCCAGTTCGGGATCGAGTAAATACCCATGATCACGGCATCCGGGCGGTCCTTGCGGATGATGCCGGCGGCTTCACGGAACATCCGGACGGCGACGTTGGTGGCTTTTTTCAAAGCACCCGGAGTCAGGAGCAGGCCGGGGGGCCAGTGGCCGCCGAAGTATCCGATGTAGAGATCGCCGTTCGGTTCATTTTGCGGAACGTAAACCCGCACGTAGGGGGCCAGGGCACCCACCATTTTGGTCACGTAGGTTTTCCATGCGGTCTCAACATCGGGATGCAGAAAATCCGACCCGGCCTTGTTTTTCGAGTCGTAGAGCCAGTCCGGAAACGTGAAGTGCCAGAGTGTGACCACCGGCTCGATGCCGGCTGCGTGCAATTTTTTCGCCATCTGCACGTATTGCCGGATCGCCGCCTCGTTGAAGACTCCCGGTTTTGGCTCGACGCGGCCCCATTCGATGCCGAAGCGATAGTGGTTCACGCCCAACTTTTTCAGGGCGGCGACATCCTTGTCGAAGTGGGTCCAGGAAAAGGTGGCATCATCCCCGCGCGGCGGGATGTGGCCTTCTTCCGCAAAAACATCCCAGTCCGTCTTGAAATACGTCGGTGAGCCCACAGGCACCCCGCGGTCTTCATTTTGGAAACTGGCGGTTGAGGTTCCCCACCAGAATTTTCCGGTGTCCGGCTTGGAAACCCCGGATGACGGCCTGGCATAGGGTTTTGGGGCCATCACACAGCCGGAAAGCAACAGGATCGTGGAGAGAAACAGGAGGCGGCTCATGGGTGTTCCAATGATGATTTCAGCGTTCTACATGGGGATCCTTCCGCCAGCAACCACGAAAACCCTTCTTCGTGTTTATGATCCCAAAGCAAAAAGCCCTGTCCCTCCGCCCCTTGCGCGGGAATCCCGTGTTGACGGGCAGGTTTTCAAACACTGCGCTGTGTCAGTGAAAAATATCACAGTTTCTGTGGACGAAGAGGTTTGCACAGAGTCCGGTTCCCACGTGGGAGGTGGAGTTGGGATCGTGCAGCGGTTTTCCTGTCGTCACGCCTGATTTCCGTTCCGGTGGACGAGGGAATTCCCGGTTGTGCCGCATTGGCGGGGCAGGGTAGTGTCCGGGAATGGAAATCCTCCGTCCGTTGCAAGCCTCCTCTTCCGGCGAAAGTGCCGCCCTGACGGTGTTGATTCATCGCACGGTTCCGAAAGCGGAAAAGACTGTGTTTCTTGAAACGCTGACCGGGCTGCTCCGGGACTTCGGGCGTTTTCCGGGCACTTCGGGGAGCATGGTCTTCCAGCGGGAGACCGGTGGCGGCGTGGAGTTTTCGATTCTTCAGAAATTTGACGGAGTCTCCGCCCATGAGGCGTGGTTGCAATCGCCGGAATTCGTCCGCTGGCGGGAGGAGGTTGCCCCGCCGGAGCCGGATCCCGGCCATGTGCACCGCTACTCCGGCATGGAGGCCTTTTTTGTCTCCGCGACGGCTCCCGATGCTCCTCCGCGCTGGAAGATGGCCGTCCTTCTGCTGCTGGCCGTTTATCCGATGTCGCTGGCGATTTCCCATTGGTTTGCCCCCGCTTTGGCGCATGTGTCCCTTTTTACCGGAGCGCTGATCACATCGGTTTCGATGGTCGCGGCGATGACGTATGTCGTTGTCCCGATCCTGACGAAGCTGTTCCAGTGGTGGCTCCAGCCCTCTTCCGGCAGCCGGCAGGGGAACTGAAGGTTTTTCAGATTTCTTTTTGCGGGCCTTTGGTCACGTGGAGGACCAAAAGGCAGAGGCCGGTGGCGGCGTAGGCGGCGGCAAATTCCGGGGCGGCCATCCAGCCGAAGACGGGGAGGATTCCCGCCGGGGTGATGGAAAACGCATGGATCAGACCCGTGGCCGACAGGGCCGCGCAGAGGAAACATGTGACCGCAGAGGCGACGAATTTTCGATCAATGGCAAAGGCGATGATCGCAGCGAAGGCCATGCTCGTGATCAGGAATCCCTGGTTGAGTGCAAGCACTCCGCGGATGAACAGGTCGTTTCCGAAATTCGGCAGGGCTTTTTCCAGGGGAGTTCCGGCGACCCGCAGGGTGGTCTCGACAAGGAGCCATGCCCAGGCGGCCAGGGAGGGGATGAATCCTGCGGCGACGGCCAGGGCGTGGGCGCGGGGAGTCTCCTGGAAGGCCTGGGCCGTCATGACGAGCCCGATCCAGATGAGGATGCCCAGGGTTGCTTCCAACGGCACGAAATGCAGGACTGCCGTCACCGCGCCGAGGCAGCACAGGATGCTGATGACAAGGCCGTTCAGGGTGGAATAGCCGATCCGGGCTCCCATGGCCTTCCAGCCGGGATGCCCGATATAAAGGGTGGTGGGGAAGGCGCTTCCGAAAAAGGCGGCCAGGATGCTGCCTGCACCGTTCATCGCAAGTGATGGCATCGTCTCGTAGCGGTCTCCGGCGGCCTCTGCGCTTTCCAGTGTTTGCAGGGAGCCGAGGACATTGAACAGCGCCATGGGAATGATGACCGTGAGGTAGCTCCAGAGTCCTCCGCCGGAAACCAGCGCCTGCCAGGCGGTGAGGTCCGGGCGGGGGAGGTGGAGGCCGATGGTCAGCGGGGCCGATGGCGGCGCGAACGAGGGAAGACCCGCCCAGCGCAGAATCCACGCGATGCCGACTCCCACCAGGATCGCCAGAAAACCCGCCGGCACGCCAAACGGCAGCCGCACGCGGGCTGCATAGGCGACGACGATCAAAAACATGGGCAGGATCGCGATGGAGGGGGAGGCGAAAATCTGGAAGGCGAAACCCATCGAGATGAACGTCAGCGCCACGCCGGCCAGCGCCGAGAGCAGGGCCGCGCGCGGGGCATTCCGCCGCAGGGGATCCGCGCAGAAGGCTCCCACGATTTCCAGCAGTCCGCTCAACAGACAGGCGAAGACACCCGCTTCCCAGACCTTCATGGGATCGTGCGTGGCCTGCCAGACGGGGGCCATGATGAAAAACAGGAACGCGATGAGGCTCACCGTGTTGATCCCGTAGGGAAGGGCGGTCACGTCGTTCCTCCCGGTCCGCTTCGCCAGCCGCCAGGCCTGCCACGAGTAAAAGAGGTTTCCCACCACGATCGAGACCGCGGCACCGGGGAGGATCACGCCGGTCACCATCCCGATCGGAATCCCGCAGACGAGCGGGCACAGCGTCGCGATGAGCAACAACTGGAGGAGGTTGTCAATGAAGAGACCGACGAACCCGTCCCAATCCCCCTTCACAAACCAGCGTGCGTTCATACCCCGCGCATCATCCCCCTTTTTCTTTCCCGATCAAGCCGCCGGAATGGTTTTCGGAGACTTTTTCTTGCCGAAAGATGGCTCTCCGCCGATACCTTGGCGCATCGGAATTGCCCCGGGGGGCGAATTGCTTTAGAAAAATTCTTTTCATCATGAGCGGAACGGCGACGGAAGTGACAATGGTCAATGTGCAGGTGGACGGTGAGTGGAAGCAGTTTCCCAAGGGAACGCGCCTCATCGAAGCGTGCATGAAGAGCGGGAAATTCATCCCGCACTACTGCTATCATCCCAAGCTGAGTTCGCCGGGCAACTGCCGGATGTGTCTGGTCGAGATGGGGATGCCGAAGATGACTCCCGACCGCAAGCCGGTGCTGGGGGCGGATGGGAAACCCGAGATCGCCTGGGGCCCGCGTCCGGCCATTTCCTGCGCCACCGAGGTTTCCGAGGGCATGGGGGTGAGGACGTCTTCCCCGATGGTCGAGGAATGCCGGAACGGGGTGATGGAGTTCCTGCTCATCAACCACCCGCTGGATTGTCCGATTTGCGACCAGGCCGGGGAATGCCGGTTGCAGGAGTTTTCCGTGGAATTCGGCAGGGGCGAGTCGCGGTTTGTCGAGGAAAAGGTCAAGAAGCCGAAGCGGGTGGACATCGGCGAGCGGATCGTGCTCGACGATGAGCGCTGCATCATGTGCTCGCGCTGCATCCGCTTCATGCAGGAGATCGCCAAAGACGACGTGCTCGGTTTCCTGAACCGTGGCAGTCACACCACGCTCTCGGTCTATCCCGGCAAGCGACTCGACAGCAATTATTCGCTCAACACCGTGGACATCTGCCCGGTGGGTGCACTCACGAGCAAGGATTTCCGCTTCAAGATGCGCGTCTGGTTTTTGAAGGAAACCCCGAGCATCGACGTGAATTGCGGCACGGGTTCGAATATCCTCATTTCCAGCCGGGAAAATGTCGTCCACCGGATCACCCCGCGCGAGAACGACGCCGTCAATTCGTGCTGGATGCCCGACAGCCACCGCCTGAATTTCCATTACCTGAACAGTGACGACCGCCTCCGGGAGCCGTTTGTCCGGGGAGAAGAGCCCCCCGTCAAGTGGGACAGGGCACTGGCCGCGGTGGCGGAGAAATTGAAAACGGGCAAGCCGGCGGAAACCGCGATCATCGCCTCCGCACGGATGACGAACGAGGAACTCTTCCTCGTCGGACGCCTCGCCAAATCTCTCGGCATCGAAAATGTGGATGTCCTCCCGCGCCCTCAAAAAGGCGACGGGTTTCTGGTCTCCGACGATGGAAATCCGAACACCTCGGGAGCGAAGCTCCTCGGCGTGGCGACCGGAAAACTGACCTCCATTGTCCACGGGATCGAGGAGGGAAAGATCACCGGCCTGGTCGTCCTCGGCGAAGATGCCGCGGAGTGCGGGATCTCCGAAGCCGCCTTGAAGCGGCTGGATTGGGTTGTGGCGATGGGAATCCTTTCCAACAAAACCACGCCCCATGCCGCCGTGGTGCTGCCTTCGAGCGCCTGGGCGGAAAAACGCGGCTCCATGATCAATGTGAAAGGTCGCCTCCAGCGGCTCAACCAGGCGATCCAGCCACCGGGGCAGGCGCGGGACGACTGGGAAATCCTCCGGGATCTGCTCCAACTCGTTTCGGAAGCGAACGACCTCCGCGCCATTGAGGATGTCTTCCGGCAGATGGCCGCGGAGACCCCTGCGCTCAACGGACTCACCCTGAGCCGCATCGGCGATCTCGGAACTCCTCTCCCGCTCTGAAATGGTGCGCAGGCTTTTTTCACTGGCGGCGGCAAGCCTTTTGCTGGCCGGTTGCGGAGGACGCGAGGTGGCATCCCAGGCTGCGCCGCGCGAGGTGCGGGTGGATTGGCTGGGGAACCAGTGTTTCCGGATCACCTCCTCAATCGGCACCTCCATTCTGACCAATCCCTACGCTTCCGGCACCGGTGGACGCACACTGCCCTCGCCGCTGAAGCCGGACGTCGTTCTCATCAGCCATGAACGCCCGGATGCGAACAATGTGGACGCCACTGACAACCAGCCGACCGTCTTCCGCGGCAGCATGGGCATCGGGGTCAACAATGCCACGGGCATCGGCATCCGCGGGGTCGCAACCTACCGCGGGCAGGGGCAGGAAACTGCGGAGGGCATGAATGTTGTCTATTCCTGGGCGATGGACGGGATGCGGTTCTGTTTCCTGGGCTCGCTGATGACGCCGCTGAATTCCGAGCAGCTTGCGCAAATCGGGACGGTGGACGTGTTGTTTGTTCCGGTGGGAGGGAGTCTGTCTCCCGCCGCCCGCGAGACCGTGCTCTCGCAGATCCGCCCGCGGGTGGTCATTCCGATGGGTCGCGGGGCGGGTTGGACGTATGGCAGTGTCCGGAGCGTGGATGGCAGTTCCGTGCTCCTTTCCCGTCCGTCCCTTCCCCTGCAAACGACGACGCTTCTTTTTGGCTCATGAACATCCTGATCATCGGTTCGGGCGGACGCGAACATGCCCTTGCCTGGAAGCTGGGCGGATCGCCGGGGGTCTCGAAAATTTATTGTGCGCCTGGAAATGCGGGCACGGCAGAGCTGGGGGAAAATGTGCCGTTGGCGGCGGATGATGTCCCCGGGCTCCTGGAATTTGCAAAGTCCCATGGCGTGGGGCTCACGGTCGTGGGGCCGGATGATTCGCTGGCCATCGGGATCGTGGATGCCTTTGAGGCGGCGGGGTTGAAGATTTTCGGTCCCCGTGCGTCCGCCGCGCGGCTGGAATCCTCGAAGGCCTTTGCCAAGGATTTCATGCAGCGGCACGGGATTCCCACGGCGGCTTACAGGGAGTTCACCGACAGCATGGAAGCCCATGCCTGGTGCCGGACGGCGGCGTATCCGCTGGTGATCAAGGCCGACGGGCTGGCGCTGGGCAAGGGAGTGATCATTGCACAGAATCCGGCCGAGGCGGCCCTGGCGATTTATCGTTGCATGGATGCCGGTGTTTTCGGTGAGGCGGGGCGGAAGATCGTGATCGAGGAGTTTCTGACCGGGGTCGAATGTTCGATCCACGCCCTGGTGGACGGGGTCTCGTATCTGCTTTTCCCCGATTGTCGCGACCACAAGCGGGCGTGCGACGGGGACCGGGGGCCGAATACCGGCGGCATGGGAACGATCAGTCCCTCCGGCTCCCTCGACGAGGCTCTCCGGCAGCAGATCACGACCGACATTCTGGACCGGTTTGTCGAAGGGTTGAAAAAAGACGGTCTGGAGTTTCGCGGGATGCTTTTCCCGGGTTTGATGCTCACCGCTGCGGGACCGAAAGTGCTGGAGTTCAACTGCCGGTGGGGCGATCCCGAGACGCAGGTGCTCGTGCGGCGCCTGGAGTCGGATCTTTTGGAGCTTTTGGAAGCCACGGCGGACGGCTGTCTTGCCGGTCGGAAGCCCGTATGGACGGACGAGGCGGCGACTTGCGTGATCCTGGCTTCCGGCGGTTATCCCGGGGCGTATGCGAAGGGGAAGCCGATTTCCGGAATCGACACGGCATCCGCACAACCCGGCGTCGTGGTTTTTCATGCGGGCACAAAGGCGGACGGGGGAGCGGTTCTGACCAGTGGGGGACGGGTTCTTGGAGTGACCGCCCTGGGGAACAGTCTGGCCGAAGCCCGTGCCAGGGCGTATGCCGCGGCCGACCGGATTTCTTTCGAGGGTTTGCAGCGCCGGAACGACATCGGGGCAACTGCCGCATGAATCCGAGGATTCCTCACACAGAGCCGCCGGGGATGTGGAGGAAAATCCTTTTCGGGATGAACTGTCTTTTTCTGGCGGCGGGTTGTTTGCCCGGTGCCCGGGGGATGGTGTCGGCGGCGGATTCCCCGCCGACAACCCTTCGCGACACGGTGAATTCCCTGGATCCCGCACAGGTTCAGAAGGCTGTCGAAGCCTTGCAGTCGAATTTTCTTTCCCCCGCCGCATTGGATGAAAACGCGAAGCAGAAGGCCCTGTTGGAGGGACTCGTGCGGCGGCTTGCCCCGGGAGTGGCGGTCGTGTCGCCGGACTCCGAAAAACCTCCCGCCGAGCCGGTGCCATTTCTGGCGGAAATTCTTGACGACCGTGCCGGGTATGTCCGGCCGGGGAAGCTTGATGCCGCCACGCTCAGCCAGCTGGATGTCGCACTGGCGAACTTTTCCGGGAAAAAACTCCCCGCAGTGATTCTGGACCTCCGTGCGGTTGTCGGCGGGAGCGGGTTTGAGGCGGCGGCGGATTTCGCCCGGCGGTTTTGCCCGAAAGGCCGGATGTTGTTTTCGGTCCAGAAGCCGAGCGCCAAGCAGGAACGCATCCTGGCCTCGAATCAGGAGCCTGCCTACGAGGGAATCCTGGTTGTGTTGACCGATCCCGGCACGTCCGGAGCAGCCGAGGCGCTGGCGGCGACTTTGCGCCTGAATGCCGGTGCGATGATCGTGGGGAGCGACACCGCGGGGGAAGCTGTGGAATTTTCCGAAGTGCCTCTGGGGGGAGGAAAAATCCTCCGGG
Organism: uncultured Chthoniobacter sp.; assembly: GCA_964585615.1. Lineage (GTDB taxonomy): Bacteria > Verrucomicrobiota > Verrucomicrobiia > Chthoniobacterales > Terrimicrobiaceae > QYQL01. The sequence continues at coordinate 5,029 of CAZPEN010000036.1, read as the reverse complement.
TTGCCGTCTCCCAGGTCGTCCTTCCCGAAAATGTCGCGATTTTTCCCGGCGGGGTCAAACCGGACATCGCCATTTCCCTGCCCCCGGACGTGCTTGCGGAGATCTTTGCGGCCAGCAGGCAGGACGGGGTGAGCCGGTTTGTATTCGATTCCGAGCGCCCCCGCATGAACGAGGCGGCCCTTGTCGCCAACACCAATCCCGAAATCGAGAGCACCAAGGAGGAACCGGACGAGGTTCCCCTCCACGACACCGTTCTGCAACGCGCGATGGACTTGGTCACGGCCATCAATTTCTACAAGCGGCAAAAATCCTGAAGCGGTTTTCGGGTTTACCCGAGTTCCGCGAGGCCTTCCAGAGCGATCTGGGACCAGGTTTCCAGGGAATCCCTGCGGGCGAGGAGTTCCGCGCGGGTGGCGAAGCCGAGTTCGGCGATGGCTTTTTCTCCGGCGCTCACATCGGCGCTCTCCAGATCCACGATGTGGACGACGCCCAGGTGGACTTTCCCGACTTCCGTCGAGTCGTCGTTGAGCAGGGCCACGGCCCGTTCGGTGAAACTTCCGCCGAGTTTCAATTCTTCGCCGATCTCCCGGCGCACCGCATTGTGGTAGGCCGATTGATCGAAGGAAAACAGGCTTTCATCCGTGTCGTTGATGTGGCCGCCGATGCCGACGGAGCCTTTGGCGACCAGTCGCTTTTCCCCGGACTTTGCGCCGCGCGTGTAGTGCAGGATTTTTCCCCCGTGACGGAAAATCGCGTAGGGAATCAGTTGTTTGAGCGAGGGGTCGTTCTCGGCGGCGGACCGCGGGACGAAAAAATTGTTTTCCTTCAGAAGAAAGCAGTTGAGATAGCGCTCCACCTCCGGGCAGAGGCCCTGAAAGCTTCCCAATTGGTCGAAAAGTTCCCGTTTGATGACCAGCACCTGTTCTTCTGTTTTTGCCATAGAAGCGGCACTGTGCACGGGCTTCCGGTGTGTTCAAAGCGAAAAAAAGCCGCCTTTTATGCAACAAACGCAACAAGATGCTTGCTCCATGGAGCGCTATGCCTATGATTTCGGTCAAATCAGGCGGTCGACTTCATGAAACTTCAACGAATCTCCCTGGATCACATCGCGAAGCTCGCTGGTGTGCATAAAGCAACAGTATCCCGAGCACTGAGGAACCATCCCACCATTCCTCTGCATACCCGCGAACGGATTCACGAGATCGCCAAGCGCGAAGGGTATCGCCCGAATCCCCTCGTGGCCATGTACCAGGCACAGGCGCGCTCGAGCCGCCCCGCCACCATGCAATCCGCGCTCGCTTGGTTGAACGATTATCCGAACCCCACTTGCTGGCAGGAGTTTCCCTGGTTGCGTGGGTATTTGCAGGGAGCCAGGGAACGGTGCGAGGCCAGGGGATTCCGGCTGGAAGAGATTCCGATCGGGGGCAATGCAAATACCAGCGGTGCGGAAGTGGGCCGGATCTCCGAGATCCTCCGGCAGCGGGGCATTTTCGGGGTCATTCTTCCCCTGATGTTGAATCAGCAATTTCTTCTTGAGGAATGGTCGGATTGCGTGCTCGCACTCATCGGCAGCGGCAACCAAAGTGCTCCGGGGTCAGCCGCCCCCTCGCGATTTTATCCCCAGGGGTTTCCGATTGCGGATCGCGATTTTTATTACAACCTCCGCCTGGCGTTCCAGACGGTGTTGCAGCGGGGTTACACGCGGGTCGGTTTCATTTACAGCCGTTATCTGGACCGGGAATCCGAAGGCCGGACGCAGGCGGCCTTTCTGGTCGAGCAATCCCTGCTCCCCGAAGCGCAACGGGTTCCCATTCTGTTTTTGGAGCGTTTCAAGGAGGGCCGTCCCCCGGCCTTCGACCGGTGGCTGGAGACCTACAAGCCGGATGCCATCCTCTCCATCAATCCCGTCGTGAGGGAATGGGTGCAGGCGTCCGGTCGTTCGGTGCCCGAGGATTGCGGACTGGTGAATCTGAACGTGGTGGACGACGTGGAAAATTGGAGCGGCATCCGGGAAAACCATGAGTTGATCGGGGCCGCCGCAGTGGATCTGCTGATCGGGCAACTGAGCCGCAATGAGATCGGGATTCCCCGCCAGCCGCGCAAGGTTCTCATTCCCGGCGAATGGCACGAAGGCGGCACCCTCCGCGCCGCATCGTCCTTCGCCACGGAACGCCGCTGAAGTTGAGTTCCCGTTTTTTCGATTTGTGCGCGGGAAGGGGACTGCCGACGGGCGGCCAGCGGCACGGCCAAGGGCATGGCGCGGCATGTGCCGACCCGTGCGAGGAACGAGCCGGGATGCGCAGGGCTGGCGTTCGTCGTCTCGCGCGACAGCGGCTCCATGTTGATTCCGCGGAAAGCCCCGGGCAGACATTATGGCGATTTAACAACCTTCTTCGGATCGAATTCCAAATTGCGACTTCCGGGCTTCGGGTTGAGGAAAGATTCCAGAACAAGCGAATTATTGTGCCCGCCATAGATTGTTGCCTCTATTCGGGCATAGTGGCCGTCGCGGGTCTTGATGAAGTAACTTTTTTCCACCGTGTATTTCCACTTCTCCCCGAGCGATGCCGACATGTCGATTTCCGCATTTAGCTGATACCCTTCGGTCGGCGCTTCAAAATCAAATTGCCCCTTTCGCTCAATAATTCCTCCCTCGGGAATGCTGATATTAAAACGCCAGTCGAACCGTCCCTTCTCGTTTTTTGCCTGGTCATTGGCCCAGCGTTCAAATCGGATGTCTCCCTGCCCCCCCTGAACCTGTTTGCCTGTTTTCAAATCAATTTCCAGCGGTTGACCGTCTTTAGCTACTTTATATTGGCGACCGGCTATCTGTATCAATGGTTCGGAAACACCCATCTTCTGCAACACAAACATGGCGGGTTTGTTTCTCGTGGGCGGTTCACGCAGATATCCGTCGGAGCCCATGCCATAGGCAAAGGAGCCATTTGAGACATTATGAATCTGATAATAGCCCTCTTTCCTTACATTAACACCCAGCCAAACCCCCTTGATTCCACTGATGCTGAACATTCCATTGGCATCCGATTTGCCTGTGTATCCAGAACCCGAAGCCATAAACTTGTCTGCGGCGCTATACCCAATGTCCGCAGCAGGCACAGGATCGCCATTCTGATCAACCACCTGACCGTAAAACTTAATCGGTGTCGCCAGCGCACTTAAAACCTGCTCCACAGCCGCCTTTCTTTTCTCGGTTTGGGCTTGCGATGGAACGGTTGTCATCGCATTGGCTGCAGTCTGCGGTGATAATGGTTTGCTTGTTTCCTGCAAAGGCACAGGTTCTGACGCTGACCGCAACCACAACCATAGCAAGGCCACTACAAAAGCCAGTGATCCGAAAATAAGTACTTTATTCCTATTCTTCATTCGTTGTTAAAGCCAACGTCAAGGGCTTGAAGTAGGCGGTCGTAGAACGGTTTTAATTCCTGAATATGAGCGCCGAACTGGCCGCTGTGTTCGTCTCCGAATCCTGGAAGCTGTTCGCCCTGCAAAGCATACTTTGGTTGACTTAAATCTTCCTTACTATCAATCGAACCGTCCGCTTTTTGCTCTGCTCCCACAGCCTTCCCCCAAGTGCGGCAGGCAAAGGGCATGGCCTCGTAGGCATCTGAAAGATCTTCCCTGCCATTGTAGATATGCTGGTAAGGGTCGTAGCTGGAAAATTTGAAGAGCTTGTGACCATCCAGACCACTTCTCTCATATCGATAATTGCCGCAAAGAGGACCATCGGGCGGCTTGGTGATGTCGTTGTTGACTTCCCACGCAAAGAAAGTCGCATAGTCAGAGGGCAGGAAGAAGTTGATCAGGTTTGCTGCATTGACACTCCCCCCGGCCAATCGCCCGCGATACGCCAGCGCCCTTGTGGCTGTGTCGGAATCGCCATCCGGCGTCTCGTTGTCCCACATGGTAATGGGCACTAAAGGAATAATACCAAACAGTTTGACATAATGAATGTCAGTTTCTGTTCTCCGGATGCGCGTCTCATCCTCGTCATAGCAGGCGGATGGAACCGCTGCCTGCATCAGTGCATAGTTGGTGATCCCCATGCCCTGCCTCAGCGCTTCCCCGGCTACAATGTTCCCCATGCTATGGGCCATGATGTTCTTGGAGGAATAAGGAACATCGTTGTCAACGAACGCCTTCAAATCGCCTGCGGCCAGCCACGCTTTCTGCTCGCTTCCGTTGTAATCGGCCAAGTAGGAGTCAATCGCCTGTCCGGAGTATGGCAGCCATTGGAACCCATTGCTCCAATCCGTGTTCCACCGGAAGTAAGCGAACCGACCTTTGTATCCCCGATGCCACATCCTCTTGAACATCGTCTCCGCATAGTTTCTCGATCCCTCGGGTGACATCTGCCACCCATGCACGAAAACGACAGATTCCTTCGCTTCGTCAGATGGTTTATCAAACACATCATCCACGGAACTCTGATACATCTTCCGCACATTCACGAGGTCCAGCCAAACGCCCGGCCCTTCGCCGATCAATGTTCCATCGGCCTTGTGGATCGTGATGCAAAGTTGTCCCTTGCCCTCGCCGGAGCCCTCGAACAGCAGGCAAAGTTTGGGGTTGGCCTCGCTGTAGCCGGACCATAACCCTTTCCGATCCAAGATGAGTTCGCCACTTCCAGCGACTTCTCCAAGCGTCTCTGCATCTTCTCCGCTGACCTGTGCAAAGGCCGCCGTGTCTTCCTTCAAATACGAATCAGATCCGGCTGTGTCGGTGGATTTGTAAACCATGACCTTCGGTGCCGTTCCGTTGGTATCCCGCCACTTCAAGCCGATCTTAAATGTCCCGTTGGCGATCTCCTCGTAAAACCCTCCGACATGCACATACAGTCGGGAAAAATCCTCCAAGTCCCTCGCCGTCTGGATCACCCCATCTTCATAATCCGGCGTTCCGGTGCCAATTGCATCACCCTCTGCATTCGGTAATCCATCGTTGTCATCATTGATCCAGACTTGCTGTGTAGAAACCATATTGATTCCTTGTTGGAGATGGGTTAGAAGCA
>CAZPEN010000035.1:0-42579 GCA_964585615.1 uncultured Chthoniobacter sp. | reverse complement strand
GAGGAGCCTACACCCCCTCCTTGTTTATGTCAATTACTTGTCTGACATGATACTAAAGGGACAAGAGGGCGCAGGGATTTTGGCGGCTGGCAAGGCGCGACGAAGGAGCATATCCCATGTGATCTGTCACTGAGGAGCAACGCCGCCAGACGCCAAAAGAACCAGCAAGGTTGACAGCTTTATTTATTTCCAGCGCCTCAGTTCGGTTTTTGCCTGTATTCCGTTGTCAGCATCCCGGCAAAGCCCCAATTTTCAGGGTCAACCTCATCAATCACAATATGAATATGCTCGGGCTTCTTTCCCAGGCGACGGACAAGGCTTGCTGTGATATCCTCAACAACGGCACGTTTCTGCTCCTTGGTGACCCCGCCTCTGGTGATCTTGACGTTGACGTAGGGCATTACAATTGTTCCGGTGCCTCAAGCAACTCGGCCACCCGCTTGAGCAGACGACCGGCGGCTCCCCCGTCCAGCACGCGATGGTCGAAACTGAGCGTAAACTGGGCTTCCACGACGGGAATGAACTCCTCGATGGCGGGATTCCAGAAGGGAACGGTCTGTCCCACTCCCATGCCCACCAGCAGAGTCTGCTCCGGCAGGGGAATCGGCGTGGCCAGCGTCAATCCGAAAGTTCCGTAATTTGTCACCGTCGCAATCGATCCCCCGGTATCCGCCGCCGGCAACCGGCGCTGACGGGCCAGTTCGACCAGGCGATTGTAACGGGGCACCAGATCGTCCAGCGGGTATTGATCGGCATTCCGGATGACCGGCACCAACACCCCGTCCTCCGCCTCGACGGCAAATCCGATGTCCACCGAAGGCGGGTGAACAATGCGCTCTCCGATGAGACGTCCGGCAGGGGCACTGTTTTCCCCCAGAGCGATGGCCAGTGCCCGGAGAGTATAGAGTGCAGGACCCGGTTTCGCCGGATGCTTTTTCCGGTGGGCAAGCAGATTGTCGAGCTGGATCGGACGGAACACCGTCGCCAGCGGACGGGACCAGCTCCGGATCATCGCATCGGCCACGGCTTTGCGCATCGGGGAAGCCGGAGTTGTCTTGTTGCGTTCAATACCGGCCATGAAACGCTCCAGATCCTCGATCGTGACACGCCCCCCCGCTCCGCTTCCCGCAATGCCCGCAAGATCCGCCGCACGCAGGCCGAGTTCCGCCATGCGAGCCTTCATGCGCGGTGAAAGATAACTGGCTCCGCCGGCGTGTGCCGGCACGGGCAGACCGCCCTTGACCGTCGGCTCCACCGCTTCGGGAACGGCCGGCTTTTCCACACGCTTTTTCTCCGTGCGCTTGGCTTTGGGGCTCTCCTCTTCGTCCAATCCCAGTCGCTTCGCATCTTCGTCCGTCACCTCGATATACCCGAGCACGGCACCCACCGGATAGCTGCTCCCCGTCTCGGCGACAATTTCCCCGAGAGTGCCGGAACAGGGCGCGGTCACCCCCATCACCGCCTTGTTGGTTTCCACCTCGATCAGATCGGCATCGGCGTGGACGTTGTCGCCTTTTTTGAACAAAACCCGGACGATGGTTGCCTCGGCAATCGATTCACCGAGCTGGGGCATGAGTATGGGAGCAAGAGCCATGGGAAGTCAGATTTGTAACAGCCTGCGGGAGGCCTCGGCAATGGCCGAGGCGGTCGGGCGATGAACGGACCAAAGATCGGGGTGGTAGGGCACGGGCGTGTCCTTGGCATTGAGCCGCTGGGGAGCCACATCCAGAAGACCGAACCCTTCGCCCGTGACCCGGGCAATCACTTCGGCGGCCACTCCGCCCCACGGCCATTCCTCGCTCACACAAAGAAGCCTGCCGGTGCGGGACACCGAAGCAAGAACTGTGTCGGTATCCAGGGGTTTCACCGTGCGGAGATCGACAATCTCCAGCTCATACCCGTCTTCCGCCAATTCGGTGGCGGCAGCAAAGGCCTCGTGCAGCATGGCCCCATGCGTGACAATCGTCGCATCCCGCCCGGCGCGGGCCAGACGGGCCTTCCCCACCGGCAGAACACTCTCCGGCAGGCGCTCCGACTTGAGGTGGTAATAGAGAAACTTGTGCTCGCAGAAAATCACCGGATCATCCATCGCCACAGCCTCCAACAACATGCTGTAGGCATCTTCGACGGTCGCGGGAGTCATCACCACAAGGCCCGGATAATGGGCGTAAAGAGCTTCCATGCTCTGGCTGTGGAACGGTCCGCCGCCGGACGTCCCGCCGGAAGGAAGACGCACCACAATCGGACAAGGCACGCCGGTACGATAATACAACGTCGCCGCATGGTTCACGATCTGGTTGAACCCGCAGGTCGAAAAATCGGCGAACTGCATTTCCACAATCGGCCGCATTCCTTCGATTGCCGCGCCGACGGCCATGCCAATGATGGCATCCTCGCTCAACGGCGCATCGAATACCCGCCCCGGAAATTCCTTCGCAAGGTTCTTCGTCGCCTTGAAGGCGCCGCCGAAATTCCCCACATCCTGTCCGTAAAGAAAAACCCTCGGATCTTCCGCGAGGGCTTTTTCCTGCGCCAGGCGGATGGCTTCCAAATAAGTGATGCTGCTCATGCTCCCGCGTAATGTTCCGCGAACTCGGATTTTGAATACGCCATCCAGTCATCCTCCTCGGGATCGGGGCCGGGTTCGCGCCGGACCTTGTCCACGGTTGAGTTGACTTCTTCCTCCGCTTCATGCCGCCAGGCCGTGGTCTCGCCGGGAGAAGCCCAGCCCTTGGAAAGAATCTCCTTTTCGGCCAGCAGGAGGCAATCCTGCCCCACGGCGGAAGATTTCAGCGCGGGATCCACATAGCTGGCGTCATCGTGCTCTCCATGGCCGACCAAGCGGAGAAGATCCCCGACAATCAACTGGGGTCCCCCTCCCTCTCTGGCGGCGGACACCGCTTTTCGCAAAGTTTTCAGGCACTGCTCCAAATCGGTTGCATCCACCTTGTGACCGGCCACTCCGTAACCGATCGCTTTGTCCACCAAATCCAGGCAGGCAAACTGCCGGGAGTTCGGCGTGGAATACGCGTAGCGGTTGTTGGCCACCACCAGAATCAAGGGAAGTTTCTCCACGGCAGCCGCATTGAGACCTTCATGAAAAGCTCCGGTCGAGGTTCCTCCATCCCCGATGCAGGTGGCTCCCACGTGCCCGCTCTCCCCCTTCATCCGCTTGGCCAGCAATGCCCCGGAAACCGCGGGGATCATCGAACCCAAATGGCTGATCATCGCATAGTAACCTTCCCGCGGACGCCCGCGATGGATATTCCCGTCCCGTCCGCGCATCGGCCCCAGCTGGGATCCCAAATACGTCCGCAAAGTGTCCAAAACAGTGTCTCCAAACGCCATCCTCCCCGCCTGGTCACGGATCAAGGGAGCAAAAATATCGCCTTTCCTCAGATTGAGCCCCACGGCGACACTCAGCGCCTCCTGGCCACGTCCCAAGAAAACGCCCCCCTTGATCATCCCCCCGCGATAGAGACTCGCCAACTTCTCTTCGAGCACACGGGCCAGAAGCATCACGCGATAAGCCTTGATGAACTCGGAACCGGTGATGTCGGGAGCGTCCTCCTTTGGTGTTGGCATTAGAAAAAATAATAAATGAAAAAAAGCCGGATGCTGCAACAACTTCGTTGCAGAGAACTCTCTGTGTGTGCTGGGAAAAATGGGGAGCCGGTCACTTTTTTGCAAGTCCTTCCGGAATAAACGGGCAGTTTTCCGCAGCAAAATCGCTCCGGGGAAGCGTTCCTCCCGAAATCATTGACCAAGATGATACAATTCCCGGAAATTCATGAAAGCCGAAGGCCATCCCCTCCTCCACGGAAAACAGCATCCCGAAATGCCCCGCATCTTTTCCAGGACAGTTCGATGGTTTTTCGGCGCCACCACCCTCCTTTTGGGAGCATGCAGCCCGGCACCGGAGCCCCTTCCTTCCCCCACGCCCGAACCGGAAACAACCCACCCCTCTCTCCCCGCCACCAGGGTTGTTCCCATCCCCGAGGAATTCACCGCTCCATCACCCACCCCGGAACCTCCGGTCGCCGTGCTCCCGCGGGTCGTCTTCGCCACATCGGATTTCCAAGTCACCACCGCCCATGGCATCCAGGGCATTTCCGCGGGGGAAGCCATGGATTTTGTGCGCGAAGACGACGGCGACTATGTTGTGCGATACGGAACAATCGAATTCAAAAAACACAGTTCCTTCTTCGCTGCGACCTATGTAAAGCCAGCGTCCCCGAACCCCTCTCCCACCCCGGACACGATCGATGCCCCGGCCATTACGGAGCAACCAACAGATTCCACCGCTTCCCATCCCCCCGCCGATCCGTCGTCGGCAATGACCGCCGCAGCCAACGAACCGGCTGTCCCGGAAAATTCCCAGGAGCCCCCCCTGCCCGGAGAATCGCCACTGAGCGGAACAATCCCCCCGCCCAATGATCCCCTCCTCCAGGCTGAACAAAAGAAAGTTGCGGAAATCACCGGCTCCATCCGGACCCTCAATGATCAAATCCGCTCCGCCCAGGACACCCTCGACCGCAACACCTCCAAACTTTCCAAACAGGAGGTGAAAAAGGAATCCCGCGCCATCCAGCGGCTGAAGGAAAAGAGGGACGCCCTCAGTGGAGAACTAACCGAACTCGGCAAACCCTGACAGTGCTCACTCCGGGCGCAAGCTTTGACGGACGGGAATCTTGCAACCGTCCGCGACAGAATAATTGCCGCACCATCACTCGCAGAGATTCGACCCTCGCCAAATCCGGACAAACCGTCACCCGCAGGTATCCCGAGCTCCCCAGAATAACTCCGCTCTTGTACCCATACTCCGCCGCGCTGCGAGTGCTTCCCTGAGGATCCCCGGGTTGGGGAACCTCCTGATACACAATACCATCCACCTCCTGCTTGGCATAGAGCGGTTTAAATAATAATGTGGCCATTGATTTGCGAGCGCCGAGGGTTGAACTGAATCAGCCTGAAAAAATTCCGTCCGTTTTCTCCGATGGAACCTAAAAAACTCTGGTTCAGACGTTTCTTTTCTCACTGGATTGGCCATGTTCCCCTTGGCCTTCCTGGCACTTCCACCGATTTTCGCTTCGCTCTCCGGCCTCAAATGCCCCAAAGTGCCGGAATGTCCATTCAGCTCCATGCGCGAAATCTGGAAAGATCCTTCCGGATCAGCAAGGCATCCATCCCGGTCCTGCGGGGGGTCAGTCTCGAAATTTCCCGTGGCGAAGCGGTTTTCCTCTGCGGAGCCAGCGGCGCGGGAAAAACCACCCTCCTTTACACCCTGGCCGGATTGGAAACCCCGGAATCGGGCACCGTGGAGTTCGAGGGAGAGTCGCTCTACGCCATCAGCGCCGACCGCCTGGCCCGGCTCCGGAACACCCGCATGGGCTTTGTCTTCCAGTCGTATTTCCTGCTGCCGGAACTGACCGCCCTCGAAAATGTCCTCATCCCGGCCATGATCCGCGGAAAATCCGCGACCGAACGGGGCCGTGAATTGCTGGAACGCGTGGGCCTTTCGGAACGCCTGCACCATCTTCCCGCCGAGTTGAGCGGCGGCGAACAGCAACGCGTGGCCATCGCCCGTTCCCTCATCAACGACCCCGTCATTCTCTTCGCCGACGAACCCACCGGCAACCTCGACTCCCACACCGGAGAAGCCATCATCGAATTGCTGCTCGGCGTGGCCCGCACGGACCGCCGGACCCTGGTCGTCGTCACCCACGACGAGCACCTCGCCCGCCGGGGAGACCGCCTCCTGCGCATCGAGGACGGCCGTCTCGCCGCATCAACCTAGGAAACCCCATGGCCCTCGACTACCCCGCCCCCTTCCTTCAACTCTCCAAAGAACTCCGCCGCCTCCCGGGCATCGGCCCCCGCAGCGCCGAACGCATCGCCCTGTGGATTCTCTCAAACAAGGACTCTCGCCCCGCCCAGTTGGCCGATGCCCTCGTCTCCGCGGCGGAATCCATCCACCCCTGCCACCAATGCGGATTTTTCGCCACCGCAGACCTCTGCGAGATTTGCCTCCAACCCTCCCGCAGCGGAAGGGAAATCTGCGTCGTCGAGCAGGCCACCGACATCCTGCCACTGGAAAAAACCGGCACCTTCCGCGGACTCTACCACGCTCTGGGGGGACGCCTCGCCCCCCTGGACCATGTCGGCCCGGAACAACTTCGCATCACTCCCCTGACAAAACGCATCGAATGCGAAGCCCCCACGGAGATCATCCTCGCCCTGAGCGCCGATGTGGAAGGCGAAGCCACCACCAATTACCTGATCGAAATCCTCGCCCCCTCGGGAATTCCCATCACCCGGATCGCCCACGGACTGCCGGCCGGAGGAGGTTTGGAACACGCGGACCAGATCACCCTGCAACGCGCCCTCTCTGGAAGACGCCCTGTTGGGGAACGGCTATAACTCCGAATTCTGCACTTGCACCACGGGGGACCAACTACCCTTCCAGCAACTCCAACAACCGCGCCCGGCGGCGGGCGTGCTCCTCGTCGCTGATCACCGACACCAGCGTGCAATCGGCCAGGTCCGGCAACTCAATCCATGAACGACATCCTCCGAATTTTTTCTCATTGGGAATCCTTCGCGGAGGCTCCAACCGGAAAACCCTCACCAGGGCGACATGAACTCCCTGCTTGTCATCGTAGTGAAACCGCTCACGCACCACGCTGTCGTTGAGAATGTGAAACTCCCGCAACGCCGTCAGACGCTCAAAATCCTCCACCAACCGCGTCCACTCCAGCGTCGCGGCATACCGGATCTCGATTTCGCCCTCCAACTCCCCCGGCAGTTCGGTCCCCTCCGGCAGCACCGTCTTCGAAAGTTGCTCGTGGAACCAGGTCGGGAAGAGAAAGAACTCCGCGTGCTGGAAGGCAAACCCGGCCCGCCCTTCGGCGATGCCGCCCTTCCGCAGAATAATACTCTGTTGTCCGTTGCCCAGCGCCTCACAAACCAGCGCCCATTCTTTGAAAGCCGCACTCATTCCCCCAATTCATGCTTGCCAGAAGGCATCCGTCAAAGGGAAATGAAAAAGATATGCTCCACCGATTCGATCTCCACGTGCATTCTTTCTTCTCAAAAGATGCCACGGGTTCCCCCGAATCCCTCTTCGCCGCCGCACGGGCCCGCGGACTCAGCGGCATCGCCATCACCGACCACGACACCTGCGAAGCTCACGAATACCTCAGGGAACATCCCGCGCCGGAAGGTTTCCTCGTCGTTCCCGGCGTGGAAGTCAGCACCGCCGACGGCCACCTGCTCTGTCTCGGGCTCACCCTCCCCCGCCTCAAGGGCGCTCCGGCCCGGGAAGTCATGGAAGCCGTCAAGGCCGGCGGCGGCATTGCCATTCCCGCCCATCCTTTCGACCAGTGGCGCGCCGGAATCCGACCCGCCGTCCTTGATACACTCGACCTTGAGGCCATTGAGGTTTTCAACGCCGCCGTCACCTCCCGCAGCTACAACGACAAGGCCCTCGCCTACGCACAAAGCCGCGGACTCAAAATGACCGCCGCCAGCGACGCCCACCACAGTTCCGCCGTCGGAGTGAGCACCACCGCCTTCGAGATGGATGAACTCACCATCCCCGCCCTGCTTGCCGCCATCCGCAAAGGCGGCCAGCCCGACGGCCATTACCTGTCCTTCCGCGAAGGAGTCAAAAAACACTTCGCCAACTGGTTCCGCAAAGTCAACCCCCGCCCTCCGCGCTGATGGGGGAACGCGCGGGGCCCACGGCCGCCCCGGATCCCGGGCATTCTTGCCACAAATCTTCTCATCAATTGATTTGCTCCGCCCACTCTGCGGACTGCCTGCGACAGTTTTTCTTCGCTGCGTTGCGACTTGTTCCTTCTGACCCAAAGCCCTTTTCGCATCAATTGGCAGGCGGCGGAGTCTGGCTTTTGAGCAGATAAACGGCATCCTTTGCAGGAATGGTCACCGACCCGGCGGTCACTTCCGAACCATCATTTGGATTATGCCCTGCCTGCTCCGGAGTATTGTTCTTCAAACGGTAGTATTTCCATCCGGACGCCAGAGTTGGCAGGGTTGCCGTCCAAGGCGCGTCTGTGCCATTCAGGAAAACAATGCCATTCTCAAATTCGCGCGACCACCGGTCGGCGCTTCCTTCATAAAGAGCAATATCCTTGATCCATGTCCTGCCCGCTGTTTCCGACACGCCAAACGTTGGTTTGGATGTCGTGGTCGTGGCCTTGAATGTCAGATAGACGGTCCTCCAGGAACTGTCGGCCAGCATTCCGATGTTTCCAGAGTCACCGTAGTCGGCCACGTTCACCCACCTGGGCATCTGGTCAAAAGTTCCCGCTGACGTCACATAAGAGTCTTCTCCCTTGGCCGTCAATTTCAGTGTGTACGTTTGACCGGCCACAATGGGCACCGAAGAATTCGGTTTGAAAGAAACACCGCTCACATCGCAGCCCTGTGGCTTGGTTGTCGTGACAAAAATTTCCTCACCGTTCACCGTGCTGGTGTATTCGGATGTTTTGTTCGCAACACTCCATGTTTTTCCGGAAAGGAGATCGTTCGTCAGATTGCAGTTGCCGAGATCCCTTGTTGCGGCCCCCAGCGGTTTGCCAAGCCATGCCCAGTTATTAAGGGTCCCTCCGTGACATTCATCCCAATCGTAGAAACTGCGCTGTTGATAGGAAGGATTGGAACCGTCATTCTCCCAGCCGAAGGGATGCGGCAGGCCGAGCATGAGCCCCACGGCGAAATCCGCGCGGAATTTGGAATCTTTTCCAACCACACCGCCGTATGTCTCGGTCACGTCCTTGGTGTATCCGTAGCTGATCCGGGGAGCGCTCCCCGCCTTTTCCGCCCACACAGAAAGCTGCTCGAAAACTCCCGAATAGTTGAGTTCGCTGCCGTGGAGAAAATCTTCTATCTGAATGCCGTTCACATATTTCCACCCGCGGTAGCCCTTGCGGCGCAGCGTGCAATCAAATTGAATGATGCCGTCCGGACCGAGTTCCGCCCGAAGTGCCTGGGTGTATCGCTGCATCCCCAGATAGTAACTGGGGATGCCCCCAATAAATCCGGAATCTCCGGCCCCATTATTATCGCAATCGATCGGCACAGTGTCGTTCGACGGAATCGCCTGGCAGGTGTCGTGTTCCAATCCGTCCAAAAGGCCTTCGGCATTTTTTTCATCATAGTCAGCCATCACTTTCTTGACCATCATCTGGAAACCCTCCTGCTCGTCCGAAGGAGCGGCGGAGTTTCTGGGAGCGTGCAGGCTGCAATTGTAGAGCCACTGCACACTGACATCCGATGGGGAGGCCCCACTGCCTTTGATCTTCTTCCAGGAATAGGCATGCGCGGCAACCCGGGAACCCTGTGGAAAACTCCTCGCCGCACCGCCCACCGAAGCCCGGACAAGCGTCAGAACCTTGTTCGCCGTGTCCACGGCCGACACATAGGCATTCTCGAAGGAATTCCAGTTCGGAGAATTGTCGGCGTTCACCTCGAAAATGCCAACCGTGTCCCCCATCCGGATATTGGCCACATCTCCCACGGAAACCGCCGTCTGGGTGGCGGTGATGTTTCCGGAAAGCGTGGTCGCCGCACAATACAGAAAGTATCCCGGCCACATTCCCCCTCCTTCCACCGGCCCCACGGTCCATGATGAGGCGAGTCCGATGCCAATGACGTCGGAATGGCTGTTCTCCAAAAGCTGTTTCTTCAATTCTGTCATCACGTCTTTGGTGCCATGGTTCACCGGACAAAATTGCAGGTATTTCTCAATCACCTGCTCATGCGTCAATACGGGAGCCGGCGGGACATCGTCGCCTGATTCCAGAGGACGGAAGGACATGTTGATGGGAAATGTCTCCGGCAGCCCGGGCATTTTGTAAATTTTGGCGTGGTCAAGAAAAAGACTGCCTCCCCCAAGGCGGTTGATGGCAAGCGCGGTCCACTGCGGGGATGTCACTCCCGGCCACGCCACCGTCGTGGTGACGGTATTCTGGGGGCCTTCCACCGTCAGGGTTGCCTCTTTCGAATTCAGATTCACCGCAAGGCGCATGCTGATGGTCGCATTTCCGCCCGCGAGAGTAATATTGGATGTGGCACTGTAGGTCGTCCCTCCGATGTTCACATTCAAGACCACCTCTCCGGTTTGCTTCACTCTGGCGAGAACCTTGTTCTTTTGATTTGCAAGCAACCCCTTGTCGGGTTCACTCACTTGGAACCCGATGTCGAAACTCGCACCGATACCCGTGGGGGCATAATCTCCCCTCACTTCCGCAATGATCTCTCCGGCAACCGGACCGCAGTTGAAACTCGCGACTCCATTCGGGGTCCCTGCCACCGAAAGAAAACCGTTTTCGCTTGTTCCGGAAAAAACTCCTGCGGCGCTTGTCCATGTTCCATTGGAAGTGACCGTATTGTCATATTGGAGCAAGACGCCATTGACACTGGTGCCGGCGCTGAAATTGCGGTCCGGGACACCGCTGCCAAAACTGAAATCATCGCCGATCCAGAGCGACGCCGGGGCTGATACCGCCGACGCCAGCCACAGGGTTGCCATTCCGATTGCTTTGTTCATTTTATTCATGGTGCTTCTCCGCTTTGCTTTGATTCGGACAAAAAAGATAAATTATCCGAAAAAAATAATCTAAATTGGGATGTGATTGCGCAGGCACAGCGAAAAGCACCTGCATGAATTGGGGGGAATTCACGGGAAAGAGGGGGGAATTTCAGCTTGGATATTTTATTAAAATTAATGTGTCAAATATATTTTTTTGATACACGATAGTATGAAATGAAAATATTTTCAGTCATTTTTACTAATTAAGTTTTTCTTTTAAAGCAAATCAGGGCAGCGACATAAAAAGGATTTCGCCCCCTCAGAGGAGGCCCATGGTCGCAAAAACTCCTGATGTCCTGTCAGGAAGACGAGTGTTCCGCGACCTGCGCAATCGCGATATCCTGCAACCCGGCGAGAGACTCCACACGCTGAAGCTTTTCCCGGAGCCGGGGTCCTCCCGGCATTCCCCGGGTGTAGGCCATGAGCCGGGCCCGCATGGCTTTCATCGCAAACAATTCCCGCCCTCCCCACCACTCGATTTCTTTGGTGCAGTGCAAGAGAATGAAATCCCACTGCGCGCGGGCGGTGGGAGGTTCCGGAACGGATCCCCCTTCGAAAGCCTGCCGGATTTCGAAAAAAATCCAGGGATGGTTCATGGCGGCACGTCCGATCATGAGCCCGGCGACCTTTGTCTCCCGGAGACGCCGACAGGCAACTTCCGCACTGTTGATGTCACCGTTTCCAATCACCGGAATGGAGACCGCCTCCGCCACGGCGGCAATGACATCCCAGTCCGCCGCTCCGGAGTATCCCTGTTCCTTGGTGCGGCCATGGACGGCCAGCCGCCGGATTCCTTCGGCTTCCAGGATGCGGGAAGTCTCCACGGCATTGACGGAACGCGCATCCCATCCGATGCGGATCTTGGCGGTCACGGGAACACTTCCGGCGGCTTTGACAACAGCTTCCGCCACCTTCGCCAGCAACGGACAGTCCCGAAGAAGGGACGATCCTCCATTCTTGCACACCACTTTGTTGACCGGACATCCGAAGTTTAAATCGATGAAATCCGGAGCCACCCAGTCGACGACCGAACGCGTTGCCTCCGCCAGATGCGCCGGATCCGCCCCGAAAAGTTGAACGCCCAGCGGGCGTTCCCCGGGATGGAATTCCAAATAACGCCGTGTCCGTTCATTCCGATGCAGAATTCCTTCGGCGGAAACAAATTCCGTCGTCAACACATCCGCACCAAATCCTTTGCAGAGGCGTCGAAACACCGTGTTGGTGACTCCGGCCATTGGCGCGAGAAAAAGCAATGGGCGGGCCGTCATCGAACAAAACCCGGGGCTATCCGCCGGTGGATTCCGGCGTCAGGAGTGCGCTGACTTCCCTCTGAACGGCAGGAATCTGCTCCAGACTCAAACGGGGATTGGCCAGCACGATGATCTCTCCGGTCGCCACATGCTCATAGACCAGCATGTCGTCGTCCTGACTCTCCATCGGACGCAGCAGACGCTTGCGCTCCAGCATCAGCGCGAGGATATACCGCACATTGGCATAAGCCGGATCGTTCTCCGCGACCAAGCGGCGAAGCAGCCCCTCTGCATCGTCCTTCGGCAGTGGCTCCGGTGGCGGCGGCGCGGGCGGCTCATACTTCGAACGCCAAAAGGAAAACGGCTGCATGTTGTCGTTGCGGGACTCCCAGGCTTCCTCCGAGAGATCCTCGCGCCGGAAGCCCTCTCCCTCACGAATCAGCAGGGTGTAGAAAATCTCCCCCGGTTGAAATTCTCTCCCTGTTCTCGCGCAGGCATGCGCCCTCGATTTGATTTCCCAGTCGGCTTGCATGAATGTTTTCTAAAATCCCGGAATTTTCAGCTTCGGAATGTCGCGGTTGGTCGATCGGAACCAGAGCAAAACCAGCCCGATGAGGAAGAAAAAAATCACCGGCCCCCAGGCGGCGACAAAAGGAGGTATCCGCTGCCCCTTGCCCAAAGCGATGAACAGGCTGCTCGTGAAAACCAGCGCGAAAAACAACCCGATCGCCACCGCCACTCCCCCGAGAATCCCCCGCCGCGAATAGACGATCCCCATCGGGGCTGCCAGAAAAACCACCACGAAGCAAAACCACGGCAGGGCCCACCGATAATAAAGATGCGTCCTGTAGGCGGCCAGACGCTTCTCGGGAAAATCGCTGTTGTAGTTCAGATAATCCTGCAATTCCGGCACCGCCAGGTAATCCGGATTCATCACGGAACTGAGAATCCGCCACGGCGTTTCGTTCCAGCCGTCGATGATCAACGGATCCAGCAGCTCGGACTTCACAATCTCCCCCTCCGGATTCATCTCCACATACCGCGCATTGGAGAGCACCCACCGCCTGAGCTCGGGCTGGTAGTTCGCCTCCCGGGCGTACCATTGCTGCAGGATGTCGCCATCCGCGTTCTGCTGAAGGATCTGGATGTCGCCGATTTTTCCGCGCTGGATGTTGATGCGCCGCATGAACCAGGTTCGCAATTCCTCGCGATTCCGGAAAAGATGCCCGAAAACGGCTTCCTGGCGTTTCTCGCCGCGCTTGATGTCGCGAACCATCTGCTTCTTGGCGGCGGCCGCATGGGGAGCTCCCTCATAATTGAAATAGGCCGTCACCCCGGTCAGCAACAGCCCCACCCCCATCAGCGGCAACAGCACACGGGTCACACTGAGCCCCGCCCCCAACATCGAAATGATCTCATTTGAACGCGACATCGCGGTCAGGGAATACAAAAGGGCCAGAAGCAACCCGATCGGCAGGCAAAGCACCACGATCTGGGGAATCTGCGAACCGTAATATTCCAGCAAAATGTCAAACCCCGCCCGGCCCTGGATGAAGTCCGGCAAATTGTCGCTCAGATCAAAAATGAACCAAATCCCGATGAATCCCAAAAAACAATAGAGAAAGGGCGTCAAAAATTTCTTGAGAAGGTATCGGTCGAGAATCGTCATCAGGCAAAGCAGGAACTTTAAGCTACGGATCGCGCAGCCGTCAACGGTGCGGGCCACGCCCCCCCGGGGAGACAAAAGGAAGGCTCCCGGCGCTCAAAGGTCCAGGCCAAGCCCCGCGAGGATCTGCCGGGTTTCGGCGGAATTCCGGTTCAAAACACTGTGGATCCCGAGCGAAGCCGCGACTTCGCAGAGGAGCGGACGATCCTCGATATAGGCCACTTCCCGGGGCTGGACCTGCGCGACATCCAGGGCAAGCCGGTAGATGTCGAGATCGGGTTTCCGGAAGTGGACGAATGCGGAGACAATGAAAAAATCGACAAAATCCTTCAGATGAAACCTGGCAATCCGGTCTTCCGCCACCTCGCGGCCCTCGTTGCTGACCACCGCAATCCGGAGCCCGTAAACCGCCTTGACCCGCCGGATGAGGTCGATCGTCTCCTGATACGGCTTCGCCTGGTCGAGGATGTATTTCGTGACATCCGCCGGGGTGAAACTCCTTGTCTCGTAAAAAATGATCTGCCGCAGGTAGGTGTCGAGGGACATTTTCCCGCACTCATAGGTGTCGTAGGTGACCCGGTGGCGGTGGTCCAACTCGCTGTAGTCCACCCCGAAATGCTCCGCGGTCTGTCTGCGAAGCGCCGTATCCCAGCCATTGGTCAGGAGGACTCCGCCGATGTCGAGAAAGAGGGTGGTGATTTTGGGAGATTTCATTGGAGGGACTAAAGCACGGGGCCGGGGAGAGCGAAAGCCGGAAAGTCCTCCCTACAAATCTCCCCTCGCCTGGAAATGCCGGCACGCCGACAGCAGGGCCTCCTCGAACGTGACCGAAGGACGCCATCCGCTCGCCTGCCGGAACGCCGAAGAATCGACCACCCAACGGTCGGGCCAGATCTCCCGCGCCCGGTCCCGCGTCAGGTTCGGCGCGGCCTCGCGCAGCGCCGGCACCGCATCCACCAAAGCCGCCAGCACCCGCACCAGCGGAATCGGCACGGGCAGCGTCACTCCCCGTCCGCCAACTGCCCGCGCGGCCGAGGAAATCATCTCCCAGTCGGACATCACCGTTTCGGACCCGATGTAAAACGGTCCGCGCTCCCCGACCGGAAAGGCCGCCTCAATGGCCCCGACCACATCCTCCACGGCAAGAAAAGTATATTCCTTGCGCCGGAATCCCGGCTTGGTGCGCACCAGACCGCGCACCATTTTGAAAAGTGGCAGCGTGGCCGTGTCCCGCGCTCCCAGAATCATGGGCGGTCGCAGGATGGTGATCGCCCGGTCCGGAAACTCCCGCGCGATGGCCTGCTCCAATTCCCGCTTGGACTCCCCATACCATGTCACCGGGGCATCGGGCATGTTCTCCGTGCGGGCGACCGCTCCCACGGGAGTGGGCCCACCCGCGGACTGCGATGACAGCACAATCGTCCGACACTCCGGCGGCAAGGCCCGCAGCACCCGCATCGTCCACTCCAGATTGGTCGCGAAATAAACATCCCGGTGCCTTGCGGACACAACGCCCGCCCCCAGAACCGCATGGGAAGGCTTCACCTTCTCCCAAGTCCCGGGATCGGGGGAAAGCGGCATCACCAGATCCCCCGCAACCAGATCCTCTTTCATACAACGGAGCAGTTTTTCCCTGCTCCTCACGGGAGCCAGCACGGGAATCCCCTTTGCCGCAGCCCGAATAAGCAGGTTCCTTCCCACAAATCCGGTCGCGCCGGTCACAAGCAACGAATGCATTCCCATGTCCTGCCCCGGAAAAGTTCAGCCCACGAGGCTTTTCTCGTAAATATTCCAGGTGCGACGCTGGATGGCGCCGAGCATGAGGCAATTCTCAAGAATTTCCCGGTTGCTCTCCTCGATCCATCCCAACTCCGCATCGTGGTAACGCGCCTTCGCGCAGACAAACTGTTCGTAAAGAAGCCAGGCGTGCAACCCTCCCCGGTCGCGAAACCGCGGGGAAATGCCGTAGATCACCTGCCGGGCGGTGCGGATCCTGCGCGTTTTCATCAGCCAGGCCACATGCAGAAGCCTCAACCAACGGGGCGTCTTTTTCGTCAGGACGAGAAGCTCGTTGAAATTCGGCAGTGACAGCGCGATCCCCGCATTTTCCCCGTCCATCTCGGCAATCAAAATCATGCCCGGATCCGCAATCGCCCGCATGTCCTCGGCCGCGGAAAGCAGGTCGTCCATCGAGATCGGCACAAACCCCCAGTTGCGCTCAAGTGTGCAATTGTAAACCTCATGCACGATTTTCAGTTCCTCCTCCAGCCGGTCCAGATGGATCGGTCGCAGGATGAGCCGCGAACGTTTCGCCGTCCGCGCAACAATCTTCCCAAGACGCTCCGGCGGCTCCAGCCGGCTCAATGGCAAATCCAATCCGAACATCGAACACACCCGGCGAAACCCCTCCCCCTCGACCAATTGCTGGTAATAGACAGGATTCCACGTCAGTCCGATGAACGGTCCCTGGCCTCCCCCTTCCACGAGAAGACCGCACTCGTCGTTGATGCTGGGATTGTATGGCCCGCGGATCGTTTCACACCCCTTCCCGCGCAACACCTCCGAGGCCGCCTCGAAAAGCGCACGGGCCACAGCCGGATCCTCTTCGCAATCCCAGAACCCGAAAAACCCGGTCCTGTCGCCATAAACCGCATTGTGCGTGCGATTGACAATCGCCGCGATCCGCCCCGCCGGCTTTCCTCCCCGATACGCGATCATCGGCACAATCTCCCCGTGCCGCCGGTGGAACGCGGAATCCGGCTTCAAAAACTTCGCGATGCTTCCGGGAAAAGGCGGAATGAATTCCGGGCGCGCACCGTGGAGATCTTCCGCGACTTCTTCAAACTTTTTCCATTCACGGGCGGTCGTGCAGAGAGAAACTTTCACAGCGTTTTTCCCACGTAACTGCCCGAGAGATTTGCCGGAGTCAAAAAAATTTCTTCTACCATCGGGCTTGCGTTCGGAAAGCTCCCGTGGTAACTGAAAACCATGGTTGATTTCGCAGGCCATTTTGTTTTGGACGCACGACTCGGGACCCGCCCGAGCCGACTCCTTCTCGCGTCCCCACTTCTTTAACCCTGCGGCAGAGCTGACCCCGGCGAAAGGCGGCTTCCACCGCCAAACCTGTTTTTCTTTCGCCAACCCATTCCATTATGTCAGACAAAATCATCATTTTCGACACCACACTGCGCGACGGGGAACAATGCCCCGGGGCCAGCATGAACCTGCGGGAAAAACTGGAGGTCGCCCGCCAGCTCGCCCGCGTGAATGTGGACGTGATCGAGGCCGGATTCCCCGTCATCAGCGACGGGGACTTTGAAGCCGTCCAAACCATCGCCACCGAGATCCGGGGCCCTGTCATCGCCGGACTCGCCCGCTGTGTTCCCAAGGACATCGAGGCCGCCGCCGCCGCCGTCAAACCCGCCGGGGACCGCGGACGCATCCATGTCTTCCTGGCCACCTCCGCCATCCACCGCGAGTTCAAATTGAAAAAGGCCGTCGAGGAAATCATCCGCCTCGCCCGCGAAGGCGTGACCCTGGCAAAGTCGCACGCCCGGGACGTGGAGTTCTCGCCCGAAGACGGTTCCCGCACCGAACCCGAGGTTCTGGCCAGAGTCGTCCAGGCCGCCATCGAGGCCGGAGCCACGACGATCAACATCCCCGACACCGTCGGCTTCGCCGTTCCCGAACAATACGCCGCGTTGATCTCGTATCTCCGCTCGAATGTGAAGAACATCGACGATGCCGTCCTGAGCGTCCATTGCCACGACGACCTCGGCCTGGCGGTCGCCAATTCGCTGGCAGCCGTGAAAGCCGGTGCCCGACAAATCGAGGGAACGTTCAACGGCATCGGGGAACGCGCCGGAAATTGCGCCCTGGAGGAAGTCATCATGGCGGTCAAAACCCGCCCGGATTTCTTCGGCGAACTGCATACCGACATCCGCACACGCGAGATCCTGAAGACCTCGCGCATCGTCAGCCGGATGAGCGGACTGCACGTCGCCCGCAGCAAGGCGATTGTCGGCGAGAACGCCTTCGCCCACAGCTCCGGCATCCACCAGGACGGCATCCTCAAAAAACGCGAGACCTACGAGATCATGGATCCCGAGGAGGTCGGCTGGGGCGGCACCGAACTGCCCCTGACCAAACACAGCGGACGCCACGCCATGCTGGCCCGCCTCGACCATCTGGGCTTCAAATTGACCGAACAGGAAACCGGCGCGGTCTTCGAACGGTTCAAGGAAATCGGCGACAAGAAAAAATTCGTCTACGACGACGACCTGGCCGCACTGGTTGAAGACTCGATGTCGGTCGCGAAGGAGACCTACACCCTGGATTACATTCATGTCACCAGCGGGTCGACCACGATCCCCACGGCCACCGTGCGCCTGAAAACCGGCGGGGAAACCGTGCAGGACTCCAGCCCCGGCAACGGAGCCGTGGACGCCGCCATGCAGGCCATCGACCGTATCGTCAACCGCAGGGGACACCTCGCGGAATACCGTGTCGAGGCAGTCACCCAGGGCCGCGACTCGCTCGGGGAAGTCACCCTCAAGGTGGATTTTGGCGACGGGGACCTCATCACCGGCAAAGGGGCCAGCACCGATGTCATCGAGGCCAGCGCCCGCGCCTACGTGAATGCCGTGAACCGGAAAGAACTGGCCAGCCAGCGCCGCAAGGATCTCGCCAACCCGCCGCTCTGAGGGTTTCCATGACGGAGAAATCCACGCCCCTTGTGCAAATCCGGGGCCTCGAAGTCCACCGGGGCAACCGGAAAATCCTCCGGGGCGTGGATTGGACGATCCGTCAGGGCGAACACTGGGTGGTTCTCGGCCCGAATGGCTGCGGGAAAACCTCGCTCCTGAAAGCCCTCACCGGCTACTTCACCCCCACCTCCGGAGAAATCCACCTTCTCGACGGCACATTCGGGGAAACCGACTGGCGCGAACTTCGCAAAAAAACCGGCCTCGTGAGTGCCAGCATCGCCCAGATGATGGCCCCGGAGGATACCGCGGAAGACATCGTCACCGGCGGTGCCTTTTCCATGATCGGATGCTGGGGACGCATCCCCGCAAAAATCCGCGCCTCGGCCCGCCAATGGCTGCGCCGGTGCGAAGCCGCGTCTCTTGTCGGACGCCCCTGGATGATTCTCTCCCAGGGCGAACGCCAAAGGGTTCTCATCGCCCGCGCCCTCATCGCCCGGCCGGCCATTCTCCTCCTCGACGAACCTTGTGCAGGACTTGACCCCATCGCCCGGAATCATTTTCTCCAGTTCCTCAGCCGCCTGTCTTCCTCCCCGGACACCCCCTCGATCACGCTCATCACCCATCACGTCGAGGAAATCCTTCCCTTTTACACCCACGCTCTTCTGCTCTCAAAAGGCCGCGTCATTGCAGGCGGACCCGTGAAAGAAACACTCTCCTCCGCATGGCTCGGCAAAACCTTTGGGGAGCCGGTACGCTTGAAAAAAACCGGGAACGGCTATTCCCTTCAAACGGAAAGCCGGTGAGTTTCCGACGGTCTCCGCGTGAAAAATCACCGGCACCCGGTTTTATTCGCGAAGCCGGCGGGCTCTCAGCCAGTAGAAAATCACGGGCGTGACGACCAACACATGAAGCAGGCTGCTGGCCATTCCCCCGATCACCGGCGTGGCAATCGGCTTCATCACTTCCGCCCCGGCCCTGGTGCTCCACATGATGGGCAGAAGGCTGGCAATGATGGTCGCCACGGTCATCACTTTGGGCCGGAGCCGCAGCATGGCTCCCTCGATCACGGCCGTCTTCAAATCCCCGATCCCGAAAGCAGCCCCTCTCTCCCGGCGTTTCTTTTCCAGCGCCTCCTCCAGATAGACCACCATCACCACCCCGGTCTGGATCGCCGTTCCAAACAGCGCAATATACCCGATCCAGACGGCCACGCTGAAAGGATAGCCCAGCAGCACCTGGAGAAAAACCCCGCCGGTCAGCGCAAAGGGCACCGCCAGCAGCACATGGGCGGCCTCGGCGGCAGAATGGAACACGATGAACAGCAACACAAAAATGATCAGCAACACAAAGGGCATGATGAGCGAAAGCGTCTTTTGTGCGCGGATCTGATTCTCATACTGCCCGCTCCAGCGCAGGGTCACACCGGGCGGAAGTTTCACTTCGCGCTCCACGCGCTCCCGCACCTCGCGGACAAATCCCCCGAGATCACGGTCCTTCACATTGGCCTGCACGAAGACCCGCAGGAGTCCGTCCTCGCTGGCGATCTCTCCCGGTCCGCTCGTCCGGACCACCTTCGCCACCTGTGAAAGGGGAACACTGGACCCGGAAGCCGTTGGAATCAGAATGTCCCCGATCCTCTCAATGTCATCCCGGGCGCTCCGCTCCAGTCTCAGTTGAATCGGGATGCGTTGCCGCCCCTCGATCGTGGTGCCGACATTGAGCCCCCCCAGCCCGATCTCCACCACATCCATCACTCCCTGCAAGTCGAGTCCGAACCGAGCCAATGCCTGCCGGTCGGGAACAATCTCGACATAGGGTTTGCCCTGGGTTCGCGAGGCGGTGACTCCCACCGCCCCGGGCACGGTGCGCACGACCCGCTCGATCTCGAAGGCAATCTTCTGAAGTGCGTCAAGATTTGTGCCCAGAACCTTTATCCCCAACTGCGCACGGATCCCTGTGCTCAACATCAGGATGCGGTTCTCAATCGGTTGGAGAAACCCCGGCACATAACCCGGAATCGCAGTCAGCCTGGCCGACAGCTCGGCAATGAGCTTTTCTTTCGTCATTCCCGGCCGCCATTCGGAAGCAGGCTTGAGCATGATCGTCGTCTCGATCATCTCCACCGGCGCAGGATCTGTCGCACTCTCCGCACGCCCCAGCTTCCCTGCCGTCGATTCCACTTCCGGAACACTCATGATGATTTTGTCCTGCCAGTTCATGATGTCTTTCACCCCCGACAGAGAGGTCCCCGGAACCAGCACGGGCATGAACAACAGACTGCCCTCGTTGAGCGGCGGCATGAACTCGCTGCCCAGTCCCCCCGGCAGCGCGGAGGCAAGCGGGGGCAGACGTTCCTCCACGAATTTGGAAATTCCCCGCGGCACCCCGAAGGCCAGCACGCACGCGGAAACAAGCAACACCCCCGCCACACACAACACCGCGCGTCCGTGCCCCAGGGCCCACAAAAGCACCGGACGGTAGAGACGTCCGAGGGTTTTCATGACGACATTGTCTCCTTCGGGATGAAACGGTCCCTTCACCAGCCAGGTGCAGAGAACCGGAACCAATGTCACGGCCAGCAGCGTCGCGCCCACCATCGCAAAAGTTTTTGCGAAGGCCAGCGGATGGAACAACTTCCCTTCCTGACCGCCCAGCGCAAACACCGGCAGGAAGGCAAGGATGATGATCGCCATCGCCAGGAAAATCGGCCGCCCCACCTGCCCGGCCGCCTCGCGTGTCGTGTCAAGAGTCTCCTGTGCAGTGAGCCTCCGCCCGGCCTTTCTCTCCGCGATCTCACAATGCCGGATCACGTTCTCGGTCATCACGATCCCCGCATCCACCAGAACTCCGATGGCAATCGCGATGCCGGAAAGCGACATGATGTTTGAAGTGATTCCGGCCTCTTTCAAAAGAATGAAGGAGATCAGAATCGAAACCGGCAGCGGAATCGTGACAATGAGGATGCTGCGGAAGTGCCACAGAAAGATGATGTGCGCCAGGGTGACCAGGAGGATCTCCTCCAGCAGCGCGTGCTTCAGCGTCTCGATGGTCCGCCCGATGAGACTGCTCCTGTCATAAAAGGATTTGATCGTCACCCCCTGCGGCAGACCCGGGGAAATTTCCGCAATTTTTTCCTTCACCCGCCGGATCACATCCATCGCATTTGCACCGGTTCGCATCACCACGATCCCTCCCACCGCCTCCAGGCCGTTCACATCCAGGGCACCCCGGCGAAAATCCCCGCCAATGCCCACCTCCGCGATGTCTTCCATGTAAACCGGCGTCCCGTTCTTCTCGGCCACCGCAATGCGCTTCAGATCCTCCACCGACTGCACCAGACCGACACCGCGAAGAATGAACTCCAGCCCGTTTTCCTCGATCACCTTCCCCCCCACGTTCAGATTTCCCGCGGCAAGCGCGTCCATCACCTGCCTGAGCGAAACATTGTAATGCCGCATCTTCTCCGGAGAAATCGCAACCTGGTATTGCCGCACATACCCGCCCAGGCTGGCGACCTCGGCCACGCCCTCGACCGAGGCCAGTTCGTATCTCACGAAATAATCCTGCAACGCACGGAGCGAACCGGCATCCTGGACACCGGAGTGGTCGATCTGGAAATAATATTGGTACACCCACCCGAGTCCCGTGGCATCGGGCCCGAGTTGCGGCGTCACACCGGCAGGCATCAGTCCCTGCAGGAATCCAAGACGCTCCAAAACTCGCGTTCTGGCAAAGTAATTGTCCACCGAATCCTCGAAAATGACGGTCAGCAGCGAAAACCCGAACATCGAAAGCGCCCGCACCTCCTTCACCCCCGCGAGTCCCTGCAAATTTGTGGAGAGCGGATATGTGACCTGATCTTCCACCTCCCGGGGGCTCCGGCCCTCCCAATCCGCATAGACGAGAACCTGGTTCTCGCTCAGATCCGGAATCGCATCCACCGGCGTGTTCCGCAGGGACTGGATTCCCCAGGCAACGAGCAGAAAGGTTCCGCACGCCACAAGAAAGCGATTCCGCAGCGACCAGTCCACCACCCACGCAATCAGTCCGCCCCTCCGCTCCTCACCGCTCACTTTGCCACCTCCTTCCCGCAGGTCTTCATTTCCTTCCCGAGATAGGGATTCGCCGTCTCTCCCGACGACTGGACCCACCGCGAGGTGTCCGGCGCCCCGGGAAAGGAATCCCCCGTCATCGGACATTCAAAGACATGCACCGGCACGATGTAACCGGCTTTTCGCAAGTCCAGAACCGCTTCGGCTGCCGCCGTGCTCCAGGCATGAAACTCCCTGCGAAATCCCGCAAGGTCCGCGGCCTTTTCCAATGGCGGAAGCGCCCGCAGCCGGTTCCCCACAGCCGACAAAACCGCCTCGCTCCCGGCATCGGGAGTCGCATCGAATTTCCAGGGGATCTCCTTCTCCGCCGCCGCAAGATCATCCGAGGCCAGAGCCGAAGAGATCGCCGCCAGCTTTCCAAAGAAATCCGCCAAAGGCACCGGAAGAGTTTTTTCCGGAACCGCCGTCTCCTGCCCTCCCGAACGCAGTTGGGATTCGGCATCAAGCATCAGATTTCCCCGTGCCGCAACCACCTCCCCGGCGGAAAGACCCGAAAGAATTTCCACCCGTCCGTCTCCCGAACGCCCCGCCTGCACCGTGCGCATCGCGAACTCCCCCGGGCGTTTCTCCACATACACGACCTCCCGCCTCCCGTCGCGGATCAACGCCGCCCGCGGAACGGACAGCACCGGCTGCGTCGGAGCCCGCAGTTCCGCTTCCGCATAAGCCCGGTGCGGCAGAACCCTCTCGTAGCTCCCCGTTTTCCCGGAAAGCGGATTGTCCACTTCGATCCGTATCTTCGTGCTCCGCGAGGAGGGATCGAAATTCGGATCCAGAAATGTCACCTCCCCCTCAAACGTCCGTCCCGGGGCGGCAGGGCTGGTGATCCCGACTTTCTGGCCGATGCGAATGAACGGCAGATCCTTTTCATAAACCTCGGCCTTGAACCAAAGCCGCGCCAGGTTCCCGATCTCAAACAACCGCTCCCCGTTTTTGACATACTGCCCCTGGTAGGCATTGCGCACGAGAACGGTTCCGTCCATGGGTGCCAGAATGTCAACCGCGTAGCGGTCTCTAGGCGCAGTCGCCAGGGCATCCACCTGTGCCGGCACCAGACCATACTGGATGAGTCGATGCCGGGCATTCCTGGCCACGGCATCGTTCTTCCCTCCCTGCGCCACGGCATTCTGGAATTCCCGCACCACGTAGAGCAGATCCGGACTGTAAATCGCGGCCAGCGGCTGTCCGGCCTTCACCTTCTCGCCGACCTGCTGCACATACACCTGCTCGATGCGCCCGTCATAGAACGCCGCCACCACACGGTGCAGCGTATCGTCATCTTCCAGCACACCGCTGAAACGGATGGATTTTTCAAGCGGCTCGACTGCCGCGGTCGCGGTCTCCAGTCCGATCACACGCGCCGTCTCTGGCGAGAGACTCAGAACCGAACTGTCGGCCTCAATCCGGTCTTCATAGACCGGCACAAGCTGCATTCCACAAATCGTGCAGTTCCCCGGCTTGTCCGAGGTGATCCACGGATGCATCGGGCTTTGATACAAAAGAGGTTTCCGGGCGGCAGTGTCCTCCGGCTTGGAACATCCCGAAACCAGGATGCCCGCAAGAAACAGGACCGCCACCCGCGGGAACGGAGACGTCATTTTCATGGCAGAAAAAAGGATTGCCGCGCGACGGCAACTTCCGCCGTCGCGCTGGCGTTCCGCGTTTTGCTATTGTCCCGGCTTCGATGCCTCCGCGATTTTCGCGAGGTATTTCGCCGGGTTCTTGTCGAACTTCACCCTGCAGTCTTCGCAGCAAAGGCGCACTTCCGTGCCCTCATGCTTGAAGACATACGGAGGCCCCATCTCGCCGAGCTTTTCGCCCGAAACAACACAGGTGGTGATTTCACCGGCCATGGCCAGTGACAGGGATGACATGAGAACAAAGAGAATTTTTTTCATAGTTTTTGTGGTTGTTGACTGTTTGGAACACGTCCCGCGCATCCGGCGCGAGAATACAAAGGAAGAGACGGATTCCGTCTCCTCAGGCCACAAAAACGGGCGGTGCCACAGGCTGCTGGCTTCGCCCCAGAACGAACTCGACAAAAAACTCCCCGCACCGACCGGGCGGAGAGAGCCCCGAAAAGGCCTCCGGAACAACGACAAAAACCGCCGGAGGCAGAAGATCCGCAAGAAAAGCAACCACCTCCAACACCGGCACCGACAACACCGCCGCCACAGGCACCGGAACCGCCATGCCCCCACAACACTTCTCCGCACAGGGCTCCGGCGACTTCACCGGCTTGCTCTTCGCACAACAGGAATGCACCGCCGGTTCATGCCCCCCCGCCATCGCAGCAATCGCACAGTGGTTGGACGCAAAAAACCACGCCATGGCCAAAACAGCCACCACGCCAAGCTTTTCCATCTGTCCGCGCACACCCATCAGAACCAATGTAAGGGAGACTTCCCAAGAATCAACTGCGGAAAGGAAGACTTTTGGGGGAATGTCCGAATGCATTTTTGAAAGCGCGACAAAAGTGCGTGGAACTCCCAAAACCACTCTGCCCGGCAACTTCGCGAAGGGTCATTCGCGTCCCCTGCAAAAGGTGTCTGGCGGTCTGGAGACGGAGATCCCGAAGGAAACGGGCCGGGGTTGTTCCCGTTTCGCCGTGGAATACCCGGGTGAAATGTTCGCGTGACAGGGAGAATTTGTCCGCAACCTCCTTGATGTTGATCGGTCGCCGATGGTGATCCCGCAGGTAGTTGAGCGCCTGGCGGATGGGAACCCCGTCTTTCGCCTGCAAACCGGAAAGCTCGCGTCCCAGAGAACAAAGGAACCGGGCCAATATCTCGGCGGCGTGGTAGCGGTCCAGAAACTCTTTTGTCTCGTACAGGCGCGCCATGAGCTTCAACTCTCCGACAGTTTCCCCGTGGGGATCCAAACGGACAACATCCCCGTGGAGACGAATGAGCTCGGCAACAAGGGGACGCGCACCGCAAAAATTGATCCAGGTGAATTCCCAGGGACAATCCCCCCTTTTGGGAAAGAAATACTTTGTCCGCCCGCCTTCCAGCATCAACATGGCCTGGCCGGGACCGCATGTTCTGACCGTTTGCTCCCGTTGGAAGTGCCCCTGCCCGCTCCAGGTATACTGGAAAATGATCCCTCCCGATTTTCGCAGACGATTGTTCCAGTTGTAAGACGGGGAGCGCGCCACCTCGTTCAGGGATGCCGAGCGCAATTCGAGAAGCACATCAAGCATATCACATAATGTATATATTTCATCACACCTGCTCAATTGAAATCTCTCCCGGCGTGTGCAAAAAATCATTTCATCATGGCAAAAATTTCTTTCATCGGTGCCGGCAGCGTCGTCTTTGCAAAAAACCTTCTCTGCGACATTCTTCAAAACAAGGCGCTTGAGGCGTCCACGATCTGCCTGATGGACATCGATCCGGCCCGCTTGAAGGTGGCGGACCTCCTGGCACGCAAGGTGGTCGCCCAACTCGGGGTCAAAGCGAAAATCGAGTCGACGCTCGATCTCAAAAAAGCCTGCTCGGGAGCACGCTACGTGATCACGATGATCCAGGTTGGCGGGTACAAACCGGCAACCGTCACCGATTTTGAAATTCCGAAAAAGTACGGACTGCGCCAGACCATTGGAGACACCCTGGGAGTCGGAGGGGTTTTCCGGGCTCTGCGGACGATGCCCGAACTGGTGAAAATCGGGAATGCGCTCCGGGATTTCGGAGCCCCCGACCCGTTGTACCTGAATTACTCCAATCCGATGGCCATGAACATGATGGCCATCAACAGCGTTTGCGGAATCCCTTCCGTCGGTCTCTGCCACAGTGTGCAGGGAACCTCCCACCAGCTTGCCAATTATGCGGGACTTTCCCATGAGGACATCAGCTACAAGGTGGCCGGCATCAACCACGTCGCTTTCTTTCTGGAGTTCAAATTCCGGGGCCAGGATGCCTATCCTCTTCTTTTCAAAGCACTGGAAAACCCCGGGGTTTTTGCCTCCGACAAGGTGCGCTTCGAGATGATGAGACGTCTGGGGTATTTCGTCACCGAATCCAGCGAGCACTTTTCCGAGTATTGCCCGTGGTTCATCCATCACGGGGAGAAAGTCATCAAAGACTTCGATATTCCCCTCGACGAGTATCTGAGACGCTGCGAGTCCATTGTCGCCACCTGGAAAGAAACCGAGAAGCAGATGCTGGCCGACAATCACGTCAGCATTGCAAAGAGTGTCGAATATGGGTCACAAATCATCAATGCCATGGAATCCGGGACTCCCACCGTGATTTATGGAAATGTTCCCAACGAGGGGCTGATCACGAATCTCCCCTCGGGATGTTGCGTGGAAGTGCCCTGTCTGGTGGATCGCTCGGGATTGCAACCCACCGTGATTGGCGATCTCCCCGTCCAACTGGCCGCAATGTGCCGAACCAATATTGCCGTGCAGGAACTGACTCTGGAGGCGTTTCTGACAAACAGGCGCGAGCATATTTACCACGCGGTGATGATGGATCCGCACACCTCAAGCCAGCTTCCCCTCGACAGCATTTGGAAGATGTGTGACGAACTGATCGACGCCCACCAGCGCGACGGCTTCCTGCCCCGGTTTGCCCCTGTAAGAAAAAACACGGGGCGTGGAGCGGCCGGCCTCGAGCGGGTGTTTCTTTCCATTGAAGACACCTCCGGAAATCCGGCGGATGTCTCAAAGACGGATCTGGTACTGGTTGTCGAAAATGAAACCGGGGGACATTTCAGGGATAACCTGTTGCTTGAAGTGAATCAAAGTGCTTTCAAACTCGCAAGATCCGCAAAAGTGCCCTGCGAGGTGGCCCCCGGTCGGACAAAGCGGATTCCCTTCCGCGTGAACCGTCTCAAACCGGAAATCCCACTCGAAGTGAACATCCTCAGCAAATCACCTGTGGTTTTTGCAAACCACTTCCGCCAGCCCCTGCGCACGGTTGTTCATCCGGAAAACGCTCCGGTTTGCATCGAATGGTCCGGCAACACGGTTGCCCAAGGCACCCTGTCCTTGGAAAAGTCCGCCCTGAAGCTTGCTCTCCGCGTCTCAGACACCGATATCCGGATCCACAGGGAGGTGCTTTGGGAGGGCAGTGCGATCGAGCTGTTCTTTGCCCCGGTCGTCGGAAAAGGAACAATCCAGCTGGTCGCCCTTCCGGATACCAAAAAGCCCGTGCTTCTGTCCACTCAGGGACGGAAGTCAGTCCCCGGTGCGAAAATCGCAGTCCGTGCGGACAAAGGCGGATATGACTTTGAGGTTTCCATTCCGCTCAAGGCCGCCGGAATTGTCCCGGGCAAACCGTTCCTCATGGAGTTGCAGGTGCGCGTGAACGCGCTGGGAGATGCTCATGGACGGATGTCCGCGACCTGGCAGGGATCGAGAAATCCGCACCTGGAATGCGGCCATTACGCACTGATCGTTCCCTGAGAGGAGTCCCCTCTCTCTCCCAAAAAGCGGCGGATGCGTGCAGAAGGAAAGCCAATCATGACGATCTCAGACCGATCGGATGGGGTCACGGGGAGTTGCACCCCGTGACCCTTCCACACCACCGGACGTGCGGTTTTCCGCATCCGGCGGTTGAACAAGGTGGTTCTCACTTTCCTTCTTCCGTGAAGTCCCAGGGTATGATGAACCCTTAGCTGTTGAGTGTTTTCGTTTTCAGTGCTGATTGCATGACCCAGTGCCGGGCGATTGCCCAGGCTCCAAGCCAACTGTAGGCCATGCCCCCCCCGGACGCGCACTTTGACTCCCAACCGTTTCAGCGCGTTGATGCGCCCTCGCGGGTGGTGCCTGACCGATGAGGTGCTCGAAGAAGTGCAGGAGTGGCAGAACCGGCCCTTGGAGCGGATGTATCCTGTGGTGTTCTTCGACGCGCTGCAGGTGAAGATCCGGGACGAGGGGACGGTAAAAAACAAAGCGGTGTATCTGGCACTAAAGTAGGAGCCGACGGGATCCAGGAGGTGCTGGGGATCCGGATTGAGCAGAACGAAGGAGCGAAGTTCTGGCTGCGTGTGATGAACGAACTGAGAAATCGCGGGGTGGAAGACATCCTGGCAGCGACAGTCGATGGGCTCAAAGGGTTCCCGGAAGCGATCACCGCCGTGTTCCCGCCCGCTCCCTCCTCGTTTCGGGCAACTCCACGCCGCCGAGACGCAGTCCGGAAGGAACGCTATCGCATCTGACCAAAGACTACCAAGGGGAAATCACATGAGAAAACCGGCGCCGCCACTCGCAGTCAATCTCGTTGAATGTGTTCACCACTTCCCGGGCGATTTTGGGAAAACCGCGCAGGGCTTTCAAAACCGTTCCATGGCCGAATCATGCCGCCGCCCCGCCAAAAGCAAATCCTGTCCAGCGGCCCGCGCGGGTCAGGGCAGGGATTGAGGACAATTCAATCCATGGATTCGCGGTGCCCGTCGGGCGATCATCGCCGACATGTCTACCTGCATCCCCGCCGACGGCCCGACTGAACCTCCGTTAGGCAACACTGATGTCCACGCTCAATCATCGGTCCCTGATGGCGACCCGGCAGAAGGAATAACTGGCAGTAAAACAAACCGGAGGAAGCCCCCTGAGCCCCCCTCGATGAAGGACTTGGCCTTGGACGCGATCGACGAACTTAAAACACGTCTTTGCACGACAAGCTCGATCCCCGGACTTCCAACGGGGTTGGCAAGTTTTGATGCGATCACCGGCGGATTGCAACCGGGGCATCTGACGGTAATTGCAGGGCGCCCCGGGATGGGGAAAACGGCTTTTGTCATGAATGCCGCTATGCACGTGTCGATCACCTTGAAAAAAACGGTGGCCGTATTTAGTTTGCAGTCCACCACTAAGCGTCTTTTCGAGCGCCTGTTGTATTCTGTCGCGGGAGTGGACGCGGAAAAATTCCGATCAGGCATTCCTGACAGGAGCGATTTGAGGGAGTTCACCTATGCCCTCAAAATGCTTGCGAAAGTCCAGATTCTGATCGATGACGATCAAGGGCTGAGCGTCCACGATTTGCGCGAAAGGGTGCGGCACTGGAAGAACCTTCACGATGTCCAGCTTATCGTCGTGGACAATATGCCTCGTTTGGAGCAGGGGACCCGCATCGAGAGCCCGCGCCACCGGTTCTCGTTCGATGAAGTGACGCTGAATTTGAAATCCATGGCAAAGGAACTACAAATCCCGGTCCTTGCCGTTGCCGAAATAAACCGCAAACCGGAAAAGCGCGCGGGCGCTAGCCACGGTTGGCCGCGCCTGAAGGATCTCCGAAAAAGCAAAGCAATCATCGGCATCGCGGACTACGTCGGCCTACTGGTGCGCCACTCATATTACGCCGAGAACAAGAAAGAGCGAAAACAATGCGGCGGCCAGTCGCATTTACTGCTGTTCAAGAATACCGACCGCGCACCGCAGGTTCTTCCGCTAGTATTCAATAAGAAATTCGCTTGTTTCGAAGATCCACGCCTCTGCGGATGAGAAACTAGAAAAAAGCAAAAAAGGGGCTTCCATTTTATACATCTCCTCCTCGACTTATCGCTCCACTTCCTCAAAGTTGCCTTGGAATCGAGGCCTTCGCAAGGGATTCGATTGGAGACAATGAATGTCCTCGACTTTGGAAGCAGATGCCGGTATTGAATTTCATTAATGAATAGGTTTTCCCGCTTAAAGCATTACAAGCCAGACCTAATTGATCCCAAAGAAAACCACGCTTCTGAGTGTCTTGCGGCTTGTATCAAGTGGAGCGCAGGGATTCGAGGTGAGGTTATTTCAATGCTTTTCGAGGCGGGGGCCAAGGTGTTCAGCAATGAATATGAAAAGGTAGAAACGCAGGCGACGTGGCCGACATGCTTTCCAGACATCGTGATGCATTTTGCGAATGCAGTCGTTGTTTTGGAGGTGAAGGTTGGTTCACCTGAATTGTCTGAACAACTCGAAGGTTATGGGGATGCATGGAAGTGTATTCAGGAATCGGGGAAAGAACTTTATATTTTTTCTTTGGTTCGTTCGGGGAACCTTTCTTCAGAGGATCTGAAAGCAATAGGCTGCTACCGAATCACATGGTCGGAGATAGCGAGGAGACTTTCAATTATTGCAACACAGACGAGCGATCCAACAACCGCGAATCTGGCAAAAGACTTAATATCATATCTTGAAGCAGAGGAAATCTTCTTAACAATGAAACCATCAACACTCAATAACTATAAGGCCGGGCTTGATGCGCGGCGGGCACTCGATACTGTGTTCAACCATGTCGAGTCACGAATCAAAGATTTTTGGGGGAAGGACTATACAGTCCACCGAAGAGATCGTTTGAATGAATGGCCGGCCATCACGGTTGATCACCCGAAATGGAGTCTCCGCGTTGGGAACGGAGTTGAGAGGCCTGATAATGGTCGATGGTTTGAGGTACTAGTTTTGTCTTTTTGTGTCCCTGGAGTGTGGGAAAGCAATGAACATGGTTTCGAGGTGGGAATTTCGCTTTGGAATAGATGGTGGGGCAATGTTGAGTGGAACCCCGAGTTGCGGAAGGAGCTTGCAAAAATTGACGGTACACTTGTTTTTGGTCCTGAGGCATTCAATGAGCGAGTTGATGGCCGAGTGGTCGCATGGCGCGCAGGGGAACCAATCGGCGAGAAGGAGATCGCAACAATGGATTCAGATGCTCTCATAAATAGAATCTTCTATTACTTGGATGCTTATCGCAATGACCTCGATATCATGGCTGGGCTTGTCTCGTCTCGCGAGAACGATGATGGGGGGGGCAACCCGTGCTTGAGCATGATCGGTTCCGGTTACTGAACTGCCAGCCGGCGTAGCCGGGAGATCCGCTTCGGGTCGGTGCGGGGGTCCCATCCGAGGCCCCGGCAGAGAAACTCGTGGCGTTTCTGGCCGCGGAGTTTCTGGGATAATGCCTGCGCGTCCAGCTTGACGAGTTTTGCCGCATCGCGGCGGCGCTGCTCAGCTCCCTCGGCAAGCGCGGCTCCTTGGTGGTGCTGGCCGCGGGATTTGTGGAGTTTGGTTACGGTGCCCCACCGGAGGTCGCGGCGGTAATCGAACGACCAGTAGGCGGGGATGAAGATCATGGTGCCGAATGGCGTGAGGTTGACCGATAGTTTTTGAAGGAGCGGTTTTCCTTTCTCCATGCCGTAGAGGTTCCACTTCGCGCAGAACGAATCGAAGACTGCCGAGAAACGGTCGCCGGGTTTCCGCCAGTCGAGGTCGAAGTTGGCTCGGAGGTTTCGTTCCGAGACCATCGTGCGGCGGATCACGCCTTTGTGGTCGGCGTAGGCGGCGACAGCAAAGCTCTCCGCGATTTTTTTCCAGTCCGCGCGAAACTCGGGGTT
Source organism: uncultured Chthoniobacter sp. (assembly GCA_964585615.1). Lineage (GTDB taxonomy): Bacteria > Verrucomicrobiota > Verrucomicrobiia > Chthoniobacterales > Terrimicrobiaceae > QYQL01. The sequence continues at coordinate 10,915 of CAZPEN010000035.1, read as the reverse complement.
CCTCGCCAGCATCCGTTCGCTGGAGAGAAATTTCGCAGGCGCTGCTGGCACGAGGTGCTCGTATCGTCCGGCTTGGACATCGTGTTCGTGAGCGGCAACGGCTTCGATGGTTTTCGGGTCCGGGAGGGGGGGCAGAACATCAAGGAGCAACTCCATTGCCGCATCCGGCATCCGCCCGCATTCCAAGGTGTCCAAGATTTTTTCCAGAAGCCCGTGGAGATTGCAGGGCCAGAGGGTCATGGGAGCCAGGAACCACTGGTAAAGGTGCTCCACGCGTCCAGCAAGAGGGGCCGGAATCGAGCGCCGGGTGCGGTCGTAGCAACGCACGAGTTCGGCTCCCCACTCCGCCCGGTGGTAGGCCAGTTTTGTGAGTCGCTGGAGGTCGGTTTTCATCTGGCCGGATTCTCACACGGAACCATTGCCCATGGCAAACCGCTGTTGCGGGCGCGATGGACACGACGGCCGGTTCATCGCCTACCAGCTCTCGACCCAAATCTGCGATGAGGATCATCTCTTCGATCTGGAGGAAAAGGCGTTCTGCGCCCTCAACATCCCTCCCATCTCCGCTGGTTTTGCTTTGTCTCCCCTCCCAGTATTCCTTCCCTTTCTCTTTCAGCTTTGCGACGGCCTTCGGACTGATCCCAATCTGCCCGTCTTCGTGGAGACGGAACCCGAGCAAGCTGCTTTTGCCGCTCGGCCCGGTTCCGCTTTTCTCCCAGCTGACCTCCAACCCAAGCTCCTTCTTCAGCCATTCCTCCACGCTCTCCAAGATGCGCTCCGCCGACCTCGGACTGGAGGTGAATATCGCAATGTCGTCCGCATAGCGAACGAAGCTCACCCCTCGCTTTTTCAGCTCCTTGTCCAGTGGATCGAGAGAGATGTTGGCCAGTAACGGCGAGAGCGTCCCCCCCTTGCGGCGTTCCTGCTTTCCTTGCCTCCCTGCTTCCATTCCCACATTGCCTCTCGGCCTGTTCGTGTTCCTACGGTGCTACGGCCTTCTTTCGTGCTGAATTCCTCGCGGATCCCGCCTTGGCTTTCGCTACAGTTGCTGTCACGGCTTCCGGTCATTGTTTATGGGGGTTTTTTCTTCCTGACTTGTTCATGCCCATGCCGGGCACGCTAGAAGCGGCAGGATGCCGCTTCTACAAACTCACCCCACCAATCACGGATTCCTGATGATCGTAATGATCGGGGGAGGGAAAGCCCGCGTCCACCAGAAGAGGAGAAGGAGGTTTTTTCCTGTGGCAGCGTGATTGCGGCTCGGAGTGGGGAATTCGGATTCGACTCCGCGTGGAAGAATGGGGCAGACTCCGGGAAATGATTGTTCCTGTTCCTCTTCAACGCTCACCTTACGATGTGCATGTGGGTCCCGGTCTTTTGGAAAAGACGGGGGATCTGGCAGCGGGAGTGCTCAAGCCGGGGCGCGGAGTGTTGCTCACGGACTCGAATGTGGCCCCGCTGTATGCGGAGCGGGTGGCAAAGTCGCTTGCGAAAGCAGGGTTCTCTGTCACAACACGGATCTCCCCGGCGGGGGAAAAATCCAAGTGCATGGAAGAAGTGTCCCGGTTGTGTGAGGAAATGATTGTCGCGGGGCTGGACCGGAGTTCCTCGCTTTTTGCGCTCGGGGGCGGAGTTCTCGGCGATCTGGCGGGGTTTGTTGCTGCGATTTATTACCGGGGAATCCCGTTCGTTCAGATCCCGACAACGATTGTCTCCCAGGTGGACAGTTCGGTGGGCGGAAAAACCGGCGTCAATGCCCCCGGTGGGAAAAACCTGATCGGGGCCTTCCATCAACCGCGCCTTGTGGTTGCGGATACGGATACACTGAAGACATTGCCCGTGCGGGAATTCAACGAGGGGTTTGCGGAGATCATCAAACATGCGGCGATCCGGGATTTTGCGATGCTGGAGGCGTTGGACGATCTTCCCCGGCTGATTGCCCGCAACGTGGAGATCAAGGCGGCGATTGTCGCGGAGGATGAATTCGAAACGAAAGGCGTGCGGGCCCTGCTGAATTTCGGCCACACAATCGGCCACGGCATTGAGAACGCCGCTGGTTACGGACGCTATCTGCATGGCGAGGCCATCGCCCTCGGTCTCGTCGCCGCCTGCCGGCTCTCGATGAAAAAGGCCGGGCTTGATCCCGCGGCCGGTGCCCGCATTCTTTCCGCTTTGGAACAGTATGGCCTTCCCCTCACCCTCCCCCCGGACATCGCAACGGAGAACATTCTTTCCGCCATGCAAAAAGACAAAAAATTCCATGCCGGTGCGGTGCGTTTCGTCCTTCTGAAGTCTCCCGGCGAGGCCTTTGTCTCTGAAGAAGTGACCGGGGCGGATATCGAACGGGAAATCGACGCTCTTCGCGAATAAGGAGAATTGCGCTTGACCGGGAGGGATGCCACGGAAAGCCTCGCCCCGTGCCACTGAGGGAGACAAAAAAGTCCGACGCGGATTTCCAATCCTGGAACGAAACGTTCGGGGAAGACGGATCGCCGCGCGCCATGTACCGGATGCTGTTCGAGCGACTCGACGGCATGCCGGCGGCGAAGACGCGGGCGCTGGACGAGAAGCTGGAAGCGACGATGCGGGAAATGGGGGTCACCTTCGACATCGCCCGCGACAGACCCTGGGGCAAGCGTCCGTGGTTCTGCGACCTGCTCCCGCAAATTTTCACTCCCCGGGAATGGACCCCGCTGGTGGCAGGGATCAAACAGCGGCTCCACGCTTTCGAATTGTTTTTGCAGGATGTCTATTCCAAAAAGCAAATCCTGCGCGACGGGGACGTGCCGATCCAGCCGGTGCTGGGCAGCGGATTTTTCCGCCACGCGGCGGCCAACCTGCCCCCTCCGGGCGGAGCCTATCTGCATCTCAGCGGGATCAGCATCTGCCGGTTGCCGGACGGGGAACTGGCGGTGAAGCACCATTACTTCAGCAATGCCTCGGGCATGTCCTACATGATCCAGAACCGCCGGGCGCTGGCACGGGTGATCCCGCAATCGTTCCAGGAAACCTCGATTCACTCGATCGCAGATGCGCCGACGGACATTCTGGAATTGCTGCGCTCGCTCTCCGGCGTGTCGGAGCCGGCGGTTGTCCTGCTCTCCCCCGGCCCGGGCAGCGCGGTGTATTCCGAACACAGCTTCCTGGCCCGAAGGATGGGCATTCCCCTCGTGCAGGGCGGGGATCTGCTGGTGCTCAACGATGCGGTGTATCTCAAGACGGTCTCCGGTTTGGAGCGCGTCGAAATCATTTACAACCGGATTTCGGATGAGTGGCTGGACCCCATGGCCTTCCGTCGCGACTCTCTTCTGGGGGTGCCGGGGTTGGTGCATTGCATCCGCAAGGGAACCGTCGCGGTGGTCAATGGAATCGGCTCCCAGCTCGCCGACGACCGCAGCCTGCTTCCTCTCGCCGGAAACATCATCCGTTACTACCTCGGCCAGCGCCCGATTCTCAGGAGTCTGCCAACCTACTGGCTGGGAGATATCGACCAGCGGGAAATGGTACTGGCCAATCTCGCGGACTATACGATCCGCCCGCTCTACGGGGAAAGAATCCTGCTCGGAGGAGACGGCCGGAGACCGTCACGGGCCAGGGTGGAGGAAGTGCGCCAGGAGATCCTCCCGAACGCCTCCCACTTCATCGCACAGCCCCAGAACTGCGATGCCGAGACGGTTTGTTTCCAAAATGGAAAACCCGCCACGCGCCGCCAGGATCACATTCTTTTTGCACTGCGGAAGGCGGACGGGGATTATGAGATTTTTCCCGGCGCACTGACGCGGGTTTCGACACAGGACAGCCCCCACACCTCTTCCGAATTGGGCGGGGGCAGCAAGGACACCTGGGTGCAGGTCGGTTTCGAGGAAGAGGGCAAAGAGGACGAAGCGCCACGCCTCTCCGAAAACACCCTCCCTTCCCAATACGTCACCAGCCGCGTGGCGGAAGCCTTCTACTGGATCGGACGATATCTGGAACGCGCCTACCATCTTGCCGGCATGGTCGGAGTCATCGAATCGCTGGAATTGGAGGAACTCAATCCCACCGAGCGCACCCACTACCGTCCGGTGTGGAACCGCATTCTTCCGATGCTCGAAGGCAGCGGCTCCGGCACCCGCAGAACCATCTCCAATGCCCCGGGCCGTTATCGTCTGACTCTGGACATCGAGGAGCCCGGTTCTGTTGTCAGTGCCATTCTCCGCGCCGCTGGCAATGCGGAAAGCGTCCTGGAGACCATGAGTCTTGAAGCCTGGGGTGTTCTGAGTCTGCTCCGGGACCGGTTCCAAAAGACGCGCTTCCGCCCGGAGGCCCCGCCGGATGTTCTCACCGCCTCCAGCCGCAAACTGTGCGACTTCGCCCGCGCACTCATCTCCCAGTTTTTCGGCACGGCAGAATGCACGATGGTGGCCGACGGCGGGTGGAAGTTCTGCGAGATCGGACAGCTCATCGAGCGGGCGGCCATCACGGCAAACGCCCTCAATTCCATCTCCGGCCCGCTGCTCCAGCCGACGGACCCGGCCAAGGGGGAGCACACGATGGAGATCCGGCTTTCCGCGTTTCTCCGCCTCCTCAACAGCCGGGACGTTTACCGCAGGGTCTATCAAATGCGCATCGAGCCCGCACCGCTTCTGGATCTGCTTTGGAAAAACCCGCTGGCCCCGCGCTCTGTCTCGCGCTGCCTGCGGGGCTGTGCCTTGCGCATCGCGGAGAGCGACGACCTTCGTTCTCCCGCCACCGGACGATCCGTGGCCGCCGTCGAGGCGCTGATCACCTCGATCCATGCGACCGACTGGGACACCCTCCTGCGCGAAACGGGGGATTCCCCGCGCAAATCCCCGCTCCAGCTTCAGAGCGATGAGTTGCTGAACCGGGTGCTCGGCATTCACGACCTGATCTCGGACGGCTTCCTGAATCATCAGATCCACATGCGGCACGAAACTCCCCCGCTTTTTCCGAACACCTGAGCCATGCTTTTCGACGTCGTCCACATCACCGACTACCGTTACAGCGACCCCGTGAGCGAGGCGTATGTCGAGGCCCGGCTTTCCCCGCCCCACCGCGAGGAACAGGCCATCCTCGCCCACAGCATCGAGTTTTCCCCGGAGGGCGGGATCTCGGATTACGTCGATTATTTTGGGAACACCACGACATTCTATTCGATGACCCTCCGCCACGAGAGACTCCTTGTGACAAACCGGATGACCGTTCGCACAAAGCCGCGGAGTTTCCCCGGGGAAGCGCTTGCACTACCGCTCGCCGAGGCCCGCCAGATTCTTGCTTCTTCGCTCACCGACATCTTCGACTACCTGCAGCCCACCCGCACGGTCCCCACCGGAGGAGTCTCAACGGATTGGGCAAAGAAATTCCTGCCGGGGGGCGCCCCGATCGGGGAAGCACTCGAGTCCCTGAACAGTGCCATCCACGCACGGTTTGCATACAGGCCGGGCGCAACGGAAGTGAACACTCCTCTCCCCGTGGTCTGGAAACAACGGGCCGGAGTCTGTCAGGATTTTGCCCACATCATGCTCAGCGTGCTCCGCACGGCGGGGCTCCCGGCGCGCTACGTCTGCGGCTACATCGAGACCGACGGTCCGACGGACAGGACCCCGGGCGGACGGAAACTGGTGGGATCGGTCGCCACACACGCCTGGGTGGAGGTTCTTCTGCCGGGACTGCAATGGATGGCGCTTGACCCGACGAACAATCAATGGTGTGGTGAGCGCCATATTACGGTGGCTTTGGGAAGAGATTTCGAGGACGCGGCACCGGTCAGGGGAACGTTCAAGGGGTCCGGATCGCAAAGCATGAAAGTCAGGGTAACCATGAAACGGCTTGCGGAAAAATCATGAGAATGTCCATCCGGTATGAAGCGGAGTATTCCTACGCGGAACCGGCCTCGCTTTCTCCCCACCTCGTCCGGGTTTTCCCCCGCACCGATCTCTTTGTCAAAGTCGGCAGCACCTCTTTCTCCACGCACGACTCCGGCGACGTGCAATGGCGGCGCGATCTCTTCGACAATCTCATCGCCTATTGTTTCTATCCCGAACCGGTGAAGGATCTGCCTTTCGTGCTCGAACTCGGTCTGGAAGTCCGGGAGCGCAATCCCTTCCACTTCCTTCTGGACTCCCGCGGCCTTCACATTCCCTGCGATTACACGGAGGACGAGACACGCCTTCTGTCCGCATTTCTGGAAACGGATTCTTCCGTGACGCTCCCCTCCCCGCTCGCCCCGGAGGCTCCCCGCCCCACAGTCGAGACACTCGTGACCTTCAATCGCTGGATTCATGAGAACCTCGGATACGAGCGGCGCGACGAGGGAGACCCCTTCCCGCCGGAAGAAACGCTCCGGAGAGGATGCGGTTCGTGCCGGGATCTCGGCCCCCTGCTTGCGGAAGCCCTGCGTCAAAACGGAGTGGCCGCCCGCCTGGCCAGCGGTTTTGTCTGGGAGGGCGACAAGGATCCCTCCGAGCGCCACGCGGAAAGCTCGCTTCATGCCTGGGTGGAAGCCTTCCTCCCCGGAGCCGGCTGGATCGGCATGGATCCCACCAACGGCGTCCTCTGCGACCACCATTTTGTCACCACCGCAGTCGGCCTCCGCCATGCCGACATCGCCCCGGTCGCGGGAACGTATTACGGAAAAAAAACCATCCCCAGCACCCTGGTCACCCGTCTCGAAGTTCAAAAAGCATGAGCCACTGGACACTCGAAGTCTCCCGACATTCCCAAAAAATCTTTGCCCGCCACGGGGCGGAAATGACGCTCGGGGGCGAACCCACTTTTGTTCCCCTGCATCCCGAAGGCCCGGAGTGGAACTACTCCGCAGTCGGTCCGACAAAGCTCGACTACGCCAGAAAAATGGCCGCCAATCTTCTCCGGCATCACCTGAAGGGCGGCGTCGATTTTTTCTCACCGGGAAAATCCTACCCCGGCGAGATCAACCCACGCTGGGCGATCCGCATCCTTGCGAACCGGGATGGCTCCCCGATTTTCCACCCGCGCTCGAACGCGGCTCCCTCGAAAGCCTCTCTGGAGGTCTTCCGCCGCCATGTGGCCGCCGAACTCGGGGTGGCCGCCAGATGGAAATCCCTGCCGGATCCCCTGGATCGTGCCAACCGCACCTGGTCCCTCCTCATCGATGCGATTGATGGAAAGTGGGAATCCTTCGCTTGGCCGGGAAAAGAGCCCCTTGCCCTGACCTCGGCGCAGGGACCGGCCGGACTTCGCCTCCCTCTGCATGTGCTCCCGCCGGAAGTTCCGGCCCGTGCGCTCACCTTGGAATGGAAAGACGAACGGCTTTGCATCTTCATGCCGCCCGTGCTCCAGGCTCCTTTCGTCGTTCTGCTGGCCGCCATTGAAAAAGCACTCCGCAAGGCGGGAATCGGAAAAGTGGAAATGCAGGGCTACACGCCCGCCGACGAATCGCTTTCCTGGATCCAGCTCGGCCTGGCTGCCGACCCCGGAGTTCTGGAAGTGAATCTCCCGGCCTGCGCGGATTGGCGGGAATACGATCACTGGATCCGCGCCGTCACCCATGCCGCCGGGGCCTGTGGGTTGCGCGCATGGAAAAAACGCCCCGGCTGCCATCCCGAAGGCACCGGCGGGGGAAATCATTTTCTCTGGGGCGGACCGACCGTCGACCGCAATCCGTTCTTTTCCCGGCCCGGCTGGCTGGCCTCGATCCTGCGCTACTGGCAGCACCATCCCTCGCTGGCCTACCTTTTCACCGGCTGTTACGTCGGGGCCTCCTCACAGGCTCCCCGTGCGGATGAATCCGCCCGGGACCGCTACGATCTCGAAATGGCACTGGCCTTCCTCGACTCGCTCCCCGAGGGCGATCACCGGCTCCTCATTTCCGAAACCCTCCGCCACCTCCAGACCGATGTGACGGGGAACTCCCACCGCAGCGAGATCAGTCTCGACAAGTTTTGGAACGTCGGCTGGCCGTCGGGCACCCTCGGGCTCATTGAGTTCCGGGCCATCGAGTCCCTCCCGAAAGCCGCCTGGATGAGCGCGGTCGCCCTCCTCTGGACCGCACTGGCCGCCTGGCTTTTGGAAAATCCCCGCAAGGACAGGCTCCGCGACCTCTCCAAGGATCTGCACGACCGGTATTTTCTTCCCACCATCCTGTGGCAGGATCTCGCCGAAGTTCTCGCCGGCCTCCGCTCGGGAGGGTTTCCGGTGGAGGAAAAAATCTTCCGCGACATCTGGAACTGGAAGTTCCCCCGGATGCTCGCCTTCGAACATGACGGCCATGCCCTGGAAATCCGCAAGGCGCATGAAAGCTGGCCGTTGCTGTGCGAGACCCCCGTGGACGGCGGCACCACCAGCCGTTTTGTGGACACCTCCATGGAACGTCTCGAAATCACCGCCACCCCCGGCTTTCTCGAAAACCACGGGATCCGCGTCAACAACCGCCCGCTGGTGCTCCGGGAAATTTCCCCAGGACTCTTCGCCGCCGGCCTGCGTTACCGGCGCACAAACCTTTACCCCTCGCTCCACCCGGGCCTTCCCCCGCAGGTGCCTCTGGAACTCGAAATCCTCGGGAACCGGTCGGCACGACGCTTCCTTTTGGGAGCGGAGGACAGTTCGTTCCGCGCCGCCGGTCTCTCCCGCATCCGCCCTCCCGGAAAACCCTGCAAGCCCGGACGCCGTGGCGACCTCACCTGCGATCTGCGCATTGTGTGAGATTCGCCGGTTGATTTCCCCGGCTCCTCCCCGCTTGCGCTTTCGCGGGGATGCTTTCAATATGCGCCCGTGCTTCATTTTGTCCTTCGACGCCTTCTGATCAGCCTGGTGCTGCTTTTCGGGATCAGTCTGATTTCGTTTTTCATGGTCACCCTGGCTCCGGGAAGCCCGTACCCCTGGGGCGAACTCAATCCCCGGATCACCCCCCAGGTGAAAGAGACATTCCGCAAGAAGTTCCACCTCGACCGCCCGCTCCACGAGCAATACTGGCTGAACATGCGGGACCTGTTCACCGGTCGGCTCAAAAGCATCAAAGACGACCGCCCGGTCCTGGGTCGGATCCTTGAGCGCCTCCCGGCCACGATCACCCTGAACATCGCCTCGCTCATCCTCTCACTCACTTTCGGACTTCTTTTGGGGATTTATTGCGCCCGCCACGCGGGAAAGCCTCCGGATTTCTGGGTCTCCCTGCTGGCCTTTGTCTTCATCGCCGTTCCCACGTTCTGGATTGCCAACATGGCCATCATCGGATTGGTGAAATTCACATCCGTGCCCGTCCTCGGCACACAATCCTACGGGATCGACTTTCCGAATTTCCTGGCAGCGGGTCTGGACCGGGTCTGGCATATCGCCCTGCCGGCCGTGGTGCTTTCTCTGGGAGGCATCGCCGTCCAGTCGCGCTACATCCGCGCCAGCATGTTGGAAACCCTCCGCGAGGACTACATCCGGACCGCCCGGGCCAAGGGGCTCGAAGAGGACGTCGTCTTCTACAAACACGCGCTGAGAAACTCCATCCGCCCGCTCATCACCGGGATCGGCGGCCTGCTCCCGGCATTGATCGGGGGGTCGGTGATCGTGGAAACGATCTTTGCCTATCCCGGCATGGGCCGCCTCGGTTACGAAGCTGTCCTGGAACGGGATTACCCGACACTGGTGGCCCTGAATTTCATCGTGGCCGCACTGGTTCTTCTGGGCAACCTGCTCTCCGACATCCTCTATGCGGTTGCCGACCCGCGGGTTCGGCTCGAATAACCCAACAAACCGCCTGCTTCACACAAAATCACCACCGCTTTTCTCTTGTGGGAACGGGCCCTGACTCCGCACACTCCGCGCCATGGAAGTGCCCGATCAATGCCGGATCTCAACCGATGTGCGCGTGATGTATTTCGATACCGACGCGGGCGGGGTTGTTCACAACATCGTCTACCTGCGTTTCATCGAAACAGCACGCACCTTGCTCGCCATCCAGATGGGAATGAGTTTCCAGGAAATCGAACGCACGGGCATCCACCCCGTGGTAACACGCACAGAGATTGACTACAAACGTCCGGCACGCCTGGGTGAGGAACTCCGCATCGACGGTCGTGTGGTCGAGTGGAGCGGCATCCGTTTCTGGGTGGAATTCGAGGTCATCCGGCCCTCGGACTGCACTCTTCTTGTCAAATGCCGCCAGGCCCTGGCCCTGGTGCAAATGCCGGAAGGCCGTCCGGTCCGCCTCCCTGCGGGCTTCCCCGCTTCCCTGTCCCTGGGAGTCTGAGCTTTGGCGATCTGCCCCCCACAAAGGTGAGCGCCCTGCAAACCGGGACTCGGCTTCGCCTATTGGAAACTGGCAGCATCAGGGAAAGACAATGTGCCGGGATGTCTTTACGGAGAAGTGAGCTCCACGCCCCCGGAAGCGGAGCCGGTGGAGAAGAACCCTCCTCCGCGGATCGCCGTGCTTCCTCCGGGCAGCGTCAGTTCGTTGCCCAGCACCACTCCCTCGTAGGGCGTGCTCACCGCCTTGTCTCCCACTGTCCGGCTGAATGTGCTTTGAACACTCCGGTTGTTCCCGTGAAGGACAGCGTCAGTTTTGCGCCCACCGGCATTGTCAGCACCGGACTGTTGCTCTTCGGCCATGTTCCTGCCTGCGCAAGCACCGCTCCCAACACCGTTCCCGACGGGTCCACGTTCAGGGTGAACCCTGCCGGAGTGGCATTTCCCGAGAACAATGACACGTCTTTGACCGGAGCATATCTTTTCCCATTCGGATCCAGGGCCTTCAGGAACCCTCCGGCGAACAGCTTCGCTTTCGCATCGGCGGGTCTCAGCCATCCGAGGCTTCCCTCCACGTCGGCGGCTCCTGTCGGCTCCACCTGCGGCAACAACACTTCTCCCCAGATCATTCCTCCCAATCCCGTGTAGTATTACTACGTTAAGTCAATCTACGGCGGTTTGACGTGGAAGAGGCAGGTGC
>CAZPEN010000034.1:0-47223 GCA_964585615.1 uncultured Chthoniobacter sp. | reverse complement strand
CTCCCGCCCAAACCGGAAAATGTCTTTCGCGTCCTCTTCATCGGCGACAGCATCACCAACAGCAAGGTGAACCCCGCCAGGCAGTGGGCGATCAATGCCGGGATGGCCGCCTCCGCCGTTGACAAGGACTTCGCCAGCCTTGTCACGGCGGAAGCCGGGAAAACCACCGGGAAAACCATCGAGAAAAAAGTCTTTGCGGAATACGGTGGGAAGGTCGCCGGCTACCTCAAACGGATCACCGAATACCGCCCGTTCCAGCCGGACCTCGCGATCGTCCAATTCGGAGAGAACGAGCGCGGCACCCCCGCCGAATTCGAAAAGGACTACCGCGCCCTCCTCGCCGAGATCTCCAGCCTGAGCCCCAAGCCGAAAATCGTCTGCGTGGGCGTCTGGGCTCCGGGCGATGGAACGCCCTACTCCGGCCGAAATCGCGAGATGGACGACACCGTGAAAAAACTTGCCGCCGAGTTCGGAGCCGCCTTCGCCCCAATCGAAAAATACGCGACCGATCCCGCCTGTCGCGGCTATGGGGCGGACACCGGCGTCCAATGGCACCCCAACGATGTCGGCATGGAAGGCTACGCCCGCGAAATCGCCGCCGCTTGGAAGACCTTGCCATGAACACCAATTTCTCAGGACCAACTCTATTATTAGAGTGAATAACCTTTTGCCACCCCGTCTCGATTGATCCAGTTTAACAATATCCCGACAACTCCTATGAAATCCGTCCTCAGACCCTTTGTTTCTTCCAACCCGAAAAACTCCCTCGCGAATGTTTTGGCAGTCATCGTTCTGGCTGTCGCTTCCAGCCACCTCTATGCCGCAAGCGATACTTGGCAGGGAGCTGCTGGAACGCAGAGCTGGAATGCTTCGAGCAACTGGGTCGGCGGCAACATCCCCGGCTCTACCAGCGTCACCACCACCATCGACGACGCCACATTCAACGGCACGCTTGGCGGTGCCTCGGCCATCACAATCGACGCAAACCGCAACATCCGAAAAATCCTGTTCACCAGCACCACCCTGTCCTACACCCTCGGCTCGGCCGGAGCCAACGGCGGCAACGCCCTGCTCATCTCCAACAGTGGCGCTGTGGGTATCCAGTCCAACATCGCCGGTGCCGTCGCCCAGACCGTCAACGCTCCGCTGATCTTCCAGGGCACCGCCGGTCAAATCTGGTCCGACTCTTCGACCGCTACCGCCACGATGACCTTCAATGGCGACATCTCCTACGCGGGTGCCAGCGCCATGACCCTCGACCTGCGCGGTCGCAACACCGGCGCCAATACCGTCGCCGGCGTCATCTCCAACGGCACCGGCGGCGGTACGCTCTCCATCAACAAAACAGGCCAGAACACCACACTCTGGGTTCTCTCCGGCACCAACACCTACACCGGCTCCACCGTTGTCACCGGCGGCATCTTGAAAGCCGGCTCGACCCAGGCCTTCGGCACTAACTCCGCCATCACCCTCGGCTCGACCAGCGGCAGCGTCACCGCTGAGCTTGATCTGAATGGTAACAGCAACACCATTGGATCCCTAGCCACTGCGGGGAGCGCGCTCAGCAACGGCACCGTGAAACTTGGTTCTGGCACCCTGACCATTAACGGCGTCAATGGCTCCGCCGTGGACTTCAAGGGCGTTATTTCCGGAACGGGCGGCGTGACGAAAAGTGGCGCGGGGGTTCAGATTCTCTCCGGCGCGAATATCTATACGGGAGCCACGGCAGTCAATGCAGGCACTTTGCTGATCAATGGGAGCACCAGCGGCAGCGCTGTGACTGTGAGCAACTCCAGCACCATTCTGGGCGGCACGGGCACGATCACGCCCGGGGCGAGCAAAGCCCTGACGGTCAACTCGGGAGCTTTTGTGGCCCCCGGGTTGACGGGAGCGACTGGCACGTTGACTGTTGCGCTGGGCAACACGGGAGATTCTGCCGTATTTGCCTCCGGTTCCAAGTTTGCCTTCGATCTGGCCGCGCCGGGAACAAATGACGTGGTCGCCTTCACGGGGCTTACGCTGAACGCGACAGGAGACGTTACCTTCAACTCAAACGTGGTGGATTTTAACAACATTGGAGGTTTGGCGGCGGGCACTTATACGCTCTTCGCGTTCAGCGCCAACAACGCCTTCACGGGAACGCTCGCCATCGGAACCGGTCTCGAAGCTTATTCGGGAAGTAGTTTTACCTATAACGCTAACAGCATCGTCCTGAACGTGGTTCCCGAGCCCGCGACCTGGGCGCTTTTGACGGCGGGCCTAACAGTTATTGTGACGCTCCGGCGTCGTCGGACATCCTCCCTCAGGTGAGGGGGGCAATCAAACTTGGAGCGCTGGCGGTTTTCACCCTCTGTCACAGCGGGCTCGCCGACCAAGTCGCAGCCCCTGTGGACGGAGCGACAAACCCGGCGACTCCGGCAGGGTGGGTTTTCGATCTGGAACTTTCCGATACGGGAATCCGCAGCCAGATCTTAAGCCAGGGTGGGAAGGTCGTTTCAGATGGTCCGAGCGGACAGGTGGCCGTGCGATTCGAGAACCCGGGCCACAGGGAAAGGTTGCTGCTGACCGTGCCGCTTGATGTCGCTTCGGTGCGGGGAGCAAAGCTGGCACTGACAGGGCAACTCCAAGGCAAAGATGTCCGTGCGCTGGATCCCGCCGTTCCCTTGCGGAGCTACGAGGGATTGAAGTTTCAGATTTTCGTCGATTCGCCCTCCGAAGGTCCCCGCCATTTTGACACCACCAACCTGCATGGGACATTTTCATGGCGGGAAGCCGGGCGCATCGTTTCGGTTCCCGACGACGCCACGCAGGTGAAACTGACGCTCGGACTGGAAAAGGCGCTGGGAGCGGGGGTGTTTGCAAGTGTGCGCGTCCGCGTCGTGCAGCCGCGTGTGGCGCATCTCAAGCCATCATCTCCCGCGCCGGCTGCCACTCCCCGGTTCCGCGGCGTGATGTCGCCGCAGTCCTTTAGCGAAGCCGACTTCGACGAGATTGCTCGCTGGAACGCGAATCTTGTCCGCTGGCAAATGTGGCGGGCTAAGGATGAGACCCGGCTCTTCGATCAATGGCTGGACGCCGAACTCGACGATATCTCCCGCGCCCTTGATGTCGCCCAAAAGCGTGGCATAAAAGTGCTCATCGATCTGCACTCGACCCCGGGCGGCCGCCTTCCCGACGGCACGATGCGAATGTTCCTCGAACGCGGACTTCAGGAGGAATTTGTCCGTGCCTGGCAGAAAATCGCCACCCGTTTCAAGGATCATCCCGCTGTCTGGGGCTACGATCTTATCAACGAACCCGTGCAAACCCTGCCTTCGCCAGAAGGCGTGAAAAACTGGCTCGACCTCCAGGTCGAAGCAGGAAAGGCCGTCCGCAAAATTGATCCGAAAACTCCCATCATCATCGAGACTGACGAGTGGGATTCGCCGGAGTCCTTCCGCTGGCTAACGCCGGTTGATCTCACCAATGTCATCTATCAGGCGCACATGTATTGGCCGGGGAAATACACGCATCAGGGGGTCGAAACCGATCAGGGTGTGGCCAAGGACAAGCTCAATGCGGATTCTCTGCCGTATCCCGGCTCCTACTTGGGCAAACCCTTCGACAAGGAGGCTCTCCGGAAATATCTGGCGCCCGTTCGCGACTTTCAACTTGCCTACGGAGTGCCGATCTATATCGGCGAGTTCAGCGCCATTCGCTGGGCTCCGGGAGCGGATCGCTATCTGGATGACTGCATTTCCATTTTTGAAGAATACGGCTGGGATTGGACCTATCACGCATTTCGCGAGTGGCAGGGCTGGAGTGTCGAGCACGCCGACCAGCCGCGCGACCGCAACAACCACCCCCAGGCCACCGTGCCCACCGCCCGGAAGCAGGTGCTGCGAAAATGGCTGGATCTTAACACTCCCCCATGACTTTCCGAGCCGACTTTGTCTGGGGCGCAGCAACATCTGCCTATCAAATTGAGGGAGCAGCGAAGGAAGGCGGGCGGAGCCCGTCCATTTGGGATGACTTCTGCCACACGCCCTCCAAAGTCTGGCAGGGGGATAGCGGAGATGTGGCCTGCGACCACTACCATCGCCTCCGTGAGGATGTTGCCCTCATGAAGGAACTTGGTCTCAAGGCCTACCGCTTTTCTCTCTCGTGGTCACGAATCCTCCCTTCGGGTGAAGGAACGGTTAACGAGGAGGGGATGCTGTTCTATGAACGCCTGGTGGACGAATTGCTGGCGGCGGGAATCAAGCCGTGGGTCACCATTTACCATTGGGACTTGCCGGTGGATCTCTACTTGCGGGGAGGATGGCTGAACGAGGCCATGCCCGAGATCTTTGCCGCTTACACCAAAGTTGTCGTCGAGCGCTTGTCTGATCGGGTCAGCCATTGGATGACATTGAATGAACCCCAGTGCTTTATCGGGCTGGGCCTCGACAGGGGCAGCCATGCACCCGGGATCAGGCTGTCACGAAACCTCATCCTGCGCGCGGGTCACCAGGCCCTGCTCGCGCATGGCCGCGCCGTTCAAACCATCCGTGAACACGCAAAATCGACGCCGCAAATCGGTTGGGCTCCGGTCGCGGTGACCGCATTTCCCGCCACCGAAGCCGAAGCCGACATCTCGGCGGCACGCCAAGCCATGTTCACGCTGCACGGACGCAACCAGATCGTGCATCCCACCGACCAATCCTGCGTCTGGGGGAACACCTGGTGGGCCGATCCTGTGGTGTTCGGGCATTATCCCGAGGATGAAATGCGGGTCTTCGGCAAAGATGTTCCCAGGTATTCCGCCACCGACATGCAGACAATCTCGACCCCGATCGATTTTTATGGGGCAAATCTTTATAATGGCTCCATGGTTTGCGCCGACCAGGAAGACCCGGTCCAGAAGGTCCAGACTCGACCGGGGAGCCCGAGAACTCATTTCTATTGGCCGGTGACTCCCGAGTCCCTGTATTGGGGGCCGCGCTTCTTGCAAGAGCGCTACAAGCTTCCCATCGTGATCGCAGAGAACGGCATGGCTTGCGCGGACTGGGTGAACCTCGACGGTCGCGTGGAGGATCCGCAGCGAATCGATTTTACCCGCCGCTATCTCCAGCAGCTCAAGCGTGCAGCAGCGGAGGGTGTTGACATTCTTGGCTACTTTCACTGGTCTCTGATGGACAATTTTGAATGGGCCGAGGGCTTCAGGCAAAGGTTTGGTCTCATCCACGTGGACTTTGATACCCTGAAACGGACCCCCAAGCGGTCGTTTCATTGGTATAAAGAGGTGATCGCTTCAAACGGGGGATCGCTTGAGTGATTCCGACGGCAAGTTCCCGCTTTGCGGAACTCATGCAATACGTGAAACCACCTGAACCACTTTCCACCCCTCCTCCAATTGAAATTCTTCCAATCCAAAGTTCCCGAGAAGGACCGCCTGCCTTTCTGGCAGACAGTTTGTCGTAGGCTATTCTCCCGCCGATTGCAGGACCTTCTCGCGCAATGCGGGCGCGATTCGAAAACCGGCATCTGTCTCCAGCCGATCGATTGTCGGACGAATGGCGGGGAGATCGCCGGTGAACTTTGCGCGCAGCAAGATTCCCAAGACGCCCCGGACTTCGATTCCAAGCCGCTGTGCCGCCTGACGCCCTTCCCGCTCGTCGATCAAAAGAAAATCCGGTTTTATTTCTGTGGCAAGCGCGATGGCGGAGGCTTCCCCGAGGTGCAGGGTGGATTGCAGCGATTCTATCAGGGCTTTGTTGGCTGGTCGGGCGATCTCAAGCCAGCCCTCGGACTTTGCCAAGTCGAGGCTCTCCCTTGCCGTCTCATCGGGCAGAAAGCGCAATTCTTCACCGACTGCGTCCGGAATGACAATTTTTTGAAACTGCCTCTTCAGAAGATGCAATTGTCCGACAATTGCGAGATTCGAGAGAGGAGAAGTGTTACTGACCGCGCGCATAGGCGAGGTCCTGCGTCAATTCTTCCTCTGTGTAGTGGCGGGAAATCTTCCGGGAAGTCAAGGCGTCGGAAAAGTGGAATCGATCCATTCCCGAGAGTTCAGCGGCTTTGCCGAAGCTCAGAATATTCTGCGCATAAAGCGATGCGGCCAGCTCCAAGCGCATGCGGGGACGCACTTCCTGCTCGGGAAGGTGCATGCCCTCCACAATGCTTTCCGGTATTTCGAGGATCAAAGTCATGGTGCAGGACGAACTTACCTGAGGCCGTTAAAAATTCAAGACACATCCGGCTGCATTGGCGGAGAATAGCCAACAGGGTGTTCGCTGGCAGTGAGCACGTCTCACACCCCAATCATTACGATCTCGCGACGCCCGGAAGTGTGACACAGGCTTTCCACCACCCGGTTGTCCCTTTGTCTTCCCGATGATTGGGCCGCGCACACAGAAAGGTTTATGAAATTCTTCCAATCCAAAGTTCCCGAGAAGGACCGGGTGCCATTCTGGCAGAAAGTGGCCTATGGGCTCGGTGGGCCGGTTGAGGGGACGGCGATTTGGATTCCCCAGGGGAACCTGACGCCGGTGTTCAACATAGCGATGGGGATGAATCCTGCCCTGCTTGGCATCGTTCTCATGCTCTGGCGAATCTATGATGCGGTGGCGGATCAGGTGATGGGGAACATTTCCGACAACGCGCGGACGCGCTGGGGGCGGCGCAAGCCGTTTATTGTGGCCGGGGCGATCCTGACCGGGATCACGATGCCGCTGATCTGGTGGATGCCGTCCGGCCTGCCGGAGTGGCAGATGTTTGCCTGGCTGCTCATCGGCGGGCTCATCTTCTACACCTGCTTTTCCATCTGGGCGATGCCCTACTACAGCCTTCAGTTGGAGATGTCGCCGGACTACAACGAGCGCACCAACATTACCGCCTACCGGGCTTACGCCCAGCAGTTGCTGCAGGTGGCGGCGGGCTGGATCCTTGCGCTGGTCGCGCTCCCCCTGTTCAGCCGCCTTCCTGATGCAAAGCCGGATCTGGCCAATGGCATGCGATACATCAGTATAGGGCTTGGCGTTCTCACCATTGCGCTCGGTGTGCTGCCCGGCTTGTTCGTCAAGGAACGCTACTACGAAAAAGAGACGAGCAAACAGGCGAAGCAACCGCTCATCGAAGGACTCAAGCAAACTCTCTCCACACGCCCATTCCTCTGGATCATCCTCATCGTGTTCACCAAGACATTCGGGTTCGGTCTGGTGGGAACCCTGGGATTTTATCTGAATGCCTACTATGCCTGCCGGGGAAATCTGATCCAGGCCACAACGATATCCGGGGTGATCGGCACCGTGCTTTTTGCACCGAATCTGGTGTCGATCCCGCTCTGCACATGGATCGCCAACCGCTGGGACAAACGGATTCTTCTTTATGTCACTGTGATCAGCGGAATGCTCGGCTCGCTGTCGGTGTATCTCTTTGTGACGCCCGCCAATCCGTGGCTGCAATTGATCCCCGCACTTTTGACCGGCCCGATCGGGATCGGCCTCTGGCTGGTCGTTCCGTCCATGCAGGCCGATGTGGCAGACTATGACGAGCTGGTCACCGGCAAGCGCCGCGAGGGAAGTTTCTCGGCAGTCTTCTCTTGGACATTCAAGGCCTCCAGTGCGCTGACCGGCGGGCTCAGCGGAGTCATTCTGGTGTGGACAGGCTTTGCCATTCAACGCGGAGCAGAGCAATCCCCGCATGTGCTCGCAAACCTCAAGCTTTTCTACATCTGGATCCCGATCCTCTTCCTGGTCTTCTGCCTGTTCGCGGTCAGCCGGTATCCGCTCACGCGCGAAAAAATGGCGAAAATCCGGACCGAGCTGGAAAAACGCCGCGGGGTGATCTGAAAAACAGACCCGCCATTCGGGACAACCGCCAGCAGAAAACCTCCGGAAAATTTCCCTTCTTGCCATCCGCGCCCGATCCGCGCCAATGGTAGGGAGTGTTCCAGGTCATTTTCAACAAAATCAGCGCCGCCGAAATGGCCGCCCTGCCGAAGGATCTCCAGCTGGAGTTGCTCTCCGAGTTTCCTTTTCTGCCCGAAGATCTCGATTCCCTCGACCAGGAGGGCTTCGGACGGGTGTCGCGGGAGGGACGGACGCTGCACCGTTATCGCGCGAAGGATTACCGGATTTACTTCGAGCGTCATGCCGAGGGACTGTTGATCCACCGGGTGCTCCACAAGAACACGATCCGGGATTTTCTTTTCCGGTCCAACCTGCCGTTGGATGACGAAGACGGTGGCCTGGCCGGCACGAAAGATTTTTGGAAACTGATCCACGAGGCGGAGGAATCCCGGCAATGAGGCTTTTTCCTGATGAGGAGTCCCGGTTGACCCGGTTTCCTGTCGCGCACGGGCGGATTTTTCTCGGTCATGCCGGGGTCACCGCCCTGCCGCGTTGCGCGGCAGAGGCCATGAAGGGGCATGTGGATGCGAGTTGTGCGCATCACCAGGAGTTCGGCGAAGTGCTGCGGGATGTGGCGCGCACGCGCACGGTGTGCGCAAAGGTCATCGGAGCTTCCCCGGACGAAATCGCACTGTTGGGGCCGACCTCGCTGGGGCTGAGTCTTTTTGCCAACGGGCTGGATTGGAAGCCGGGGGATGAACTGGTTTGTTACGGTGACGACTACCCGTCGAACGTCTATCCTTGGACAGCACTCGCTTCGCGCGGGGTGGTGATCCGGAAAATTCATCCGACAGCTCCCGGGAAAATCACGCCGGGACTGGTCGCGGAAGAACTGACCGGACGGACCAGGTTTGTGGCCCTGGCCTCCTGTCATTTTTTGACGGGGTGGGGGATCGATGTGGAGGCGATCGGGAAGCTGCTTCACGAACGGGGCATTTTGTTTTCTGTCGATGCGATCCAGAGTGTGGGGGCCGGTCCCTTCCGTGTTGATCATGTCGACTTCCTCAGTGCGGATGCCCACAAGTGGATGCTGGGGCCGCTGGCCATCGGGATTGTCTACGTGGCAAAGAGGAATTTTCCCCTTTGCCGTCCGACCCTGTTGGGTTCCTGGAATGTCTGTTCGCCGGATTTCATCGCGCAGGAGGAAATCGTCTATGAGGAAACCGCCCGTCGTTATGAACCGGGAGTTCTCAACATCACGGGAATGTATGGGATGAAGGCGTCCTTGGAGATGTTGGTTTCCACGGGGCTGGACACCGTGCGGGCGGCGATTCTCGCAGTGCGTGACGACCTGCACGGTCGCCTGCGGGAACTCGGATTCGTTTTCCTGTCACCGGATGAAACCAATCCGATGCGCACCGGCATCCTGACCTGCCGGCATCCCCGACAGGATTCCGCGGAATTGTTCGCGGCACTGGAAGAAGCCCGGATCGTGGCTTCGCTGCGGGCCTTCCGCGACGGCTCAAAATGGCTCCGCTTCAGTCCGCATTTCTATAATACGGCGGAAGAAATGGCCCGGGTGGCCGCTGTGTTGCAGAAGCGGATTTCCTGATGGCTTTGGAGATAGGGAGCGACCGGTCCCGGCTTGGCGTGATCTATGCTCTCTCTCATTCCATGTCTTCTTTTTCCCCAAGCCTTCTTTTTGTCCTGGTTTTCCTGTTCGGTGGGTTCTCCCTGTTGGAGGCGGGGGATTCCAGGAATGTGCGGGTGGTTTTTTGGAATATGGAGTGGTTCCCGGGCGGGCATCCCCAGGCGAGCACGACCGAGGTCGTGGAGCAGATCTGCGAAGCCGTTCCGGCCATCGCCACTCTTGAGCCCGACATTTTTTGTGCGGAGGAGATTCTGAGTGGGAAAGCTCTGGAGATCGCCCTTTACAAAACACCGGGGGTGATCCCGCAGGTGTGTTCCGGGTTTGTTGATGATGGGGGGACGGTGACGCTCCAGCAGATTGCCATCGCGTCGCGATTTCCGGCGGTGGGAGGCTGGTGGGAGAATTGGAAGCAGGCGGAGGTGACTCCCAAGCGCGGGTTTTCCGTGGCGGTTTTCGAGCCGGTGCCGGGGCAGGTTTTGTTGGTTTATGCACTCCATCTGAAGAGCAACCGGGGGGATCTTGCGGAGAACACGGCCATGCGGGAAGAGTCGGTGAAGCAACTTCTCCGCCATGTGGCCGCGATGGAGAGGGCCTACGGGAAAATGGGGCATGTCGGGATTGTTGTGGGAGGGGACTTCAATACTTCGACAGACGATCCGAAGTTTCAGGATGAGAAAACTCTGGCGATGTTCCGGAAGGCGGGATTTGACTGGGTGTGGGAGGGAGTTCCTTTTGAAGACCGGGTCACGCTGCCCACCGCGCCATCGCGCAATCCCCAGTATCCGCCATTTCCCGACGCCTGTTTCGACCATGCGGTGACCAAGGGGGTGAAAGTGTCTTCCGCCAGTGTGGCGGCACTCCAGCCGAATCCGAGCGATCACCGCCCGGTGGTGGTGGATCTGGAGTATGCTGTAAAAGTCTCCGCTCCTGTTCCCTGAGGGAGCAGATTTTCCCCTGCGAAAGGGCGTGAGATTCTCCGAACTTTGCGATGGAAACATCGGCCCGTCCGATTTATGAATAGGCCTCTTTCATGAAAGCGCTCCCCGTTCGTCTTGCCATTGTCCTTCTGACATCTGTTCTGGTTTCCCCGTTGCTCCGGGCTCAATCCCCCGGAGCCGCTGCCGCCAATGAGGCTGCATATGCCATTTTCTCTTCGGGGGACTACGCTGCGGCTGCCGCCGCGTACGAGAAGGTCCTGAAGGATTATCCGACGGACGCGGTGGTGCAGGTGGCCACGATCCAATATGCCTTCTCCCAATTTTTCCTCGGTCAGTTCGATCCGGCTCTCGCGACATTGAACAAAGCGCTGGCTTTTCCGGGATTGTCGCCGGATTTGGCCCAGATTGCATCCAGTTTTCTGCCCCAGATTCTTTCCGCCAAGGCAGCTTCCCTGCCGCCCTCCGATCCGAAGCGAAAAGCCGCCTTTGAGGAGGCCATCAAGAAGTTCACCGATTTCATCACGAAGTATCCGCAATCTCCCGAAGTCGAATCCGCTGTCTACGGACGGGCCGTTGCCAATTTCCAGATCGGCAACTACGACAAGGTGGTCGAGGACATGGAATCGAACATCAAGCAGTTTGCGAAGAGCGGCACGCTTCCCGCCAGCAAGAATGTCCTGGCTCTCGCCCTGGCGACGCTTGGCAGCGGGGAGTTGGTCAAAGAAGGAGGAGACAAGGCAAAGGGGATGGATCTGTTGAAGAAAGCGGAAGGCATCCTGCGCGAGATCATCACCGAGAAGAAGGACATCGCGATCATCAACGACGCCTCGTTCCAGATCGGGGAGATTCTTTTCACACGCGCCGCTTTCAGCCCCGAAGCCGAGCGTTCGCAGCTTTACCAGCAGGCTCTGGATGCCTACCGGGCGATTCTTCCGAAGGAGGAAATCGTCACGCTCCAGCAGGAGAAAGTGAAGGCCTTTCCTGCGTTGAAAGCGGCTGCCCTTCGTGCCAACAACCCGACATTGAAAAAGCAACTCGACAAGGACAACGAGCGGGAGCTCAGGAAGCTGGAGGAAATCAAGGCCAAGCCGGATCAAATTGCGACAGCGATCCTGAAAATGGGGGAGATTTTCTTCAATGCCCAGAAATACAACGAATCGCGCGTGCTCCTCACCCATGTGACTCCGTTCCTTTCCTCGGATGACGAGAAAATGCGGGCGCTTTATTTCAAGACCATGGGCTATGTGGTCCAGAATGCCCCGGAGAAGGCGGCGACAGGCTATCAAGACTTCACCACGACCTACAAAGGCAACCCCATTGCCGAGAGTCTTCCGTTCTCGATGGGCAATATGTACCTCGGGCTCGGAAACCCGACCGAGGCCATCCGGTATTTCGATGAATCCGTCTCCCAATATCCCAAGGGCCGCCTGGTCGGGCATTCGGTGGTCAGCAAAGCCCAGGCGGAAGTGTCCTTGAAGAACTACGACGAGGCGCTCAAGACATTCCAGACCTACCTCGCCAAGAACCCGGCACCAGATGTCGCTGTCATCGCGCAAACCGGCCTGGCGAATGTTTACAAGGATACCGGAAAATGGGACGACGCAATCGCCGCCTACAAAGTGGTCACGGACAAGTATTCCGGCACCCCTCAGGCACTGGAGGCCGCGGGCTGGATTGCCATCGGAACCCAGCAGAAGGGGGACAATGCCGGGGCCGTTCCCCTTTTGGAAGCCTTCCTCAAGAACGACGACAAACATCCGTTGATTCCCCTTGCCCTCTATTGCCGGGGAAGTGCCGAGGTGGCGCTGGGCAAGCAGGATCAGGGAATCGCAACCTACACGCTGCTTGCCGAGAAGTATCCCGACAGTGTCCCGGCTCCCTTTACCTACTTTACCCGCGCCCAATTTGCCGCCGCCGCACAGAAGCTTGATGAGGCCAACGCGATCCTGCGGCAGTTCATTGAGAAATACCCCAAGGATGAGCGGATTTATTTCGCCTACGATCAGCTCGGGCAGAACACGATCGCTCTGGGCAAAACGGATGATGCCATTGCCAGCTACACGGAGTTCGTGCAGCGTTATCCGGAGAACGCCAAGGCGGCGGAGGCGCTTGCCAAGGTGGCGGAACTCCAGCGCGGAAATGCCGAACGGCTGGCGGCAAACTATGCCGCCCTCAGCGAGGAGGACCGGACCAAGTGGAAAGAGGCGGTGCAATCGGCGGTGAGCACGGCGGAGGACATTGTCGGCAAGTACCCCACGAGCCCGGATCTGGCTTCCGGTCTCCAATCCCTGTTGGCATCCCAGCGCATGTTGTTGCGCGCGGAACTGAAGACAGACGAGCAGGTGGAGGCGTATTTCAAAGAGTTGGCGGAGAAGTCCGGAGATCCCGGAGCGAAGAGCAAGATTCTGTTCACGCTGGGAGCTTTCCTTTCGGAGAAAGACAAGGCCGGTGCCTATGCCGTGATGGGGGCCGCCTATGACCCCGCCGTGATTTACTATCCGAAAGACCTGGATGTTTACGGTCTGGCCCTGGTGGATGACAAAAAGCTCGACCAAGCGGCGGCGGTCTACAAGAAACTCGCCGCCGATTTCCCGACTCCCGTTGGAACAACCGCCACCGCCGCTCCGGCATCGATCCAGGAGGCGCAGGCGATTGCGATCTTCGGGCTCGGGCGTGTTGCCCAGGAAAGCAAGCAGAGTGCGGAGGCCGGGAAACTTTTCCAGCAATTGAAGGCCCTGTATCCGTGGTCGCCGAAAGTTCTCGAAGCCGACTATGGGATTGCGGAATCTCTCCGCGCCGAGAACAAGCTGGATGAGGCATTGCAGTTGCTGCCGGGGGTCATTCGGGCACAGAATGCCAGTGCGGAACTTCGCGCGAAGGCCTTTTTGCTCGGCGGATCCATCATGAAGCAGAAGTCCGACGCCGCCACGGATCCCAAGCAGAAGGAAGAATCCCGCGGGCAGGCGATCGACTTCTACACGAAGATCGCCCAGTTCTATGCCGGGGTGTCACTTGCCGCTTCCGAGGGACTTTGGCAGGGTGGCCAGCTGCTTGAGGAACAGGCCAATGCCAGCACGGATCCCAAGTTCAAAGCCCAGCAACTCAACCGGGCCAAGGAATGCTACAAGCAACTCGTGAAGGACTATCCCGACAGCAAGTACGTTTCCCAGGCCAACGCAAGAATCACGGCCCTGGGCACCGCACAGTGAGTCCGGCACAGCGGGTGGCCCACTTGCTCAGGCGCCTTCCGGATATTTACCCGGAGGCGCATTGCGAGCTGAATCACGGCAGCCCGTTGCAGTTGTTGGTGGCGACGATTCTTTCCGCCCAATGCACGGACAAGCGGGTGAATCTGGTCACGAAGCCGCTTTTCAAGCGTTGCCGCACGGTGGCGGACTATGCGGCGATTCCACAGGAGGAGCTGGAGGAGATCATTCATTCCACCGGGTTCTTCCGCAACAAGGCGAAGAACATCCGGGCCATGGCCGCGACGCTTCTCGAAAGGCATGGCGGAAAAGTTCCCCGGACATTGGAGGAACTCGCCGCTCTCCCCGGGGTGGGACGCAAGACGGCGAATGTCGTTCTGGGAAATGCCTTCGGACTCAATGAGGGGGTGGTGGTGGATACCCATGTCGCCCGGCTTTCGCGGCGTCTCGGGTTGACGAAATACGACGATCCCGTGCGGATCGAGAAGGATTTGATCCGGCTTTTTCCCCGTCCGCAATGGGCTCTTCTGAGTCATTGGCTCATTTTCCATGGCCGCAGAAGATGCTCCGCCCGCAGGCCGGATTGTGCGGATTGCGAGTTGCAGGATCTTTGTCCTTCCGCGGGAAAACAATGACCTTCCCATGAGCGAACACCACTGTTGTTGTTCTCACAAAGAGAAATCTCCGGAGATCCAACCCACGAAGGAGTGGTTTTGTCCGATGTGTCCGGGCGTGGAGTCGGACAGGCCCGGAGCCTGCCCGAAATGCGGGATGGCGTTGGAGCGGAATCCGGCGGTTGCCGCGGGAACGACGACGGTTGTTTACACCTGTCCGATGCATCCGGAAGTTCGCCGGGATGCTCCCGGGGAGTGCCCGCTTTGTGGAATGGCACTGGAGCCCCTTGTTTCGGAAACTCCTGCGGAAGAGGAAAACGGGGAGTTGCACGACATGACCCGGCGGTTTTGGATTGCCCTGGGGCTTGCTCTTCCCGTCGTGCTGTTGGCGATGGGAGCCCATTTGCCGGGACTTGATGGGCTTTCGCCCCGGGTTTCCGCAGTGATTCAATTCCTGTTGTCGACCCCCGTTGTGCTTTGGGCCGGTTGGCCGTTTTTCGAGAGAGGCGTCCGTTCGCTGTTTACGGGGCATTTCAACATGTTCACGCTCATCGCGCTGGGGACCGGCGCCGCCTATCTCTTCAGTCTTGCCTCGCTTTTCCTTCCCGGATTCCTGCCGCACAGTTTCCGGCACGGTGGCATGGTTCCTGTGTATTTTGAGGCCTCTGCGGCGATCATCACACTTGTTCTTCTCGGACAGGTCCTGGAATTGCGGGCGCGGGCGGGGACGGGCGAAGCCATCCGGGCACTGCTGGCTCTGGCACCCAAAACCGCCCGCCGGGTGGAAGGGGCGGGAGAGCGGGAGGTGCCATTGGAAGTCGTGATTCCGGGGGATGTTCTCCGGGTCAGGCCGGGGGAGAAAGTTCCCGTGGACGGAGTTCTCATCGAAGGGCGCAGTGCCGTGGATGAATCCATGCTCACCGGCGAGCCGATGCCGGTGGACAAGGAATCGGGAGCCAAAGTGGTGGGAGGCACGCTCAATACCAATGGCAGTTTTCTGATGAAAGCCGAGCGCGTGGGAGCGGAGACCATGCTGGCGCAAATTGTCCGGATGGTGGCCCGGGCCCAGCGCAGCCGGGCACCGATCCAGCGTCTGGCGGATGTGGTTTCCGGTTGGTTTGTTCCTGCCGTGGTCCTGGCATCCGTGGTGACCTTTGTTGTCTGGCTGGTTTTCGGGCCGTCTCCCGTCTACGCCCTTGTCAATGCCGTGGCGGTCCTCATCATTGCCTGTCCCTGTGCGCTGGGGCTGGCGACTCCGATGTCCGTGATGGTTGCCGTGGGGCGGGGGGCATCTTTGGGGGTTCTCGTCAAGGATGCGGAGGCGCTCGAAGTTCTTGGAAAAGTGAACACCCTTGTGGTGGACAAAACGGGCACGCTCACGGAGGGCCGCCCGAGTGTCACCACCATTGTGGTTGCAGAGTCCTTCACGGAAGCAGAAGTGCTGGAAGCGGCTGCCTCCCTCGAAGTGCAAAGCGAGCACCCTCTTGCCGGAGCGGTTGTGCGGGAGGCTGAAAAAAAAGGCCTGCTTCCTGGCTCCGTGGAATCTTTCCATGCCGTGGCCGGGGAGGGAGTGAGAGGGACAGTGGCAGGGCGTCCGGTTGTGGTGGGAAAGAGAAGCCTGTTGGAGCCGGTTTCCGAAGGCGGGGGGTTGGAGCGCGAAGCCGAGAAACTCCAGTCGCTGGGGCAAACGGTCGTCTGGGTGGGAATCGGCGGCCAACCGGCTGGCATCCTTGCGATTTCCGATTCCCTCAAAGACACAACCCCGGAAGCCATCGCCGCCATCCATGCGTTGGGAATCAAAGTCGTGATGCTGACCGGGGACAATCCGCAGACTGCCGCCCGGATCGGCGCTCCTTTGGGAATCGATGAGATTGTCGCGGGAGTCGGTCCCGGGGAAAAACAAGTGCAGATTGCCGCGCAGAAGTCCCGCGGAGCGGTGGTGGCAATGGCGGGGGATGGTGTCAACGACGCTCCAGCCCTTGCGGCGGCGGATGTGGGAATTGCCATGGGAACGGGGGCCGATGTGGCGATGCACAGCGCGGGGGTGACCCTTGTCAAAGGCGACTTGCGCGGCATTGTCCATGCCATTGCCCTCAGCCGGGCAACGCTGCGGAACATCCGGCAAAATCTCGCTTTTGCGTTTCTCTACAACCTTCTCGGCATTCCCATCGCAGCCGGGGTTCTCTATCCTTTTTTCGGGCTTCTTCTCAGTCCCGTCATTGCCAGCGCGGCCATGGCGATGAGCAGTGTCTCCGTGGTGGGAAACGCCCTCCGCCTGAAGCGGGTGCGGCTCTGAACCGAGTTCCCCGAAACCCCGCCTGTCGTGTCTGCCTTGATGCCGTAAAAGCCAACCTCCCGCGAAGGCGCGGAGATGCGAAGGGAAGAAGAAGGCTCACGCAGCGGCGCGGAGACGCAGAGGAAAAAGCCGGTCATCCTGGTTCCTTTTCTCCTTTCCCTTTTTTTTGCCCAAGCGCTCTATTGCAATACTGTTTTCCACATGTTCCCACGAACAGTTCATGGAAATGCGATGGTATCGCCATATTGCAATAAGGAGGAGCGTCTTTCCATTACACGTTCGCAGAAAATCTGTCTTGCGTTACGTAGCACATTGAGACTACATTCGGACATGCCTGTCAAAGAATCATATGTCCGCGCCAGAGTAGACGACCGACTCAAACGGGATTCCGAGTTGATCCTGCATGAGCTCGGGTTGACCATAACCGATGCCATCAGGATATTACTGCATCAGATCCGCCACCACAGGGGACTCCCATTTGATCTACGCCTGAAGGAAGACAACTCAGACATCCTGCTGTCCCGTGCCACCCGTCAGTCCGCTCTTGATTCCGTGTATGACGACTGAGCCAGGGCAGGTGTATCTGGTTGACCTTGGCATGGAAGCCAAGACGAGGCCCATGCTCGTCGTTTCCCGGCGCGATGAAGAAGCGCCGCGTGCTCTTGCCGTCTGCGCACCGATTACGACGTCCACCCGCGACAGCGAGTATGAAGTTTCCATCGGCAAGCCGAAGTTTTTGCACGAGTCGAGCCATGTAAATGTGCAGGGTATGCAAGCCATACAGCATCACGAACTCAAGCGGATGATTGGACGCCTGCCGGATGCGGATATGCAGAAGGTCAAGGGTGCGATCGAATGGCTTTTCGATCTCGACGCAAAAAAATAATGCGAACCGGGCCGATGGACCGAATCACAATGCCTTCGGCACTTTTGACATGCTTCCTGCTTTTTCCGCTTCGCGGGCAGGAGCCACGCCAAAAGCAAGTCGAAGGTTTCCGTCCGTGCATCTGTGCAAAACCACTGATGCGTGAGACGTCTCACTTTATCCTTTCTTCGCTCGTCCTTGCTTTACTTGACATTTGCCCGGTCAAATACCTTCGACAGGCCGCGTCGCAAGCACTTGCCGTGCTGTATTTTTCCTGCGCTCGTTCGCGGCATTTCCTTTTTCATTGGATTCAGCCAGCAACCCGGCCAATGCCCGGGATCGCGATTCTTTATTCCACAAATTCCAGATCGCCAACCGGTGGCACGAGGCCTTTTGAGGCGGCTTCTCCAAGGAACTTCCTGATCGCTTCCCGGCCTTTGTCGCCGTAGTCGAGGGTGTAGTCGTTGACGTACATCCCGATGAATTCATCCGCAAGGGGAATATCCATGCCCCTTGCATGGGCCATGCTGTGCTGAACGGCGGGTTTGCGATGTTCCAAACCGAATCGGATGCTTTCGCGCAGGATGTCGGAGAGTTCCGAACGGACCGCGGGGGGGATGTCCTTGCGGACCACATTGCCGCCCAGGGGGAGGGGAAGTCCGGTGGATTCTTTCCACCAGGCTCCGAGATCACGGACGAGGTGAAAGCCGTCCCGGGCGTAGGTGAGCTGGCCTTCGTGGATGATGAGGCCCGCATCGACACGGCCTGTTTTCACGGCGTCAAAAATTTCGTCGAAGGGAACGACTTCGTGGGAAAAATCTTTTCCCAGAAAAAGCTGTGCGGCGAGGTAGGCGCTGGTCATGCGACCGGGAATGGCGATTTTTCGCGCACGAAGCCATTCCCGCCGGGCGTCATCATCGGGAAGGTTTTTTGCCTCACTGTCGAGGGTGATGAACATCGGGCCGTAGCCGTCGCCCATGCTGGCACCGCTGGGCAGCGGGGCGTAGCGGTCAAGAAGGTGGGCGAGTGCATGAATCGAGACGGCGGTGATGTGGAGTTCGCCGCGTGTTGCGCGTTCGTTGAGCGTCTGGATGTCCTGCAGGATGTGCTCGAAGCGGTAGCCGCGCTGGTCGATCTGCCCGGTTGCCATGGCGTAGAACATGAAGGCGTCGTCCGGGTCCGGAGAGTGTCCGAGAGTGAGAGTGATCGATTTCCACATAGGGCTGGAAATCAAAGCATGTCCGGCGGTTTCGCGCCAGAAGGAGTTTTTTCAACCCCAGGGCAAACGCATTTGGATCCCCTCCCTTGCAAGCACATCATCTCCACCGCGCGAGGCGCTTTTGCTGGGGAGCGCACGCGTCTCGCGTGTTCGGGTTGGCGTCCCGCCGACACGATTTTTCGGCGGGACGCCGAAAACCACACCCGGGACGGGTATGCTCCCCGGAAAGCTGTGGCTTGCACGTCCATTTTTCATGCGTTTGCCCTGTTTCAACCTGCGGGAACCAGGCGGATGATCTGGCCGGGGGAGTCGTAGATGATGTAAACGGCCCCGTCCGGGAGACACTTCACTTCGCGGATGCGACCGGATTTTTCCAGCAGGATTTCCTGGTGCTGGACCTGATTGTTTGCGTCGACTTCGATGCGGACGAGTTTCTGGTGGGCGAGTGCGCCGGCGAAAAGATTGCCCTTCCATGCGGGAAAGAGGCTGCCCCGGTAGACATCGAGTCCGGAGGGGGCCATGGAAGGGGTCCATTGGGTGACCGGTTGTTCCATGCCTTCCTGAGCGGTGTGGCCGGTGATCGGGGTGCCGTTGTAGTTGATTCCGAAGGTGATCACGGGCCATCCGTAGTTTTTTCCTTTTTGGATGATGTTGAGTTCGTCCCCGCCCTTGGGTCCGTGTTCGGTTTCCCAAAGAACCCCGGTCTCCGGATCGATCCGCAGGCCCTGGGGATTGCGGTGTCCGTAACTCCAGATCGAGGGGGTCGGCGTGTTCACAAACGGATTGTCCTCCGGGATGGTTCCGTCGTCGCGCAGGCGGTGGATCTTGCCTTTGACGTTTGTGAGCTTCTGGGCGTTGTTCTCCGGGGTGGTGACGTCGCCCCGGTCGCCGACGCTGAAAAAGAGAAAGCCGTCCCTGTCAAATTCCATCCGGCATCCGAAGTGGACGCCTTTGTCGGTGTATTGGTCGGCGGGGGCTTCGAAGATGGTTTCCTGATCAACAAAGGCCATGTCTTTCAGACGGCCCCGGATGATTTTTGTGAGTCCCTTGCCCTCTTTTTCGTCCGCGAAGGCGAGGTAAATCCAGCCGTTTTTCCTGTAGTCCGGATGCAGTTCGATGTCGAGGAGCCCACCCTGGCCTTTTGAGAAAACTTTGGGCATTCCGGCAATGGGTTGGGGAAGGAGCTGACCGTTGCGGATCATTCGCAGGGAACCGGCACGTTCCGTGACAAGCATCTCCCCTCCGCCCAAGTCGACCAGCCCCCAGGGGTTTGTGAGCCCGTCGGCAACAACTTCGACCTTGAAATTCTCTTTTTCCGAAGCGATGACTTCCGCCGCCGCCAGTCCGACGGAAGAGGTCAGGATGGAAAGAGCGGCCACTTTGATCCATGGAAATCTCATCGGGCACAGAACCTAGACTTCGGAAGGACTCTTTGCAAGGGGCTCCGGGTGCCGTGGCTGCCCTGGTGGGGATGTTGCTGCTCTTTGGCGGATGTCGACCTTTTGGCAAATCTCCCCCCTCGGAGGAGCAGCTTGCGACGGGGAGCGAGGTTTTTGAAACCGTGTGTGCGCAATGCCATGGCGACGGGCACGGGGATCCGACCAATCCAGCGTTGTTCGGTTCTCCGGTGCTGGAGGGGCCGCCATCGGATGCCATCCGGGTTGTGCTTTATGGGCAGCGGGGAAAGAGCCGGGTGAACGGGGAACTTCTCCAGGGGATCATGCCCCCGCAGGGCAGCCTTTCCGATGAGGAGATCGCGGGAGTGGTGGCCTATGTGCGCAAGACGTTCGTCGGCCGCGCGGAGGCGGTTTCCCCGGCCTGGGTGGCTAAAGCCCGGTCGGATGGTCAATGAACTGCCACGGCAGGGCGAATTTTTCCGAAAGTTCCGCGGCGAGTGCTTTGACGCCGAAAGTCTCGGTCGCGTAGTGTCCGGCGTAGAAGAGATTGATCCCGAGTTCCTCGGCAGCTGTGAACGACCAGTGCGGGCCTTCCCCGGTGATGAGCGTGTCCACTCCCGCCTCTGCGGCTTTGGCGATGTCTCCGCCTGCTCCGCCGGTGACGACACCGATTTTTCTGGCCACCACCGGACCGCCCGGGGCCAGGTGAACCCGGGTGCCGCCCACGGCTTTTTCGAGCAGGGAACCGAGGACTTCCCGGTTGATCTCGGCTTCAAACTTCCACCCGACAGGTTGCCCTGCCGCCGGGAAAAACGGGGTGCCATTTTCCAGGCCGAGGGCTTTGCCGAGCAGGACGTTGTTTCCCAATCCGGGATGGAGATCCAGCGGGAGGTGTGCGCTGTAAACTGCCATATCCGCTTCCATGAGGAGCCGGGTTTTGCGGTAAGCCGACCCGGTCAAAGGCGACAGACCACCCCAGAAAAGCCCGTGGTGAACGAGAAGGAGGTCCACTCCCGCCGCCGCCGCATCGCTGATCACCGCTTCGCAGGCATCCACCGCCGCGCCGATTTTTGAAAGACTCCCGGAATTCTGAACCTGGAGGCCGTTGAGGGCGTTCGGATAATCGCCAATCAGCGGGACTTGCAGCAGATCATCCAGATACCCGACCACGTCATTGAGATGCATGGTTTCTTTTTAAATGCGAAATGCGAAATGCGAAATGGGATTTTTTACAACCCATTCGACCCAAAATCCGGCGCTTGGAGAATGTGGACAGAGAAGTGGCGGAACTGAAGACATGCCGGCCCGGGGGGGCGGCACGGGGATCAGCGCTTGGAGAGGACGGTTTCCTCGTAGGCTTTCACTTCGGGCAGCCAGGCGGCACCGACGGGCACGTTGTTCCTGCGGCAATATTCGTCCCACACGGCACCGAAGGGCAGGGTTTTGAGCTCTTCGAGCAGGGCGAGGCGCGAGGTGAAATCGTCGGAGTCTTCGAGCTGGCGGAGTGTTGCCGTCGGTTCGAGAAGGGCGAGCAGGAGGGCCTTGATGGCATTGCGGGTGCCGATGACCCAGGCGGCGATCCGGTTGATGCTGGCGTCGAAGAAATCGAGGCCGAAGTGGGTGCGGGAGATGAATCCTCCGCGGACGATTTCCTCGGCGATGGCGCGGGTCGGATCATCGAGGAGGACGACGTGGTCGCTGTCCCAGCGCACGCCCCGGCTCACGTGGAGAAGGATTTCCGGCACGAACTGGAGGACGGAGGAAATTTTGTCCGCGATGCTCTCGGTGGGGTGGAAGTGTCCGGCGTCGAGGCAGAGCAACAACTGGCGGGTGACCGCGTAGCCCATGTAAAATTCGTGCGAACCGACGACATAGGATTCCGATCCGATTCCGAAGAGTTTGCACTCGACGGCGTCGCGGTTGAGTGCGGGGTCAATTTTCTTGGCGAAGATGGCATCGAGGGACTTTTCCAGCCGTTGGCGCGGACCTTTGCGGTCGATGGGGAGATCCTTTGAGCCGTCGGGAATCCAAAAGTTGGTGATGGCAGTCTTGCCGAGTTGGCGGCCGATTTCCGCGGCAATTTCCCGACAGGCGATGCCGTGTTCGATCCAGAATGTGCGAATGCCTTCATCTTTGTGGCTGAGGGTGTTGCCGTCCGCAGCGAGGGGGTGGGAGAAGCAACTGGGGTTGAAATCCATCCCGAGATGACGTTCTTTGGCCCAGTCGATCCAGCTTTGAAATTGCTCGACGGTGTAGGCGTTGCGGTCGATTTTCTTGCCGCCGAGATCGGCGTAGCAGGCGTGAAGATTGAGGCGGTGGCTGCCGGGGATGAGCGAGAGCGCCTTGTCGAGATCGGCGCGGAGCTCCGAAAGCGTGCGGGCCTTGCCGGGGTAGTTGCCGGTGGCCTGGATGCCGCCGCCGCTCAGTTCGCTGCCTTCTTTTTCAAATCCCCCGACATCATCCCCCTGCCAGCAGTGGAGGGAGACGGGGATGGTGGCGAGTGCGGCGAGTGCGGCTTCGGTGTCGACGCCATTCCGGGCGTAGGCTTCCTGGGCGGAGGGATAGGTGCTCATAAGGAGGATCACTTTAGCGGATCGGGGCGGGCGAAGGAATTGACGGAACGCCCAAAAGCATATAAAAAACGCTCATCATCTGATGCGCGACTATTTCACGTATCTTCCACTGGCCGAAGAGACCTTGGTTTGGGGGGCGGGAGTGACATCCACCGGCTTCCTGCGCACTCCGCCGGGAGCGGCCTATCCGCCCAAGGATCTCGGGCATCCGCCGGATCACCTGTTCACCTGGAAGCACGGGCGGATGCTGGATTCCTGGCAAATCGTTTATCTTCACGGCGGGCAGGGGGAATTTGAAAGCAAGGCGACCGGGAGATGCCGGGTGGGGGAGGGAACGGCCTTCATTCTTTTCCCAGGGGAGTGGCATCGGTACCGTCCGGATCGGGAAACGGGGTGGACGGAGAGTTGGGTGGAGTTTGAAGGCGGGGTGCCCGATCGGTTGCGGGATTCGGGTTCGCTGGATCCGGCGGCGGCGGTTTTTCCCGGGAAGAAGGCGGCGGTTTTTCCGGAGGTGTTGGAAAGGATCCACCTCCAGGCGACCGGCCTGCCATTTGGTTTTGCGGCGCACCTTGCGACATCCGCCCTGCAGTTGCTGGCGCTGCTCGTGCAGCGGGAGGGGCGGGCCGGGGTGCCGGAGAGTCCGGCGGTGGGAGTGATCCGAAAGGCGCGGGAGTTGCTGGAACAGGAAAGGGACGAACCGGTGGGCATCCGGGCCCTGGCGCGTGAGCTGGGGATGGCGGAGTCGCACTTCAGAAGGGTTTTCAAGGCGCACACGGGGATTTCTCCGAAGCAATATCACCGGGCGATCCGGCACCGGCGGGTGCGGGCGCTTTTGCGGGGCACGGCACTGACGATTGCGGAAATTGCGGCGAGGACGGGATACCACTCGGCGTTTCACCTTTCCTCGGAGTTTCGCAAGGCGACCGGGAATTCGCCCTCTGCATGGAGGCGGCTTCAATGGGAGGAACGCCAATATCCGGAAGAGGGAGAAAAGGAGGAGACCGGCTTTTTGGGTTGAAAGTCTTTTCGGCAGGCGCAATTCCTGCTTGTTTTTGGGGGAATGTCCGGAACCAGTCGAAAACAAGCGCCAGATGCCGGTCTTTCCGAGAAATTCCGGCGACTGGTGGAAGTGGGGATGGCGCTGACTTCGGAGCGGGACGTGAATGTTCTGTTGGAGCGGATTTTGTTGGAGGCGCGGCTTTTCACGTCCGCCGAAGCGGGAACTCTCTACTTGGTGACTCCGGACCGGAAGCTTCGCTTCGGGGTGGTGCAGAACGACAGCCTGGGACACTCGGAGGTGCTTGTCGGGAACGGGGCGAAGTCGATCACGATGGAAATTTCCCCCACGAGTATTGTCGGACGGGTGACCGGAACGGGAAAGGTGCTGAATATTTCCGATGTTTACGATCTGCCCGAGGGGTGCGGGTACCGGTTTGACAGCAGTTTTGATGAGAGGAGCGGATACCGTTCGCGTTCGATGTTGGTCGTTCCCATGAGGAATCCGAACGGAAAGATCATGGGCGGCATTCAGTTGATCAATGCCCGTTGCCCGGAGTCCGGGGAGGCGGTTTCTTTTCCCGTGGAGCAGGAGGAACTGGTTCTCTGCCTGGCTTCGCAGGCGGCGGTGGCATTGGACAACGCGCAGCTTGCCGACGAATTGCGGCGGGCCTACGCCGAGGCGATCCATCGCCTGGCAAGGACGACGGAATTCCGGGATCATGACACCGGTTCCCACATTGAGCGGGTGAGCCGGTATTCGGCCCTCCTTGCCGAGGCCATGGGGCTGTCGGCGACCTATGTCGCGGAGATCCAGCTTGCAAGCACATTGCACGACATCGGGAAGCTCGCCATCCCGGACCGCATCCTTCAAAAACCCGACAAGCTGACCGCTGAAGAGTATGCCGAGATGAAATGCCATGCCTCGCTGGGGGCCGACATCCTTTCGGGAAGTGAGAATCCGGTGTTGGTGCTCGCCCGGGAGATTGCCCTGACACACCATGAGCATTGGGATGGCAGTGGCTATCCGCAGGGGCTCCGGGGCGAGGAGATTCCGCTTTCCGGGCAGATTTGCGCGGTGGCGGATGTCTTCGACGCCTTGTCATCCGCCCGGTGTTACAAGAGGGCCTTCGGTCCCGGGGAGGCGGGGGAATTTATCCGGAAAGAAAGCGGACGGCATTTTTCCCCGCGTGTCGTGGAAGCGTTTTTTCTGAAGCTGGAGAAGATTTTGGAAATTCGGGAGGCTTTTCCTTCCTGAGCGACCGGGGGAGGAGGGATGGCGGAGCAGGAAAAACCGGCCTCCTTTTCCGGGCAATCAGGGCGGGCTTGCAATTTTTTCGACGGGCGGAGATGTTGATCTCCTGCCAAGGGTCCGCTATGGATGCGGCCCGAAGGATTTGAGAATACCGAGCAGAAGCATACAACAACCGATGGCGACGATATTGGAACACAAAGATGCCTTGGGGCGCAGCGTCAACGCATTGCAGGAAACCGGCGAATTGCTGGGTGAACAGTTGACTCTCAACATGGGTCCCTCCCATCCCTCCACGCACGGGGTGCTCCGGCTGGTCATGGAACTCGATGGCGAGATCGTCACGAAGGCGGTTCCCGAAATCGGCTATCTGCACCGCGGGGATGAGAAAATCGCCGAGAACATGCAGTTCAACCAGTTCATTCCCTACACGGACCGGCTGGACTACCTGGCCCCGATTGCCAGCAACATTGCCTATGCTCTGGCCGTCGAGAAGCTCATGGGATGGGAAATTCCCGCCCGCGGGAAGGCGATCCGGGTTATTGGCTGTGAACTGGCCCGTATTTCCGCCCATCTCCTGATGATTGGCTGTCTCGGAATGGATCTTGGTGCGACCACTCTCTTTCTTTACACCTTCACGGAGCGGGAGAAAATTTACAACCTGATGGAGTTGTTGACCGGTGCACGGTTCACCACGAGCTACACCCGGGTTGGAGGGCAGACCCACGATGTTTCTCCCGCATTCCTCGCGATGCTGAAGGACTTCCTGCGCACATTCCCACCGGCCTTTGCGGAGGTGGACAAGCTGGTGACGCGGAACCGTATTTTTGTGGACCGCACCAAGGACATCGGCATCATCACCCGGGAAGACGCGATTGCCTATGCGCTTTCCGGGCCGAATCTTCGCGGTTCGGGAGTGGACCACGATCTCCGGAAAAAGCACCCGTATCTGGACTACGAGAAATATGATTTCGAGGTTCCTGTGGGCACGGTCGGCGACTGTTACGACCGCTATCTCGTGCGCATGGAAGAAGTGCGGCAGAGTGTGAAGATCATCGAACAGGTCGTGGACAAGCTGCCTTCCGGGCCGATCAACTGGCACGATCCGAAGAGTACCCTGCCGGACAAAGTCGCGGTGCTGACCAAGATGGAAGAGCTCATCCACCACTTCCTTGTGGTCACCGAAGGCGTGGACGCCCCGGAGGGCGAAATTTACTTCGCGGCGGAAAATCCGAAGGGAGAACTGGGATTCTACATTTACAGCAAGGGAGGCGGAGTGCCTTACCGGATGAAGATCCGCTCTCCATCCTTCGTCAACCTGAGCATCATGCAGAAAATTCTTCCCGGGCACATGGTGAGTGATGTGGTGGGAATCCTGGGCTCGATGGATCCCGTTTTTGGCGAGGTGGACCGTTAATTCGATGACGCTCGCAAATCTGCTCTCCGAATCCCAGATCATCCCGTCGATGGTCTCCGACGAACGCTGGGCGGCGATTGCCGAGTTGGTGGACCAACTGGTGAGAGCCGGAAAAATTGTCGGGGAAGACCGGGATCACGTGCTGGAATCCATCCGTCAACGGGAGGAGACCATGAGCACGGGGATCGGCTTTGGAATTGCGATTCCCCATGCCTCCTCCGACCGGGTGGATGAAGTGGTGGCGGCCTTCGGACGTTCGGTCCGGGGCGTGCAATTCGATTCCCTCGACGGGCAGCCGGTATTTTTCATTGTCCTGTTCGTTGTGCCCAAGGACCAGTTCCAGACCCATTTGCGGACGCTTGCCGCGATTGCAAAATTCCTCAACGACAAGGTGGTGCGGGATGAACTGGCCAATGCATCCAACGAGAGCGCGATTCTCCGCGTTTTTGAAAATCGCTCTCCACGCGGATGACCGGAACGCCGCGTGAAATTTTGGGGACGCGCCTGCGTCTCGCGTTGGAAGCCGCCGGGTTGAATCCGGCCCGCGCGGAAGTCTCCGCGGCGGCGGACACGCGGTTTGGAGATTATCAGTCGAACGCGGCCATGGTCCTTGCCAAGGAGAAGCGGGCCAACCCGCGGCAATTGGCCGGGGAAATTCTTGCGGGGATTGACGTGGGGGGGATTTCTACCCCACCCGAGGTGGCGGGGGCGGGGTTTTTGAATTTCCGGCTGGAAACATCCTTCATTGCGGCTGCCGTTCAGTCGCTGGCGGCGGATCCCCGGTTCGGGATCGCCCCGGTGAAGGAGCCCCGGAAGATCATTCTTGATTTCAGTTCTCCCAATGTGGCGAAGCCGATGCATGTCGGTCATATCCGCAGCACGATCCTTGGCGACTGCCTGGCCAGGGTCGCCCGCTTTCTGGGGCATGAAGTCGTCACGGACAACCACATCGGCGACTGGGGAACACAATTCGGGAAAGTCATTTACGGATGGAAAAATTTTCTCGATCGCGAAGCTCTCGGACGGGATGCCATCGCCGAGTTGGTGCGCCTTTACCGCGAGGTCAATCGCATTGAGGAGACGGACGAAGAGGTCCGGAAATCGGCCCGCGAGGAGTTGGTCAAACTCCAGGCGGGTGATCCCGAAAATCTCGCCATCTGGAAAGAAACCGTTGAACTTTCGTGGAGGGAATTTGAGAAGCTCTACAACCTGCTCGACATCCACTTTGACGAGAGGCTTGGCGAGAGTGCCTACAACGACGCCCTGGCTCCGCTCTGTGCGGAACTCGAACGCCGCGGAATTGCCCGGGAGAGCAACGGGGCACTCTGTATCTTTTTTCCCGATATTCCGGCCCTGACCGAAAAACCGGCCATCGTCCGGAAAAGCGACGGGGGATTTCTGTATGCGACCACCGATCTGGCCACGATCGAATACCGTGTCAAACGCTGGGCACCCGATGCGATTTGGTACGTGGTCGGGGCACCGCAGTCCCTGCATTTCCAGCAAATTTTCGCGGCCTCGCGCCTGATGGGCATTGAGTCAAATCTCTCCCACATTGCTTTTGGGAGCATTCTCGGGGAAGACCGCAAGATCATGAAAACCCGCTCCGGGGAGAATGTCGGCCTGGCCGATGTGCTTCAGGAAGCCGTGGAACGCGCCCGGAAGATGATCGCCGCGAGGCAGGAGGGATTTTCTCCGGAAGAAGTGGAGTCCATCTCGCGGACCATCGGCCTGGGCGCGGTCAAGTATGCCGAACTCTCGCAGAACCGTCTCACAGATTATGTGTTTTCCTGGGACAAGCTGCTGGCGATGGAAGGAAACACCGCGCCTTATCTCCAGAATGCCTATGTGAGAATCCGCTCAATCTTCCGTCGCGGGGGAGTCGAAGCCAATCCCCGCGCGGAGGTGCTCATCACCGGGCCTGCCGAACGGGTTCTCGCAATCAAACTGCTTCAATACGCCGAGACCATCCCCGTGGTTCTGGACGATTTTCGTCCGAACATCCTGGCGAACTACCTCTACGAGCTGGCCAACACCTTCCACTCGTTCTACGAAGCCTGTCCGGTTTTGAAGGCCGAACCGGCCCTTCGTGACAGCCGCCTCCTTTTGAGCGAAATCACGTCGCGGACGCTCGCCCACGGGCTCTCCCTGCTGGGAATCCGGTGTCCGGAGAGGATGTAGACTTTCCTCAGTGGCATCCGCAGGAGTGCCCGCAGCAATGTCCTCCGGAAGGCACGGGAGCGGCGGGAGCCTGGCCGGACTTGATCACGCCGTAGCCTCCCAGCACCACCCGGCGGATCGCTTCACCGGTTTCCGGATGCGTCGTCAAAGCATCGTCCTTCATGCTCTGCTTGATCTCGTAATGGCGGACTTTTTCGCCCTTCTTGGATGGAATCGTCTCGTAAACGTAAGTCGTCATGGCTTCCGGAAGTGTATCGTCTGGTCTGCGGGGAAGTCAATTGGCAGGCTGTCTTTGGGGAGACCTTCCCCTGTCCGGTCACCGTCCCGCACGTTGCCCGTGTGACCCGGGGCCGCCTTTTTCCAATGCGGCCCCGGGCCGTTGAGGGTTACTTGAGGGAGTGCAATCCCACCACGTTGCCTTCCGTGTCTTTGAAAATGGCAATGAAGCCATGTTCTCCGATGGAAAAGCGCGGACGGAGGATTGCGCCGCCGGCAGACGGGATGCGGCTGATGACCCCATCGAGATCCCCTTCCACGTTGAGATACACCAGCGTGCCCCCGGCCCCCGGAGCGAAGCCTTCCATTTTGGTCAGTGCCCCGCCCACTCCCTTTGTGTTGTCACAAGGAAAGATGGCCATTGTGCAGGAGCAGGAGTCCACTTCCTGCAAGGGGGTTGAGAGGATGGTTTCATAGAACTCTTTGGCCCGTTTCAAATCGGACACATAGAGTTCGAACCAGTTCAGTGCGTTTGTTTTTGTCATAATGCTGTTTTTTTGTGGTTGTTCCCAGGACGTCGTGCCCCGGAGAGCAAACCCAACTTAAAACGCATCACTGACAACCCTGTGTCAGGAGACTTCTGCGGAAGGTGTTTTTTTGTGGTGGGAGACGGCGGCCCGGGCTGCGGCGATGAGTTGTTGTCGCAGGCTGGCGGGTTCAAGCACCGTGGCCGCCGGACCGAAGGAAAGGAGCCAGCCGACGAACCAGAGCGTATCGCCCGCGGAGAGGGTCAGGATGCATCCATCCGGAAGGTCCTCCTCGCGGACGACTCCCAGAGACCATTCGCGCCGGGCCCGTGCGGCACTTGAGCCGGAAAATTTCACGCGGATCGTCACGCAGGCGGAGTGATCCTCCATCTGCCGGAGATAATCGCCGAGTTGGAAACCTTCTCGCATGGTGAAAGTTCCGGGCAAAACCGTGAGAGACTCGATTCGATCAAGCCGGAAGTCGCGAAACCCTCCGCGCAATCTGCACCAGGCAATGAGATGCCAGTGCTGGAGGTAATGAGTCAGTCCCAGAGGTTCCACTTCCCGTGCCGTCGCTTCGCCGGTTGATCCGGAGCGATAAGTCAGGTGCAGTGGACGGCATTGGGCGAGGGCGTTCTGGATTTGAAGCAGGTTCGCCCGGTGGGGATCGCTGGAAACTTTCCGGCGTTCCAGCAGGAGCGTGGCACGTTCAATCCGCCCGATTTTGTCCTGTTGCTCG
Organism: uncultured Chthoniobacter sp.; assembly: GCA_964585615.1. Taxonomy (GTDB): domain Bacteria; phylum Verrucomicrobiota; class Verrucomicrobiia; order Chthoniobacterales; family Terrimicrobiaceae; genus QYQL01. The sequence goes on along the minus strand of CAZPEN010000034.1, from coordinate 17,322 downwards.
CGTGGCAGCACGGCCCGGATCTTTTGCAGTGCGGAATGCATCGGAGTGGTCAGCGAGGGATCCGTCATTTGCCCGACCAGCACGCCTCCCATGGCCAGTGCGCCGGCCTCTTCCGAAGTGAAGGTGACCGGTGGCAGGTGGTAACCTTTCAGCAAACTGTAGCCAACCCCGGCTTCGGCAACAATGGGAACCCCCGCTTCGCCCAAAGCGTTGAGGTCGCGATAAATCGTGCGGATGCTCAATTCAAAGTGGGCGGCCATTTCCTCGGCCGTGACGACGCGCCGGGATTGCAGGAAAAGGATCAGTGCCAGCAGACGGTCAACCCGGTTCATCCGAAGATCCGTTGCCGCCTTTCGTCGGGGGACTGGAGGAGGTCGTTTGCAGTCATGAGGTTTTTCCAGCGGAGCGCATTGGCAGTGATAAAAGCCATGGCGCGACAAAAACCAAACAGAAAATGGAAATCAATCCGCCCGGGCGCTCAGGAGTGCGGAGGAAATGAGGTTTGCCGCGGGCGGAAGGGGTGATATTTTGGGTTCCGTGTCTCATGAATTTTGATCCCAACGGCCGGAAATTGATTCTGGGTGCGCGGCTGGATGCGGAGGAGGTGTCGCGATTCTGGAATCTCATCGGGCAGGCCGGTGGGGAGTGCCGGGTCGATGCCTCGAAGTTGGAGACGACCGACGGGGCGGGGCTGGCCTTTCTTTGGTCGCTGCACCGTCTGAAGAAGGCGGAGATCACGGGCCTTCGCCCGGGGATTGCGGCATTGCTGAAGCCGTTCGATGAACTGCCCACCGACCCGGCGGGGGCTCCGGAGCGGGACAATTCCTTTCTGGTCCAAATCGGGCGGGGGGCCTGGGCGATTGCCAAAGACATCCGGGCACAGATCGGCTTCATCGGGGAGTTGGTCTGGAAGGGAGGTTTTTGCCTCCTGCATCCGGGGCAGATCCGTTGGATGGACATGTGGGTGACGGCTCAAAAAGCCGGGGTGGATGCGCTGGTGGTGGCGGGCATGGTTTCCTTTCTCACGGGCATGATCATGGCCTTCCAGGCGGCGGTGCCGCTCAAGCAGTTCGGGGTGGATATTTTTGTGGTCAATCTCGTGGCGCTGGCCCTTCTGCGCGAGTTGGGACCGATCATGACCGCTGTTGTGCTCGCCGGGAGATCGGGATCGGCCTTCGCGGCGGAGATCGGCACGATGAAGGTGAACGAGGAAATCAATGCGCTGGAGACGATGGGGCTGGATCCGGTGCGGTTTCTGGTGGTGCCGCGCGTGCTGGCGGGATTTCTGGTGACTCCGGTGCTCACGGTCTATTCCAATGTCCTCGGGGTGGCGGGAGGATTTCTGGTAATGATGGCGCAGGGATTCCCGTTCGCCGCGCTCTGGAACCAACTTGTCGGGGCGGTGGGGGTGAGCGATGTGATGACCGGGATGATCAAGTCCTTCGTCTTCGGGATTCTGGTCGCGGGGGTGGGATGCCTGCGGGGGCTCCAGACCGGCACCGGGGCGACGGCGGTGGGCGAATCCACCACGCGGGCGGTCGTGAGCGGGATTTTTCTCATTGTGCTTGTCGATGCGGTTTTTGCCGGGATTTTCTACGTGCTCAAATGGTAACCTCCCAGAACATCGTCGAAGTGCGCGGCCTCACAGCGGCCTATGGGGATTTTGTCCTGTTGGAAAAAATTTCCTTCGACATCCGCCGGGGCGAGGTTTTTGTGATTTTGGGAGGCTCCGGCTGCGGCAAAAGCACGCTTATGAAGCATCTCATCGGGCTCCTGGAACCCGCCGCCGGGGAGATCCTGATCGATGGGGGAAACATCTCGACCACCTCGGGGACGGATCGTGTGAACCTCCTCAAAAAAATCGGGGTGATGTACCAAAGCGGGGCTCTTTTCGGTTCTCTGACACTGGAGGAAAACGTGATGTTGCCCCTGGAGGAATTCACCGAACTGCCCGCCGAAGCCCGGCAGCTTGTCGCGCGGATGAAGCTTGCCCTTGTGGGACTCGAGCGCTTTGCCTCGCACTTTCCTTCGGAGGTCAGCGGGGGGATGCAGAAACGCGCCGCCATTGCCCGGGCCATGGCGCTTGATCCGGCCGTCCTTTTTCTTGACGAACCTTCCGCCGGCCTGGATCCGGTCACTTCCGCGGGCCTGGATGAGCTGATTCTCAGCCTGAACCGCAACCTCGGGGTGACCTTTGTGATTGTCAGCCACGAACTGGCCAGTATCTATGCGGTGGCGGAACGAGTGATTATGTTGGACCAATCGATAAAGGGAATTCTTGCTGAAGGCGCTCCGGCCGAACTGCGGGATCACGATACGAACCCCTTCGTGCATGCGTTCTTCCACCGGGAAGCGCGGGAGGTGCCCGCATGAGTGCAAAGCCGAGTTTTTTCCGCATCGGTGTCTTTGTGGCCGGCGGAGTGGCGCTGCTGGTCTTTGCGCTGCTGGTTTTTGGGGGTGGGCAGATATTCCGCCCCAAGATCGAGATGGAAACCTATATCAAGGGCTCTGTGCAGGGGATCGACATTGGTTCCCCGGTCAAGTTCCGTGGCGTGCTGATCGGCAAGGTGACGAAGATCAACTTCGCCTTCACCGAGTATGATTTGCAGGAAACGGACGGGCTTTACAACTACGTGGTCCTGAACATGGAGATCGACCGGGAGGTGTTCCCGAACATGTTCACGGAAGATCTGACGCCCCTGTTGACGCGCGGCATCGAACAGGGGCTCCGCGTGTGCATCGAACCCCAGGGAATCACCGGCCTGAATTACCTCGACATCGATTATTTCGATCCCACCCGCTTTCCCGCGCTCTGGCCGCCGTGGAAGCCGAAGGTCTATTACATTCCCTCCGCTCCCGGCGAACTCACCAGCTTCATGGATTCCCTCAATGGCATCCTCCGGGAAGTCGAAAAACTCAATATCGGGGGCATCAGCAAATCGGGAACGGAGCTTCTTGAGAACCTGAACAAGGCGGTGATCGGAGCCCAGGTGGACAAGATCAGCACCGAGCTTCAGACACTCATCAAGGACTCGAATTCCATCCTGCAAAAATCCGACATTCCCGCGCTGTCCGCCGAAGCCAAAAAATTCCTGACCGACCTGGAGTCGTCAAACCAGGAACTTCGCAAGATTCTGAAGAACATCGAGCCGGCCACGAAACTCAATCCCGAACAGATCCGGGAACTGATGAACGGGCTCACCGCCACGGCGACCAATCTGGAGCAGCTCAGTGAAGAGGTGAAGAAACGTCCCTCGCTTATTCTGTGGGGAACTCCGCCGAAGCCCAAACCGTCCCCGACCCCGCGCAAAAAAACACGCCAAACCTCCTGACACGGCAAGGCCATGTCAGGAGGAAGGTTCGGCAGTGTTTCAGAATTTGGATCCGTCGGCTTTGGTGCCGCAAAGCGACACTTCGAGGCCGAGCTTTGCCGCCAGGGCGGCCTTGGTGTAGAGGGCCAGATCCGCGTCCTTCGAGGATTTGGCGTAGGCGACCTGGATGTGATTGCTCTTGTGGCGCGCCATCATCTGGTCGCGGGTGACCCCGTAGGTGACGGCGTGCATGATCGGCCATTGGGGTGTGGTTTCCTTCCAGCGCCGTTCCGTCTCATCCGCAGGCAATGCGACAACCTTCGCCCGTCCGAGATCCATCTTGAGTTTTCCGTTTTCCACGAAGACGCGGCTCCAGACAATCTCTCCCGGTTTTGCCACTCCGCGGAGGGTGCCGCCGCCGAGTCGGAAATACATGGAGGGTTGGCGGTGGGAGTCGGAACCGGCCCAGCCGCCGATGTGGTGGTCCGCCGGGGCGCTTCCGGAGATGAGGAACACCCAAACGTAGTCGTCCGTGCTGCCGGAGCGGTCCCAATCGCCCCAGCGCAGATCGTGGAGCGTGTTCGCACGGGGCTGGTCGAGTGCCTTGTGCACGCGGTCGGTGAAAAGCCCGTCGAGTCCGGCGCATTCATCCACTTCGTTGAAATGGGGAATGGGCTCGCCTTGGCGGATGATGCTGCCGTCGGCCCGGCGCACGGGCGGGCGTTCGGTGGAGTTGAGCGTGCCTTCGACGAGGTCGGAGGCGGGCAGAAGATCCTTGAGCCCCTGTTGGTATTGGATGCCGATGGTCTCGCAACCGAATTCATCCGCGATCCGGACGGCGGCGATGTAGGTTTTGCACTGGAGGAGAACCTGGCGCTCGGTAAGGTCGGTGGTCTCGTTTTTTCCGAAATGAAAGGTGAAGCCTTTTTTCCGATACCAGTCGAAAACTTCCCGTGCCTCGGAGTCCGTGACCTGGGTGGCGGCGTAATACAGGGCGGATTGCGAGAGGCGTTCCTTGTAGACTCCGGTGGAGAACAGGAGTTCATCCGGGATGATGGCGTTGTACATTCCCATGCAGCCTTCATCAAAGACTCCCATGATGGATTTTTTCCGCAGGAGATCCTCCGCAATTTTCCCGGCCACGGTCTTTGCCTTGGAAGGCACCGTTGCGCGGGAGAGGGGTTTCACATGAGGGGTCTTGTGGCGGACGATTCCGGTTTTGAGCCATTCTGCAAGCCCTTCAAGAAAAAGCTCGTCGTCAAAATTTTCGCTCCAAAGCGTGGAATATTTGACCCCGGCTTTGGTGAGCGAACCGTTGAGGTTGAGCATGCCGACCAGTCCCGGCCAGGTGCCGGACCAGTTGGCGACATTGAGGATCGGCCCGGCATGGGAGATCAGCCCGTGAAGCAGGTGATGGGAATATTGCCAGACGCACTCCGCCACGATCAGCGGGGCGTTCTTGTCGAGATTCGCAAAAACCTCCATGCCTTCCTTCTGGGAACCGATGAACCCGTGCTTGAGGGCCTTTTTGAACGGATGGGCACGCACGACTTTCCAGCCCAGAGACTGAAGAACTCCGGCCAGTTTCTTTTCCATTTTTTCCTGGGCCGGCCAGCACTTTTCATTGGCAGACTGTCGCAAATCGCCATTGGCGACGAGATACACGGTTTTTTTCGGGAGTTTTTTCATGGGATGTTGGGTGAGGGGGAAGCTGGATAAAATCAACTTCTGGAAAAATCCTAATCCACATGAAATGTTCTTTCCACAAGCAGTAAATGGATAAAACTGGAAAACTCATGGAGAATATTGACCGGTTTGCTGTGGAGTCGTTGCTTTCCGGACAGGTGAGCGAGACCCGTCGTTTTGTCCGGCACCTCTCCCGTCCGAGCTTGCGGGAGGCCGTGGTTGTGACATTGGGAGGGCGGGAGCGATGCCGGGCCGAGTATGAGATCAACCGCAGAACCTATGCCTTCCATGGAGTCGAGTATGTGGCCGAAGGAGAGGGATGGGTGGAACTGGCCGGACGCCGCCAACCCCTGCGCCCCGGAAGTGTGTTTGCCTATGCACCGGATATGGCGTGTGCGATCCGGACAGACCCCGCGCACCCCATGCTCAAGTATTTTGCCTGTGTGGATGGAACAGATGTGCCGGAGTGTCTGAAGCGGGCGGGATTGACCGATGGGATGGTGCATCAGCTTCCCACCCATTCGGGAATTGTCAGTGCCTTTGAGGAATTGATCGGTGAGGGGCTGCGAACGACGGACCTTTCCGGGGAAATTGCCGCGACGTTGTTCGGGTTGTTGCTTCTCAGAATCCGGGAGGCGGGGATGATCGGGCGTCTCCAGGATCCGGCCCGGGAGAGGTTCCGACGTTGCAAAGAAATCATCGATGTGGAAGCCCGGAAATTGAACTCTCTGGCGGAGGTTGCACGGCGTGCCGGGATCGAGGCGTCCAGTGTCTGCCGGTTGTTCCGCCGTTTTCAGGGAACCAGTCCCCATGCCTACCTCCTGCGAAGAAAGATGACGCTTGCGGCGGAGTATCTGCTGGATTCCGGGGCTCTGGTCAAGGAAGCGGCCCGGCATGTGGGCTTCAGGGATCCCTTCCATTTCAGCCGGTGTTTCAAGGAAATCCATGGAGTTCCTCCCCGCGCGTTGCGCGTAACGGCCCTCAAAAAGGTGTGACGGGAGAAATCAACTGTCCAGAAGACCGGGAGGCAATCCCATGGGAAGAGGCGCCGGTCGGGGACAGGGGGTCTTGATATCCACCCAGGCGCGGTTGTTGTGGGAAATTTCGAAGGCTTCCATGACTTCCAGCGCATGCAAAGCCAGCCGGGCGTCGCAGCGATGCGGTCTGCCGGAGCGGATGGCATGTGCCATGTCGGCTACTCCGATGCCCCGCGAGTTTTCGCCATAGTGAAATGCGGAAGGAATGTCCTTCCACTCGCCTTCGCGAAAAAGGGAAACCGGGCCTCTAAAGGTGTTGGGATCGGGCACCGAAAGACTGCCGTCGCTGCCGTAAATTTCGATCGGCTTGTGGGAATGCTTTTGCACGTCGAAACTGATGCCCATGGTGACGATCGTTCCGTTTTCAAACAACAGGCTGCCGCTGCAGTGGGTGGGAATTTCCACCGGCAGCATTTCCCCGAAGTGTTCCTTGCAGGTGGCAAGGCGTTCCGAACGGGAACAGGACGTCATCGCACAAACCTGCCCCACCGGGCCGAGCAAGTGGACGAGTGCGGTGACGTAATACGGTCCCATGTCCAGCATCGGACCTCCCCCGCGGCGGTAAAAGAAACCGGGATTGGGGTGCCATCTTTCCGGGCCGGCAGCGAGAAAAAAGGCGGAACCGGCGATCGGGCGGCCGATCCAGCCATCGTCCAGAAGTTTTCGAGAGGTCTGGAGACCCGCTCCCAGAAAGGTGTCCGGCGCACAGCCGGCGCGGAGATTTTTTTCCGCGGCCAGTTCGAGAAGTTCCGTGGCTTCCCGGAAATCCGTCGCCAGTGGTTTTTCACTGTAAACATGCTTTCCGGCTCGCAGCAGCTCCATGCCAACCCGGGCATGGACCTTTGGTACGGTCAGATTGATGACGATCTCAATCTCCGGATCATTGACAATCTCATCGACGGTTTTGGCGGTGAGTTGGAACTCCCCGGCCCGAGCCTGCGCGGCTTCTCCGTTGAGATCGGCGCAGGCGGTCAGATTCAATATCCGGAACATCCGGCAGCCATTGACATAGGCGGGAAAAATATTGCCGCATCCGATGATTCCCACGTTCACCGGCTTGATTGAGGAGAAAGGAGAGCTCATGGGGACTCAGGAAAGTTGTTTGTTTCCCGCAGCAAGACCGCGTCCGACGAGATAGCGATAGCTTGCCTCGACACATTCGAACATGTCGGTGTCGCTGTTGTCCTGCTCGACAACCAGCCATTTTGTCACATCCGGATCCATGGCCCCGATGATTCCTTCGATGTCGTTTTTTCCGCTTCCCACCGGAAGCAGGGAGGCGCTGGCTCCGGTTTGCACCTCCAAGGTGTCGGTCTCTGCATTGTAAACGGAAGCGGGGCGGATGAGGGGGCCGTCCTTGATGTGCAGAAGCGGAGAGCGCTTTGCAAACCGGCGCATCATTTCCGGTGCACTGTTTTCTCCAAAATTTGCCGCCCAGTAGGTGTCGAGTTCGAATTGCACGTCCGGGCAAAGCTCTGCAAAAATCTCGTGTTTGATCCGCCCGTCGAGTTTCTCGAATTCCCAGGCATGATTGTGAATCACCAGCGTCAGACCTGCGGCGGAAAGTTCCTCGTTCATCCGGGCCGTGATCTCAGCGGTTCTTTTTATGGCATCCAAATCCGCAAAGTCCTCTTTTCCGTACCCGCCTGCCACCAGGGTTGTTCCCAGGATGCCGCAGGTGTCCACGACTTCCTGAATGTTGTCCGGACGGGCCCAGGGGCGGTGAGTGGAAGACACAACCATTCCAAGGTCTTCGACAAATTTCCGAAACTCCGCAGGAGAAAAATTGAAGAAACCGGCTGGTTCGACCCCTTTGTAGCCGATCTCCGCGACCCGGCGGAGAACCCCGGGGAAGTCTTCGGCGGCTTCCTGTCTCAAGGTGTAAAGTTGAATGGAAAGAGGTTTGATGGGAGGTTTCATGGAATTTTAATACTTTGCAATATCTCTGGTTTGTTTGACAAAATGCCCTGCAAGCGAAGATGTATTGGATGGATGATTTTATCGCAATTGACATTTTCTCTGATTTCTTAACAAAACTTCGGAATGCCATGCCATGAGGAAAACGAAAAAATCTCCTTCTCCTGTCTCCCGGGATATGCCGGTTTCGCGCTTTCTGCGTCTGAGCTATTTCAAAGCACCGGCGGTGGCCTCCGTGACACCCTACACGATTCCCCAGGAGAGGGAGGTCGTGGAATTGGTGACTGCGGGAACCGTTCATTTTGAAGCGAACGGCCGCCCGGAGAAGTTCGGGTGCGGGACCTTGTTCTGGCACGTGGCGGGGGACGAAACCATTCACAAAACGGAAGCCGCCGATCCCTATGAGTGCCTTGCACTGTTGTTCCGTTCAACAGTGGGAGCCGCTCGTCCGGCTCCGCGATGTTCGGTGCTGTCCGATTCTTCGAAGGCCCGGGAGCTTTGCGGAGAGATTCTCAGGATTTATCACAACGAGCAGGTTGATCGCTCGGTGCTGGGCGATCACGTGTATTCCCGCCTGCTTTGGGAAGCGCATCTGTGCGCGGTGTCTCCCGCCTGGGAATCTCGTCCGACGGCGGTGGAAGCCGCCATGGCCTTTGTGGAAGAGAGGTTCCGGACTCCATCGGTGGGAGTGCGGGAGATGGCGGCGGCAGCCGGGCTGGGGGAGGCGCATCTCCACGCGCTGTTCCGCAAGTTTGTGGGCCAAACACCGCATCAGTTTCTCACTTTGCGCAGGATCCGGGAGGCCAGGCTGCAGCTCTCGGGAACCAACCGAACGATCAAGACGATTGCCGGAGAGAGCGGTTTTTTTCATATCGAAACGTTTTACAGATCGTTTACAAAAACAGTGGGGATGACGCCGGCGCAGTTTCGCCGGAGGGCGTGTTCCCCGGTTCTTCTGTAGTTCCGGGTGAGCCCTATTCGGGCTTTCGTTCGGCTTCCTCGTCGGGAGTTTCGAATTCGAAACCATGGAGTTTCTCGGCCTCCTCCGGCGTGGTGAAAACTTTCCACAGGCACCAAGCAAAGAGGGTGGTGACGGAGCCGACGGAAAGAATCATCACCAGCCAACCGCCGACCGTCATGGCTCGTCCTCCAGAACCGGCTTGCGGTAAGCCTCCGCGCGGGCGGCGAGCAGGGCGACAAAAAGGCCGAAAGAAACCACGAGGGCGACGGCCATCCAGGCCACGGGCTCGGGCGAGATGAAGAGATCCTTCACATAGCCGCTGAACTCCGCCGGTCTCCCGCCGAAGGAAAAGCCGAATACATTGATGAGCGTCCAGAGACCGAAGATGGTGATCAGGAAAGCCGGGGAGACGAACTTCATGATGAGGCCGAAGAAACGGGGAATCGGGAACGCCGCTCCGCGATCGGCTTCCCGCAGGCCCTTCCGAATCCCATAGCCCCAGGAAAAGACGAGGATTTGGATCGTTGCCAGAATGAAGATGAGGAACGTGCCGACCCAGAAATCCAGGGTGTCCAGAGCCTTCAGGTCTTTGCTGAAGTAATACACGAAGGCGGAGCCTCCCGCCGTGATGAAGCCGAGGATGGCGACGGATTGTTTGCGTCCGATTTTCAGGGCCTCCTCCAGGAAGGCAATGCCGGGCTGGAGCATGGAGAGCGAACTGGTGATGGCGGCAAGAAAGAGAAGAAAGAAAAAGGATGCTCCAAAAAACCAGCCCAACGGCATCTTGGCAAACACGAGAGGGAGGACGTGAAAGCCGAGGGCGAAGGTGCCCATGCCGGCCACTCCGGCCACGCCCAGAAATGCAAAGGCGGCCGGCAGGGTGATGAGACCGCCGAGACCGACTTCAAAAAACTCGTTTGCACTGGTGGCGGAGAGTCCGCTCAACACGACGTCGTCGCGTTTGGAGAGATAACTGGCGTAGGTGAGAATGACGCCGAATCCGACGCTGAGGGAAAAAAAGATCTGCCCGGCGGCGGCGAGCCAGAGCTGGGGTTTCTGCAATTGCTCGATCACTCCGACGGTGCGCACACGGAGGGACGGGTCGTTTTTCGCTGCGGCTCCGGCGGCGGCGATATTGACCCGGCCGATAACCTCCCGATCCTTTATCCAGTGGCCGGCCTCCAGGCGCTCCACCTGGACTTTTTCCGGGTTCCACATGAAGCCGAGTCCGTTGAGAACGTTGTTTTCCGGACGGGCGGGATCCGGGGCCCCGAGCGTGAGCACGCGGAAGAGGACAACAAGCGCCAGCAAAAGAAGCGCGGGCATCGCCCAGTTGCAGAACCATTCGATGCCTTTGGAAAGCCCCCGGTAAATCAACACAAAATTCAGAAAGAAAACCAGGATGAGGAAACATCCGGCCTGGTCAAAATGGAAGCCAATGGCCTGTCCATTCTCCGCGGCTCCAATGAACTGCGAAAAGAATCCGCCCGCTGCGGCAACCGAGTCAAAGTGAAGTTTGCCGGTGAGGAAATTCGCGGCGTATCCGAGGCACCACGATTCGATGACCACATAATACATGTAGATCACCACCGGCACGATCACCCCGATGACTCCGATGTATTTCCCCCAGCGTGAACGGACAAAGAAATGAAAGACGCCCGGGGAGGAGTTGAAGCCATGATGCCCGGCCAGGCGCCCCATGGTCCATTCCGCCCAGCAAATCGGCAGACCGATCAACAGGAGCGAAAGAAAATAGGCCAGCATGAAGGCTCCTCCGCCATATTGGGCGGCCTGCCCGGGGAAACGCAAAAAATTCCCGAGTCCGACGGCGCTGCCCGCAACCGCCATGATCACCCCCAGTCGTGAAGACCACCGCTCAACCGCCATGGCCCGGAAGGTAGGTTCCCGGCCGCCCGGCTGGCAAACAAAATTCCATCGCGGCCTTTCTCAGCGGGGAAGTTCCGCCGCGAGAAGGAGCCCGGCGGCTTTGTCCAGGGTCTCCTGCCATTCTTTTTCGGGAACGGAGTCCGCAACAATGCCGGCCCCGACGTGAAAGGAAGCGCGGTTGTTTTCAAAGACAGCGGTGCGGATGGCGATGGAAAACTGGCTTTCCCCGTTGTAGCCCAGATACCCGATGGCTCCGGTGTAGAGACCCCGGGGGTGGGGCTCGAGTTCGCGGATGATTTCCAGGGCCCGGCTCTTGGGAGCCCCGGAGATGGAACCGCCGGGAAAACATTCCTGAAGAGCCCGGACGTGGCTCACCTCCCTGCGGAGGATTCCTTCCACGGTGGACACAAGATGAAAAACCTGCTCGTAGGTTTCCAAATGCAGCAGATCTTTCACCTGCACGCTGCCATATTCGCAAACCCGGCCGAGATCATTGCGCTCGAGGTCGGTAATCATGATCAGTTCCGCGATCTCTTTCGGCGAAGTGATGAGATCGCTGGCGCTGAGCCGGTCCTGCCGGGAATCCGTTTTTCTGGGGCGGGTTCCCTTGATCGGACGGGTCGAGATCCGGCGGCCACTCAGGCGCAGGAAGCATTCGGGGGAGGAGGAGGCGATCCGGAGGCCCGGAAAATTCAAATAAGCAGAATAGGGGGCGGGAGAGAAATGCCGGAGGCGTTCGTAAAAGTCCCAGGCCGACACCGTGGGATTCTCCGCCACAAAAGGGTGGGAGAGGCAGACCTGATAGATATCCCCGGCGGCAATGTAGGAGCGGGCCCGTTCCACCATTTCCAGAAAATCCTCCCGCCTGATTTGTGGAACGAAGAGCAGGGCTTCTTCCCGCCTTTTTTCTCGCGGAGTCAGTTCGAGAGGGGGAGGGGGAGTGATCCATTGCCCTGTTTCGTGCGAGAAAAGGTGCAGCTTTTCGTAAAAGGCAAAGCGGTAGAATCCTTCGAACGAGACATGGCCGACAGCCGCCCCGTCGGGATATCCCCTGTCCGGCCCCGGCCGGTGCCGCCGTTTCAGTTCCGCTTCCAACCGGCTCCAGTCGCGGCCTTCCAGAATCAAATCGGGATCGGATGCCAGAAGGGAGAGACCTTTTTCCGAGGAGCCAGAATCCAAAAAAACGACGCCGTCGGCTGCCTGAAGGGCGTGGGCAAATTCCAAAGGCTCGTTTTTATATCCGGCAACTTGATTCATGCTCTTGCCAAGAGAGTTTAAAATTGCTGTGATTTCAAGTTCGCCGCTTCCGCCGCATATCCGATGTACTTTTTCTACTTTCTGGCTTTTTTGATCGCAGCCCCGCTGATGATGGCTCAACAGGAGTCGCCGTCGCCGTCCCCCGAGGTCACGCTGACTCCGGCCACCGATGCGACACCTTCTCCTGCCGCCTCCCCGGTGCCAGAAGCCTCTCCCTCCGCGGAGTCCGTTCCTTCTCCATCGCCCTCGCCCGAAGTGTCACCTTTCCCGTCGCCCTCGCCGACAACAGCAGGGGAGGACGTGATTCCGCTTCCTCCCGAAGCCGGCCCCGGCGAGCTGCCGATTGTCTCCGAGACCGAGGTTCCGGGCTTGGCCAGCCCCGGCGAACCTCTGCCCGATTCCGCCTTTGCCGATCCCAATGCCGTGATCCCCAGTGGGACGGATTCCACCCTGCCACCCGCCCCGTCGGGACCGAGTGCCCAGGAAATCGAACGCAAAATCAAGATCCGCTATCAGGAAGTCCGCACCCAGGTGGAGAAAGATCCGGCTGTCCGCTCCCTGAAAAAGCAGGCCGACGAAGCCAAAACCTTCGAGGATGAACGCGCGGCACTGAGGGAATATTACCGGCTTCTGTTTTCCAAGATGAAGAAGGTCGACAAGGAACTCACCGCCCGTTGCGACACGATGGAAAAAGCTTACATCACCCGTCTGGCCCAGATCCGGCTTGAGCCCACGATTCCCCTGAACCCGCCTCCTACTCCCGAACCTCTCTCGGAGTGAACGGACTTTCAGCCGGATTTTTCCACCATTCCATGACGCTCCCTTTCCTATGATCCTTCCTCACAATCTGGAGATGAAAATCTTCACCGGCAACGCGCATCCGGCCCTGGCGCACGATATTTGCGATTATTTGAAAGTCGGGCTGGCCGACGCCTCCGTGAGTTCTTTTCCGGACGGGGAGACCTATGTGAAGATCAATGACAACATCCGGGGACGGGATGTTTTCATTATCCAGCCGACCTGTCCGCCGACCAACCAAAATCTTATGGAATTGCTCATTCTGGTCGATGCCGCCCGCCGGGCCAGCGCCGCCCGGATTACCTCGGTGATTCCGTTTTTCGGATACGCCAGACAGGACCGCAAGGATCAGCCCCGGGTTCCGATCACCGCCAAGCTCGTCGCCAATCTTCTCGTGGCAGCCGGTGTGAATCGTGTTCTCACCATGGATCTTCATGCCCAGCAGTTGCAGGGCTTTTTCGACATTCCCGTGGATCACCTCCATGCGCGTCCCGTGATGGTTCAGTATCTTCACAAGCTGGACATCGGAAACCTCGTGGTTGTTTCTCCGGATGTCGGCGGTGTCAAGATGGCTTCCGCCTACGCCCAGGCTCTGGGGGCGGGACTGGCCATCGTTGTCAAAAAACGGAAAAGTGCCGTCGAAACCGAGGCGTCGCACGTCATTGGCGATGTCCGGGGGAAAAATGTCCTGATCGTTGATGACCTCACCGAAACCGCCGGCACGCTCACCAGCGCCGCCAAGATGCTTAGAAAGCACGGGGCACTTGATATTTATGCTGGCGTTTCACACGCGGTCTTGACAGATTTGGCGGTTGAGCGATTAAAAGACTCTGAAATCAAGGAGTTGATCACGACGGACAGCGTTCCAGTCCGCCCCACATCCGACCAGCGTGTGAAAGTGCTGTCGGTAGCCGAGTTGCTCGGCGAGGGCATCCGGCGCATCCACGACGACGAGTCGGTGAGTTCGCTTTTTGAACTGAAAAACACATAGCACGAATCCCTTATGGCAAAGCAAGTAAAACTCTCCGCACGCCCCCGCTCCGAAAGCGGCCGCAACGCGGTCAAACAGGTCCGCTCACGCGGCGGTGTTCCCGCCGTGATTTACGGTTCCAAAAATGAACCCGCAAATCTCGAAGTCTCGCGCCGCGAGATCGAAGCTCTTCTCTCCCATGCTGTGGGCGAGAACATCCTTGTGGATCTCGAAATCGAAGAAAACGGCAAAAAAACCAACCGCCTTTCCCTGATCCAGGAAGTCCAGCACCACCCGCTCCGCGGGGAGGTTCTTCACGTGGATTTCCATGCCGTTTCCATGACGGAGAAGATCTCTGCGGAAGTGGTCATCGAGTCGTTCGGCGAGCCGGACGGGGTCAAAAACTTCGGCGGTTTGCTGGAACAAAGCATGCGTTCCCTGATGATCTCCTGCTTCCCGCAGAATCTTCCCGAAATCATCCGGGTGGACGTGTCGGCCCTGAAAGTCGGCGATTCGATCCACGTGCGCGATCTTCCTCTCCCGGAAGGGGTCGAGGCGGATGCCGATGCCGATCTCACCGTTTTCATCGTGGCGGAACCGACGGTTGCCGAGGAACCCGCGGCCGCTGCGACCGTTGCGTCTCCGGAAGTGATCAAGGAGAAGAAGCCCGAAGCCGGAAGCACAGCGGAGAAAAAATAGCCTTTGCTTCACGTGGAAGAATCCGCGGTCTTTCGTCTCGTTGCCGGCCTGGGAAACCCGGGCCGCGAATATGCGGGAACCCGGCACAATGTCGGGTTTCTGGTGGCGGACGAACTGGCAAGGCGATCCGCCTGCGGGTTTTCCTTCGACACGAAGTGGGATTCCGAGGTGGCCAACTGCGGGGGGCGGATCATTATGAAGCCCCAGACGTTCATGAATTTGAGCGGGGAGGCCATCGCCGGATACGCCAGGTATTTCAAGCTCCGCAGGGAAGAGATTCTGATCATTCTTGATGATGCCTCCCTTCCCTTGGGAACCCTCCGGTTGCGCCGCTCCGGCACCGCCGGCGGGCACAACGGCCTGGAATCCGTCCTTGTCCATCTCGGGAGCGAATCTGTTCCGCGCCTGCGGGTGGGAATCGGAGCTCCGGACGGCAGGGGACTGCACGACCATGTGCTCGGAAAATTTGACGCGGAAGAACTTCCGGCCCTTCAGAATGCCGTGACAAAAGCGGCGGATGCCTTTGAATACACCAATGCCCACGGCTTGGAGGCAGCCATGAACCAATTCAACCAAAAACAACAAGACCAATGAAACGTTACGAAGCACTGCTGGCCCTGGACACCCGGGGAAAAGAAGACACCGCAAAAGAGACCATTGAGCGCCTGGAAAAGGTGATCGCCGCCGAAGGCGCCGTCATCGAACAGGTCCAGCGGCTCGAAAAACGCGAACTGGCGTACGAATCCAAGCACACAAAGAATGCCTACTATGTGAACTTTGTTTTCGAAGCCGACCCCACCGTGATTGACAAGCTCCAGAAGAAATTGAAACTGGACGGTGATGTGCTCCTGCAAAATTACCTGCAGCTTCCCGCAAAGAAGAAAGCCGTCGCAGCTTAAAAACCACCTTTTCCCATGGCCAACGTCAACAAAGTCATCCTGATCGGAAACGTCACCCGTGATCCCGAGGTCAAATTCACCCCGAAAGGGAGTGCTGTGACCGATGTGTCGTTGGCCATCAATCGCAACTACACTCTGGACACCGGAGAGAAGCGCGAGGAAACGACCTACGTGGACGTGGAACTCTGGGGACGTCTTGCCGAGATTGCCGGAGAGTATGCCAAGAAGGGCCGCCCGCTTTACATCGAAGGCCGCCTGCGCATGGATACCTGGGAGGACAAAACCTCCGGCCAAAAACGCAGCCGGATGAAAGTGGTCGGAGAAAACCTCCAACTGCTCGGGGGAAGGCCTTCCGGTGGCGGTGGAGACTATGAAGGGGGGGGGCATCAGGAATCCCGGCCCCCGCAACGGCCCTCGCGCCCGGCTCCCTCCCAACAGCCTCCCGTGTCATCCGAACCGGATGATGACATTCCTTTTTGATCCCGTGCTTGCGGAAGTCTGAGGACTCCCCAAGGCCGGATATTTCCCGCGGGAGAGCGAAGCCTTTATCCTTTGAAATGATGATCGCATGAGCCGCCCGGATCCCAAATCTTCGGAGAAGGAGCCGCTTGATGCCGCATTCGAGGTTTCCCTGCGCCCGCCTCTTTTTGAGGAGTTTTCCGGTCAGGAAAAAACGGTGGCCCGCCTCCGACTGATGGTGGATGCAGCCCTCCAGCGGGGCGACACGCTCCAGCACATTCTCTTGAGCGGTCCTCCGGGGCTTGGAAAAACGACCCTGGCCTACATCATTGGAAATGCCATGGGAGCCGAAGTGCGGACCACCAGCGGCCCAATGATCGAGAAAGCCGGGGATCTGGCGGGGCTTCTTACAAATATCGAGCGGGGGGGGATTTTGTTCATCGACGAGATCCACCGCCTTCAACCGGCCATTGAGGAGTATTTGTATCCGGCCATGGAGGATTTCAAGCTCGACATCGTCATTGACCAGGGGCCGAGCGCCCGGAGTGTCCGGCTGAATCTCGCCCATTTCACCCTGATCGGTGCCACAACCCGTGCCGGAATGATCAGCGAGCCCCTTCGCTCACGCTTTGGCATGAACTGCCGCTTGGACTATTATCCGTCCGGGCACCTGGCTTCCATCATTGCCAGAAGCGCGGGATTGATCGGCACCGAGGTGGGCGGCGATGCGGCACTGGAAATTGCGCGTCGTTCCCGTGGAACGCCCCGCATCGCCAACAACCTTCTCCGCTGGGTCCGGGATTTTGCCCAGGTGCGGGCAAACGGGGGGATTGATGCCGAAGTGGCGGCCCAGGCCCTGACCATGCTGGAAATCGATGAGGAGGGGTTTGATGAAATGGACAAGCGCATCCTTGAGGCGCTGATCGGACTTTTCGATGGCGGCCCCGTGGGAGTCAACAGCCTCGCCGTGGCCATCGGAGAAGAACCAGGGACCATCGAGGAGGTCCACGAGCCCTATCTGATCATGCAGGGCTTCCTCAAACGAACTCCGCAAGGCCGCGTAGCCATGCCAAAGGCCTATCGGAAGCTTGGCTTGGACGCTCCCCGGAAGACCTCCCAACAATCCCTTCTGTAAGAGGAATTGGCGAATTTCGTTCCCTCTTCGCTGCCAGGTTTGATTCCGCCTTGGCGCTGACCGGGATTGAGTCCGATGTAGGCCACGAGCTTCTCGGGGCGATCAAAGCGTCGAACGTCTCCGATGCCCGCCGGCCTTCCTCCCGGAGCCGAACTGGTGCTCAGCGGGTGAGGACGATCACTGAATCCCGCGAAAACAGCACGGTCGCGTTGAGGAGATCTTCAGCGGCAAATCACTGCGCCCATTTTCCCCTTTAGCCCAAGTTCCGCAGATGTGGCAAAAATCGGCTAATTTCGGTTCATCAAA